>JBAYHR010000001.1:0-265480 GCA_041666045.1 Minisyncoccota bacterium
AGGCGGGGGAGGAAGGAGAGGATGACGCCAGGTCAGCATGTCCCTTTGATACCCTGGGCTACACACATAATACAATGACCGTTACAACGCGCAGCGACGAGGCGACTCTGAGCTAATCGTTTAAAAGCGGCCTCAGTTCGGATTGAAGTCTGCAACTCGACTTCATGAAGCTGGAATTGCTAGTAATCGCGGGTCAGCTAAACCGCGGTGAATACGTTCTCAAGTCTTGTACTCACCGCCCGTCAAGTCAAGGGAGCCGGGAGTACCCGAAGTCTCTATATAAATAGGGCCTAAGGTAAGCTCGGTGACAGGGACTAAGTCGTAACAAGGCACGGGTAGCGGAAGCTGCTCGTGGAATAATTCAATTTGAAAAATGTCCCAATTTTGATTTATCAAAATTGTGTATCTCATCTCAAATGAGATCAGACCTCGGAGAGGTTGGATTTATTGAGTCGGTATTGTGTCGCTCAATTGACGACACAATAGTTTGTAAGAACTTAAAACTTTCTGACAAGAATGGAAAGACATACAAAAAAAATTAGTTAAGAACGAAACAAAACATAGAACAGCAAATACAAAAAACACCTCGCGTAAGCGGGGTGTTTTTTGTTATAATAATATAATGGTAGAAGAAAAAAATAAAAAACGAGTTGGAATATTACGAGGTGGAATGGGAGATTTTTATGAAACTTCTTTAAAAGAGGGTGGTGATGTTATTTTATATTTAATAGAGAATTTGTCTAATCAATTAAAACCAGTTGATATTTTAATAGATAAAGAAGGCATATGGCATTTAGGTGGAATTCCTATTAGTCCTTCAGATTTAATAAACAAAGTAGATGTTATTTGGAATGCTACGCATTTGAGTTTTTCTAATATTCTTGAAAATTTTTCTATTCCAAATATAGGAGGGCTAACCCATTCTTTGTCTTCTGGAAACGCAAGATCTGTTTTGCAAAATGAAATAAAAAATATTGGCATAAGAATGCCAAACCATATAGTGCTTCCTTTATATCAAGAAGATTTCGATGGGCCAAGAGAAAAATATTCAATTAAAAAAGCAAAAGAAATTCATGCAAAATTTTCTTCACCATGGATTGTAAAATCTTTTACTCCTGATTTTAGTATGGGAATACATATTGCAAATACATTTGGAGAATTAGTAGATGCGATAGAGGATGGAGTAAAACATAAAAAAAGTATTTTAGTGGAAGAATTTGTTGAAGGTAAAGAAACATCAATGCATACAGTTTCTAATTTTCGAGGGAGTAATGTTTATGCATTTCCTCCATTAGAAAAATTTTCTTCTAATGAAAAAGAAAAATTAATTAATTTTTCAAAAAATTTACATAATCATCTTGGTGCTTCTTCATATTTGAAATCTAATTTCATTTTAGATTCTAAAAAAGGAATTTATTTAAAAAATATAGAACTTTCACCGCAACTAGAAGACAATTCTCATTTTCATGAATCTTGTGAATCTGTAGGCGCAAAAAAGGATGATGTGATATTACACATATTAGAGAATGCTCAAAATAGAGAATAATATTGCTGTTAGTTTTTATTTTTATGATATAATTTAGTCACAGAATTGTTTTCATCTGTGGCGGGTTATCGCACTCACATAGGCACATATGTTGGAGTTTAGCCATGACCCGCCTCAAATGGAAGCAATTTTTTTTGTGTCTAAAATTTTAGTGAAAGAAAAAAGTTAATATTAAAAATTTTCTGGCGGACAAAACGAAGCCAGTGTCCGCAGGCGAAAACTTTTGTATTAACTTTTTTCTTTTTAAAAACTCTTTCTGTTTTTTATTTTAAAAAATTATTTTTATTTTCTTGAGAAAAAATAAAAAGTTATCCACAGTTTTGATAAAAAAGTATTGTCTTATTGTTTGAGATGCGAGATAATTAATATAGTTCTCCACAATAATTATTTTAAAAATATTTTTTTATAAAAAATATTTTTAGGTCGCAATTATTGTAAACTAAATTAGAAAATTAATTTCGCGCAAGCGACAAATAATATGGCAGCAAAAAAGAAAGCAAAGAAAGTAGTTAAGAAAGCAGCAAAAAAGACAACAAAGAAGCGAGCATAGTCTTTTGAAAAACTTCCCCGACGTTACGTCGGGGAAGTTTTTTCGTTTCACCCTGTCTTTCGCGAACGATGGGGTTTTATGCTAATATATTAGTTATGACTTTATTTAGTAAAATATTTGGAGACACAAGCTCTAAATTCATTAAAAGTACAAATGGGGTAGTGTTTAAAGTTAATGCTTTTGAAGCAGATATTTCAAAATTACAAGATAGTGATTTTCCAAAGAAAACACAAGAATTTAAGGATAGATTGAAAAATGGAGAGAGTCTGGATGATATATTACCAGAGGCTTTTGCACTCGTCCGTGAAGCTGCTAAAAGAAATTTAGGAGAGAGGCATTACGATGTTCAACTTATTGGAGGACTTGCTCTTCATGAAGGAAAAATTGCTGAAATGAAAACGGGTGAAGGTAAGACTTTAGTTGCAACACTTCCAGCATATTTAAATGCATTAGCTGGACTTGGTGTACATATTATTACAGTTAATGATTATCTTGCACGTCGTGACTCTGTGCTTATGGGTCAGATTTATAATTTTTTGGGACTTTCAGTTGGAGTAATAAATTCACAAAATGTTTCTTATTTATATGATCCAGCTCACAAAGAAAGTGAAAATGAAGAAAAAATATCAGAATTTAAAATTCTTTATGAATTTTTAAAACCTTGCACACGCAAAGAAGCTTATGCAGCAGATATTACTTATGGAACAAATCATGAATATGGATTTGATTATTTGCGAGATAATTTATCTACTTCTGTAAATGATCTTGTTCACAGAGAACATTTTTTTGCAATTGTTGATGAAGTTGATTCTATTTTAATAGATGAAGCTCGTACTCCACTTATTATTTCTTCTGCATCTAGCGATTCTGAAGATTTTTATATTAAATTTTATCAAATAGCAAAACAACTTAAAAAAGATGTTGATTATACAGTTGATGAGAAATTAAGAGCGATTCAGCTTACAGATGATGGTATAACAAAAGCTGAAAATTTGCTCGGTATACAAAATATTTATACAGAAAAAGGTATTAAGTATGTGCATCATTTAGAGACAGCTGTAAAAGCGCAAGCTATTTTTGAACGTGACAAAGATTATGTTGTAAAAGAAGGAGAAGTAATAATTGTTGATCCATTTACAGGAAGACTTCAACCAGGTAGACGTTGGTCTGAAGGTATTCACCAAGCTATTGAGGCAAAAGAAGGAGTAAAAATTGAAAAGGAAACTCGCTCAAGTGGATCTATTACTTTCCAAAATTATTTTAGATTTTATAAAAAACTTTCAGGTATGACAGGTACAGCCGAAACTTCTGCTGAAGAATTTTTAAAGGTTTATGGTTTGGATGTTATTGTTATTCCTACGAATCGTCCTATTGTGCGTTTAGATAAATCAGATTTAATCTTTCAAACTGAAAAAGGTAAGTTCCAAGCAATAGCAAGAAAAGTAAAAGAATTAAATCAAAAAGGTCAGCCAGTTTTGATCGGTACTATTTCAATTGAAAAAAATGAACTTCTTTCTGTTTATTTAAAACAAGAAGGAGTGCCTCATACAATATTAAATGCTAAAAATCATGAAAAAGAAGGAGAAATAATAGCTCAAGCAGGAAAAAGAGCTGGTGTTACTATTGCTACAAATATGGCAGGCCGTGGAATAGATATTAAACTTGGAGGTAATCCTATCATTAAGGAAGAATATGAATTTGTGAAAAATGCTGGAGGACTTTTCGTTTTGGGTACTGAACGTCATGAAGCAAGAAGAATAGACAATCAGCTTCGAGGTCGTTCGGGAAGACAAGGAGATCCGGGTGAGACTCAGTTTTATGTTTCTCTTGAAGATGATTTGATGCGTGTATTCGGATCAGAAAGAATAAAAACAATGATGGGACGTTTTGGAATTCCCGAAGATCAAGCTATCACCAATAGTTTTATTGGTAGGGCTCTTGAAGGAGCTCAAGCAAAAATCGAAGGTTTTCATTTTGATTCTCGTAAAAATACTCTTGAATATGATGATGTTATGAATCATCAAAGAGAAGCTATTTATGAAAGAAGAAGAAAGATGATCCATGCAGACAAAAAAGAAATTGAAAATCTTATAGTTGATGCTTTAGAAAACAGAGAAGAAAAGGAAAAATTAGAACAGGTAATAAAAGAAAAAAGAGAAAAATTAGGCAATGATGCATTTCTTGAAACAGTTCGAAGAATCGCTTTGTATACTACAGATACTCTATGGATGGAACATTTAGAAGCGATGGATTATTTACGTAGCTCTGTAAATTTGCGTGCTTATGGTCAGCGTGAACCTATTGTAGAATATAAAAAAGAAGGACTCTTTATGTTTAAAGAAATGGAAGCAGTATTTAAAGAACAAGTTCTTTCCTTTATTCAAACTATTAATGAACCAGTAAAACCTGAAGTTTCTGAGACGAAACAAACTTTAGTTACAAGTCACAATGAACCTTCTGAATTTTCTGATACTCAAAGCGTAAAAGTCTCTGGAAGTAATGAATTAGATATTGGACGAAATGATCCTTGTCCTTGTGGAGCTATCAATCCAGCAACTGGAGAAGTTTTTAAATGGAAAAAGTGTGGAATGATAAATGCACCACAACATCGTAAGTCGTTGGTTAATTAAAAATTTCCATATGGAAAATGAAAATAAAACAATTACAAAAAAGATTTACCCAAAATATTTTGAGGCAATAATTTCTGGTAAAAAGAAATACGAACTTCGGTTGAATGATTTTGAAATTAAAGAAGGAGATACGCTTCTTCTTAAAGAATGGGATCCAGATAAAGAAGAATATACTGGGAGGAACGTTAAGAAAAAAGTAACTTATATTGGAAAATTTAAGATAGATAAATCATTTTGGTCAGAAGAATTGATTAAAGAAAAAGGAATACAAATTATTTCAATTGAATAAGTATGAAAAAAATTACGACGCTATGTATAATTCATCAACACCCTAAAGTATTGCTTGGAATGAAAAAGCGTGGATTTGGAGTTGGGAGATGGAATGGATTTGGTGGAAAGGTTGAAAATGGAGAATCCATTGAAGAAGCCATAAAAAGGGAAATAAAAGAAGAAGCTGGGATTATTGTCTCTGATTTAGATAAATTTGGAATAATTGAGTTTGAGCTTGAAAATAGTCAGGACACCATAGAAGTTCATATTTTTAAGGCAGAAAATTTTTTAGGAGAACCTACAGAAAGTGAAGAAATGAAGCCACAATGGTTTTATGTTGATGAAATTCCTTTCAGCCAAATGTGGACTTCTGATTTACATTGGTTGCCTATGTTTTTGAAAGGTAAAAAATTTAAGGGAAAGTTTCTTTTAGATAAACCTTCAACGAAAGAATATTCAAGTGTTATTTTAAACAAGGAATTAATAGAAGTAGAAGAAATATAATTATGAAAAATTTTCTTGAACATATATCATTAAATATTTCAAATTCAAAGAAATCATTTCCTTTTTATAAAGATCTGTTTATATTTTTAGGTTATAAAATTATTCGAGATGAAAAAGATTGTCTTGCTTTAAGAAAAGAAGGAACAGCGGATTTTTGGATAAAAACCACCAAAACAGAATATCTATCAAATAAATTTAACAGAAAAAATACAGGACTAAATCATTTAGCTTTTATAGTTGATTCAAAGAAAGAAGTTGATTATTTTTATAATGAATTTTTGAAAACAAGAAACATAAAAACTTTATATGAAAGTCCAAAGTTATTTCCTGAGTATACAGCAGAGTATTATGCTGTATTTTTTGAAGATCCTGACAAAATTAAAATAGAAATTTTTAAAAAATAAAAAATAAATTTATGAAAAGAACAAGAGCTGTTGCGATTTTAATAAGAGAAGATGAAGTGCTTTTAATGCATAGGAAAAATGAAAAAGAATATTTTACATTCCCTGGTGGAGGAGTGGAAGAAGGAGAATCTATAGAACAAGCAGTTCTTCGTGAACTTAAAGAAGAGACAACAATTGAGGCTGAAATTAATAAGCTTTTATATCGCCATATTTATGATGATGATACCGAACAATATTTTTATCTTTGTAATTATATTAAAGGGGAACCAAAATTACATGAAGATTCTATTGAAAAGAAGCAAATGTTAGATGGTAATGAGTTTTATAATCCATTATGGTTTAAAATAGAAGAATTAAAAAATATGTTAGTTTACCCATTAGAAATTAGAGATTTATTGTTAGAAGATTTTAAGAATAAGTTTAGTAATCCAGTAAACGTGTCGAATATTAAAATTGTTGAATTAAGACATAGTATTTAATTATGAAAACATTAGAAATTGGGGCGGTTTATAAACATTATAAGGGGACAAAGGCTAAGGTTTTAGGGGAGGGTTTCCATAGTGAGACAAGAGAGCCTTTAGTTATCTATATGCATTTAGAAGATGGGGTTATTTGGGCTAGGCCAAAAGAAATGTTCTTAGAAAATGTTATAATTGATGGCAAGGAAGTGGAAAGATTTCAGAAGATTGAGCAGGAAATTTTAATAAAAACAAGTAATAATTAATATGATAAATTTTTTCAATAAAATATCTAATATATTGATAATTCTGATAATTGGAGGTGTTTTTTTTGGTTTGATTAAATATGTTGAGTATAGATTCAATTTAATTGAGAATCAGCTTGAAATTTCAAATAAAGATAATCTTTCAATGAAAAGTAATTTTCAAAATAAGATTAAAAATCTTGAAGAAGTTGTTTCTGGAACAAAAAGTAGCTTAACTGATGTGATACAGCAAGGGCAAGAAAAAAGTGATTTACTAGAAAGTCAATTTAATGAAATTACAAATACAGTTGGAGTTCTTTCAAAATTAAGTTTAACAGACCCAGAATTATTAAAAAAATATTCTAAAGTTTATTTTTTAAACGAACATTATGTACCTATTTCTTTGTCTGATATTGGTATAGATTACAGAAGTACAAAAAGTACAAATTTCCAAATCCATTCTGATGTTTTATCTCATATAGAAGATTTAATAAATGCTGGGAATGCAGATGGCGTTGCTGTGAGAGTTCAGTCTGCTTATAGATCTTTTGTAACTCAGACAAATTTGAAGGCAACTTATAAGGTTACTTATGGAGCTGGAGCAAATAAATTCTCAGCAGATCAAGGTTATTCAGAACACCAACTTGGCACAGCCATAGATTTAACAACAGTAAAGACAAATGGCGCGTTGGAAGGATTTGATAAAACTCCAGAATATAAATGGCTTTTAGATAATGCTTATAAATATGGTTTTATTATTTCTTATCCAGCAGGTAATATTTATTATAAGTTTGAACCGTGGCATTGGCGTTTTGTCGGAGTCGCTTTAGCTACAAAATTACATGATGACAATGTAGGTTTTTATAGTACAGATCAAAGAATAATAGATTCTTATCTTGGAAATATTTTTGATTAAAAATGAGTGATGAAATTGGTGAAAACTTAATTAAAAAAGATAAATACCAGGTTTTTCTTTTTGCTTCTCCTGCATCTTTCCCAATTAGTTTTGCAAAACATTCATGGTTTGTTTTAAACAAAAAAGGTGTTATTTCTAGATGGGAAGTTATGCATTTTAAAAATAAATTTAATAAAGATTTTAAATATTTACATTTAAATAACAGAGCACCATTTCTTGGTATTGGCCTCATTTGGCCTATTAGCAAATTTTTTTGGAAAGCAAAATTATTAGGGTATATTGAAGGTGAAGAAAATTCTACAGTAAAAAAAATGATAGAGTTTATAGAAAATTCAGAAAAAAATATCCTTATTGTTCTAGGTATTCTTTTTTGGGTCCAAATAGTAATACATATACCCAATGGGTTTTAAATAAATTTCCTGAATTTAATATTAAGCTTCCTTGGAATTTTATTGGAAAAGGGTTTAAGATAAAGGAATAGATGAAAAAACTGATAAAAAATTTAAAAATCAAAAGGCGAGCGATTGCTACTTTAGCAGCAATGCATTTTTATGGTAATCCATCTTCTAAGTTAAAAATCGTTGGAGTTACAGGGACAAATGGTAAGACGACGACAGCTACGCTTTTATATAAAATTGCTACAGAATTAGGTTATAAGACAGGGCTTATTTCTACTGTTGAAAATATTATTGGAACGGAAAAAAGACATTCTACTCACACCACTCCTGGACCAATACCTTTAAATAAACTTCTTTCTGAGATGGTAGATAAAGGTTGTGAATATGTTTTTATGGAAGTTTCTTCTCATGCAATGGATCAGAAAAGAGTAGCAGGAGTAAATTTTGTAGGTGGAATTTTTACGAATTTAACTCATGACCATTTGGATTATCACAAAAGTTTTGAAAATTACTTCGGAGCTAAAAAGAAATTTTTTAAAGCTTTGTCATTAAATGCTTTTGCACTTTCAAATATAGATGACGAATATGGTAAAAGAATTTTAGAAAAAATAAGAGCAAAAAAATATAGTTATGGTTTTAAAAATAAAGCAGATTTTAATGAACGATTAGATTCAAAATTAATTGGAGAATTTAACGCTTATAATATTTTAGCAATTTATGGTGCTGCTGTTTTGCTTGGTTTTGATAAAGAAAAAGTTAAAGAAATAATAAAAAACTTAGAATCAGTTGCTGGAAGATTCGAGAGTATTAAAAGTATTAATAATACTACTGGCATTGTTGATTTTGCACATACACCAGATGCATTGGAAAATGTTTTAAAAACTATTCAAAAAATGAAAAATGGCAATCAAAAAATAATTACTGTTTTTGGTTGTGGTGGAGATAGGGATATTTCTAAGCGTCAAATTATGACAAAAATTGTTTATGAAAATAGTGATATTATAATTCCAACAGCTGATAATTCAAGAAATGAAAAAATAGAAGATATATTTTTAGATATGAAAAAAGGTTTGCCCGATAAGGTTTTAAAAGAAGTTCTTTTTATTGCTGATCGTGGCGAAGCTATTAAAAAAGCCTGCTCGCTAGCGCTCGCAGGCGACTATATTTTACTAGCTGGAAAAGGTCACGAGAAATATCAGGAAATATTGGGCGTAAAAGTGCCATTTAATGATATGGAGGAATTAAAGAAGAATTTGATATAGTAAATACATGAATTCAGAAACAAGACAATGCAATAAATGCAAGCAAGATTTTATTTTAGATCAGGACGATTTTTCTTTTTATAAGAAAATAAAGGTTCCAGTGCCTAATGTTTGTTCTGATTGTCGTTTTAAGATGTTAGCACTTTGGAGAAACGAAACGAGCCTTTACTCTGGAAGAAAATGCGAAATATGTAAAAAAGATGTGGTTTCCATGTATAACCCAAAATCTAAATATAATATTTTTTGTTATGAATGTTATATGTCAGATAACTGGGATTCAAAAGATTATGCTCAAGAATATGATTTTTCAAAAAATTTTTTTGATCAATTAAATAATCTTTTACACAAAGTTCCAAAAAGTACAACTTTTTTAAGCACTGGAGACGGTCCAAATATTAATAGTCAATATGCTAACATGTCAGGCGGATTAAAAAATTGTTATCTGGTTTTTAATTCTGGTGCAATTGAAGACGGTTTATATTCAAGGGGAGTTCGTTATTCTAGAGACTTTTCTGATTGTTTTTTTGGTCAAAAAATTGAAAGATGTTACGAATCCATTAATGTTTTTAGATCTAATGGTGTTATTTTTGGAAAAAACATCTATGATTCAATTGATTCTTTTTTTGTTTTAAATTGTAGCGGATTAAATAATTGTTTTGGTTGTGTTAATTTACGTAACAAAAGCAATTATTGGTTTAATGAAAAAATTACACCAGAGGAATATTCAAAAAGAATAAAAGAAATAAAAGGAAGTTATAGTAAAACAGAAGAATATAAGGATAAATTTGAAAAATTTTGTTTAAGATTTCCCTATCGAGAAAATAATAATTTAAAAACCACCAATTCTATAGGAGATAATTTAATTGAATGCAAAAACGTAAAAAATAGTTTTGAGGCAATAGGAGCAGAAAATTCTAAACTACTTTTTAGCACAAGAAATACTAAAGATTCAGATGGTGTTGTTGGTTATGGATACAACAGTGAACTCTTTTTAAATTGTGTAGCTGCTGGTTATTCTTCTTTTGTAATTGGTTCTAATACAATTAGTAATTGTAAGGACATTTTATATTCAATAGCAATGCGAAATTGTCATGATTGCATTGGTTGTGATGGATTAAAAAACGCTGAATATTGTGTTTTTAATAAACAGTATTCAAAAGAAGAATATGAAAGATTAAAAGAACATATTGTAAAAGAGTTAACAAATTTTGGAATCTATGGATTAATGATGTCACCTGAGATTGCACCTTTTGCCTACAACGAAACAATTGCTCAAGATAATATGCCTTTGACTAAAAAGGAAGCGCTGGCTCAAGGTTTTCGCTGGGAAGACGATATTCAAAAAACAGAAGGAAAAGAAACGTTGTTGACAGAAAATATTCCGGATCATATTAAAGATGTTTCTGATTCTATTACAAAAGAAGTTTTAAAGTGTATCAATTGCGAAAGGAATTATAAAATTACCGAACAGGAATTGCTTTTTTATCGCAAGCTAGTTCTGCCGATTCCTCGAAAATGTTTTTTTTGTCGTCATAAAGATAGAATTATTCGACGAGGACCATTTAAGTTTTTTATTAGAAAATGTGATAATTGCGACAAGGATACTCACACAAATTTAACTGAAGAAGTTGCTCCTATAATGTATTGTGAAAAATGTTATCAACAGGAAATAATTTAATATGCAAAATTATATAGAACAATTTAAAGGAAAGAAGATTACAGTCATGGGGCTGGGGATTTTGGGGCGGGGATTGGGATATACGAAATTCTTGGCAGAATGCGGAGCGGATTTGATTGTGACTGATTTAAAAAGCAAAGAGAAATTAGCGACTTCGTTGAAAGCATTAGAAAAATTTCCCAATATTAAATTTGTTTTAGGTGAGCATAAATTGGAAGATTTTAGATATAGAGATATGGTTATCAAATCTGCTGGTGTGCCAGTAGATTCTATTTATATAAAAGAAGCCCGAAAATATGGAACTAAGATTGAAATGGATGTATCACTTTTTGCAAAATGTGCACCTGAGATAATGATCGTTGGGGTGACGGGGACAAGAGGAAAATCTATGACGACAGCTTTAATTTATGAAATTTTAAAAGCTAATGAGAAGTTATTGAAATATCCCTCGACTATGCTCGGGACAAAAAAACCTTCAGTTTTTTTGGGTGGAAATGTTCGCGGTGTGGCGACTTTGCCATTATTAAAAAAAGTAAAAAAAGGAGATGTTTTAGTTTGCGAGCTTGATTCTTGGCAGTTGCAAGGTTTTGGAGAAGCGAAAATTTCTCCACATATTTCTGTATTTACGAGCTTTATGCCAGATCATATGAATTATTATAAGGACAGTATGGAAAAGTATTTTGATGATAAAGCAAATATTTTTAAATATCAAAAAAAAGACGATGTTTTAATCATTCGTCCAGGGATGAAAAAGTTCATAAAGAAAGAACATGTAAAAAGTAAGTTGATTACAGTAAATAAAAAGAATGTAGAAAACTGGAAGTTTATCGTGCCAGGGGAACATCAAAGAGAAAACTTAGCTTGTGCGGTAGAAGTCGCAAGACAATTCAATATTTCAGAATCTAATATTAAAAAAGTTGTGAAAGATTTTAAAGGGGTAGAGGGTAGACTTCAACTTTTGAAAATATATAAAGGAATAAAAATTTACAATGATAATAATGCCACGACTCCTGAGGCAACTATTGCTGGAATTGAAGCATTGAAAGGTAAGAATAAAAATATTGTTTTGATTTGTGGTGGGGCAGATAAAAAGCTTAACTTAAATAGTTTTGTAAAAGTTATGAATAATAATTGTAAATTTATTTCTTTAATCCCTGGCACAGGAACAGATGTTTTGTTGAAGGAATATAAATTAAAAGTTTCTAATGAAATTGGAAAAGATTTAAAGGAAGTTATTAAAAACGCTTTAGCTAAATCAAAAAAAGGAGACATTATTTTATTTTCTCCAGCTTTTGCGTCTTTTGGTATGTTTAATAATGAATATGAAAGAAACGATTTGTTTATCAAGTTAGTTAAAGGATTAAAATAAATTTATGAAAATACCAATAGTTGATGAAAATGACAATTTAATTGAATATAGAGATAGGAACGATAGAGACGTAAATTGTATTTATCGAGTCGCTTATTTATGGATTACTGACACAAAAGGCAATATACTTCTTGCTCGTAGAGCTTTTAATAAAAATCACGATCCTGGCAAATGGGGACCGGCAGTTGCTGGAACAGTAGAAGAAGGAGAAACTTATGAATCGAATATAATAAAAGAGACTGAAGAAGAAATAGGGCTTAAAAATATAAAACCATTTACTGGAATTAAAAGACGCACAAGAACTAAATGGAATTATTTTAGTCAGGAATTTTTACTTGAATTACCTGTTGGTTTTAATGACTTTAAAATTCAGGAAGACGAAGTTGCTGAGGTTAGGTGGTTTTCTAAAGAAGAATTAAAAAAAGAATTAGAAGAAAAACCAGATGAATTTTTAAAAGGAATTCATGATAAAATGAAAGAATAAAGTAATGCAAAATTTAGATTTATCAAAAATTAAACACGTGCATTTTATTGGGATCGGTGGGATTGGTATTTCGGCTATTGCGCGAATGATGCTTCATGATGGAAAGATTGTCACAGGGCAAGATATGCAGGATGGGGAAGTTGTACAAGAACTTAAAAAAGTTGGCGCTCAGATTATGATTGGTCAATCATATGAAAACATTCCAAAAGATACTGATTTGATTATTTATACAATAGCGATAGATAATTATGATCCAGAACTTGCTTTAAAGATAAAAAATCAAATAGAAATTCCAGTTCGTTCATATCCTCAGATGTTAGACATCTTAAGTCGTGATAAATATACAATTGCAATTTCAGGAACTCACGGTAAGACCACAACGACAGCAATGATCGCTCAAATTTTACGTGATACTAAAAATGATCCGACAGTTATTGTTGGAAGTTTGCTTGTGGGGGATGGTTCGGCAAGCTCACCACAAGGAAAAAGTAATTTTATCGCTGGTAAAAGTAAATATTTTGTAGTTGAAGCTTGTGAATATAGAAGATCATTTTTAAATATAAATCCAAAAATTTTAGTAATTACAAATATTGAAGAAGATCATTTAGATTATTACAAAGATATAGAAGATATTAAAAATGCTTTTCATGAGCTTTGTATGAAAGTACCTGCCGATGGTTTCGTTGTATGTAATCCTGAAGATAAAAACATTTCTGAAGTTATAAAAAATATAAATGCTAAAGTTGTAAATTATCATGACTTTTTTGATGAGAATTTAAAATTAAAAATTCCTGGAGTTCATAATAAAAAAGATGCAGCTTGCGCTATTGCTGTCTCAAATATTTTAGAAATAAATAAAGACGAAAGTGTGAAAGCCGTATCTCGATTCCCAGGTACTTGGAGAAGATTTGAACATAAAGGAGAGATGCCAAATGGAGCCAAAGTTTATGATGACTATGCTCATCACCCAACAGAAATTTCTTCAACATTGGAAGGTTTCCGAGAGTTGTATCCTAAAGCTGATGATTGGAATATCACAGTTATATTCCAGCCACATCTTTTTAGTCGCACAAAGCTTTTGCTTAATGATTTTGCCAAATCTTTTAGTTTGGCTGATAGGGTAATGTTGCTTCCTATATATTACGCTCGTGAAGAAGACGATGGGACTATATCGTCAGAAATTCTATCAAATGAGATAAATAAATTTGAAGGTAATGATATTTCTAAAGCTTTTAATAGTTTTGAGGAGGCTGAAAAAGAACTTAAGTCTATGATTTTATCTAATAAGGATATTGTTGTAACTATGGGAGCAGGGGAAGCTTTCAAAATAGCTGATAATCTTATCCACAAAGGCTAGATTTAACCATATTTAAGCCTTATTTGTCAATGGGTATAGTGTAAAATATCCTTATTTTATAAGGTATTTTAGATTTGACATACCCTAAAATTGTTGTTTAACTATTGACTTTTGGTTGTCAAAATGCTAGTATATAGGGGTATCCTTATTTATAGGTTTAAATCCTTTAAATATAGGATATTTCCTGTTGAGGCTGAAATTGTCTCGGAAGTTGGCGGAGCTAAACCGCTCAAATATGAATAACAAAAAATTAATACGGTTCGTGGAGTCATTCGTTCTTTTGCCAATTGTGACAGCATCAATGCCAATTAGTAACATTACGAAGGATAACTATGATTTTACTCAAGTTCCACAGATTGTATTATCACAAAAACAGAATATTGAAGCCAATGGCTTACTTGCCTTTAACCAGGTAATAGGCCAAAAAGCTAATGACTTAAAGTCTAAAGCAGATGCTATTGATACTTTTTACAAGGAGCACAAAATGCCACTTGAAGGTATGGGTATGAAAATGGTAGAAGAAGCTGAAAAGAACGAAATTGATTGGCGTCTTTTACCTGCGATATCTGTCGTAGAATCTACTGGTGGTAGACATGCTTGTAAGAGAGTAACTCATAGTTTTATGGGTTGGGGTTCTTGCAAGATTAACTTTAAATCAGACGAAGAGGCTATTGAAATAGTAGCCAAGAACTTAGGAGGTAACAACCCTAATACTGATCAGCATTATGCTGACAAGACAACAAAACAAATACTTCAGAAATATAATCCTCCATCTATCGTTCCAGACTATGCAGACAAAGTTATGAAAGTTATGGATGAGATCGGAGCAAATGTTAAAACTACACAAAAAAGCCTAAGTTAATCTTAGACTTTTTTGTTTTTTAAATATGGTATTATTATATTAAGTTTGATTATTAGTTTAAATATAAAAATATGAAAAAAAATAAAGGTTTTGGAATAGGTATTTTGATAGCGATTGTTGCTATATTAGCGGTTGGTGGTGTTGCATATTACACAGGAAAAAAATCAAATACTTTACCAAAAGTAGAAGAAAATAATCTTCCACAAGAAAATCAAAATAATATTGTAAATGTTCCTGTTGTAAATAATCAAGTAGATAATACTGCAAACAACAATACAACAACTACAACAACTGTAACTACGTCAACTGCAACTTCTTGTTTACCAACAACTAGTCCTTGGATAAAAGTTCTTTCACCAAATGGGGGAGAGACATTTACTGTAGGACAACAGATTACCGTAAAGTGGAATAGTTGTAATGTTTCTTCATCTTCAAATGATATTGTTGTTGCTTTACATCAGAATGGAGATTGGCAGAATGTTGTTTTTTTAAGTGAGGCTACTGCTAACGATGGAAGTCAAATATTTACTATTCCAGCTGTTACGCCGGGTAATTATAAAGTTCGTATTGGTAGTGCTGTAGCTAATATACAACAAGATTTTTCTGATAATTTATTTACAATAAATGCGAAAACAGTAACTCGAATACCTGATATTAAAAAAGAAACAAAGCTTTTATATAATGGTCAGGAATATTCTTTTATTGGTTCAAAATGTTTTATTCAAGGTGAAAAGAATGGAAGTGTAGCGACATGGTATCTTATGATAGATCTTTTAAATAAAACTTCTTTCCCACAAAAAGATATTATTTTTACTGCTTATGATAATGGTAATGAAATTAATAGTTATTTGCAAAAGGGAATTGATATTGCAACTAAAGGAGTAAAAATTGATAATCGATTAAATAGTCCTAATAATTATAGTACTGCGATTTTAAATAATATATCTGTTGTCTGGGAAAATTTAAATCAAAGTGGTAATAATTTTTCTGGGAATGGGTATATTAATTTTAAAAAAGACATAAAACCACATGAAGGTGTTTGTAATGGAACGGAAACAGTAAATCAAAAATATCTTACATCTTCCGATTCAGAATATAGTATGTTTTGTCCATCGCCAGTATTTCCTATTCAAAAAGTTTATTTTAATTGTTCTGATGGAGTAATATTTCCTACACCAGCAATTCCAGTTTGTGCTCCAGGGTCAACAGGTTGTTAATTTTATTTATATTATTATTAAATTTAATTTAAAAATATGTTTAAAAATAAAGGTTTTAGTTTAGTTTGGTTAGTAATAATAGTTATTTTGTTAGTATCATTAATTTTGTTTTTTTATCCTAAAAAATACACATATGCTCCTGTTAATTTAGATACAGGTCCGGCTTGGAAAAATAAATGTATAGGATTTGAATCCATTAAACTTGGCCCTCCTGGAGGAAGTAGTAGTGGAGTTTGTTATGGTTATCATTATTTTTATTAATTATTAAAACATTAAAAAATCCCCTAAATGGGGATTTTTTAGTTTGTATTGTATTTAGTTTATTCTAAGTGAATTAAAGTCATCTTGTGATCTTTTGGTTCAAACAATGTAATTTGGAAATTATATGTTTTACCAAGTTCTAATTTTTCACGAAGTTTTGATTCTGTTCCAAATGTTGAATTGTGTACCAATCCAGCCACTCCTTCTTTGATAGATATAAGAGCACCGTGTTTGTTGTACTTAATAACAACTCCTTTGATGATATCTCCTTTCTTTAATTTTCCCTCATATTCTGTCCAAGGATTTTCCTTAAGAGCTTTTATTGAAAGAGAAATTTTTCCTTCTTTTATTTCAATAACCTTAGCACGTACTTTGTCTCCAACTTTAAACATTGAACGTGGATCATCAACTAGACCCCAATCAAGTTCTGATATGTGCACTAAACCTTCTAATCCATCTTCAAGTTTTAGAAATACTCCGAAATCAACTATTCCAGCAACTGTACAATCTAGATCGTCTCCAACAGTATATTTGCTTAATATTTCTTTTTTCTCTTCAGGATTGTTGTCTTTTTCAGAGAAGATTAATTTACCTTCTTTTGGAAGAGTTGAAATAATCATAACTGAAATTTTTTCTCCGATTAATTTCTTTAATTCTTTTAAGATTTTATCTTTATCTGAATCCAATACGCGAGGGTAGTGATCTGCTTTTAGTTGAGATGCAGGCAAAAATCCTTGTATTCCTTGCCATTCTAAAATCAATCCTCCTTTATTTGCGTCTTTAATCTCTAAATCCATCACAGTCTTTGCTTTGATAGCTTTTTCAGCTTCACTCCAAGTAAGAGCTTGTTTAGCTTCCTTTAGAGAAAGTTCTACATAACCATTAACATTTTCTACTTCTACAACTTTAGCTTTTATAATGTCACCTAGGCTTATTTTTTTAATTATATCTTTTGCATTGATAAATTCACGGCCATAAATGATACCTGTTCCGAAAGGTGATAAATCAACGAAAACTGATGATTTTTGAACCAAAATAACTGGACCTTCTACAAGGGCATCAACTTCTGGTTTATTTGAACTACGATCAACGATAGATTTCAAAACTAAATTTTCATTTTCGTCTATTTTAACTTCAATATTTTTTTTCATCCCGCTTAGAATTTTACTCATAAATAATAATGTAATTAAATTACTTAATCCCTGCTAATTATTTCTTAGGTTTAATAAATATCCTAGAAATCTAACGGGACAGGTAATAATAACTAAAAAATCTGCGTTAGCAGATTTAAAGGTTTAGGTTCCAATATAGCTTTTACGCTTTATTAGGGTTACCCCAAATCCTGCTTTTAATATATATTCACTTGTAAAGTTATATTACTATAAACAAACAAAATTGCAAGCTTAAATAAAAACAGCAAACTCTTATCTAAGGAGTTTGCTGTTTAAAATATAAAAATTTTTAAACCGTTTGAAAATTTTTCTGTGGTATATATGCTATAAAAATTGGCTGATTTTTGTATCGGATATCTACCACCAGACCATGAGTGATGATCAGCCGATATGTTTTTGGAATATTATGCAAGGAACAGCCGATAAGCATACTGACGTTGGCAATTGTCTCAGCGCGAGCTTCAACTCCTTTTTCGTTTAGTTTAAGTTTTGTCAGTGCTTTGCTACTTTCCACATTTACTTGATAGAGAAAATCTTTTGATTCCCAACCGATGCTTTTCAGATGATCAGGCACTGTCATTCTTTCTCCTACACAGGGAGCGATTAATGTGCCGTTATAACAGTATTTAATATCAGTTGAAACAACCAACTCATACAAACACTTTTCATTGTGTATATCTAGCTTCTTCTTGTCACCAAAAGCAGTAAGGTCGCTTAATCGAATATTAATATCACCCCCCAGATCAATATAGGCACTTATCTCGTTGGAATTTTTACCCAGAGCGATGCGAACATCATTTAATCGGTACCCTCTGATTTTTAGGTTCCTTTGAATATGCACTTCTTTAGCAGGGATAACATATTCATGTTTTTCAGCCTTATGCTTTTTATTCCAGAAGGCTTTAAGTTGCATAAGAGCAACAACTGCGAAATAAATTTTACGGTCAGTAGATTTTGGAACTGTAGGTTTTTCTAATTCCATTTGATGTTTTTTCCAGAATTCATCTAAACGGTGCTGGTTTTCATAGTCCACAATCTCTTTATCAAAAACTAAAATATCAGAATTTTGTATGTCTATGACAGGTAGATTGCAGATAATTTTTTGGAATTCATTTGTACCTTTAAGCTGTATAGTTCCGTATTCATTCCTGAAATTTTCCACTTTTTCTTCAAAGGTTTTTTGAGCGAATTCGTGAATTTTACGAACAATATGTCCGTCATTAAGAGGACAATACATTATTACAGTATTTTTCATATGATTTAATTTATAAAATTTTCAAAAAACTATGGTGAATCGAGCCTATTATCGCCTGAAGCGAGAAAGAGCGGTTTCTTTTCTTTCATATAAAATACTACTTTGTTTATTGGAAAAAGTCAAACTAAATTTTAGGTTAAATCAAGCAAGAATTTATAAAAATTTATTTTGTTTTTATATTATATTTTGCTATAATATAAGCAATGATAATTACATATTTTGGTAAACAATTTTTCAAAATTCAGCAAGGAGAAATGGTCATTGCTTTTAATCCTGTTAGTAAAAGTTCAAAGTCAGGAATTTCTGCAAAATTTGGCGCGGATATAGCTTTGATTACAACAAATCATCTAGACTATAATGGAGTAGAACAGCTCTCTCATGGAGACAGAGTTCCTTTTGCTATTTCTGGACCAGGGGATTATGAAGTAAAAGAAATTTTTGTTAAAGGAATAATGTCTAATTCAGAACTTTCAGGTAAAAAATACATTAATACAATTTATTCTCTTTCAGTAGATAATATCAGTATTGCATTTCTTGGAGCGCTTTCTGATTCAGAAATTTCAAAAGAAGCACGAGAGGCAATAGATGGCCCAGACATTCTTTTTGTTCCTGTTGGAGGAAAAGGTTTATTAGATGCAAAATCTTCCGCAAAACTTGCTTCTTCTCTTGAACCAAAAATGATAATACCTATGGATTATGATAGTGCATCACTTAAAGCATTCTTAAAAGAAATAGGAGAAGAGAAAGCAGAAGTTGTAGACAAGCTCACTTTAAAGCGTAAAGATTTAGAAGGTAAAGAAGGTGAGATTGTAGTTTTATCAGCCATAGGCTGATCCGTCCTTTGGCGGAAAAGCTTGCAAGTTTAATTAAAAAATAAAATGAGTCCCGTTAGAAATTAATAAGTTAAATTATGTTTCTGGGGATAAATAAATTATGAAGTATATAGAAATTATTATTAATAAGTTAACTACGGAAATCTAAAGATTTCCTATTTCTAACGGGATGAGAAAATTTATTCACAAATTAAGACAAAAACCAGAAGAAGAAAGAAGACATATTTTACACACAGTAACGATTATTGCTGCTGTTGTTATGATAATACTCTGGACGTATTCTTTGGGAAGAAGTATCTCTAGTCCAGAGACTAAGGTAAAAATAAAACAAGATTTAAAACCATTTTCAGTATTAAAAGATAATATAGTTGGTGGTTATAAAAATATTTCAAACCCAGCTTCTGATGTGGTAGAATAATACTTTATGGTGAAAAAATCAGCAGAACCAATTGAAGAACCAAAAAATATTAATGGAATTATTCCAGTAGATATTATTACTGAAATGAAAGAATCATATCTAGCATATGCTATGTCAGTTATTACTGCTCGCGCTTTGCCAGATGTGAGAGATGGATTAAAACCGGTGCATCGTAGAATTTTATTTGCGATGAATGAAATGGGACTTACTTCATCCTCACGTTTTAGAAAATCTGCTGCAGTAGTTGGAGATGTGCTAGGAAAATATCACCCTCACGGAGATGTGGCTGTTTATGATTCTATGGTAAATATGGCGCAAGAATTTTCTTACCGTTATCCTTTGATTTTAGGACAAGGAAACTTCGGTTCTATTGATGGAGATAATGCTGCTGCTATGCGTTATACAGAAGCTAAAATGTCTAAAGTGTCTTCTTTATTACTTCAAGATTTAGAAAAAGAAACGATAGATTTTCGCCCAAACTATGATCAGACTCGTAAAGAACCTATTGTTCTTCCTGCTGCTGTTCCAGCTTTACTTTTGAATGGAACTTTAGGTATTGCTGTTGGTATGGCTACAAATATTCCTTCGCACAATTTAGGAGAAGTTATTGACGCTACAAATTATTTGATTGAAAATGAAGATGCAACAACAGAAGATTTGATGCAATTTGTAAAAGGTCCAGATTTTCCTACAGGTGGAATAACTTATGGATATAAAGACATGCTTCATGCTTATTCTTCAGGGAGAGGCGGAGTTGTTTGTCGTGGAGAGGCGGAAATAATAGAAACAAAAGGCGGAATGTTCCAAATCATTATCACTTCTATTCCTTTCCGTGTTAATAAATCAAATTTAATAATGTCTATTGCAGAATTAGTGCAAGAGAAAAAATTGGAAGGTATAAAAGGTCTTCGTGACGAGTCTACAAAAGATATCCGTGTTGTTATTGATTTAAAGAGTGGCGCTCATCCAGAAAAGGTTTTAAATTACATTTATAAAAATACTCAACTTGAACAGAATTTCAATTTCAATATGGTTGCTCTTGTTGATGGAGTTCCACAAACTCTTTCTCTTAAATCTATTCTTTCAGAATTTATTTCTCATAGAAAAGAAGTTGTGAAGAGACGCTCTCTTTTTGATTTACGTAAAGCAGAGGATAGAGAACATATTTTGCTTGGATTAAAAAAAGCCCTTGATTTTATTGATAAAGTAATAAAAACAATTCGTGCATCAAAAGATGGTGCTACTGCAAAAATTAATTTGATGAAAGAATTTAAATTCTCTGATCTTCAAGCGGGAGCTATTTTGGAAATGAAGTTGCAAAAACTTGCAGGACTTGAGAGAAAATTAATCGAAGAAGAATTGAAAGAGAAACAAGCTTTCATTAAAGCAATAAAAGAATTGCTGGCTAGTCCAAAGAAAATGTTGAAAGTTATTTCAGATGAGCTTAAAGAAATTGGAGAAAAATATAGAGATGAACGCAGGACAAGAATAGTTAAGGGTGGAATAAAAGAAATTTCTGATGAAGATTTGATTCCAGATAAAGAAACTATGCTTGTATTTACACAAGGCGGATATGTTAAACGCACAGATCCTTCTGAGTATCGTTCACAAAAAAGAGGTGGAGTTGGTGTTGTTGATCTAGAAACAAAAGAAGAAGATTTTGTGACTATGTTAGTGTCTGGTTCTACTCACAATGATTTACTTTTCTTTACCAATTTAGGTAAAGCGTATCAGATAAAAATGTATGATATTCCAGAAGGAAGACGCGCTACAAAAGGCAAGTCAATCATGAATTTCCTTTCTCTTGCTGGTGATGAAAAAGTGACTTCAATATTGCCAATGCCAAAAGAATTGAAAAAGACCCCTATTTCCCTGATGCTTGTTACAAAAAATGGTACTGCAAAGAAAATGTCCGGTGAAAGTTTTAAAGATGTGCGTCGTTCAGGAATTATTGCAATTAGATTAGATAAAGGAGATGAGCTTGCTTCTGCGCTTTTGACAGATAAAGGAGATGAAGTAATGCTAGCAACTTCTGGTGGACAATCTATAAGATTTAAAGAATCTGATATAAGAGAGATGGGGAGGACAGCAGGGGGTGTGCGTGGAATGAAGCTTGGCAAAGGTGATCAAGTTATCGGTGTGGATGTAATAAAGAAAGATAAAAAAGATGGATCATTTTTGACGATGAGCGCTAATGGTTTTGGTAAGAAAACTTCTTTAAAAGAATATAAAGTTCAGAAAAGGGGAGGATCAGGTATTAAAACAGCGAAAGTAACTCCGAAAACTGGCAAACTTATTGTTGCAAAAGTTTTAGCTGATGGCGAAGAAGAATTAATTGCAATGTCAAAGAAAGGACAAGTTATAAGAACTGCTTTGAAAGATATTTCTTCTTTAGGAAGACAAACTCAAGGTGTGACGATAATGCGTTTACGCGCAGGGGATGGTATTGCATCTCTTACTTGTGTTTAATTTACAAATTTAATAAATAAATATGTTCACTGATCCAATTAAAAATTTAAAACAATTCGGAATAAGAGAAGATATGATTGTGGCTGATTTAGGTGCGGGAACTGGTTTTTATTCCTTAGCTTTAGCACATATGGTTCCACACGGGAAAGTTTATGCTATTGAAATACAAAAAGATTTTTTAATAACTATAAAAAACAAAATAAAAGAAGCTAGGTTAAAAAATATAGAATGTTTTTTAGGAAATATTGAAAAAATTGGTGGAACAAAAATAAAAGATGAAGTGATAGATTCAGTTGTTATATCAAATGTGCTTTTTCAAGCAGAAAATAAAGAAAAATTTATCGAAGAAGCAAAAAGAATATTAAAATCTAACGGGAAAGTTCTCGTGATAGATTGGGCAGATTCTTCTACTTTAGGAATAAATAAAGGATCAATTATTTCTAAAGATAAAATAAAGGATATGTTTGAAAAAAAAGGGTTTGTTTATGACAGAGATATTAATGCAGGAGAGCATCATTATGGTATGATATTTAATAAGTAGAAAGTAATAAAATATGAAAGGAAATTTTCAAACAATAATTATAATTACATTTATAGCCTTAGCGGTTTTTGGTGTTTTGGTTTTTTCTGGAGCTATAAAAATTGGAAGTGATAATCAATCTGGAGCATTAGGCACTGTTACATTATGGGGGACTGTAAAAGTGGATGTAATTGCATCAGCGCTTGATGATTTTAATCGTGTCAATAAAACTTTTATTGTGAAGTATGTTCAAAAATATCCAGAAACTTTTGACCAAGATTTACTTGAAGCATTAGCCTCAGGTCAAGGTCCAGATATGTTTTTCTTACCTGATAATTTAGTCTTTAATTATAAAAATAAAATTTATCCTATTCCTTATCAAAGTTTGCCTGTTGCAACATTTGAAAATAGTTTTGCTTCAGCTGGAGAAGTATTTTTGACTTCAAAAGGTGTTTTGGCTTTTCCTATAGCAATTGATCCTATGGTTATGTATTATAACAGAAGCATTCTTGATGCAAATTCTGTTGTTTATCCTCCAGTATATTGGGACGAATTTATTAATCTTGTTCCAATTTTAACTAAAAAAGATGAAAATAAAAAAATAATAAAAAGTGGAGTTGCAATGGGGCAATTTTCAAATATTGACCATTCTAAAGATATAATTTCTATTTTATTTATGCAGGCTGGAAATCCAATTATAACTGAAAAAAATGGATATTTTGTTTCTACTTTAAATGAAACTGGGAAATATGACTTAGGTTCTATTTTAAAATTCTATACGGATTTTTCTAATCCTCTAAAAGATGTTTATTCTTGGAATAAAGCTATGCCTAATTCCAGTGATGTTTTTAGCGCTGATAATTTGGCATTTTATTTTGGATATGCGAGTGAGCTTCAGACTTTAATTAACAAGAATCCGAATCTAAACTTTTTACCTGCGCAAATGCCTCAAATTAAAAATGCCAGTTCTAAACTTACTTCTGCTCGTGTTACTGGAATTGCCATTTCTGCTTTTTCTAAAAATTTAAATACCGCTTTTACTGCTGCTGGTCTTTTATCAAGTAGTGATTTTGCTTCTAAATTTGCAAATGCTTTGGGTGTTGCTCCTGCCAGACGTGATCTTTTAGCTATAAAACAAACAGATGCATATTTACCGACTTTTTATTCTTCAGCTTTATATTCAAGAAGTTGGCTTGATCCATCCTCAAATGATACAGATAATATTTTTCGTGGAATGGTGGAAGGTGTATTGTCAAATAATATGACAGTTGAAAACGCAGTTAGAGATGCCAGTGCCAAGCTTAGTCTTTTATTAGCCAGATAATCAATTATGAAAAAAATAACAAAATTTTTAATTTTCTTTTCAATATTAAGTATTTTTCTTTTGCCTAGTATTTCTTTTGCTCAAACTACATCTACTCTCACCACTTCAGATCTCACAGCAACTTCCGTTACATTAAATGCAACTGGGTTAACTCCTAATCAAATATATAAATTTAAAATTAATGGAGCTTCTGGTTTAATTGAACAGCAATTTACAGCAGATTCTACTGGTACGGGTAAGGTTTCTTTTGGATCTCCGAATTTTCATTTAGAAGTATATAGTGATTTTATTGCTTCGGTAAATGAATATAATCCTAATACAGGGATTTCATCAAATGCTATTGCCACTTTAAATTTTAAAACATTAGGAGTAAATCTTATTGTATCAGATATTACAAAAAATTCTGTTACTTTAAACGCAACTGGGTTAACTCCTTCTAGATTACATAAATTTGAAATTGTTGGAGCTTCTGGTTCTCCTACGCAAGAAGTTACAGCGGATGTTGATAGTAAGGCTAAGGTTACTTTTAATAATTTAGTTTCAGGACATAGTTATGCTGCTAGAGTATATCTTGTAGGATCTGAGACAATTGCCAGAGGTTATTTTGAGGTTTATTTTACAACATTAGCTTCAGATATTACTCCAATCCCAAACTCGAACCCAAATCCAGATCCCAATCAAAATTCAAGTTCAGACATAACTCTATCATCTGGAAATACAAGTTCTGGCGGTGGTAGCAATTTAATTCCTTGTGGGACAACAGCTAATCCTACAGCTTGTGGATTTAATGATTTAATGAAATTAATAAATAATGTGGTTAATTTTATTCTTTTTGATATGGTTGTGCCTATTGCGGCTATAATGTTCGCTTATGCTGGTATTCTCCTTATATTTTCTGGTGGTGATACTTCCAAGAGATCTAAAGCAAAAAGTATATTTATCAATGTTGCCATAGGATTTATTATTGCAATCGCAGCTTGGCTTATAGTTGAATTTATATTGAATCTATTAGGCTATGATAAGACTTGGGATTGGTTTGGCTTTTAAAATAGTGTATAATTGATATACTTGTCCCGTTAGAAATTTAATAAGCGGGAGAATAAAATAATATGAAAAAAATTAAAATTTCTAATGGGATGAAATTCATTAAGAAAAATCTTTTTGCAATAATTTTATCAATCATTGTTATTTCTGTGCCAATTTTATCTTTTGCGCAGAATGGTACAAATGCAATTGGAACAGGAAATGGCACAAATGCTACGGGAACAGGTGGTCTTTCCTCAACGATTGTTAACCCAATAGGAGTTACAAGCATAACTGGCTTAATTAAAACAATTCTACAAGCTGTCATAAAACTAGGAATACCAATTGTTGCGTTGGCAATAATTTATTGCGGTTTTCTTTTTGTGAAAGCCTTGGGAAAACCTGAGGAATTAAAAAAAGCAAAAGACGCTTTATTATACACAGTTATAGGCGCGGCAATTTTACTGGGTGCTTGGACGATCGCCCAGCTTATATCAGATACAGTTTTAGAAATAGCTAAATAAAATTTATGAAGATAAATAAAATAAAATATTTTGCATTTGTTATAGTTATGTTTTCTTTTTTATATATGCCAAGTATTTCTTTGGCTCAACAACAACCTGAACAATCTAGTTCAAGGGGTGTTTTATGCAGTTTAGTTTCAAGTCCAAAATTGGGAGATTTATTAGGTTATATTACTTGTATTATTAGCAAGTCTGTAATTCCTTTAATTTTTGCTTTAGCTATTGCTTCTTTTATTTGGGGAGTTGTGCAGTATGTAATAAATAATGATGATGAAGCAAAAAAAGCAAAAGGCAAGATGTTTATGATCTGGGGAATTATAGCTTTGACAGTGATGGTTTCTGTTTGGGGATTGGTAAGTATTTTGGGAAATACTTTTGGAATTCTTAATGTAATACCGCAACTTAAATAGTAATCCACATAGGTGTGATTTTGTCTTATCTTTATGGTATAATACAAAAAGCTTAATAAATTTAGGCAAATTATTATTAGTTTTAAGGTCGCTCAATTATTATTAATTATTAAAAAAATATGAAAAATAAATTAGCTATTTTATCTGGTTTTGGATTAGTTTTTGCTCCATTATTAGCTTTTGCTCAACAATCAAATGGTTGTGTCAATGCAATACCTGGAACAATACAAAAGGTAATCTGTACAATAGGAAATATTTTAGATACTGTTATTCCAGTTCTTATTGTTTTAGGAATCGTATATTTTGTTTGGGGAGTTGTTCAGTATGTAATGGCTTCTGAAGAAGAGGCAAAGAAAGTAGGAAGAGAAAGAATGATATATGGTATTATTGGTTTAGTTGTTATTGTAGGTATGTGGGGTCTTGTTGGTATTGTTACTAATACTTTCAATTTGTCTGGTACTACAACATATACTATTCCAACAAGTCCTTTCTAGTAATATATGGATTTATTTTTTACAAATATTGCTTACGCGAGCGTAGATTCTGTTATATCAAAGATTAATACGCTTATAATAAATCCGCTCATTATTTTGCTTTTTGCTTTAGCATTAATGTATTTTCTTTATGGTGTATTTGAATTTCTTTCAAATGGAGATAATGAAGAAAAAAAGACAACTGGCAAGAAGCATATGATTTGGGGTATTGTTGGACTTACTGTTATGATGGGTGTTTGGTTTATTCTTGGAGTGATTTTAGATACTTTCAATATAACCGGAATAAATCCTCAGGAGGGAACTGTTCAATTAGATGAATATAATCCTTCATATCCGCAAGTAAAATAATAAAAAATGAAATAGGAATTAAAAAAAGCGATTCGTTAAAAACGAATCGCTTTTTGTTTTACCACTTTAGGTAATTAATAAATTTGATACCAATAGAAAATAATTTTATCTATACCTTCCGGATAAATTAGATAATTTCCTGCTGGCATTAGTGCCCAATCTTTTATTTTTGAGTTGTGTTCAGGTTTTTCGTTACAAATGAAAAACCTAGATGGATCCGATTCTAATACATATTTTCCGTTACCTGGACCAATAATTCGTGTATTAGTTTTAGTAGGATCAAGATAAGCTCTTACTGGTTTATCCATTGTCGCTACCTCTTTTCCGCTCATTGGGTAAGCTACGAATAAATTTGAGAATGAAGTGTTTTCAGTTTTATTTGAGTTCTTGTTTGTTTGTTTTATTAGACTAAATATATCATTGCGATATATTAACAATAAAACAAGTGCAACAATTAAAACTACCCAAATTAGTAATTTACTAAATTTCAAGCCAAATAACAATATAAAAGGCATACCTAAAATTTTTAATAACTTAATCATAATTGTTCCTCCTTTTTTATTTAGTTTGTGCGTTTACCATTGGTACTACAGGTGAAGCTCCAGTTCCATAAGAAAGAAGATGGGTTTTAGATACCTGTTCAAGATTTGCAAAACTAGAGATATTTTCAACTCCAATTATTTTTGAAATCTCTTCAAGATATTTCTTTATGCCTTCTCCTTCAGCTTGTTTTGCTAGAGCCATCTTTTGGGCGAAAAGAATTTTAGCATTTCCATCAAGTTCAGCTATTTTTTGAGCCATTTGAGCTTTTTGAAAATCTTCATCACCTTCTTCCCCTTTACTTAAGTCATAAAATTTCATTTCTATTAAATCTGCTCTTAAATGAAATTTATTTTCAATAATCTTATTTGTTTCTTCAATTACATTTTTAACAAAAGGAGAATCTGGGTCGGATTTGTTAGTTGTATTGCGAAAATCACTATAAGAAAGAAGTTTACATTGTTCTTGAATTGCTCCAGCAAAACCAGTTTCAGCTTGTGCAAGGATAATACCATCAGGTTTTATTTTAAAAATTACCTGAATAATGTTTAAAACTTCAAAAGTTACTAGAAAGACTAAGTCAATTTTGGATCCGTCGTTTAATTCTACTCTAAGGATTTCAATTGCATGAGTATAAACTCTTTTAAAATAATCAAGTTTTTCATTTTTTTTAATTATTTCATAACTAATTTGTTCTCCTTTTACTCCCTTAGCTTTTTTTTCTGTATACTCATTCCATTCTGAAGAAAATTGGTAAATATTTTTAATTGGTGTTATACCAAAAAAAATAATTCCAAATTCTTTAAATAAAGATCCATTTTTTTTAGGATTAATTGCTTTTACAAGTTCACCATTATTGTTGTAGTAAAGTCCTTTCATATTAGATAAAACTTCAACAACATTTTCTTCTTTCATTACGAGTTTTCCTTGTTCATTTCCAAGACGGGTGAAATGTGTGTTCCTTTTTGCTAGATTTTTCATCCCGATAATAATACAAGCTGAAAGTAGTGATATTAAAATTACACTACCTAAAATGATTAAAAAAATTGTCATAATTTGGTTCCTCCATTTTTAGTTATTAATTTAAATAATTTGTTTATTTTAAAGGCTACAAAAATTAAATAGGGAAGTAGCCACTCAAATAAACAAACTATTTAAACTTATTTTCAAATAACTTTTTACTCGTAAAGTATAGCATATAGAATCTAAAAAGTCAACCTTATTTGGTAATGTGTACACACATTAAGCATAAAAAATACCTCAGAATCTATAAAGATCTGAGGTATTAAATATTTAATTTCTGTGTCCATAGTAACTGTTGTTACCATTTCCACTAGAATGGTTATTGCTGTATCCATTACCATGATTATGGCTACAATTTCCACCATAATGGTTTGAATAAGAACTTGCCCCGAATGGAGCTGTTACAACTTTTTGAATACTATAACCACCATATCGTTGATAGTTGTTGCGATAATAAATTGGTGGATCTGGTATAAAAACTGCACCAGTTCTAACTGTAACTTGTTTTCCGTAAACAATGTTTTCTTGTTGGTAGTTTTGATTGTTAATAGAATTATTTTCATTAACGTAAACTTTCCCAACATTGTCATTGTTTACATTTGCATTAGTTTCTTGTTTGGGTATTTTTATTTTTTCAACTCTTGTTACGGGTACTGCGAGAATATTTCCGCATTTACTTCTTATTATAATAATTGAAAATGTTCCAATTCTGAAGACCCATGCAAACTCACTACCAGTAGGATTTTTATGCCCGATGCTTTGGACAATTTTTTTAGTTTTAGGATCCCATCCAGAATTCATATAACCACCTTCTTCTAAATAAACTTCTTCAAGATAAAGATGATTAAAGATTTCATTTATTCTAGTATTAGAAACTTTAAATATTGTATCTTTTAATCCAGCATTTATGTTTTCAATAAGAGAATTTCTGAATGCGAAACCTTTTGCAGTTTCTTGGAAAGCTAATTCTTTTAATTCTTCTTTTGAAGGAGAATTATATTTTGGAAAAATAGCTTGTACTTGTCCAAAAGAGCTGAGCTCGATCCCAAAAAGGAGAGCAAAAATAATTAAATTTTTCATATTTTTTAGGTTTTAATTTGTTTACTTTAAAAGCCAAAATTTAGCATCTAAAATAAACAAACTAAAACTTAATATTTTTCAAACAACTTATTTATCTGCCTAAAGTATATCACATAGAAACTAAAAAGTCAACCCTTTTGGTTGACTTTTTAGTGTTAATTATAAGATTGTTTTTATTCGTGTTTTAATGGTGTTTCTTTATATTTTTCATCTTTTTTGTAAGCTTTCCTGAATAATATAACTCCTAAGAAAACTAAGACTAAAAGCATAAGCCATTGAATGAAACTTTTTGGCATAAATCCATTGTCACCGAATATTGCATTAGCTGCGAGATTACTATTGTTCTTTTCTCTGTCGTTAAAGGTTATAGAATTTGAAGTACCTCCACCTGGAGCAGGGTTAAATACGGTTATGGTAATTGGCTTACCACTGGATAAATCTTCTTTTGTTAAATCCATTGTAAGGATAGTAGACTTAAAACGATTAACTCCATTTATCTTTTCGTAGACATAATTAGTAGTTCTATTTTCACCATTTACTCTGCCTATTGATCCAACTATGAACTTTGATCCAGTGACAGTGATAGTTATTACTTCAGTATTTGCGGGTGCTTTGGAAGGGGATATTTGAGAAATAGTAGGTACAGGATTAAGGTATGTTTGAGTATTTGTGTTTGTATTGTTTGTATTATTGTTTGTATTATTGTTTGTATTATTGTTTGTATTATTATTGTTCGTATTGTTTGTATTATTATTGTTTGTATTTGGAGAAATATGATTATAATCATTTGGATCAAAAGTACTTCCTGAATTAACTGTAACAGTACAATTAGTACAAGCAAAAGCTGGTAATGCAAAAGAAAACCCAAAAATAAAGACTAAAATTGCGGGAAGGGATATTAAGTTTTTATTTATTTTATTCATACTGGTATGATAGCATGTTTGAAAATAAATGTCAAGTGTGCTGGAGGAGGGACTCGAACCCTCAAGCCTTGCGGCACTAGTTCCTAAGACTAGCGCGTATACCAATTCCGCCACTCCAGCATATTAAAATATTTAAGTTAAAAAATTTAAATAATAAAATTTTTTAACTTGTGCGCCCTGAAGGGATCGAACCTTCGACCTTATCCTTAAGAGGGATCTGCTCTACCAGCTGAGCTAAGGGCGCATAATATTATTTAATTTTGTGCCCGGAGTGGGAATCGAACCCACATCCCTTGCGAGACACGATTTTAAGTCGTGCGCGTATACCAGTTCCGCCATCCGGGCATTGCAGAAGATTTATGTATTATAACAAAAAATCTTCTTTGAGGCCTGGGCCGGAATTGAACCGGCGTATATTCCTTTTGCAGAGGAATGCCTTACCACTTGGCTACCAGGCCGATATTTATCTAACTAAAACCACTTCATCTATTAATTCAAGGTCTGCGCAGAGGAATGACATATTATAACTTCGCTACGCTCATGCCACTTGGCTACCAGGCCGTGTTTTTATATTACTTTTCTCTAAGCAATTCGTCAATTTTTTGTCTGTTCTTTTCTCCTTTGTCTATTTCTATATCAATAAATGGAATTATTTTTATTTCCATATTCTTTTTAAGAAATTCTCTTAATTCTTTTCTTTTGCGTTTTGCAAAATCTAGCGCAGTGTGTTCTTTTGAGTCGGGAAGTACTGTTATAAAAATTGTCGCGCGTTTTAAATCTGGTGATGTTGAACAAGAGGTGACTGTGATTAAAGAAGTTCTATTGTTTTCTCGTCCTAAAAATTGAGCTGAAAGCTCTTTTACCAAATTTCCTATTTTTTCATTTCTTTGCGTCATTTTTTATTTTTGTGTAATTGAAAAAGATTCAAGAACATCTCCAGCTACAATTTCTATTTTTGATTCAACCATAGCACCAAATTCAGATCCTTCTTCAACTGTGCTTGTTTTTGCTTTACTTTTTTCCAAATTTACTATTTTACCTTTTCCTATTTCAAATTCTCTTCGCATTATTTTAACAGTTTCACCAAATGATATATTTCCTTCAATAACTTTTCCTCCAACTATTTGCCTGTCTTTTGTTCTACTGAAAGCTTTTATTATTTTTGCTCTTCCTTTTATTTCTGTAGTTTCAATTCTTGGTCTTCTTTTTTCCATTTCTTCAGCTAGCCATTCAGTCATTTTATAAATAATATCAAAGAAGGAAATCGTTATACCTCTTTTTTGTGCCAGTTCTGTCACACTGTTGTCAGATTTAACATTGAATCCAATAACAATAGCATCTTCACATGAAGCAACGGATTTTATGTCTGATTCTGAAACAGGGCCTACTCCTTTTTGGACAATTCTAAATTCAGCATTTTCATCTTTTATTTTATTGATTTCTTTTTCAATTGCTTCTATGGATCCCCAAACATCAGCTTTTAATACTATTGGAATTATTTTTTTATTTGTTTCTTTTGAAATTTCTTCACATAATGTTTCCTTTTTTATATTTTCAGCGTATTCTAAAGCTTCATTCTTTTTTGCAAAGGATTTAAATTCTGCTCCTATTTTAGGCATTTTATCAAAACCCACAAGACGAATAGGGGAAGAGAAACTCGCTTCATTTATCATTTTTCCTAAAAAATTTTCAATTATTCTTGTAGAACAAATGGCATCTTCTACCGCGATGGTCATTCCTTTTTTGATTGATCCATTTTTTATTAAAAGTGTTGCCTGGATTCCACGTTTTGGATCTAAATTTGTTTCTATAACAAGACCTGAAGCATTTTCGTTTATGTTTCCAGTGAAATTTTCCATTTCAGCTAGAATTAAAATTAATGACAATAAACTATCCACACCAGTTCCATTTTTTGCAGAAATTTCTGTGAAAGGTATTTTGCCTCCATAATTTTCTAAATAAATTTCATTCTCAGCCAATTCTTGTTTTGTTTTCTCAACATTTGCTCCTGGTTTATCTATTTTATTAATTGCAACAACATATGGAATATTACTTTCTATTATTGTTTTATATGCTTCAATTGTTTGAGGTTTTACTCCATCTTCAGCAGAAACAACTAAGATGGCAATATCTGCAATTTTAGCTCCGCGTTCTCTCATTTTTGAAAAAGCTTCATGTCCTGGAGTATCTAGAAAAGTTATTTTTTTATCTTTTCCATTTTCATCTTTATGTACAACTTCATAGGCTGAAATATGTTGAGTGATACCTCCGGCTTCACGATCCACAATATTTGTCTTTCTTATGTAATCAAGAAGAGTTGATTTTCCATGGTCAATATGACCCATTACTACTACAACAGGGGGACGCTCAATATTTGTTTGTTCATTTTTTTTATCCATTTTTATTATTTTACCGTTGCTTTTTTGATTGCTTCTTTTTCTTCGTTTGTTAATTCATAGTTTGATTTTCCATTTTTAATAGGTTTTGCGAATATGCTCATTCTTTCTCGAGAGTATAAGCTTGAGATTACAACACCATCTTCCTCTTCATTTAACATTCCAATTGCAAAACTTTGATTACTGCCTTGGTCAGGGAATGGGTTGAAACGAATTGTTTCAAGTCCTCTAATACTCTTTTTTAATTTTTGATTTATTGTAGTTATCTCTTTTTCTGCTTTTTCTTTTGCTTGTTTTAATTTGGCAATGTCATTTTCTAATACAATGATAGTATCTTCTAAATCTTTAGCTTTTTTACCAATAAAAAATCTTTTTAAACGCTTTTCTGTTTTTATAACCCAAATAACGCCAATTAGAATGGTTATTCCATACAAAATAAAAAAAGCGATTTCGAGCTTTGTATTCATACAATTTCAATATATACTATTTTTATGAAGAAATCAAAGAAAATTTATTTAGATTATGCTTCAAGCGCTTCAGTAGATTCTGCAAATCCGGGTGCAATACATGAATTGGGAATAAAAGAAAAAAGTAAATTAGAAAATGCTAGAAAAAATGTAGCAGATGTTTTAGGCGCGCATTCTGATGAAATAGTTTTTACATCAGGGGCTACTGAAAGTAATAATTTAGCTTTAATGGGAGTAATAGAAAAAATATCTCAAACATTTTTTCCTCATATTATTATAACAAACATAGAACATGCTTCAGTGCTTGAAGTTTGTAAACATTTAGAAAAAACAAAACAAGCTGAAGTGACTTATGTGCCAGTTGAAGAAAATGGAATAGTTGATCCTAAGAAAATTAAGAAAGCTATAAAAAAAAATACTATTTTAGTTTCTGTAATGTATGCTAATAATGAAATTGGAACAATACAACCAATAGGAGAAATTGCAAAAGAAATTAGATATTTTAGAAAACATAAAACGTCAATCTTTCCTTTGTTTCATACAGATGCTACACAGGCTATAAACTATTTGCTAATAAAAGTTGAGAAGCTTGGAATTGATTTAATGTCTTTTAATGGAGCAAAAATTTATGGGTCAAAAGGTGTTGGAGTTTTGTATGTAAAAAGAAAAACACCAATTAGTTCTATTATGTTTGGAGGAAATCAAGAGTTTGGATTAAGACCGGGGACAGAAAATGTGGCTGGAGTTGTTGCATTAAAAGATGCTTTACAAGTTGTAGAAAAAATAAAAGAAAAAGAAGTAAAGCGTCTTACAAAACTTAGAGATTATTTTTTAGATCAATTAAACTATTCTAAAATTCTAACGAATTATAGAATAGTTTTGAATGGCGATTTAAAAAATAGATTACCTAATAATATAAATATCACAATTCCTAAAATTCCCAGCGATCTTCTGGTTTTAGAACTTTCGGCTCGCGGAATTTATATTTCTGAAAAAAGCGCTTGTAAATCAGGTGATGGGAAAGCTTCAGGTGTTATAAAAGCAATTAATCCAAATGGAAATGAAAATGATGGATCTTTAAGATTTTCGTTGGGGAGACAAACAAAAAAGACAGATATTGATTATACGATTAAGTCTTTAAAAGATATTTTGAAAAAATTAAAAAAATGGTATGATTAGGGTATGGATCCCGTTAGAAGTCTCTCAGTTAATTGAAGTTGCGGGAAGTACCATAAAGAATATATTTCTATAGTCGTTATTAATAAATTAACTACGGAAATCTAAAGATTTCCTACTTCTAACGGGATGGATTTAAAAGAACTAAACAAATCACAGCTTATATTATTAGCAATATTATTAAGTTTTGTAACTTCTATTGCTACAGGGATAACAACTGTGACATTAATGCAACAAGCTCCTTCGTCAGTGACTGTGCCTATTAATCGTATTATTAGACAGACTGTTGAAAAAATTGTTCCAGTAGATACTGTATCTAATAATCAAATTTTATCGGAAGATCAAAAAAAATTACTTGAAGAATTGAAAGCAATTAAACCACTAACTGTAAGTTTATTTTTGAAAGGAGAAAAAGAAGATAAAATTCTCGGAACAGGATTATTTTTAGGTGACAATAAAGTTGTTATAGCATCTCTTATTGAACCACCAAAAGAAGGTGAGCAGTATGTAGTTAAAAGTGTTTTAGGTGAACAAAAGGTATCAAAGGTAACACAAGAAAAAGATTTTACCATTATTGAATTAATTGAAGTTGATACTGTTCCTGTTGTTGATACTACTATTTCAACTACTGACACAACGACAGACATTATAGTTCCACCAGTTGTTCCAACACCATAAAAATAATTTTCATTCGTAATTGATAATTTTAATTTATGCCACCATTAAATAGATTTACAACTAAAGCTAAAGATGCAATTAAGAAAGCTCACGAGCTTGCTATTGAACGTGGACAGAACCATGTTTCTTCTTCACATTTACTTGCATCACTCTTGCTTCAAGAAGAGAGTATGGTGAATTCTATTTTAGATAGATTGGAAATAGATACAATGCTCTTAACTGATTCAGTTTTAGAATCAATTGAATTGCCAGAATCACAGAGCACTCTTTCTCCTTCATATCAGATTTATTTGAATCCTGATTTGGCGCAAGTGATAGAACATTCTGCAAAATTAGCAGAATATTTAAAAGATGATTTTGTTTCAACAGAACATCTTTTTGTAGCAATGCTTGAAGTTACTGGTGAAGCGCGAGAGATTTTAGCGCGATTTAAAATTCATAAAGATCTTGTAATGAAAGTTTTAGAAGAACTTCGCAGTCAAAATATTACAGATGTTTCTGAACCAAAAAAATTTCGTTTACTTTCTAAATATACTCGCAATTTAACTAAATTAGCTAAAGAAGATAAATTAGATCCAGTAATAGGACGTGATAATGAAATTATGCGTATTATGCAGATCCTTTCTCGTAGAACGAAGAATAATCCTATTTTAATAGGTGAGGCCGGTACTGGTAAAACAGCCGTTGTTGAAGGATTAGCGCAAAGAATAGCAAAAAATGAAGTTTCAGAATCTTTAAAAGAGAAAGAATTAGTATCACTAGATTTAGGTTCTCTTATAGCTGGTACTAAATATCGTGGAGAATTTGAAGAAAGATTAAAAGGTATTATGAAAGAAATTGAAAGAGCTGATGGAAAGGTGATTCTTTTTATTGATGAAATTCACACTATCGTTGGAGCAGGTGGAGCAGAAGGAACTATGGATGCTTCAAATATGTTAAAACCAGCGCTTGCTCGTGGAGAATTACGCGCGATAGGTGCGACAACTTTAAGAGAATATCAAAAACATATTGAAAAAGACCCAGCGCTTGCTCGTCGTTTTCAACCTGTTTATATAGATGAACCATCTCCAGAAGATGCTATTGCAATTTTACGAGGACTTAAAGAAAGATATGAACTTTTCCATGGTGTGCGTATTACAGATGATGCAATAGTTTCTGCTGTGAATCTTTCTATTCGTTATATTACAAATAGATTTTTACCAGATAAAGCTGTGGATCTAATAGATGAGGCTTCTTCGTCTTTGAAAATTGCTCTTGAAAATAAACCTCCAGTGTTAGAAGATGCGCATAGAAAAATAATGCGTCTTGAAATTGAAAAAGAAGCATTAAAAAAAGAAAGCGAAGAAAATAAAAAAGCTAAAATACGAGTAAGAGAAATAGATAAAGAAATAGGTAATCTCCGTGAAAAAACGAAGGAACTTGAACTTAAATGGAAAAATGAGAGAGAGATAGTGCTTGAAATTCGTTCTATTAAAAAAGAACTTGAGACTATGCGTCTTGAAGCAGAAAATGCAGAAGCTCGCGCTGATCTTTCTCGCGTGGCAGAGATTCGTTATGGGAAAATTCCTACTCTTAAAAAAGAACTTGAGACGAAACTTTTACGTTTGAAAAAATTACAAAAATCTCGAAGAATTTTAAAAGAAGAAATTACCGCAGAAGATATTGCAGAAGTTGTAGCTCGTTGGACAGGAATTCCTCTTACAAAAATGTTAGAAGGTGAGCGTGAAAAATTAGAAAGAATGGAAGATGAATTAAATAAACGTGTTGTTGGGCAAAATAATGCAATAAAAAGAGTGGCAGATGTTATTCGTCGTTCACGCGCTGGTATTTCAGATCCAAATAGACCAATAGGTTCTTTTATCTTTTTAGGGCCAACAGGTGTTGGTAAAACAGAGCTTACTAAAGCATTGAGTCAATTTATGTTCAATGATGATAGAGCTCTTATTAGAGTAGATATGTCTGAATATATGGAGAAACATTCTGTTTCAAAACTTATCGGTTCACCTCCAGGATATGTTGGTTATGATGAATCTGGACAACTTACAGAATCTATCAGGCATCGTCCTTATGCTGTGGTTTTGTTTGATGAAGTTGAAAAAGCTCATCCAGAAGTTTTCAATATGCTTTTACAACTTTTAGATGAAGGAAGATTGACTGATGGAAAAGGAAGAGTGGTTAATTTTAAAAATACGATAATTATTCTTACTTCAAACATTGGTTCACAATTCGTAGAAAAAATGGAATCAATTGGTTTTTCAAATAATTCTGACAAACAAGATTATGGAAATATGAAAGAAAAAGTTTTAGAAGCGATGAAAGATAATTTCCGCCCAGAATTCTTAAATCGTCTTGATGAAATTATTGTTTTTGATGTTCTATCAGAAGAAGCTATTAAAGAAATAGTTAATTTGAGAGTGAAGGTTGTAAAAGATAGACTTCAGACAAAAGAAATTGATTTTAAAATTTCTGATGAAGCTTTGTCGTATTTAGCAAAAGAAGGATACAATCCACACTATGGAGCAAGACCACTAAATCGTCTAATTCAAAATAAGATTTTAAACCAAGTTGCTTCTTATATAATTTCAAATGGAGTAAAAGCAGGGGATACTGTTGTTGTAACAGTGAAAAATAATGAGCTTTTAATTGAAACAAAAAAAGGCCATGTCAAAGGACAGGCAGGGAAAATAAAAAGTAATTTTGTTGCTAAAAAATTAACTAGAAAATATTAATTTTATAGAAATAAAAAGTCATCTTTGTGAGATGACTTTTTGGTAAAAACTAAAGTTAATTTATTCGCTAGCTATTGGATTTAAAACAATACCAGCAAGGCCACTAAAATCAATTTTTTTGATACTCTTTTTTAGTTCTATTCTGTTTTTTGCTTTAAAACATAAATAAGAACCTTTTCCTTTTTGTCCACGAGCAAGGATATTTTCATCAAAATCAATACCATACTGAAAAGCTTTTGATACTGTGGTGATTTTTAAATAAAACGTTTTCATATTAATAATTTTTAAGTTAATAAATTTATTTTAGGTCGTCTTAACTTCCTTAAAGAAACTAAGACGACCAAATAAATAATTAATTAAAAATTACAGTCAAAGAACTACCATTGCTTGATGATAGCATGTTTATATTAGTTTGTCAATTTGTGCAACGTCTGGGACGAAGTCGGAACCGTGATTTTAGAGAGGAAATAAAAAAACCACTTGATTAATCAAGCGGTTTTTAAAAAAGTTTTTTATAAATCTATAAGACTAGCAATAACACTAATCCATTTATTGTCTGGGACAAATTCCTTTTGTATTCTATATGCTTCATATTTTATTAAAGAACGAAACATATTACTTACTACAAATAATTCAATGTTTGAATCTTTATTTTCATTACTAATAAGTTTTTTGGCAATTAACCATAAAATGCTTATAGCTTCATCAACCATAGATTCATGACCTGAAACACCTGCACAAAAAGTTCCTGAGGGTGTTTTAATTGCAAAGGCACCGGGATATTGTTCTAAATCATTGTTTTCAAAATTTTTGGAACGTATTGCATTTTTTTGTAACGTTTGGGTTACTTTTTTGCATGCAAAATGTAGATATTTGAAATCTTTTTCTGCTGGGACTGTTCCAATTTTTTCGGTAATTAGTGTGTTTTTTTTAGGATTATAATAAGCTAGATAAAATCCTTCACACATTGGTTTAGGATTATTAGGTAAATTCTCAAGTGCTTGTTGTAAATAAACCAAAAATGAATTCATCAAGGGATGTGCCTTGGAAGAAAATTTATTGTTCATAATTTTAAAGATTTAAGTTTAACAATATAATTAGATTATTTTTATTCCCAAATTTTAGAAACAAAAATAATCTAATTAATGCAAACCTAAAATTCAAATATCAAAGAACTATCACTGTTTAATGATAGCATGTTTATATTTTTTTTGTCAATTGTGCGCCGGGTAGGATTTGAACCTACGTAGCCCGAAGGCGACAGATTTACAGTCTGTTGTAATTGACCACTCTACCACCGGCGCATAGATATAAATTACCATAAAATATATTTTTTTGCACCTTTAATTATAACAATATATTACATTTAAAAAATAAGATCAATATTTTTTGCTTACAAATTATGGTGGTGATTATGATGATGATTAAAATAAAAAAAATCGCGATTTCTCGCGATTTAATGTTATAGTTTTTGAATTATAAATTTATCCTCCGGTGTAAATGGAGGGATAGTGTATCTTAGTTGATAACTATCTATTCTAATGGTGTTACTTTTGTCTTTTTTTAAAATAATTCCTTTGGATTTACACTCGTCACCCTCTTTTGGGGGAATGGGTTCTGAAGCTATTTTTAGTTCTTCAAATGTAATTCCTTGTTTTTTTAATGCCATTGGCAAAAAAATTCCAGTTGCTTTTGGGGCCAACAGTAATTCTTTTTTGTTTAGCAATAAAATAAATTCACCAAAAGACATTCCATTTTCAACACCAATCTCTTTTCCGATTGTTTCCCATAAATTTAGTTTTTCAGGAAGATCATCACACAGTCTTGTTAGATTTGTATAACGTAAAGAAAAATCAATACAGGAAACATTTGAAAGTTCTTGATATTTTTGCCATTCAATTTTTTTATTAAAACCAAATGCATAATTGGTAAAATCCTCAAATAGAGGTTCTAAAAAACTATCCATAAATAAAAGTGGTTTAAAACAAATAATTTTTTTCATAAGTTTTTATTTTTTAAAGGTTAAAATTAATTTAACGGGGAGTATCCCCAACAAGTTCTGTAATATAGTAGCAGAAAAAATTATTTTGTCAAATTTTTTATAAAAAAGTTGTTATTTTTAAAAAAGTATGATATGATATGTTTACTTAATAAAGCCTTTCGGCTTTTTTTGTTTAATTAACAATAAATTAAAATTATGGAGATTAGAAATATAGCTATTATTGCGCACGTGGACCACGGTAAGACTACTCTAACCGATGCTTTAATGAAGCAAAATGGTGGTTTGCAAGACGAAGGAATATCAATGGATTCAAACGCTCTAGAAAAAGAGCGTGGTATTACTATATATTCTAAAAATACTTCTATTAATTATAAAGATACTAAGATAAATATAGTGGACACTCCAGGACACGCTGATTTCGGTTCTGAAGTAGAACGTGTTTTAAGAGCTATTGATTCTGTGCTTTTACTAGTTGATGCTGTAGAAGGTCCTATGCCTCAGACTAGATTTGTTCTAAAAAAGTCATTAGAGCTAGGTATTAAGCCTATAGTAGTAATAAATAAAATAGATAAACCAGCAGCAAACCCAAACAGAGTACATGAAGAAGTTTTGGAATTATTTTTTGAACTTGGAGCAAACGAAGAACAAGCAAACTTTAAAACAGTTTTTGCAATAGGAAGACAAGGCATAGCAAAGAAAAATCTTTCTGATGAATCTTCAGATTTATCACCACTACTTGATGTTATTTTAGAAAATGTGAAACCTGCTTCAGGAAGAGAAGATGAAAAAATGTCTGCGCAAGTTTTTAATCTTGGTTATGATAATTTTTTGGGTAGAATGGCTGTTGCAAGAATTTATTCCGGAAAGATTAATTCTGGGAGTCAGATTTTTGTAAAAAATGATGAAGGTACACGAACAGGTAAAATAACAAAACTTTTTAGTTTCGAAGGAATAAATAGAAAAGAAGTTTCTAGCGCTACATCTGGTGATATAATTTTACTTGCCGGAATTCCAGATATTTATATTGGAGAAACTTTATGTGAAGATCAAAGTGTAGAGGCAATGCCACATATTGCGATAGATGAACCCACTATATCTTTAAATTTTTTAGTTAATGATTCTCCATTTGCAGGCAAAGAAGGAAAATTTGTTACATCAAGACAAATAAAAGAAAGATTAGAAAAAGAATTAGAAATAAATGTTGGGCTTAAAGTTGATTTCTCTCCAGATCAAGGAGAGAAAAATATGGGTCCAAGTTTTTTTAAAGTTTATGGAAGAGGAGAATTGCATATAGCTATTCTTTTAGAAAATATGAGAAGAGAAGGATTTGAGATGCAAGTGTCTCAACCTGAAGTTATTATAAAAGAAGAAAATGGAATTCAAACAGAACCTTTTGAAGAATTAGTGATAGATGTTCCTGTAGAATCTTCTGGAGCAGTTATAGAAAAAATTGGTAAGCGTAGAGGTATTATGAAAGACATGGTTGAAAAAGAAGGTATAGTTAGAATTATTTTTGATATACCAACTCGTGGACTTTTGGGATATAGAAGTGAATTTATAATAGATACGAAAGGGGAAGGTATAATGTCTTCACGTGTAACTGGTTTTAAAGAACATGCGGGAGAAATAAAGAAAAAAGAGTATGGATCTATGACCTCTATGGTTTCTGGTAAAGCAGTTGCTTTTTCGCTTGCAAATTTACAAGAACGTGGTATACTCTATATAGAGCATGGAACAGAAGTATATGAAGGAATGGTTATAGGTAATGTTTTGAAAGGAGAAGAGATGTCGGTAAATCCCACAAAAGGCAAGCAACTTACCAATATGCGAGCATCGGGTACTGATGAAGCTTTATTTTTAAAGCCTGCTTTCATTTTAAGCATAGAACGTGGGCTTGAAGTTATGAATGAAGACGAGTATTTAGAGATTACTCCAAAGAGCGTTCGGCTTAGAAAAAAGTATTTAACAGAGCTTGATAGGACAAAAGCAAACAGAGGAGGTAAAAATTAACGTATATTCATTTGACATCAAGTTAAGTACATGTATAATTAAGAAAGCAATATAAATTTATCATTAATAGAATTTTTATAAATTAGTTTATGTCAACAATTTCATTTAAACCAAAACAAGTTACAAAGAAAATAACATCACATCTTCATGATCGTGCGTCTGATGTTATTATGAATCGTTTTGGCTTGACTGCTGATTCTAAGAAAAAAACTCTTGAAGAGATTGGAAAAAAATATTCTATTACAAGAGAGCGTGTAAGACAAATAGAAGATGCAGCCTTAAATTTAATAAAAAAGTCTGAAGCTTTTAAATCTGAAAAGGCTACTTTTGATGAGATTGAAAAATTAATACATTCCTTAGGTTCAATTGTTGCAGAGCATGAACTTCTTGCTCATGTATCAAAAGATAAAGCAACTCAAAATCACATTCATTTTTATTTAGTATTAGGAGATTCTTTTAAAAAGCATAAAGAAGATGAAAATTTTCATACTCGTTGGAGTGTTGATGATGAAATGGCATCCAAGGTTCATGATTCTCTTAAGAAACTTTATTCTGGATTAAAAGATGAAGATCTTGTTCCTGAAAGTGAAATGATTAAAAAGTTTTTTGATCAAATGAAAGATGTTTCTGATGAATATAGAAATGAGGAAATTGCTCGCAGATGGCTTGCTATGTCAAAATCTGTTTCTAAAAATCCATTAGGAGAATGGGGAAAATCTACATCACCAAATGTGCATACGCGTGGAGTTAAAGATTATGCATTTTTAGTTATGAGACGTCATGGTTCCCCTATGCATTTTAGAGAAGTAGCAGATGCTATTACTAAAACTTTTGGAAGAAAAACTCATTATGCAACTTGTCACAATGAACTTATAAAAGATTCAAGATTTGTTCTTGTTGGACGCGGATTATATGCGCTTGCTGAATGGGGATATAAGACTGGTATTGCTCGTGAAGTTATTAGTGATATTTTAAAAAAAGAAGGTCCTCTTTCAAAAGAAAATGTTGTTGAGAAAGTAATGAAAGAAAGGTATTTTAAGAAAAATACTATTTTAGTTAATATTCAAAATCCAAAGTATTTTAAAAAGAATAAAAACGGTCTTTATACTTTAGCTTAAATTTTTTATTTAAATATGAAAAGAAATAGAGGTGTTGTTCATATTTTTCTAGTTATTATAGGGATTGTAATAGTATTAGTTATTTTAGGTTTTTTCAATTCTGTTGAAAGAAATTGGAATACAATAATTCCATCTAATTTAAAAAAGTGATATATCCACAAATTACTTTGTTTTGTTGCCATTTTGTATTAAAATATAAGCTATGGTTGATTCAATAGCTTATTTTATTTACAATGCTGTCTCGTTTTTTATATCTGGATTGTTTTTTCTTTTTTCTACGCCTTGGCTTTTATGGCTTTGGTCTTTAATAGGCACGGTGTTGCTTGGTTATATTGCATGGAAACTTTGGATGCATTATATACGGCAGAATTTTATTTCTGGCATTGATTGGGTTTTGCTTGAAATTATTCCACCTAGAGATGTTTTGCGTTCACCAAAAGCAATGGAACTTTTTATTACCAATGGTCTTTATCATTTTAGTAATAAAGGTGGAAGAGAAACATATTGGCAGGGAGCAGTTTGGTTTTGGTTTTCTTTAGAAATAGTTTCTATTGAAGGACAAGTGCATTTTTATCTTCGTACGCCATCTCGTTTAAAAGAATATATTGAAACTCAAATGTATGCGCAATATCCTCAAGCTCAAGTGAAAGTAGTTGATGATTACACTTTGGCTGTTGATGAGATTACTCCAAAGAGTGCTTGGAATCTTTATGGATGTGAATTTGGATTAGAAAAACCTGAAGCATATCCTGTTAAAACTTATATTGATTATGGACTAGATAAGGATCCAAAAGAAGAATTTAAAGTTGATCCAATCTCTCCAGTAGTAGAGCTTTTTGGTTCACTTCAAAAAGGGGAACAAATGTGGTTGCAAATAGTTATTACTCCATCTAAAAAAGAATATAAAACCAAAGGCACTTATTTTGGGCATCATAATTGGATAGAAGAAGCGCAATTAGAAATAAAAAAATTATTAAAACCTTTTACTGCTGAAAAAGATGAAGGAGCTAGAATAGAAATTCGTGTTCCAGATTTTTATAAAAAACCAGTGGAAGGAATAACTGCAAAGATGTCAAAACTTGGTTTTGATACCGGAATTAGAGTTTGTTATGTTGCAAAAAAAGAAGCATTTAAAGTAAACAGCAGAAGAAATTTACGTCTTATTTTTCGCCAATATCAAAATTCTTATTCAAATGGTTTTAAACGCATTAATGGCACACAAGCAGACGCATATAGTGGGTATTTTATCGCTTCTCCTAAAACAATTATGATGCTTGCGAATAGAATGCTTCATGAGTATAGAAATCGTACTTTTTTTCATCCACCGTTACGACACAAACTTTTTAATAAACATAATATTTTTTGGCCTCTTTCTATGTGGTTTAAACCCTATTTTCATTCTGAAACTTTTGTTTTAAATACAGAAGAATTAGCAACAATTTGGCATTTCCCTGGTCAGATATTGAAAGTTCCTACTTTGGAACGCATAGAGTCAAAAGAAGCCGCTCCACCTACAAATTTGCCTATTTAACTTGCTTATGGAAAACTTTTCTTCTTCAAATGAGGTAATTAGTCTTATTGATAATTTGCCTAAAAATAGTTCTTTTAAAAAAATAATTATTTTTTCTGCTGTTAGTTTGATTGTTTTTATTTCTCTTTTTTATTTTCTATTTTTAAGCGCGCCATTAAGTTTTCCTAAAGGGAAAATAATAAATATAGAGGAGGGTACAAGTCTCAGGCACATATCTGGTGATTTTAAAACAAATAAGATAATTCGTTCAAGAATTGCTTTTGAATTTTTTGTGATAATTTACGGTGGAGAAAAACATTTAGTGTTGGGAGATTATTTATTTGAAGGTAAATTACCAGTTTTTGAAGTTGCAAGAATTGTTTCAAGAGGTGAACATAATTTAGCTCCAGTTAAAGTGACTATTCCAGAAGGTTTTAATGTTGTTGATATTGCGGAATCTTTTTCTGTAAGATTGTCATCTTTTAACAAAGATAAATTTCTTTTAGAAGCGAAACCAAAAGAAGGATATCTTTTCCCCGATACTTATTTTTTCTTTACCGATTCAAACGAGGAGGATGTTTTAAAATATATGAGTGATAATTTTAATAAAAAAACAGCTGATATTTTTTCTGTCTCTTTAAGTAGATCTAAAAAAGATATTATAATTATGGCATCTATAATAGAGAAAGAAGCAAAAGGAGATTCTGACAGAGAAATTATTTCAGGAATTTTATGGAATAGAATTTCAAAAGGAATGCCACTTCAAGTGGATGTGGCTCCTGATACTTATAAAACAAAAGGTTTGCCAGACAGTCCAATTTGTAACCCAGGTCTCGAAGCAATAAAAGCGGCTATTTATCCAAAGAGTTCAAATTATTTTTATTATTTACATGATAAAAATGGCATAATACATTATGCTAAGACTTTTGAAGAACATAAACAAAATAAATTTAAATACTTAAAATAGGACTTGTCCCGTACTAAATTTTTGATTAAGTACTATAATTATAAAATATGATTAGAAAGATAAAAATAAATGAAAATTATTAATAAAAATTTAAAATTTTAGTACTGGGATGAGAAAACATAATTTAGCTTTTATAGATATAGAAACAACAGGGCTTAACATGATAGAACATGAAATTATTGAAATTGGTGGAGTTATTGCAGATCAGAAATTAAACATATTAGAAGAATTTGAATTAAAAATAAAACCTGAGCATATTGAAAATGCTGACAAGACCGCTCTTAAGATAAATCATTACAATAAAAAAGATTGGGAAATCGGATATACATTAAAAGATGCTTTTGAAATTTTTTCTCTAAAAGTTAAAGATTGCATTATGGTTGGGCAAAATATTTGTTTTGATGCGGGATTTTTGGAATATAATTTAGAAAAATTAAAATTGCCTAGCACTATGCATTATCATAAATTAGATACGATATCTATTGCTTGGGCGAAACTTCACAGAGAGCCAGATTTGGACCATTTTTCTTTACGAGAAATGTGTAAGCGTTTTGGTATAGAAAATAAAAATCCACATAGTGCGCTATCAGACGCCCGCGCAACTTTTGAGCTTTACAAAAAGCTTATGTCTCTATATAATCAAAATATCTTTTAAAAACCGCACATAATTTTCTGCTGAAAATTTGCTATGCTAGGCCCGTCGGCCTGCGCAATGCTTTTTAAAAGATATTTTGATTCTATGATTAAAAGTATAAAGAAAAAATTAGCTTGCGGTGAGCAAAGTCGAACCGTTTTTGTTGGAATGTCAGGAGGTGTGGATTCGAGTGTGTCTGCAGCACTTCTTAAAAAACAAGGATATGATGTCGTTGGTGTTTTTATTCGTACTTGGCATCCAGATTTTTTAAAATGTAACGAAGAAGAAGAGCGTCGCGACGCTATGCGCGTCGCGACGCATTTAAACATTCCTTTTCTTACTTTTGACCTTGAAGATGTCTATAAAAAAGAAGTGGCAGATTATATGATTTCTGAATACAAAGCTGGCAGAACGCCAAATCCTGATGTTATGTGTAATAAAGAAGTGAAGTTTGGTGCATTTCTTAAAAAAGCTATTTCAATGGGTGCTGATTTTGTGGCTACTGGGCATTATGCTCAAATTACAAATCACATAGCACATAACATAAAACATAAAAAACAAAAAATAAAATATAAAAATGTTACGTGTTATGAGTTATGCGTCTCCTGTGATAAATCAAAAGATCAAGCTTATTTTCTTTGGACTCTAAAACAAGAACAACTTTCTAAAATTCTTTTTCCAGTGGGACATTTAAATAAAACAGAAGTTCGTAAATTAGCAAAGAAATTTAAATTACCAGTTGCAGAAAAGAAAGATAGTCAGGGGATTTGTTTTTTAGGAGCAGTAGATTTAAAAGATTTTTTGAAACATTATATAAAAGAAAAAAGAGGCGAGGTAATCCTCGTTCCGAGCGAAGTCGAGGAAAAGAAAAAAAATAATGTGATAGGTTGGCATACAGGAGTAGTTTTTCATACACTCGGTGAACGTCATGGTTTTACTATTACTAAAAAAAGTCCTAATGACGGGGCATATTATGTTGTTGGAAAAGATATTAAGAAAAATATTTTATATGTTTCGCAGAACAGAAATTTTACCCCCTCCTTAGTTAAGGAGGGGGTTGGGGGTGGTAATTCAAAAAATCACCACCTCGCCCTAAAGGGCACTCCTCCTCAAAAAGGAGGAGAAGAAATTAAATTAAAAAACATAAATTGGATTTCTGGAGTTCCAAAAGAAAGTAAAAGTTATAAAGTACAGATTCGTTATCATGGAGAATTTTTGCCTTGTAAAATTAAAATCACTGGGAAAAGTACAGCTGAAGTTATTTTTCAAAAACCAGTGTTAGTAGCTTCTGGTCAATCTTGTGTTTTCTATGATAAAGATATTTGTTTAGGTGGGGGAGTTGTTATATAAATTTTTATAATATTACTTTAGATACTTTACTTTTAAGTTATTTGTGGTATTCTTTTGATAGATAACGATATTGTTATTTATAACTAAATTAAAGGAGGACAAACCATGAACAATGGAACAGAATCTGAAAAAACGAGCTTGCAAGATAGAATGCAACAACTCGGAATGCTTGCTGGATTTATCGTAGATTTTCTAGCAACTATTTTATCTTATGAACAGGTGAAATACTGGCTTGAACACAAAACCGAGCTAAAGAAAAAATTGCGTGAAGTTTTTTCAATTGTAGATGAGTATGCTAGTATCCGCGAAGAATGGCAGAAATTTTACAAAAATCATTTCGGCTGGGATGTAGATTTTAGCCAAGTGATTATTCCTGCTATTCCGACAAATGGGAAATGGAGATTGCTTTTTATTTCAAAAGGAATGACGCTGAATTTTGCTTTTAAGATTTGTGAAAAACTTTTTGTAAGTTCGAAGTATTATGATGATTTAGATAAAGCAATTTCTAAAAACATTCGTAACACAAGCAGTCACTATGCAGTATGGGTTCGCGATGAAGTTGAACCAGATGCTGAAACTTTAGGAAAATCTACTCGTCAAGCTGACCCTGATATGAAAATTGGTATTACATTACTTGAAAGAATTATTTTTGAAATTAAGTATTTTACTGAAACAGGGAATCATCTTGATGTTAAAGGAGTTACTTTTTGTTCCGGTTCTCGCGATTCCGATGGTGATGTGCCGAGCACGTACTTGGACGACGATGGCGAGTTCGAGGTGCACTGTCACTTTTTGGACGATTCCTACTCGGACTATGGTATCCGTTCAGTAGTTGAATTAGATGTCATTGTTGGCAGACGTTTACCACCAGAATAATTTTAAAAAAAAGTATAGAAATAGAGGACCTATGTTTACGAAAGTAAATATGGGTCTTTTTTTATTTGTATAAATCATTAGTACAAGTTATAATATAAACACTTGTCCCGTTAGAAATTCGACTGACGTGGAATAAGTATAAGAATTATTAATTTAAAATTTCTAATGGGATGACACAATTTTTTACACAAAATAGTGAAGTGATTATAAGATTAGCAGTAGCAATTGGTTTAGGTATGTTGATTGGCGCTGAGCGTCTTTTAGTGCATAAAGAAGCTGGTATGAAAACGCACGCTCTTGTTTCTATGGGTTCAGCTCTTTTCATTATTATTTCCGAATACTTAGCAATAAAATATTCAGGGTTGAGCGGTTTTAATCCTGCGATGATAGCGTCAAATATAATAGTTGGTATTGGATTTTTGGGAGCCGGTTCTATAATATTTCAAGGTTCTCGTTTAAGCGGGCTTACGACCGCTAGCGGTCTTTGGGTGACAGCTGGTATTGGTATGGCAGCTGGTTTTGGACTTCTTGGTCTCGCTGTTATTTCCACTGTTTTAGTGCTTCTTATTTTTATAATTATGAATATTTTTGAAAAGCCAATTAAAAGAATTTCTGGAGACGACTTACATCAGTAAAATATTTAATTTCATATTGTATGCAATCTAATGAAATAAGAGAGAAGTTTTTAAAATTTTTTGAATCAAAAGGACATAAAATAATGCCTTCTTCTTCGCTTGTTCCAGAGAATGATCCATCTGTGCTTTTTACGACGGCAGGGATGCAACAATTTAAAAAATATTATTTAGATCCAAGTTTAGCTGATAAAGAATTAGGAAGTAAAAATATCACAACAGTTCAAAAATGTGTTCGCACAGGAGATATTGATGAAGTTGGAGACAATACACACAATACTTTTTTTGAAATGCTCGGTAATTTTTCTTTTGGTGGATATGGAAGAAGAGAAGCTATTACATATGCATATGAATTTATTACAAAAGAAATGAATTTGGAAATTTCTTATGTGACAGTTTATCAAGGGAGTGAAAATGTTCCAAAAGACGAAGAGTCAAAAAACATTTGGCAAGAACTTGGTTTGAAAGATATTAAAGAAGAAGGAGCTGATGTGTTTTGGGGTCCGACTGGAGATTCTGGTCCTTGTGGCCCAACGACTGAAATATATTGCAAAAATGCATCTGGTGAAGATGTAGAGATTTGGAATATAGTTTTTAATGAATATTTTTGTGATGGATCAAGAGAGCAATTAGATAAAGGTGAAGCAAAATTAGAAAAACTTTCAATTCTTGGAGTTGATACAGGAATGGGATTAGAAAGATTGGTTATGACAGTTCAAAAAAAAGAAAGTATATACAGTACAGATTTATTTAATAATGAAAAAACAAAAGAAGAAAGAATTATTGCGGATCACATTAGAGCATCTTTGTTTATGATTTCAGATGGAGTGTTGGCTTCAAATACAGGAAGAGGATATATTTTACGTCGTCTGATTCGTCGCGCTGTGAGATTTTCAAAAGATCCTAGTGAACTAGAAAAAATAATTGAAAGAAATAAAAAGCTTTATAATGGAGTTTATAAATTAGATGATAATGGTGAAATAAATAAAGAAGAAAATAAATTTAGAGAAACTTTAGAAAAGGGTATGAAAGAATTTGAAAAAGGGGTAGATCCATTTGTTCTTTTTACTACTTATGGTTTTCCAATAGAATTTACATTAGAACTTGCAAAAGAAAATGGAATAAAGATAGATATCGAAGATTTTAATAAAAAAATGGAAGAACATCAAAAACTTTCTCAGACAGCTTCCGCTGGCATGTTTAAGGGAGGGCTTGCTAGTCATAGTGAAAAATCTACAAAACTTCATACAGCACATCATCTACTTTTAGCTGCTTTAAAGAATGTAGTTAGTCCTGAAATTAAACAAAAGGGAAGTAATATTACAGACGAGCGTTTGAGGATAGATTTTTCTTTTGATAGAAAATTAACAGATGAAGAAAAGAAAAAAGTGGAAGATTTAGTAAATGAAAAGATAAAAGCTGGTCTTGATGTTGTAAAAAAAGAAATGCCGTTAGAAGAAGCTAAGAAAATAGGGGCAGAAATGGAATTCGGAACTAAATATCCTGATATTGTTTCTGTGTATATGGTGTTTGATAAAAATGGAGATGCTTTTTCTAAGGAATTTTGTGGTGGTCCACATGTTGCCAATACTAGTGAATTAGGAACTTTTAAAATACAAAAAGAAGAAGCAAGTTCTCAAGGTGTTCGCAGAATAAAAGCTATACTGATATAGTTTTCTTTGTGATATAATTAAATCATGGGGATTTTTTCAAAAGATAAAAAGAAAAAAGATCTTACTCTAATATTTGATATTGGTTCATCTTCTGTTGGCGGAGCGCTTTGTTATATTGAAAATTCTGGTACTCCAAAAATAATTTATTCTATTCGTGAGCCAATCTCAATTCAAAATGAAGTTAGTTTTGATACATTATTATCTTCAATAATGAAATCTCTTGATATTGTGGCAAATAAAATTTGTACGATGGGTTTTGGAAAACCCGATAAAATTTTTTGTTTTCTTTCGTCTTTATTATATGGTTCACAAACTAGAACCATTAAATTAGAGAAAAATAATTCTTTTATTTTTACTTTAAAAATTGCTGATAGTCTTATTAAAAAAGAGATAAGTCTTTTTGAAGAAGAACGTTTAATAAAACATATTCATTCTAATGAGCAAATTAGACCGATTGAATTAAAAAATATGAAAACTATGCTCAATGGTTATGCCGTTGATAAACCTTTAGATAAAAAAATTAAAGAAATTGAAATGAATGTTTTTATTTCAATGAGTTCAGATGAAATACTTAAAAAAATAGAATATACAATAGGTAAATATTTTAATCCTAAAGATATAAAATTTTCTTCTTTTCTGATGGCATTTTTTACTGTAATTCGTGATATGTTTGCATACCATGAAAGTTTCCTTTTAGTTGATATTGATGGGGAAATTACTGATATTTCAATAATAAAAAATGATGTATTGTGTGAGTCAATTTCTTTTCCTAATGGACTTAATTTTATAACACGTGGAGTTGCAAATTTTTTAAATTTATCACTAGATGAAGCAAAGTCGCTTATCTCTCTTTATAAAGATGATTATATGGAAGAGCAAATAAAAAAGAAATTTGATCCAGTGATAAATAAATTAAAAGAAGAATGGCTGAAAAAATTTCAAGAATCTTTATTTAATATTTCAAATAATATTTCTATTCCATTAAATATTTTTTTAATAAGCGATAAAGACTTTTTAGATTTTTTTACAAAAATAATTAAAACTGAAGAGTTTAATCAATATGCTTTAACTCAATCAAAATTCAAAATAACTTCTTTAAACACAAAAGAACTTCACGGCATAGCAACTTTTAAGGAAAATATATATCGTGATCCTTTTCTTACTATTGAATCTATTTACATTAATCGTCTTTCTGATAAAATATAGTTACTTGTCCCGTTAGAAATTCGACTGACGGGCAATAAAGATAAAATTATTAATATTTAAATTTCTAATGGGATGTCAAAAAATTTACTTCAAGATATAATAAAAGTTAAATATGTAAAAAAGGAGAAAGAGGAAGTTCCACAAAGGATTGAACGTCCGGAATCTCGTATTTTTTCTCGTCCAAAATTTTCTGAACCAGAATTTACTGAAGAAGAGGATAATAAAAAACCGCGTTATTCTTTATGGATTGTAGCTTTGGTTTCAATTGTATTTCTTTTTTTTGCAATTTCCTTTTTATTTTCTGGAGCAAAAATCACAATTAATCCTAAAACAAAAGATATTTCTTTGAATCAAAACTTTTCTGCGGTGAAAGATTCTAACAATAGCGATACTTTATCTTTTGATTTAGTGGCTATTTCTGGTGAAGAAAATAAGATAGTTCAAGTAGATGAAGAAAAAGATTTATTGGTAAAAGCAGAAGGTATTGTTGTAATTTATAATGCTTTTAATTCTTCTTCTCAAACTCTTGATATAGATACACGTTTAGAAGGATCAAATGGAAAAATTTACAAAACTAAAGAAAAGATAAAAGTTCCAGGCATGACAAAAGATGGTAAACCAGGTTCTGTTGAAGTTGGCATATATGGGGTAGAAGCTGGGGAAGAATACAATAGTACTCCGCTTGATTTTAAAATTTTTGGTTTTAAGGGAAGTTCTAAGTATGATAAGTTTTATGCAAGATCAAAGGGAGAAATAATTGGGGGTATTATTGGTAAATTTTATCAAATTTCTGATACTGAAAAAGTAGCAGTTGTGAATGAATTAAAAGATACACTTAAAACAAAACTTTTAGAAAAAATAAACGATCAAATTCCAAATGGCTTTGTATTATTTAAAGATGCTGTATTTCTTAATATAAATAATGAAAATCAAAGTTTTGTTTCTAAAGATAATCAAGTGCCTGTCAATATAAAAGGCACGCTTTACGGTTTTTTATTTAATGGAGAAAAATTAACAAAGAAAATTATTGAAACTGATGTTGAAGATTATGATGGCAGTGATGTTTACATATCTAATCTTAGTAATTTAATATTTTCTATTTCAGGTGGAGAAATTGCCTCATTTAAAGATGTAAAAAATATTGATTTTAATTTATCTGGTACTGCTAAAATCGTTTGGAATTTTGATGGAGAAAAACTTATTACAGATCTTTTAGGAAAGAAAAAGAAAGATTTTAATCAAATTTTAACGCTATATTCCAATATAGAGTCTGCAGATTTAGTAATTAAACCTGCTTGGAAAAATTCTTTTCCTGATAAAAGTAAAGATATAAAAATTATAGTGAATTATCCTAATTAATTTTCCACTTTTATATTTGACTTTATATTTAATTTTGTTAGAATTATTAAATCCAAATGAGTGATCTGAAAAATGAAAAAATTTTAACAGCACATGGTTTTATAACTGAAGCCTTGCCCAGTACTTTGTTTAGAGTAAAGATATCTGCCCGAAATGCTTCGCATAGCGATGCAGGCGGGGAAGACAAAGTGGAAGGTGAGAAAGAAATCCTTGCTTACCTTTCAGGTAAAATGCGAATGCATAGGATTAAGGTTTTAATTGGAGATTCTGTTGAAGTGGTTTTAGATCCCTATGGTGGAAAAGGAAGAATAGTTAAAAGGTTGTAATTTTTTTAATAATGGTGTATCATAGTAATTACGGTTTTTAAAAAATGAAAAAGATTGAAAAATAAGGGTTTCCCCCTTGTTTTTATCTTGTTTTGAATAAAAATGTATTTTTATGAAAATTAAATCAGCAGTAAAAAAAATTTGTGATAATTGTAAAATAGTAAAACGCCAAAGGCATTTGCGAGTAATTTGTTCTAACCCAAAACATAAGCAAAAACAATAATTTATGAGAATTCTTGGAATAACAGTACCAAATGAAAAGAGACTTGAGATTGGATTAACATGCCTTTATGGTATTGGCGTTTCTTCTGCTCGTAAGATTTTAGATCAAGTTGGAATTGATCATGGTAAAAAAGCAAAAGATCTAACTGATGCTGAAGAAAATAAAATTCGTGCAATAGTTGAAGGAATGACGATAGAGGGAAATTTAAAAAGAGAAGTTTCTGCAAATATTAAAAGATTGAAAGATATAAAATCTCACAGAGGTGTTCGTCACATGAAGAGATTACCAGTAAGAGGTCAAAGAACTAAAACAAATTCAAGAACAGTTAGAGGAAATGTTAGAAAAACAATGGCATCAGGTAAAAGAAAAGAAAGTAAAACATAGTTCGACAAGCTCACTATAAATAAATTAATTAAAATGGGAAAAACAAAAATTACAACAGAATCAAATACAGAAACACCAAAAGAAGAAAAGGTGGTACAAACAAAAACTTCAAAGAAGAAAATAATTTCCGGTGTTTTGCATGTTGATGCAACTTTTAATAATACCAAAGTTCTCTTTTCTGATAAATTAGGTAATTCATTATTTTGGTCAAGTTCCGGTTCTTTGGGTTTTAAGGGTGCAAAAAAAGGAACTCCATTTGCAGCATCTAAAGTTGGCGATATTATTGGAAGTAAAGCAGAAATACTTGGAGTAAAAGATTCAGATGTTGTAGTACGAGGAGTTGGATCTGGACGTGAACCAGCAATTAGAGCATTTATGGCTCATGGCATAGAAATTACTTCTATCAAAGACGCTACACCAGTACCACATAATGGACCAAAAGCTAAGAAGCCAAGACGTGTATAAAAGTTTACAAATAAAATAAATTAACAATGATATCAAAACCAAAATTTAAAATTTGCAGAAGATTAGGACCAGGAGTTTATGACAAATGTCAAACTTCTAAGTTTTCTTCTGCTTCTGGAAAATTTGCTGGACCCGGAGCGCGTCGCCCAAAGGCTCTTTCTGAATATGGAGCTCAACTTGTTGAAAAACAGAAAATTCGTTTTTCTTATGGAATAACTGAACGTCAACTTTCAAATTATGTTAAAAAAGCTTCACATATAAAAGGAGCTGGAACTGCAGAAAAATTTTATGAAGAACTTGAATCTCGTCTTGATAATGTAATTTATAGAATGGGACTTGGAAATAGCAGACGCGCAACAAGACAAATGGTTTCCCATGGACATTTTATTGTTAATGATCACAAAGTTACTATTCCTTCATACGAAGTGAAAGTTGGGGATGTAATAAAAATACGTGAAGGATCTAAGACTAAGAAAATTTTTGAAAATTTAGTTGAGAAAGTTAAGGATTATAATCCTCCAGCATGGGTTTCATTTGATGCAGTTAAGATGGAGGGAAAAGTTTTAGCTAAACCAAAAAATACAGAGATATTTCTTGATTTGAATGCTGTGCTTGAGTTCTATAGTCGTTAATTTTTTTTGAATTTGTTTTTATTATTAACTTTTAAAATTTTTATAAAAAAATATGCCTGAATATAAAATAATTATGCCTTCTAAACCACGTGTTGTTTTAGAAGAAGGAAATAAGGGAGTATTTGAAATAGACGGTTTGTATCCTGGATATGGCCATACGTTAGGAAATAGCTTAAGAAGAATTATTCTTTCTTCTTTGCCGGGCGCTAGTATTACATCTATAAAAATTGATGGTGTTTCTCATGAATTTTCAACAATGGAAGGAGTTAAAGAAGATGTAATAGTAATAATTTTAAATTTGAAAAAAGCTCGTTTTAAAATGTTGTCTGATGAATCTCAGGTAGTTACTTTATCAATAAAAGGACCAAAAGATGTTACAGCTGGAGATATAAAGACTGGTGGACAAGTAGAAATTTTAAATCCAGATCTTCACATAGCTTCTGTTACAGGTAAAGTTAATTTAAATATTGAAATGACAATAGAGAAAGGTTTAGGTTTCATTGCAAAAGAAGTTTTGCAAAAAGAAAAAGTAGACGTAGGCACAATTAATGTTGATGCTATTTTTACTCCTATTCGTAGAGTTTCTTATGAAGTAGAAAATATGCGTGTTGGTGACAAAACGAACCATAATCGCTTAAGAATTTCTATTGAAACAGATGGAACGTTAACTCCTCGTGAGGCTCTTTCAAAATGTATTGAAATAATGATAAATCAACTTAAAGCTATTATTGATTTTAAGGAACCAGAGGAAGAAATTAAAATACCTGCCCGCAATGCTTCGCATGGCGATGTAGGTGGGGAAAAGTCTGACTCTGAAGATAAAAAAGGAGATGATTTTACTGATGTATTAAAAACTAGAACAGATAGTCTAGATCTTTCTACAAGAACCTTAAATGCCTTAACTGCTGCAAATATCAGAACACTTGGAGGTCTTGCAAGAAAAAAGAGAGAAGATTTGCTTGAAGTAGAAGGTATTGGAGAAAAAGGAATAACAGAAATAAAGAAAGTATTAAGTAAATTTGGATTAAACCTTAAGGAATAAATTACTAGAATCTAGCAACTAGAACCTAATTATATGAGACACCATAATAGTAAAAGAAAATTTGGAAGAGAAAAAAATGAAAGAAAAGCCTTGCTTAATTCTTTGGCGCTTAATTTGATCATACGTGAAAAAATTAAAACAACAGAACCAAAAGCAAAAGAATTAAAACCTTTTATTGAAAAACTTGTAACTCGTGCAAAAAAGGGAGATTTAGCTACACGTAGAACAGTTATATCCAAACTTTCAAATCGCAGTCGTGAAGTTAAAAAGCTCTTTGAGGTGATAGCACCAAAGTATGCTGACAAAAAAGGAGGATATACAAGAGTTTTGAAATTAGGAGCAAGAAAGTCTGATGGAGCAAAGATGGCAATAATAGAATTTGTGTAATTTTAATAAATGATTTAGTATCAAATATATATGAAAAAGACAGAAGACAAAGTAATAGATGCAAGTGGAAGAACTCTGGGAAGAGTGGCTAGTGAAGTAGCTACAATTTTGATGGGTAAAAATAAGCCTACATTCGAAAGACATGCTTATACCGGCTTTCCAGTTAAGGTTGTAAATGCTTCAAAACTTCGCATAACAGCTAAAAAATTAGAAAGTATATATCACCAAAGATATTCAGGAATGAGAGGAGGTTTGCGTACTTTTAAAGGTACAGAAACAGCAGAAAAGAAAGGATTGAAAGAATTAATAAAACTTGCAACTTTCCAAATGCTTCCTGATAATAAAATAAGAAGAGAAATGATGAAGCATTTAAAAATAGAAGATTAAAATTTATTTATATAATTATGGCAGAAAAAAAATCAACAGAAAAATATATTGAGGCAATAGGTAGAAGAAAAACTTCAACTGCGAGAGTTCGTATTACTGAATCTTCAAAAGCAAGTTTTACTGTAAATGGTAAAGATGCAAAAGATTATTTTCAAACAGAAGATGAACGTCGTTTGATTCAAGATCCTATGGTTAAAGGTTTAACTACTGGTAAGACAGCTGTAAAATGGAGTATTGAAGTTAAAGTTTCTGGTGGAGGAATTCATTCTCAAGCAGAAGCTGTACGTCATGGACTTTCTCGTGCTTTAGTTGTGCATGATGCAGAACTTCGTGGAAAATTAAAAACATTAGGATTCTTAAAGCGTGATCCAAGATCAAAAGAACGTAGAAAATTTGGACTTAAGAAAGCAAGAAAGGCCCCACAATGGAGTAAACGATAATTGATTATCGTTTACTGAGGTCCGCGAAGCGGAATTACCGATGTGAGTGTAAGCGAACAGGTAATAACGGGCCAAAACGTTAATTTCAAAAACCCCCGAAAGGGGGTTTTTATTTTATAAATTTGTGTTAAAATAAGTTCATGAGTGATGAAGAAATAAAAAAATCTGAAAATATAGAAGAAATTCCTGTTTCTCCTGAAGAAGTTGATTCTGAGGTTGTAGAATTTGAATTTAATGATGATGGGGAAGAGGATTTAAAGAAGACCCTAAAGAAACTTAGAGCTGATTTAAAAGTTTGTAGAAAAGAAAAGGAAGAGTATTTAACTGGTTGGCAGAAAGAGCGAGCAGAATTTGCTAATTATAAAAAACAAGAAGAAGACAGAAAAGCAAACTTTTCGGAAGGCTTGCGAGAAAGAATACTTTCAAGATTTCTTACTGTTATAGATAGTTTCAATATGGCTTTTGCAAATAAAGAAGGCTGGGAAAAAGTTGATGAAAATTGGCGTAAGGGTGTGGAATATATTTATACGCAGATGAATAATATTTTTGAAGAATATGGAGTAAAACCAGTAGGAGAAATAGGGGAATCTTTTGATCCAAGCATGCATGAATCAATAGAAATGGTACCAACTGATAAAAAACAAGATGATCATAAAGTTTCTCAAGTGGTTCAAAAAGGTTACAAATTAGGCGATCGCATTATTCGTCCAGCTAGGGTGAATATATTTGAATATAATGAATCAGCAGGAAAGTAGAAATTGTGAACACTGTAATCAAAAATTCTCAATATCTGAGGGTGAATTATCTTTATATAAAAAAGTTGGTATTGAACTGCCAACAATATGTTTCTTTTGTAGAGTAAAACAACATTTATCTTTTTGGATGTTTGGAAAATTTAGAAAAGGGAAGTCGGATCTTTCGGGAGAAAGTTTGATTACAGTTTTACCAGAGAAAAATAGATATCCTATTTACACATTGCATGAATGGCACAGTGACGCGTGGGACGCTATGGATTATGGTCAAGATTATGATTCATCAAAATCATTTTTTACTCAATTACAAGAACTTCAAGAAAAAGTTCCTCATTCTCATCAAAATGGTGCTAAAAATACAAATTGTGATTGGTGCGATGATGTATGGAATTCAAAGAATTGTTATTTATCACGTTCTATGGAAACGTGTGAAGATTTATATTATTCATACAGAAATTTATGGGTGAAAAATTCAATTGATGTATCAGTTTGTTTTTATTCAGAGAAATGTTTTGATTGCGTAAATTGTTATAATTCTTACAAATTATTTTATTCTAGGAATTCCAAAGATTGCATTGATTCATATTTTTTACAGGATTGCAGAAATTGTCAGAATTGTTTTATGTGTTGGAATCTCAGGGGTAAATCATATTGTATAGAAAATATTCAATACACCAGGGAAGAATATTTAGAAAAATTAAAAACTTTTAAGCTTCATTCGTATAATTCAATTCAGAAATATAAAAGACAGTTAGACAAAATAGCTCAAAACGAAGTAGTTCACAGAGAAAATTTTAATCTCAAAACTTATAATTCTGATGGAGACAATTTAACTAACACAAAAGACTGCTACAATTGCTTTACAATTAATGATTCTGAAGATAGCTATAATTGTATTAGGGGAATGAAACAAAAATCAGATATTGATACTAATGGTTGTTGGTATTCTGAATTATTAGGCAATTGCAGTTGTTGTCTAAACAGTTATGCAGAAAAATATAGCGTGTGGTCTTCGTCTAGATATTCTGAGTATTTAGATTTATGCATAGAATGTGAATATTGTTTTGGTTGCGTAGGTTTAAAAAAGAAAAAATATTGTATTTTAAATAAACAATATGAGAAAGTTGAATATGAAAAACTTCGTGAACAAATTATTTCAGATATGAAAAAGCAAGGTGAATATGGCAAGTTTTTGCCTTATTCTATGTCCGCCGGACCATTCAATTTTTCTACTAGTTTTTTGTATTTTCCAGATGTTAAAAAAGAAGATATTTTGAAACTTGGTGGTTATTGGGAAGATATCAACGAAAGCCACATAGATGGAATGCCCACAAGTGAATTACCTGATTCTATAAATGACGTATCCGATGATATTTGCTCTAAGGCTCTTATTTGTCCTGCCACTGGTTGGCGTTTTAATATCGCTCAAAATGAGCTTTCTTTTTATAGAGAAAACAATATTCCATTACCGAGATATCATTTTGATGTACGAATAAAAGATAATATGAAATATACAACTGTTTTACAAGCTTATCCTTATAAATGTTTTTATTGTAAAAAAGATATAAATGCATATTATCCACCAGAATGGGAATATAAAAAAATAGCTTGCGAAGAATGTTATAAACAAAATATAAGTTAATACATATATACGCTATAGCGTATATATGTAAATTAAAAAAAATGAGCAAAAACAATGAAAAAAGAATATGCCAAAACTGTAAAAAAGATTTTGTTATAGAACAAGAAGATTTTAACTTTTATGAAAAAATAAAAGTCCCAGCACCAACTTGGTGCCCAGAGTGTAGGTTAATAAGAAGATTAGCTTATCGTGAATCTAGACCTTTGTATAAAGATATTTGTGATAAATGTGGGGAGGAAATTATAAGTATTTTTGCAGAAAATTCTGAAATTATAGTTTATTGTAGTTCCTGTTGGTGGGGAGATAGCTGGGATGCAATGGATTATGGAAAAGATTATGATTTTTCTAGACCTTTCTTTGAACAATTTTATGAATTACAAAAATTAGTACCTCGTGAAGCTACTGGTCAAAAAAATTCTGAAAATTGTCAATATTCCAATGGTGATGTTCGTTGTAAAAACTGTACTTTAACTTTTGATTGTCTTGAGGCTATTAATTGTTATAATTCTCAAATTGCCATATTTTCTAAAGATTCAATAGATTCAGATAGCGTTATGAATGCTGATCATACTTATGATAATTTGTGTTCAAATGGTATTTATAATACAAAATTTATTTATTATTCTGATGAATGTCTTGATTGCTCTTTTCTTTTTTATTGCTTAGGGTGTACAAATTGTTTTGGTTGTGTAAATTTAAGAAATCAAAAATATTGTATTTGGAATAAACAATACACAAAAGAAGAATATAAAAAAGAAATTGAGAAATGGGATTTGGGTAGTTATAAAACTATACAAAAAGCAAAGGAAAAATTTATGGAACTTTATTATAAAATTCCAAGGCGTTTTGCTTTTATAACAAATTCCATTAATGTTACTGGAGAAGATATTATAAATAGTAAAAATTGCAAAAATTGTTTTTTTACTAGGCATGGAGTAGAAAATTGTAAATATATTTTTTCATGTGGTTTGCTCTTAAAAGATAGTTATGACGCTACTTTTGGAGGAGATAAATCAGAAATATTTTATGAAACAAATGGCGGAATGCAATCCCAAAGATGTTTTTTTAGTCGTGCACCTAATGGTTCTAAGGACATAGAATATTCCGATAGAGTTTTTAACTGTTCTAATTTATTTGGTTGCGTAAATTTGAGAAATAAAAGTCATTGTATTTTTAATAAGCAATATACTAAAGAAAAATATTTTGAAATGGTAGAAAAAATAAAAAGGCAAATGAATGAAATGCCATACATTGATAGAATGGGCAGAATTTATAAATATGGAGAATTTTTTCCTAGTGAGTTGTCCCTATGGGCATATAATAAAAGCTGGGGACATGAATTTTTTCCATTAAACAAAGAAGATATTTTAAAAAGAGGATTTAATTGGCAGGACGACCCCAAAAGAGATTATGAAATAACTATTAAATCAAAAGATTTACCTGATCATATTAATGATGTTTCAGATGATATTTTAGATGAAGTAATAGAATGTGAACATAATGGAAAAGATTGTAATCAGCAATGCACTACAGCTTTTAGGATTTTACCGAATGAATTGCAATTTTACAGGCAGATGAATTTAGCTTTACCAAGGTTATGTCCAAATTGTCGCCACTATGAACGAATTAAAAAAACAAACCCACCAAAACTTTGGCATAGAAAGTGTATGTGTAATGGCGTAGAATCAAGCAATAAGGAATATAAAAATACTATTAAACATTTTCATGGAGATAAACCATGTTCCAATGAATTTGAAACTGCTATAAGTGATGAAAGAAAAGAGATAGTGTATTGTAAAGAATGTTATCAAGCTGAATTTATATGAATAAATTAAAACTAAAATTAGAATCATTAAAATATTTAATTCCAATATTGTTAAAAACAATCAAATTTCGTATTGTAGTATTTTTTCATAAGATTTTTAAATAGTAATATTTAATTTAATGTGGTATAATAAAGATGAGGCATAAAAATTGTCTTATTTTTATTTTATATGGAAAAAGAAAAAGAATATACAAATTTGCACCGAGGCTTGGTGCTTAAATATTTTTGGCAAGTTATTAAGAAATTTAAAGTTTCGTTTTTTGCTGTTATTTTTCTTACCATAATTGCTTCAAGTCTTGATGTTTATATACCACTCCAATATTTGAAATTGTGGAATGTTTTAAGTAAAAATGATTTTACTTTTATAAATACTGCACAATCAATTATACTTTTAATTTTAACTTTAAATCTTACCCGTTGGGTTATTCGTAGATCTAGTACTTTTTTAAATGTATATTTTGAAGCTGGGGTTATGGCTGGACTTCGTGAGCAAGCTTTTTCATACATGATAGGGCACTCACATTCATTTTTTACAAATAATTTTGGAGGGTCATTAACTCAAAAAATAAATAAATATGCTAGAGCATTTGAAAAATTAACTGACAGAATAGTGTCTGATTTATTACCGCTTATTGTTCGAGGAATTGGAACAGTTATTGCTGTTTATACTTTGCTTCCAAAATATTCTTTAATTTTAGGAATATTTTGTATTGTATTTTTATTGACTGTTTTTATTTTTACTCGTTATAAACTTAAATATGATATTGCAGCATCTATGGCAGACACTAAAACCACAGGAGCTATATCAGACTCTATTGGTAATCATTCTTCAATACAATTATTTACTGGTCATGAATATGAAAAAGAACGTGTTGGTGGTGTTATACAAAAGCAAAGAAAAGCTTCTCTTTTAAATTGGTATTTATGGGAAACGCTTGCTTTAATTGAAAGTTTTTATTCTATAGTGATTGAATTTATTATTTTCTGGATTGCTCTTGGAGATTGGAAACTTGGCATTATAGGCTTGCCTGTAATGGTATTACTGCAAAGTTATATTATTCGTCTATTGGAGAATTTATGGAATTTTGCTGGTTTTGTTCGCGCTTTTTATGAAGCTTTTGCTGATGCAGAAGAAATGGCAGTTATTTTAAATACACCTTATGAAATTGTTGATAATTCTAAAAAAGTTGTTAAAAACGTAAAGGGAGACGTTGTTTTTGATAATATTACTTATGTATATAAGAATAATAATGTTAAAGTATTTGATAATTTTTCATTAAAAATTTCTTCAGGACAGAAGATAGCAATTGTTGGTTTTTCTGGAGCAGGAAAGACGACTTTTGTTCGTTTATTGATGAGATTATTTAATCTTACTTCTGGAAAGATTTTAATTGATGATATTGATATAAATAGTATTAGTCAGAAAAATCTTAGAGAGCAGATTGCTTTTGTGCCTCAAGACCCAGTACTTTTTCATCGTACTTTAATGGAAAATATTCGTTATGGTAAACGTGATGCGACAGACGAAGAAGTATTAAAAGCTAGCTCTCTTGCGCACTGTGATGAATTTATTAAATTTTTACCGAAAGGTTATGAAACTTATGTTGGTGAAAGAGGAGTAAAATTATCTGGCGGGGAACGTCAGCGTGTAGCTATAGCTCGTGCAATTTTAAAAAATGCACCAATACTTATTTTAGATGAAGCGACGTCATCGTTAGATTCTCATTCAGAATCTTTAATTCAAGATGCTTTTAAGAAATTGATGAAAGATAAAACGACAATTGTTATTGCTCATAGACTTTCAACTATTAAAGAAATGGATAGAATTATTGTTATTGAAAATGGAAAAATTATTGAAGATGGTACTCATGTTAAACTCACAAATAAAAAAAGCGGACTTTATAAAAAACTTTGGGATCTACAAGCCGGAGGATTTAAAAAAGAAATTTAAAACATAAAAAATCTAATTATCAAAAGTTTTCTGGCGAACAAAACGAAGCCAGTGTTCGCAGGCGAAAACTTTTATAATTATATTTTTTTAACATTTTCTAAAAATGCTTTATTTGTTTCTGGGTCAAGTTTATCTGTAACTATTATCATAAGTTCTGTGGAGAGCTCAAGATCTTTTTTGATATTTGTAAATAAGTTTTCATAAGGAAAAGGTGAGACCCAAACAGTATTTTTTATACAAACAAAATTTGCTTTCTTTAAAAGATAACGCAATGATTCTCTTTCTGATTTTCTTTCTTCTGGAAGGTCTAGAATTATAATTCTCCAAAATCCATCCCAAGTAGTTGAGACTAGGGCATCTTCACCTTCGAGTTTTATGCAGTTTAATTTAGATTTTCCTTTTTTAGTTATTTTCAAATAGTCTTGATTATCCGAATGAACCATTTCAGCGCAACCTGATTCTATTAGATTTTTAACAGAACGGGTTATTGCGTAACCAGTTTTATCTCCTCCTTTTTGAGGAGGAGTGCCCTTTAGGGCGAGATGGTGATTTTTTGAATTACCACCCCCAACCCCCTCCTTATTAAGGAGGGGAGTTTTATTCTCCATTTTTTTATTTAATTCACCAATAGAAATAGCTGGCTTTTCAGCTAATACTTTTAAAATAACCTTTTGTATATTAGGTTTTTTAAACATAATATAAATTATAGCAAATATTAGTAATTTTAACAACTATTTCGCGACCACGAAATACTTGTCAAAAAATTAGGCTTAGTATATAATAGGGCTATTAATTATTAACCCTGATTATCGGGTCAGGAAATTTAAATAAAATATATATTATGTCAAAAATATTAGGTATAGACTTAGGTACAACAAATTCGGCTTTTGCTGTAATAGAAGGTGGAGAGCCAAAGATTTTAGAAAACTCTGAGGGGATGCGCACGACTCCTTCGATAGTAGCAGAATCAAAAACAAAAGATCGTATCTTTGGAATTTTAGCAAAACGTCAAAGTGTGACAAATCCCAAAAATACAATTTTTCAAATTAAAAGATTTATTGGTCATACATTTGATGAACCGGGTGTTCAGAAAGATATTCAGACAATTCCTTTTGAAACAAGAAAATCTGAAAATGGTGGAATTGAAATAAAAATGGGAGATAAATTTTATCGTCCAGAAGAAATCTCTGCTATGATTTTGCAAAAAATTAAAGCAGACGCAGAAGCACGAATTGGAGAAAAAATAACAGAAGCTGTGATAACAGTCCCTGCATATTTTAATGATTCACAAAGACAAGCTACAAAAGATGCTGGAAGAATCGCAGGTCTTGATGTAAAAAGAATTATAAACGAACCTACTGCAGCAGCTCTTGCATATGGATTTAATAAAAATAAAAATGAAAAAATAGCAGTGTTTGATTTCGGAGGAGGAACATTTGACGTGTCTATTCTTGAAGTTGGTGATGATGTTGTGGAAGTAAAATCTACAGATGGTGACTCTCATTTAGGAGGAAAAGATATTGATCAAAAAATTATGAATTGGTTGGCTGAAGGTTTCCAAAAAGAAAATGGTATTGATTTAAGGAAGGATCCATTGGCTCGTCAACGTTTAGATGACGCAGCAGAAAAATCAAAAATAGAACTTTCAACAGCTGTTGAAAGTGAAATAAACATTCCATTCATTACATCAAGTGATGCAGGTCCACTTCACCTTGTACGCACAATGAAGCGTGCAGAGTTGGAAGAAATTTGTAGAGAATTTGTTGATCGCGCAATGAGTATTACAAAAAGAGCTATGGAAGCTTCGCCTTTTAAAATAAATGAAATAAACGAGGTTATATTAGTTGGAGGACAGACAAGAATGCCTATGATTCAAAAGGCAGCTGAAGATTTCTTTGGAAAGAAACCACATATTGGCGTGAATCCAGATGAAGTTGTAGCGCTTGGTGCTGCAGTGCAAGCTGGAGTATTGCAAGGAGATGTTAAGGATATTCTTCTTTTGGATGTTATACCACTTTCTTTAGGTATTGAAACATTAGGAGGAGTTGCAACTAAATTAGTTGAAAGAAATACAACTATCCCTAGTTCTAAATCACAAATATTCTCAACTGCAGCAGATAATCAAACTTCAGTAGAAATTCATATCGTTCAAGGTGAACGTCCTATGGCATCTGACAATAAATCTCTCGGAAGATTTATATTAGACGGAGTTCCACCATCTCCTCGTGGTATGCCTCAAGTAGAAGTGACTTTTGATGTTGATGCAAATGGAATTTTAAATGTTAAAGCATTAGAGAAATCTTCTGGTAAAGTTCAATCAATTAGAATTGAGGCAAGTTCTGGTCTTAAGGAAGAAGATATCAAAAAAATGCAAGCTGATGCAGAAATTCATGCTGAAGAAGATAAAAAGAAAAGAGAAGTTGCTGATATAAGAAATACTGCTGAGATGACTTTGTATACAGCAGAAAAAGCATTGAAAGATAATGAAACAAAAATTCCTGAGGAATTAAAAAATGAAGTTAATAATAAAATAACTGCATTACGCACAGTGAAAGATGGTGTTGATGTAGAAGCAATTAAAAAAGCTATGGAAGAACTTTCTTCTGAAATGTCTAAGATCGGGGAAGCTCTTTCTAAAGCATCACAAAATACACAAAATGAAGCTTCAGCCGGAGAAACCAAAGAAGAGGATAATGTACGAGATGCAGAATTTAAAGAAGGGGAAAATCCTGAATCTGGGGAGGTAAAAAAAGAATAATTTAATTTACTAAAAAGCCCACTTTTGGGCTTTTTAGTTTAATATATATTTGGTATAATTTAAAAATATGGAATTGTCAGAAATACCTAAAAATAAAGATCTCACATACCTTGGGCTTACCACATTTCGTGATAAAAATAGACTTTTTGGCATAAAGCGCAAAGATAGACGTCAGCATGTTTATGTTCTTGGAAAATCAGGTACAGGTAAATCTGTGCTTATGTTTAATATGGTTATTCAGAATGTTGTAAATGGCGATGGTGTTTGTGTTGTAGATCCTCACGGTGAACTTGTGGAAGCAGTATTGTCTGCTATTCCACCACATAGATTAAAAGATGTTGTTTATTTTAATCCTGCTGATACAGATTACCACATTGGTTTTAATGTTTTAGAACTTGCTGATCCTAAATATAAACATTTAGTTGCATCAGGTCTCATGGGAATTTTCACAAAGATTTGGGCAAATGCTTGGTCTGCTCGTATGGAATATATTTTAAACAATGCAATTTTAGCCTTACTTGATACTCCCGGGACGACACTTCTTGGTATCCCTAGAATGTTAGTGGACAAAGATTACAGACAGAAAATTATTTCAAATTTGAAAGATCCTGTTATTAAAGCTTTTTGGGTTCACGAATATGAAGCTTGGCAAGATAAATTCAGAAATGAAGCTATCGCGCCTATTCAGAATAAAGTTGGACAATTTCTTTCCAGTTCAATAATTCGTAATGTTGTTGGTCAATCTATAAGTACAATAAATATTTTTGACATAATGAATGAGGGAAAGATTTTCCTTGTGAATGTTTCAAAGGGACGTATTGGTGAAGACAATTCTGCATTATTAGGAGGAATGTTAATTACGAAAATTCAGCTTGCCGCTATGGAGCGCGTGCGTATTCCAGAAGATGACAGAAAAGATTTTTATTTATATGTTGACGAATTTCAAAACTTTGTTACTGATTCTTTTGCAAGTATTTTGTCAGAAGCTAGAAAATACAGATTGAATCTTACTGTTGCCCATCAATACACCGCTCAGCTTGTTTCAGACAAAAGTTCCAGCGTGCGTGATGCGGTTTTTGGAAACGTTGGAACAATGATAATTTTTCGTTGTGGCGCCGATGATGCTGATTTTTTAGAAAAAGAATTTGATCCTGAATTTACTCCGCAAGATATTGTAAATTTGCCAAACTATAAAGTTTATTTAAAACTTATGATAGATGGTGTAACATCAAGGCCATTTTCCGCAAAAACTTTGCCTCCGATGGTGAAGTCGGGAAATAAAGAAATAGAAAATGAAGTTATTAGATCTTCTCGGGCTCTTTATTGCAAATCAAAAGAAGTTGTTGAAAGAGAAATCAATAATTGGTCTGGAATGTCCATTGGAAATGAAAACGAGACAGGTAATATGGAGAAATTTAGCGCCAAATGTTCAATTTGTTTTAGTGATACTTTTGTTCCATTTAAACCAGAACCAGGAAGGCCAGTTTATTGTAGAGATTGTATAGCTAAAATGAAATCAGGGGAATTGAAACCGTTAAAAGGTTCAATGAAACAAATTTCTTATGATGAAACTAAATTTTTCAAACCTTTGGCTGATTTGGGTATAGAATTTCAACAAAAGGATACTTTAAGCAGTAAGCCCGAAGAAGAAAGATATTCTGAAAGAGTTAATAAACAAATTGCACATAATCAGGTTAATAAAAGTGGAAATAATAAACCAGGGATTTTTTCAGCAATTAAAAAGGTATTTACACCGCCTTTTGCAAGAGACAGGTTTAATAAAAATATTCCACCAAAACATATTCGTTCTGGCGAGGAAAATTTAGCATTAAGAGATATTTTAAACAAAACTCTTTCAGAAAATAAAGTTTTTGAAAATAAAAAAGAAGAGGTTAAGGAGATTGAAGAAGTAAAAAAAGAAACACCAGCACCGATTTCTTTAAATGAATTGGGAAATTCAAAACCTGCAACTCAATCAAAATTGAAAGATAGATCTGCAAGTAATGAAAAAATGAATAATTTAAAAAATTTAATTTCAGAAAAAACAAAAGAACAAGAAAAGCAAAAAGAAGAAAAAGTTGAAATAAAAAAAGAGCCAGAAATTAAAAAAGAGGAAAAGCCCACTATTCCACAAAAAGAGAAAGTGAAAGAAGTACCAGAAGACGTTTTAAGAAAAATTTTAGAATAATATTAACCTTTTATTTAACAATGACAGCTATTTTAATAATTGTAATAATTTCATCTGTTTTAATAATTCGTTTTTTAGGTTCTACTGTATTTTTTTGGTGTATTCCAATTGCAATATTGGGGGTGCTTATTGCTTTTTTCTATCCAATTTTTAGAGATGAAGGTTGGGTTCCAGATGCTTCAAAACTGCCAAAGAAAATTTGGAAAAGATATTTAAAATGGGAATCAAAATTTTTCAAATGGCTAGATCGTTATTTTTAGATTATGATGGAGAATAAGTTGAAATTATAGTAAAATAGGCAAATATATATGGCAAAGACGAATCGGGTTCAGATAATCAAATATGCTCCGCCTCCACCAGAATTACCTGTTTTTGGAAAGGTAAAACCAGAAGAGGTTTCTTTTATTGGGCGTACGAATTATGTCGCTGCTCTTGAAGAAAAGAAGTTTATTTTCGGTATAAAGCGTGTTGACCGCCGAAGGCACCTTTATATTATTGGAAAGTCTGGCGTTGGTAAGACCAAGCTTCTTGAGCTTATGATTAGACAAGATGTTACATATGGCCATGGTATGTGTTTAATTGACCCACATGGTGATGTTATTGATGCAATGCTGGATTATATACCTAAAGAGCGTATTGAAGATGTTTGCATTATAGATCCTTCAGATGTTGATTTCCCAGCTTCTTTCAACCCTTTGGCAAATGTTGATCCAATGTTTAAATTTCAATTGACTCAAGGTTTGATTGAAGTTCTACAAAAACAATTCGGGGCAAATTGGACTCCAAGACTTGAGCACGTTTTTCGTTTTACATGTTTAGCCTTACTTGATTATCCTCATGCGACAATGCGCGGAATGATATCAATGCTTACAGATAGAAATTATAGACAGAAAGTTGTTGAATATATTACAGATGATATGGTTAAAAGATTCTTCGCAATCGAATTCGCGGATTGGTCTGAAAAATTTGATACAGACGCCATTATTCCGCTTGTAAATAAACTCGGACAATTTTTGTCTGATCCTTTGCTTCGTAATATTTTCGGACAAAAACAAAATAAAATAGATATTAGCAAATTGATGAATGAGCAGAAAATAATTTTTATTAATTTATCTAAGGGACGTATCGGTGAGGAAAATTCGTCTTTCTTTGGTTCAATGTTTTTAACAAAAATAAAACAAGCTGGAATGGAACGTGCTGCTATTCCTGAAAATGAGCGCAATGATTTTTATCTGTATGTAGACGAGTTCCAAAATATAGTTACTCAAACATTTGAAAATATTTTGTCAGAAGCTAGAAAATATGGTTTGAATTTAACTGTTGCTCATCAATACGTAGGACAGATTTTACCAAAAGTTCATCAAGCTGTGTTAGGAAACGTGGGTAGTGTTATTACTTTCCGTGTTGGAGGAGAAGATGCTGTAAAATTAAAACCAGAATTTGCTCCAATATTCGAAGTTAAAGATATGATCAACTTAGCTGTTGGTGAAATTTATGTCAAGATGACAATTGATGGAGAATCTTACGATCCATTTTCTGCTGAAACTTTAAGAGTTTTACCGCCAACGCATCCATCATATAAAAAAGAAATTATTGAAGCTTCTCGTAAAAAATATTCAATTTCAAAAGATGACGCACAAAAGCTTATTTCAGAAGAAGAAGCAACGATTATAAGAAGTGCTGAAGAAAAAGCAATTATAGAAGGAAAAGCAAAAAGGAAAGCGAAAGAAAATAAGAAAGAAATAGAAGAAACAGATGAAGAAGAAGAAATAGAAGAAGAGAAAGAAAAAATAGTACAAAAAATAAAAAAAGATGGCGAATCTGAGCCAATGATTTAATTTTAAATATATGAGTAAAGATTATTACAACATTTTAGGTGTGAAAAAAGATGCTTCTAAAGACGAAATAAAGAAGGCTTTTTATAAATTGGCGCATAAATATCATCCCGATAAAAAAGGCGGAGATGAAGTTAAATTTAAAGAAGTAAATGAAGCTTATCAAACTCTTTCTGATGATTCTAAGCGTTCAAAATATGATCAATTTGGATCAGGTTTTGAAAATATGCAAGGAGGACAAGGAGGTTATCAACAAGGTGGATTTGGTGGTTTTGATTTTTCTGGCTTTCAGAATGGAGGAGCTGAATTTGATTTTGGAAACTTAAATGATATTTTCTCAGATTTTTTTGGAGGTGGAAGGGGTGGCTTTAGAGCACGAACTCCTCGTGGACGGGATTTCCAAACTGAAATTCAAGTTTCTTTTATAGATTCTATTTTAGGAACAGAGAAAAAAATAATTATAACTGGGCATAAAGAAATAACAATTAAAATACCAGCAGGTATTCGCAGTGGTGAAAGTCTTAAAATGACAGGTTATGGAGAGACAGTTAAAAATGGAAAAGCAGGGGATTTGTATATAAAAATAAATGTAAAAATGCCAACTAAGATTTCTAAAAGAGCCCACGAGCTCTTAGAAGAACTCAAAAAAGAGGGGATTTAATCAAAAATATCCTTATTTATAAGGGTAAAAAAGCTTGACTTTTGTATTTTAATATGCTACCATTAAAAGGTATTTTAGATCTTTGATATTGGTTTTTATTGGTGACTAGAGAAGGTTTATAAAAATCTTTTGTAGTCACCAATTAAACTTAATTATTATGGAAACAAATCAAATTTTAATGATTTTAATTTGCGGGATGCTTTGGATTATTTCAGGGTTATTTACCGCATTTTTGATGGTTTTTTCAGATCTTAAATCAAATGAACTTGTAACAAATTTTACAGAACGATGGATTTTGGATAAAAAATATCCTTTTTATTCAGTATGTCTTTTGATTATTATTGGTCCAATTTCATTATTTTTAGGAATTTTAATTCTTATTTTTTTTATTGATAATATTGCAAGAAAGTAAGAATATAAAAAATTTTTTTTAAAAGCTGAGTTTTTAACTCAGCTTTTTTTATTTACTTATTTTAATATTTCTTGCTATGATTAATAAATGCTTCCGGAAAAAATTATTTATATTGGAGTTGCAGTTAATCTTTTGTTTACTTTTTGGTATATAAAAAGTATTTTTCGTGGTGGCACTCGACCAAATATGGTTTCTTGGATTATTTGGTCCTTGGCGCCTTTTGTAGCTGTATTTTTAGGTTATAAAGCCGGAGGAGGAATTTCACTTTTGGGTGCTTTTATGTCTGGGTTTACTCCACTTTTAGTTTTTATTTTCTGTTTATTTAAAAAAGATTGTTTTTGGAAGATAGGGTTGCTAGATATTTTTTGTGGGGTTTTATCAATTTTTGCCCTTGTTTTTTATATATTAACAAATAATTTATGGATATCAGTTCTTTTCGCTATTGCGAGTGATTTATTGGCATTTTTACCTACTTTTATAAAAACATGGAAATATCCTGAAACAGAAAATAGTTTCGTGTATTTAGGTGGAATTTTCAATAATATAATAGCATTACTTATTATTAAAGATTGGTCTTTTACAGTATATTCTTTTAGTTTTTATATAGTTATTGCAAGTACTTTAGAAATTTTCTTTATTTACCGCAAGAGAATTTTTAAGAAAGCAATTTAGTTTTGAATTTATTTGCCATTATTTTATAGCAAATTGAGGCTGCGCCAAATTCTGTCAGAACACAATCTTTTTGGGGAGATACTTCTACTATATCCACACCGATGACATTTTTTGCTTCTATAATTTTTTCTATCAAATCTAAACCATATTTCCATTTAAGGCCTCCTTGGACAGGTGTTCCAGTGCCTGGCATACAGGAAGGATCAAATCCATCAACGTCGATAGTCAAATAAACTTTTTTTGTTTTTATTGATGAAATTATTTCACTTATTTCTGGAGGATTTTTAGTTTTTTTAGTCCATTCAAATACACTAATTGTTTTTTTATTTGCTTGCCAATATTCATATTCATTTTTTGAAAAAGTACGAATACCAACTTGAACTAAATTAAAACCTAATTCATGTGGTCTACGCATTGCGCAAGAATGTGCATATTTTGTAGGGTGAGAACTATAATCACTATTGTCATCACGCAAATCTTGATGAGCATCTATTTGCACTATAGTTATATCTTTTGGATTTTCTTTTTTTGAAATTGCATCAAATGCGCCGATGGATACCGTATGTTCACCACCAAGCATAATGATAAATTTATTATCATTAAATGACTTTGTATATTCTTCAGATATTTTTTTAATAGCTTTTTCTGGAGAAAGTTTTTTTATATTAGTAATTTCTTTATGATATGTTTTTAGTTTTTTTGCTGGCTCACAAAGAAAATTAATATCAAAAAGTTCTAGATTGTTATTCAAACAATCCAATATTTTTTTAGGTGCTTTTGAAGTACCACCCATAAAAGAAACACCTTTTTCATAAGGAGCACTTAATATCACCACATCAGCCTCTTTTAAATTTTTTGTGTTTATAACTGTATCTATCATAAAAATGATATTTGTTAGCAATAGAATTAATGATACTAAATAAAGCTTCTTTTTGCAAAACAATTGTTGTATAATGGTTCCTATGAAATATGATATAAAAAATATAGATTTAGCAGAACAAGGTTTGAAGAAGATTAAATGGGCTTCTAATGATATGCCAGTATTAGATGGAATATCAAAAGATTTTAAAAAAAGAAAACCTTTTAAAAATAATACAATTGGTGCGTGTTTACACGTGACAGCAGAGACAGCGAATTTAATGATTGCTTTAAAGGAAGGTGGCGCGAATGCGGTATTGTGCGCTTCGAATCCTATGTCTACTCAAGACGATGTAGCTGCTGCTCTTGTTAAATTTTATAAAATTCCAGTTTTTGCAAAAAAAGGAGAAAATAATAAAGAATATTTTTCACACATAAATGCAGTGCTTGATTCAAATCCAGATATTACTATGGATGACGGAGCTGATTTAGTTTCTTTGCTTCATAGTGAAAGACCAAAACAATTAGGGAAAATAAAAGGAGGGACAGAAGAGACGACAACGGGAGTAACAAGATTAAAATCAATGGCAAAAGAAGGCGCTTTGTTGTTTCCAGTGATTGCGGTGAATGATTCAATGACAAAACATTTTTTTGATAATAGATATGGCACAGGACAATCTACTTTAGATGGAATTATTCGCGCGACAAATAAACTTATTGCCGGATCAGTTTTTGTCGTGGCTGGTTATGGATGGTGTGGAAAAGGTCTTGCTATGCGAGCACGTGGAATGGGTGCGAATGTTATTGTCACAGAAATAGATCCTATTAAAGCTATCGAAGCATCTATGGATGGTTTTCGTGTGATGCCTATGAGTAAAGCTTCTAAAGAAGCAGATTTTATTTGCACTGTTACTGGTAATATAAGTGTGGTAAACGAAGATACTTTTAAAAATATGAAAAATGGATGCATCATTTCAAATTCAGGACACTTTGATGTTGAAATTGATTTGATAGCTTTACAAAAAATAACAAAACAAAAAAAGACATTAAGAGATTTCGTTGAAGAATATACGCTTAAAGATGGTAGATCTATTTTTGTTTTAGCCGGTGGACGCTTGGTAAATCTTGGAAGTGCTGAAGGACATCCAGCTTCTGTGATGGATATGAGTTTTGCGAATCAGGCTTTAGCAGGAGAATTTATTTTGAAAAATTACAAAACATTATCTAAAGATGTGCATGTTTTGCCAGAAGATTTAGATAGAAAAATCGCAGCTTTAAAACTGGATAGTTTTGGGATAAAAATAGACAGCTTATCTACTCGTCAGAAAGAATATATTTCTGGATGGCGTGAAGGGACAAAATAAACTTTATGAACAAAAAAGGGGAAATTATTGTCATAGGTTCTATTGTTCGTGATATTGTAGAATTAACAAATGGAAAGAAAAAAGAGTTTTTAGGAGGAACAGGAGCTAATATTTCTTATGGGCTTGGGGTTTTAGGATTAAATCCAACACTTATTTCTGTTGTAGGAAAAGATTTTAGTAAAAAAATTAAAGAATATTTTAAAAAAAATAAAATTAACTTGAACATCTTTAAAGATAAAAAAGAAGATACAGCTGTCTTTTCTGTTATTAAAAAAACAAAAGGCAAAGATATTGAAATATGGAAACCTAATGTTTTTAATAAAATTGAAAAATTATCATTATCTTATTTTTTAAATAAAAAAGAGCTTGAAAAAGTTAATATTATTATATTTTCTCCCGGAACTCCAATAAGTACACATTTACATTTAAAACAATTTTATGAAAAAGGAAATAAAGATGCTGTTGTTATATTTGATCCAGGACAGATGACAAATATGTATACAAAAAAGCAATTTACAGAATGCTTGAAGTTTTCAGATATTTTAATTTTAAATGAATTAGAATTTAAACAAGCTGAAAAAATTATAAAAAAGAAAATTTTGGAAAGTTTTAAAGATAAAATAATAATCAAAACACTTGGACATAAAGGAAGCGCAATTTATAAAAATAAAGAGGTATTTAATATACCTATTGTAAAGCCGAAAAAGGTTGTCAGTGCTGTTGGCGCAGGAGATGCATACAGAGCTGGACTTATTTTTGGTATTTTAAATAAAATGAGTTTAGAAGAATCTTGTAAACTAGGCGCAAAACTAGCTTCTAAGAATGTTGAATTTTTAGGTTGCCAACAATATGATTTTTCGTTATGATGATACAAGTTTAATTTATTAATTTAATTTTTTTTTATGTTCTATAAACACAACAATAATTATACAGTTGAAAGTGTGACATCTGGACATCCAGATAAAGTTTGCGATCAGATTTCAGATGCGATATTAGACGCATGTTTAAAACAAGATTCTAAAAGTAGAGTAGCGGTAGAAACATTTGGTGGACATGGAAAGCTTATAATAGGAGGGGAAGTCACATCAACTGCAAAAGTTGATTATGCTCAAATAGCTCGGGATGTTTATAAAGAAATTGGTTATGATGAAAATTTAGAAATTATTGTTAATGTTGTTACACAATCTCCAGATATTGCTATGGGTGTGGATACTGGAGGAGCAGGAGATCAAGGAATAATGTATGGTTATGCTACAGATGAGACAAAAGAATTTTTGCCTAAAGGAGTTGTGTTGGCGCACAAGCTAGCTTCTGGTTTAGAAAAATCAAGAAAGAGTGGTGAAATAAAATGGCTTCGTCCAGATGGAAAAACTCAAGTGACTTATTCAAATGGTGAGCTTCAAACAGTTTTAGTAAGTACACAACATGCGAAAGAAATATCTCAAGAAGAAATTAAAAAAGAAATAACAGAAAAAATTATTAATCCTTTACTTTCTGAAGAAGAAAAAAAGACTGTTAAAATTTTAGTGAATCCTACAGGATTGTTCGTTCAAGGAGGATTCGAGGCTGATACAGGTTTAACTGGAAGAAAATTGATGGTGGATACTTATGGAGGTTTGATTCCTCATGGAGGCGGATGTTTCTCTGGAAAAGATTCTACGAAAGTGGATCGTTCTGCTGCATATATGGCTCGTTTTGCTGCGAAGAATTTAGTAGCCGCAGGTTATGGGAAAGAATGTTTAGTGAGTGTTGCTTATGCTATAGGTATGGCTGAACCTTTAATGATAGAAGCGATAAATGAAAAAGGGGAAGATCTTGCAGAAATAGTAAAAAAGAATTTTGATTTTCGTCCAAAATCTATAATAGAACGTTTAGGTTTACAAAATCCTATTTTTCAGCAAACTGCAGCTTATGGGCATTTTGGTGAGAGTAACTTGCCTTGGGAAAAAATTGAGAAAATAAACTAGATTATTGTGTTATAATTTATCTATATGACATGGTTTTTTTTAGCGCTAGTTGCTCCATTTTTATGGGGAATAGTAAATATTGCTGATAAATATTTAGTTTCTAAATATTCAGAAAAAGAAAAGGAACGTAGTTCTGGGGGGCTAGTTTTATTTTCTAGTTTAATTGGTATTTTTATCGCTATTTTAATATGGGCTTTTTCTTCTGATGTGTCTCATATTCCAATTTTAGACAAATTACTTTTGATGCTTACTGGGGTCATTACTATTGTATGGATTATTTTATATTTATTTACTCTTGAGACAGAAGATATATCGACAGTCGTTCCATGGTTTTTAACTGTGCCAATATTTGGTTATGTTTTAGGATATATATTTTTAGGTGAGACACTTTCTGGTCAACAAATCATAGGATCTTTTGTAACGTTGTTTGGTGTATTTTTAATTTCTTCAGATTTTTCTGAAGAAGGGAAGAAATTTAAATGGAGACCAGTTATTTATATGATGGTTGCTTGTTTTTTAGTAGCAATTTCTGGAATTTTATTTAAATATGTGACAGTTGAAAATAATTTTTGGATATCATCTTTTTGGGAATATGTAGGTCTTGGACTTACTGGTATGATTATATTTTTATTTATTCCAAAATATAGAAGAGAATTTATGCATATGAACAGGGCAGGGGGTAAGAAGATTTTTTTTGTTAATATTGCAAGTGAACTTATGACAATATCTGGGAATCTTTTAACAAATTTTGCCTTGCTTTTAGCTCCTGTATCTATGGTGTATCTTGTAGGAAGTTTCCAGCCAGCAATAGTTTTATTCTTAACAATTTTATGCACAAGTTTCTTGCCACACATTGCAAAAGAAAATATGGACAAATATGCAATTTTTCCTAAAATAGCTGCTGTTGGAATCATGATTATCGGAAGTATTATATTGTTTATGTAAAATTTATGATAAAAGCAATTGCCTTTGATTATGGTGGAGTTATAGAAATAGAAGAAGGAGACTCAATACAAGAAATTAAGAGAAGAATTATTAGAGATATTGTAATAAAATTATGAAAAAAGTTTTTACAGAAATAGGTATTGGAAATGATACATTTTTTTCGACAGAATTTGAAGAAGAAAATTCTGAATATAGAATTTCAAAATTTATTTTGCCAAATAAAATAACTGGATTTTACTTTCGTTTTTGGTTATTCAAAAAAGTTTTCATTTTATCTTCAAATAAGGGTTTTGAAATAGTTAGAAAAGATAGAAATAGATTAAAAATATTATTTGGAATAAGCGGAAAAACTTAAAATTTATGAGAAGTTAAATTGAACCATCAAAAAAAATTACAAGAATCGTTATTGCGAACTAAAAAAGGTAGATTTATATTATAAATCTGCCTTTTATTTTTAATTTATTTCACAAACAAAGTAAACTTATTTACCCCAAATAATTTCTAAAATTTCTTTTCTTAATTTATCAATTAATTGAGGCGATTCCCTTGAGGGATGTACTCTGTTAGTTAATAATATAAAGTACGTATTATCGTCTGGATAAATCCACATACTAGTACCAGTGAAACCATAATGACCATATATAGTTTTACTGTCTTCAGTGAAAATATTCCATGCAATTCCTCTAGACTCATTAAGCCCTTCGGTAGAATTAACTAATGATGCTTTTATTGATTTACACTCTAAAATCTTTTGGTTTTTAAAGTTTCCGCAAGAAAGTATCATTTGACAAAAGTTGCTTAAATCCTCACTATTAGAGAAAACCCCAGCATGACCAGCTATACCACCCAACCAATCTGCATTTTCATCATGAACAACGCCACGCTTACAAAAAGTTAGATCATTGTTACATTCGGTTGAAGCTATTTTTGTAGTAATGTAGTCAGGTGGAATAAACATTGTATTATTCATTCCTAAGGGTTGCCATATGTTTTTCGTAACATATTGACTTAAAGTCATACTAGTGATTTGTTCTATAATAAAACCCAATAATATAAAGGGTCTATTACTATATACAACTTTTTCTCCAGTAATATAATCAGTATCAGCATTAAGAATACCAGATAAAATATCTTCTTTCTTGCTACCATACTGTTTTAGATAAGTTTTTGCTTGCAATCCTGATGTATGGGTTAAAAGGTGTTTGATAGTTATTTGGCCAACAGTGGAATTTACCACTCCTGGAAAAAATTTTTCTAATTTATCATCAAAACTCAATAATCCCAAATCAATTAATTTAATTACACTTGGCCAAGTAGCGATAATTTTTGTCATTGAAGCAATGTCAAATATAGTATCAAGTTCCATAACTTCCTTTCCGTTTTCTTTTGGAAATTGTTTTTTATAGCCAAAAGCACGGTGTAACAAAATTTGATCTCCTCTTCCTACCTTAATTACAGCACCAGATATACCATCTTTTTCAACGGCATTTTTTACCACTTCAACAATTTTTTCAATTTTCTCTGATTTCATTTTTTTAATTTTACAATGTTATTTCTGAAGAACCATCTAAATATAGTTTCCCGATAATGGAGCCATTCTTATTAACAAATGGTACCCAAAAATCGTTTCTAGTACTCACCATCTGGTTTGGAAAATAATTTTCTGCAAAAATTTTACAAATGCGATGAACAACTTCTGCTGTAACATGCCTTCCGTCTTCTTGCCAAATCTTAAAGTTTCTTTCAACAAAGGACTGCACAATTTCATAAGATGGAAAATATATCACATTTTTATAAATCTCACAAACCTTCTGTATCGCAGCATGTAATAATGATTTGGAAAGATTGTTCGCAACTCTAATGTCTAAACCAGAAGCCGTGTATTTTAATGGTACAGGCGAAAGGGTTAAAAAAAAGATCATATCATCTCTTATGTATTTTCTTGTGAGATCAATAATTTCACTCAATGAAAAAATCGTTTCATCATAAGAGGCAAATTTATTACACCATTTATCCTCTCCTTCCATTAAGGCTCTCAATGGGACTTGATTAAGTATAATTGATTCATTGTATTTATCAAACCATACTTCTGACAACCCTAGTGTAATCAAGATAGAATTACAAGAAAATAAAGACTCTTTGGCTATCTGATCAAATTCAAGATTTTTTTCCGTAAGCAATTGAATGGATGCTTCTTTAATACAACTTCTCCACGGATCACAATAAATTATCTTTTTATTACGATGTTCCGTTACTATGCCTTGTTTCCAATCTAAGTTACCAAGTAATCGTTTGAACTCAGAATTTATTGAAAAAGAATTATACAATATATCCCAAGGTTGATTAAGACAAGAAATATTATTATGCAATAACCATCTTGAAAAATTTCTAGAAAAACAGCTTCCCATCGTTACCATCTTTTTAGGATCAATGCATGTATTTATATGTATTGATTTATTAATCTTAGGTTCAATATCTATCCCCCAAGAATCAGTAAATATTTTTCTCATTTTTATGAATTTTTAATTTCTATAGAAATTCCAAGCTTTTGAAAATCATTAACAATATTTTCATAACCCCGAAATATTTGTTGACAATTTTCCAAAATAGCTACTCCACGTCTTCCAACTGCTCCAATTATAGCAGCAGCCCCAGCACGAATATCAGGAACTTTAACATTTAATGATTTTTTTATCATATTATGTTTTCCAGATATCTGCGTTAGTTGTCCTATCCCTGATATTTTATATCCCATTTCATCTAAAATAGAAACATGAGATAGTCTTTTGTCATAGACAGTATCAAAAATTGTTGTAACTCCAGGAAAACAACATAGAGCAGCAGCAACCACAGGTCCAACATCTGTCGGTAACCCAGGCCATGGTTCGCACATTAAATAACCAGGATGCCGAAGATCTTTTTGATTAACCCTTATCCTAATACCAGGTTCCGTATTTTCATAAAAAACTCCTAAATTTTTTAAAAGTTTTTTCATAAAAAGTGGGATACGATGTACATCTTGAAATACAATGTCTGCCTTACCGCAAGCAATTCCTGCACAAACATAGGTAGTTATAATTGTATAATCATATGGCACATTTACCTGAATATTCTTATGTGCATTTTCTGTTTTAGTTGCTGGACCTAGATAAATTGATCTACCAGTTTGCACAATTTTTCTATTATCAACTGATCTGAGTAAATCAACCAGGGTCTGTACAGCTGGTTCTAAAGCGCAATTGTTTAGAATCATTGTATTGTTATATATCAATGAAGCAATCAGCGCATGACAGGTTACACCAACACTCTGACCAAAATTAGTAGAGCAGTCAAATTCAATCTGCTGAGGAATTTTTTCTAAAGTAAAAGTGAACAATTGATCTACTTGATTTAAATTTCCTCCAAACGCAAAAAGAAGTTCTAAATGTTTCCCTATTGGACGGTTAGTAAAATTACAACCACCAACATTTGAGAAAAAGCTGACCGAACCATACTTAAGCATACATGCTGAAGTTAGACAGATACTTCCCCTAATATGAGATATTTTAGTTAGATCAATTTTATTATTATGATCAATTACTAAAGTTTCAAAATAACCATCTTCGGATTTAAAGTCAAAATTTAAACTTTTGTTAAGCCATGCTTTTAAGCTTTGCACATCTTCACATTTAGCCAAATTTCTAATCCTTAAATTATTTGTCATCATAGTTGAAGCGAGAAGTAGATGAACTGAGGCAATCTTATCGCCATACCCATTTACTAATCCTGAAAAAGACAGAGTCTTTTCACTTTTAATTTCTAGTACTTTATCCATAATTTACAGTATTTTTTTTATCAATGAGCAATATTACTCACTCAAAGAGTACCATACTTGGTAATAAAATACAATAGCTGTTTTTTCTTAAATTAAAAGAATTTTTTTTTTTTAATATTTTTATTTTTTATGTTATAATAAATTTATGCTACCAGAATTTCCAAAAATGAAATCCATAGAACTTTCAGACAGGGAAGATGTGGAAAAAATAACTAAAAAATATCCTCCATATTTAATATGTTTTATTTTTATGTTATAATGACTCTATGGAAGAAGAAGTAATAAAAAAAGAAGAAAAAGGTCATAATATTTTTTTATATATAATGTTAGCAGGGTGTCTTATTACAATAATCACTTCTTTTTATTTTTTTTATTTTAAAAAGGATTATGATTTTTTTGTAGAAACAGAATGTAATTCTGAAACAGAAACTTGTTTTTATCGTGATTGTGAAAATGAACCTGATATATGTCCGCCAAATAGTTTTTCTTATTACAATCAATACACTATTTCTGCTAATGATTTTAAATATTGTGGCAATAATGAAGATTGCACAGAGGCTTGTGCTACTGGTCTTATAAATTGTGAAAAAGTAGAATGTACTGAGGTGGATATAGCTGATGGTATATGTTTAGAACCTATTTTAAATACTGAAAATATAGAAATTACAGAAGATAATATTGAAAATATTGATAATTTAGAGAATTAACTACTTGTCCCGTACTAAATTTTTGAATAAAAACATTACGATTAAATATAATTAGAAAAAAATGAATAAATATTATTAATGAAAATAAATAATGAAAAAATAAATACTGACCCTGTTGTTCCTGAGAGTGTTCTTAATATGTATAAAATTGATGGGCAAGAAAATGTTTACTACGAACATTATGTAAAGAGTAAGAGACTTTTTGAATCTAAAATTGATCATTCTGAAATTTGCAAAGAAGACGAGTCTTTAATAATAAAGACTAGAAATGAAATTTTAAGACAACCTAAGGATCAAATTATTTTTTATATTATAAGAGCATTAGAAAATAGTAATATTGAAATACAAAGAATTGGAGCCTCTTTAATAAAAAATGTGCCAAAAGAACAAAGAAAAGATTTGAGTATTCTAGTTTACAAAAAAGTCATCGACGACTTAAATAACAAAAATATACAAATACAAAGAATAGCAATGAATATGATTCAGTTTATTCCAGAAGATAAACAGGAACAACTAAGGGAAATTGTTTTGGAAAAGATTATTGATGCATTTAATTCCAGTAATGTGGATGAATGGAGAATTATGGCAAAAAAAATTAATTTTGCACCAAATAGAGAGCAAGATAATTTGCACGAAATTGTCTACGGAAAAGTAATTGATGCACTTAACCAAGATGATTTAAGAATTCAAAGATTGGCCGCTGTTATGGTACGATATGCGCCTACCACCAAGCAAGTTGAATTAGAAAATCTTGTTAAAGATAAATTTGAATTGGCCAAGAGAGAAGGAAAATCTAAAGAAATTATAGAGTCACCTCTATATATGAAAAGTGAGGAAGGTAGAAATTCAACTTTTTCCCGTGAGATTTTTTCAAAAACGGGTTCTGAAACTACATTATTACTTGGAAAACAATTTAGAGATAATTTAATTTTTAGACACATAGAAGAGTCATCTTTTTTAGCATGGAAAAATGCATATGAAAGTCACATTAATTGGCTAAAAGCTGGTTTTGATTATGTACCCATCGAACCAATGTATTCATTTCATTATGATCATAATAATAAATTAGTTAATGTTGCATCTGGTGTTTTGGATATAAATCTAGAAGAATGGTATGCATTTTCAGGCAATACTTTTAAAAACGACTTAGACAAACAAAAAAATAAAATTCTTGATGTATTAACAGGTTTAAGTATAAATCATGGTCATCCAAATGATTCAAACTTCTGTTTGCGTTTTTATAGAGATAAAAAAGGAAAGGTTGATATTAATAAAATTCCAAAAATCTATTTGATAGATTTTGATAAAGCTACAAAGCAATAAGTTTTTTTATTTATATAAACCTTAAAATATTTGTTATTGTTATATTTTATGTTATTATATTTTTATGACTAAATATATTTTTGACTTTGATGATGTGTTATTTTTTAATACAGAGAAATTTAAAAAACATATGTATAAGTGTTTCGAGGAGATTGGAGTTCAATATGATACAGTAAAAAAATACTATAGGATTGAAAAAGAAAAAGGTTGGGTTCTTCATAATTTAGTCGCTTCAGTTTTGAAAGGCGAAAACTTGAATTTAATCAGTAAAGAGGAATTAACCGAAAAAATAATGGGAGAATGCAAAAATTTTATTAATAAAGAACTTATTGATCAAATAAAGCAATTGGAGACGGAAAATTGCTACATGGTTACTCATGGTGTAAAAGAATATCAGCTTGAAAAGATAAATAGAACTGGACTTAAACCACTTTTTACTCAAATATTTATTGTTCAAGATACAAAAAAAGGGCCAGTGGAAATGATCTGTGAACAGTTTAAGGATAATGAAGTTGTTTTTATTGACGATAAGGAAAAAAGATTTGCGGACTTAGATTTTGTAAAATATACAAATTTACGAAAAGTGCTATATGTTGGACCAAAAAGTATAGCTGAAATTTTTCAATAAAGATAAATATGGAAAAATTCGACAAATTGATACCATTAGATAAATCTTGGCTTACAAGAGTTGGGGTTTTAGATATCATTAATAATTATACTGATATTGAAAAATTTATTGATAGTCAAGAAGATACAAATGATGATATTTTAGCTATTAAAAATGCAAGCACAGCGTGGCGGAACAATCAGCGAATAGATGTTGGAGAGTCAGCGACATTATACAGGCTTCTTAAATTTGCATCATGGAAATTTAAGATTAGTAAGACTTTTATTAAAAAAGGAAGTTTAAAAGATAGAAAAATTACTGATAATCCAAATATTGTAAATTTTAATCAAACTAAACTTTTAAAGCTTGATAATGGAACAACTCAATGGGCTACTGCCACAGTGATCTGTGGAGATAAAGAAAGATTAACTAATCCGCCATTAAAATTAAAAGAAACGTATAATGCAGTTGAGCATTGGAAAATACGACGTAAAAAAGGTTTATGTTGGGAGCCAAAATATGATGAGTCAATTGAAAAACAAATCAAAGCTTTTTTAGATTTGTTAAATAATAAAGAAATAAATTATACACCTCTATGTTCAGACGATTATTGCTTTGCCAGAGTTTTTAATTTTATAAATAAAGAGAATGGAGAAAAATTTTGGCCAAGTTTGATTGGACATGAAACTAATAGAATAGAAGAAATGGAGTATGCTATAAAGGATGCTGAAGAAACTGGTAACATAACCTCAAAAGATCACAGAGTCATACAAGCACTTGCAATGTGGGGAGTAGCTAATAATAAAAAGCTTATTTTTGAAAATCCTAACTCTGTAAATAAATCATGGCCCCAATTTTGGAATTTTTTAATATTGGTTAAAAAAAAGAAAGGTAATTATATATATGACAATAGGATAAATAAACCTAGTCAAAAATACGAAAAATTATCTGATAAAAAAATCATTAATTTAATTTCTAACGAAGTTAAAAAAGAATTAAATACAATTTCTTTAATTCCTTCAGAAAATGTAATGAGTAGGTTAGCTTCAAGTGCATATACTTTAAAGAGTAATAATCGTTATGTAATAAAATCTAAAATCGGGTCAAGATATTTCATGCCAGGTAGAGAAAATTTAGGGGAAATTATTGCAATTTTAGAGCATAAACTCTGTTCAATTTATGATGTTGAATTTTCAATTACTAAAGGGTTCTCTGGAATTCATAATATGGATATTATTATGTCCGCAATTAGTAAGATTGCTAATAAAATTATTATTTTAGACATACAAAGTGGAGGACATAGTAAAACTAAAGGCATTGCCTTAAAATATGGTTTTGAAGTTGAGATTTTGACTCTAGATTTTAATAATTGGGACTTGGATTATAAAAATCTTGCCAGAATCGTTAAAAAATGGAAAGAAGAAAAAGCTTTTATTTATTTAGATCATACTGTATCAGTTAATCCATTAAATATAGAAAAACTAATACAACACATTCCGCAAACTTGGATAGTTTATTATGATATTTCTCATTTGCAACTATTTTATTTTTCCCATGTTTTTAAATTCCCCAAATCTAGAAATTTCTTTTTCGGAGGTAGCACTCATAAAACTTTTCCTGGTCCTCAAAAATCAATTGTGTTGTTAAATAACAAAAAACTTTATGATTTAGTTGACGCAGAATTTATTAAAAACACTTCTAGTGTTCATACTGGTAGTTTGTTAGCATTACTTATTACTGTACTTGAAATGGAAAAATTTGGTGGAAAATATGCAAAAGATATTTTACATAAAACAAAAATTTTTGCAAATTTGCTGAATAAGGAATTAAATGTCGTTGGTCCGCTTCAAAATTTAACAAATACGCACCAAATTTGTATAGATACCCCAAACATAGTGCAAATTACACAAAAATTGGCTTCAATAGGTATAATTACTTTACCAATGAGAATACCTTCAAAAAATAGAAGCGGGCTTAGATTTGGAGTACAGGAGTTATGCAGATTGGGTTTAAAAAATAAGGACTTACAGACTTTGTCAGAAATTATTATTGCTTGTGTAAAAGAGAAAGAAATTAGTATAAAATTTAAAGATCAGGTTAAGAGCTTGGCTAAAAGATTAAATAATATTAAATATATTTTACCTTACAAGAAATCTTTTTAAATAATATTCAATTTATTAATATGTTTATGTTATAATACCCACATGCTAGAAGATAAAAAAACTTCAATTGGTGATTACAGTAAAATAATGGCTGATCGTGAACTTTTTAATAAGACGGTTTATACTCCACTTTCTGAGGCACTTCGTTTGTTGGATGAAAGACAAAAAAATCCTAACCTTATAAAAAAGATAGAAGAACTTTTAAATAATGATATTCCAGAACCTTTTAAGAAAAAAGAAAAATATGGCATTAGTGGAAAACAAGTTGCTACTCCTAATCATGATGCACATTGGTTTATTGAATTAACTAATAATTATAATCTTAAGCCAATTTTTTATGAATATCTTGATGATAAATTTACACCTAATAATGGTTTTAAACATTCTTTAGGGCAAATACATTTACATGAAGATAGAAGTGATAGAAAAGGGAATAATATAGAAGAAAAAATAACCATCGTAGATTTTAATAAATATAGTGGAAAAAAAATAAAAGATGTTTTAACTCTTTGGGGAGAACCACTTGTTGATTTTCATAAGAGATTATTTGAAATTTGTGGTTACTCTAAAAAAGATTTCATTTTTTATGATGGTTCTGATTGGTTAAAAAGAAATGGAGATATAGCAGAAAATTATTATACAAAAGATTTACTTTTATATATATGTTATGGAATTTTGTTTGAAAATTTTTTATTGACTGGAGATGAAGGTAAATTCACAAGAGATATTTTTTTACCAGCTTTTGAAAATATTATTAATATTACAGGGGTAAAACCATTAATAGTTCCAATTCCACCTATGGATAACGAAGATGATTCTCATTGGATTTCTTATAATAAAAAAATTAAGCCTTTTATTAAATTAAGTTAATTATTAAAATATGAATGAAATTATAAATACATGTGCAATATCTAATAATATCAGTACTTTAGTTTATTATTCTCATTTAATTCCAGTTTTTTTTATATTGTCTTTATCTCTTTTGGTTTTCTTTAAAACTAAAAATAATATTTTATCTAAAATATTTCTTGCATTTTCATTTGTATTCTCAGCTTGGCTCATAGGAGATCTTATAACCTGGATTTCTGTTAATTATCATTTAATATATGCTGTATGGTCTTTTCTTGTTTATTTAGAAATTATTTTTTTTATTCTTGGTATTTATTTAATAATGATTTTTACTCGTGGTTTCGATATTTCACTCTTTAAAAGGATATTATTATTTTTATCTACTTTAATACCATTTTTAATAACGATTATTCAAAAATCCGTTATTGGTTTCAATCAATCAATGTGTGAGGCTTTAAATAATAATTTTTTAGATCAATATAAACTTTATTTAGAAATATTAATTCTTTTAATAATTTTTGTATATTTGCTTGTCCCTTTTGTAAAGAAAAAAGCTTTATATTCTAAAAAATCTTCAATTATAGTGATTGGTTCGATGTTCCTTTTTCTTTCTGTTTTCGGGGTTACTGAATATTTATCTGCAATTACTGGTTATTATGAAATTAATTTATATGCTCTTTTTATAATTCCTGTATTTTTAGTGGCGATTACTTATTCAATATTTACCCTTGATATTTTTAATGTAAAAGTTGTGAGTACTTATTCCTTAGTTTTTGGATTTATTATTTTAGTAGGGTCTCAACTTTTTTTTGTTTCTGGAATAACTGATAGATTATTAACAATTTTAACTATAATTCTTTCTTCTGGGCTTGGAATTTTATTATTTAGAAATTTACATAAAGAATCTGAGCAAAGAATTTACATTGAAAAACTTAATGTAAAATTGGAAGCTTTGCTTGCACAAAGAGAATCTCTTACACACTTGGTGACTCATAAAGTTAAAGGTTCATTTACTCGTTCAAAATATATTTTTGCAGAAATGCTTGAAGGAACTTTTGGTAAACTTTCTAAAGAATTAAAAGATATGGCTGAAAAAGGTTTGAAATCTGATAATGATGGCATTGAAACAGTTGATTTAGTTTTGAATGCTGCTAATCTCCAAACTGGGACTGTAAAATATGAAATGAAACCAGTTTCTTTTAAAGAAATAGTATCTCATTTTGTTGATGAATTGAAAGGTAGAGCTGAGTCAAAAGGATTAAAATTTGAAACTGATATTAAAGATGGAGATTATAATACAATAGGTGATTTTTTTTGGCTTAGTGAAGTTGTGCATAATTTGATTGACAACTCTGTAAAATATACAAAAGAAGGAAGTATACAAGTTGGTCTTGAAAAGAAAGATAATAAAATTCTTTTTTATGTAAAAGATTCTGGTGTAGGTATTAACGATGAGGATAAGAAAAACCTATTTAAAGAGGGAGGCAGAGGAAAAAATTCAGTATCAGTAAATGTTGATAGTACAGGATATGGATTATTTACAGTAAAACTTATTGTGGATGCTCACAAAGGGAGAATTTGGGCGGAATCAGAAGGGGATAATAAAGGCACGACTTTCTTTGTAGAACTTAATGGATAAAGTATAAAGTTTAGATTTTTGAAATTTTTACACCATCTGGTGTATCTTTTATTTCATAACCTAGAGAAATTATTTTATCTCGTAATTCGTCAGATTTTTTGAAGTCTTTATTTTTACGAGCCTCTTCACGTTCTTCTCCTAATTTTTTAATTTTTTCAGGAATTATTTCCTCTTTAATATTTTCAAAATTTAATCCTAGTACTTTATCAAAATCTAAAATCGTTGCTTTTTTGTCAGCGGAGGAAACTCCTCCGTCTTTTATTAAATCCCATAATAAAGACAATGCGCGAGGGGTGTCTAAGTCATCTTCTACAAATTCTTTAAATCTTTTTTTGTATTCTTCATTAATATTTCCAACAGGTTCTCCAAGCTCTATATAAAGCCTATAAAGGCGTTTTAACGCTGTTTCTGCGCCTTCTAATGCTTCCCATACAAAGTTCACTCTAGTGCGATAATTTGCCATTAAAAGCCAAAATCTATATGCGATAGGGTCAATTCCTTTTTCTAAAAGATCTCTCAATGTGTAAAAATTATTAAATGATTTTGCCATCTTTTTTTGATCGACTAGAACCCATTCATTGTGCATCCAATAATTTACAAATTGTTTTTCTGTGGCGCCTTCTGATTGAGCTATCTCATTTTCATGATGGGGGAATATGTTGTCTATTCCACCAGTATGTATATCTATTTGTTCTCCTAAATTTGCCATAGACATAGCCGAACATTCAATATGCCAACCAGGTCGTCCTTTTCCTAATTCTGTGTCCCAAAAAACATCACCGTCTTTTGCATCCCATGCTTTCCATAATGCAAAATCTTGAGCATTTTCTTTTTCATATTCATCTGTTTTTATTCTATTTCCTGCATTTTCTTTTTGTTCTTCTAAAACAAGATTTGAAAGTTTTCCATAATTTTTAAATTTTTTAATATCAAAATAAATACTTCCATCTTTACTTTTATAAGCAATTTCTTTTTCTAATAATATTTTTATAATTCCAACCATTTCATTTATGTAGTCAGTGGCTTTTGTGAATTTGGTTGGAGTTAAAATATTTAGTGATTTTATATCTTTAAAAAATTCTTCAGTATAGAATTCTGTAAATTCTTTTAATGATTTTCCTTCTTTTTGAGAATCACGAATAGTTTTATCATCTATATCTGTGATGTTCATTATATGTTTTACATTGTATCCACTATAAGATAAAACTCTTTTTAAAATATCAGCAAAGATATAAGCTCTGTAATTACCTATGTGTGGATAGTTGTAGACAGTTGGACCGCAGGAATACATTTTTACTTCGCCTTTATTTATCGGGATGAATTTTTCTTTTTCTCTTGTTAGAGTGTTGTGAAATTTTAATGACATTTTATTTTAAAATTATAGAATTACACCTTGTTGAAATTCATTTCTGTAAATTGAAATAAGAGTATAAAGCAAGCTCACTATTAGTGGACCTATTAATAATCCTACTGGACCTAAAAGAGAAATTCCTCCGAGCACAGAAAAAAGAATTAACAGTGATGGTATTTTTATTTTTTTACCTATAAGTATTGGATTTAACAAATTATCTATTGATCCAACCATTAGTATTGAATATATTAAAAGGCCGATAGTTTCTGTTGTGTGTCCTGTTGCGTAAAGGAAAATTATTGCAGGAATAGAAACTATAGCTGTTCCAACTGAAGGAATAAGTGATGCGATACCAGCTACAACACCCCAGAGAGCTGGATTGGGAACATTAAAAATTGCAAGACCGAGTCCCATTAATACACCTTGGATGAGAGCGATAAGAAGATAACCTTTTATAACACCATTAATTGTTTGTGAAAGTCTGGTGATTATTTTTTGATCATCGGAGTCTTTTAGTGGACTTAATTTAATTAAAGCTTTTTTCCATCTTTCTCCATCTTTTAAAAAATGGAAAATAGTTAAAAGCATAAGTAAAAATGAAAAAATTGCTGATAGGGTAGAACTAAATATTTTTGTAACATTTCCCGATACAAAAGAAACAAAATCAGAAGCTTTTTCCATTACATTGAAGGATATGCCTTCAGGTAATATATTGTTTATTTTTTCATTAATTAAATTTGTAAATGGTCCTGCGTTTTCATTTATCACTACCTGGTGATAAACGTTTTGTGATTGGTTAAAAACAATAGCTCCTATACCGAGCAGTGGACCGCAAAGTATAATTATTAGAAAAAGAACTGTAAGGAAACTAGAAAGCCAAGCCGGAAATTTTTTCTTCAACAGCCATTCATATATTGGATAAAGCACTATTGAAAACGAAGCACCTAGTATAAGCACTATCCAAAAAGGACGAAAAATAAAAAAAGTAAAAACAAACGTGGCTAATAAAAGTCCAAAAAAGAAATACCTTTCAATAATTTTTGTTTGCATATATAGCCTAGATTATAACAAAAACTTGCATTTTTTCAAAATTTCATATAATATGATTGTTATGGAATTTGCAGTTATAAAAACAGGTGGAAAGCAATACAAGGTCTCAAAAGGCAGTGTTATTTCTATTGAGAAAATAAAAGGGGAATTTAAAAAAGGAGATAAAGTTTCTTTTGATAAAGTTCTTCTAGTTGACGATGGAAAAGATACTACGATCGGTACTCCTTATATAACAGGTGCAAAAGTAGATGCTGAAATAACAGAAATCGGACGTGGCAGAACAATTTTAGTTATGAAATATAAGCAAAAATCTCGTTATCTTCGTCGCAATGGTCACCGTCAACCATATTTCCAAGTAAAAATAACTTCTATAAAATAAAAAAATCTCTGATTCACAGAGATTTTTTTATTGCCTATTTTTTAATGCATTTTTAAGGGTATCGTTGTCTGAATATTCTAACTCTGTGCCAGTAGAAAGTCCTCGGCCTAAAGAAGATATCTTAATATTAGTTGGTTCAATTAAATTTTTGAGCTGGCTACGAATATAGAAATCTGTATGGTCTCCTTGTGGGCTTAATGAAAAAGCTAAAATTATTTCACTTAAATTTTTTGATTTTTTGATTTTTTCAATAAGTTCATTTATTCTAATTTTAGTTGCAGTATTTTTTTCAACGATTGGCACAAGACCTCCTAGAATAAAATATTTTCCATTATAAGTTTTACTTTTTTTAACACTTTCTAAATCAGAATCTTTTTCTACTATCATTAAAATAGAAGAGTCTATATTTGGATCTGCGCAAATTTCACAAATCTTTTTATTGTTTTTGTTCACAAAAAATCTAAAGCATTCACTGCATTGGCTTATTTCTTTTTTTAATTCTAAAATTAATTTAGATAGATTTTCTGCATAGCTTGGATTTCTGGCCATCAAGAAATAAACAAAACGTTTTGCTTGTCTTTCTCCAATGCCAGGAAATTCTTTAAAAATTTCTGTTAGTTTTTCTGTCGTATCCATAAAGTATTATTAAAAACCATCTAAATCTTCACTAATTTTTGCTTGAGAAAATTCACTTAAATTACTTTTTTCAACATTTAAGAAAGTTGTAGTTTTTTCATCGAAATAAAGATCCACTTTCCCGACAGGTCCATTTCTATGTTTTTCGATCAATATTTCTGCAATATTTGTTTTTTCTGATTCATCTTTACCTTTATCCTCACGGTGAATAAACATTACGACATCAGCGTCTTGTTCAATAGATCCAGAGTCACGAAGGTCAGAAAGTCTTGGTCTACCGCCACGAGATTCAACTGCGCGAGAAAGTTGTGAAAGCGCAAGTACTGGCACATCAAGCTCTTTTGCTAGAGATTTTAATGATCTTGATATTTCTGTAACTTGGTTTACCATTGAATCATAATTTTTTGAAGTGGTCATAAGTTGCAAGTAATCTACGATTATAAGGTCTAAACTTTTTTCGGCTTTTATTCTTCTTGCTAGTGATTTCATTCGCACTATTGAGTTGCCGGCTTGGTCATCAATATACATTTTGGCTTTTGAAAGTTTATCTAAAGAATCACGTATATGAGTAAAATCTCTATCAGAGGACAAATTTCCAGTACGTAAATTCCAAGCATTAACTCTTGATTCGGCAGAAAGCATTCTATCTACTAATTGTTGAGAAGACATTTCTAAAGAAAATATTAAAACTGATTTATCGTGTACTGTTGCAGAAAGACGCGCTATGTCTAGCGCAAGAGTTGTTTTACCCATAGAAGGTCGAGCAGCTAAAATTATTAGATCTTGATTTTGAAGTCCTGAAAGGAGAGTGTCTAAATCTCTAAAACCTGTAGGTAGCCCACGCAATAGACCTTTCGTTTCATGTAATTTATTTAGTCTTTCATATGCTTCAGGTAATTCATCTTTTAAACTTACATATTTTTGATTTTTTGGTGAAGAAACAACACTAAACATTTTTTTCTCAGCCATATCTAGAATATCGTCCATATGATCATCGCCTTCTTCAAAAGCAAGTTCAGAAACATAATCTGCTGCGTCAATCAAACTTCTTAGAACATATTTTTTTTGCACTATGTCGGCGTAATGTTTAGCGTTAGTGGAAGAGGGAACAACGTTCACAATTTCTGCAAGGTATTGATTGCCACCGATTGATTCAAGTACTTTTTGTTCGCTAAGTTTTGTAGAAAGCGAAAGCATATCTATCGGTTCATTTTTTGAAGATAGATCAAGCATTGCTTGAAAAATTATTTTATGTTTTTCAGCATAAAAAGAATCTGGACTTACAACATCTTCAATTTCATGCATTGCGTCCTTGCGAAGCATTATAGAACCAAGTACTGCTTTTTCTGAATCAATACTTTGGGGAGGAATGCGTATTTCATTTTTTCTTGTTTTTACCATAGTGCAATTCTAACATAGTAAAAAAATAGTCAAAATTAAAAAGTTAGCAAAGCTGTTATTAAAATGGGGAAAATTATGATAATATAAAATTATGTCTAAAAAAGTATTATTATCCGGTGTTCAGCCTTCAGGAAAACCACATATAGGCAACTATTTTGGTGCAATGAAGCAATTTGTTGATTTACAAGAAGAGCATAATGGCTATGTTTTTATAGCTGATTATCACGCAATGCATTCTTTGCAAAATCCTAAAGAAATGCGTGAAAATATTATTGGTGTTTTGCTTGATTACTTAGCGATAGGTCTTGATCCAAATAAAATAACAATTTTTAAACAATCTGATATTTCTGAACATACAGAACTAGCTTGGATTTTTGATACTATCACAACGATGCCTTATCTAATGCGTGCTCATGCTTACAAAGATGCAGAGGCAAAGAATAAAGAAATAGATGTTGGCACATTTAATTATCCGATGCTTATGGTAGCAGATATTTTGCTTTATAGCCCAGATATTATTCCAGTTGGGGCTGATCAAAAACAACATGTTGAAATAGCTCGTGATACAGCAGAAAAATTTAATAGAATATTCGGAGATACTTTTAAACTTCCAGAAGCATTTATCATGAAAGATGTAGCTATAGTTCCTGGGACTGACGGAAAGAAAATGTCTAAGAGTTATAAAAACACAATTCCACTTTTTGCAGAATATGATGAGATAAAAAAATGTGTTATGAGTATTGTCACAGATTCAAGTGGAGAATTTCCACAAAATATTTTTGCAATTCATAAACTTTTACGAAAAGAAGATGAACTTAAGAAAATTTACGAAGAGAAAAAAGGAAAGTATAAAGAAATAAAAGAATTATTGATTGAAGATTTAGAAAAATTTATTGCGCCAATGAGAGAGAAAAGAAAAGAATTTGAAAAAGATATTCCAAAAATTTTAGAAATTTTAAAGAAAGGGGGAGAGAGTGCAAAGATTGTAGCTTCTAAGAAAATGGAAGAAATTCGTGAAAAAGTCGGTGTAAAAATCTACTAGCATTTTTTTAAAACTAGCATTTGACTGAATGCTAGTTTTTTGGTATTGTATAAATGATAAATTATTTGTAAACATTAAATAAAAAAAATATGAACAAAAAACTTATTTTAGTTAATCCTTTTGATATTTCTTTAAATATCAAGGAAGATGAGAAAAAAAGTGATTTTATTAATTTTTCTGAAGAAATCAGAAAAGAGTTTACAGACAAACATTACATAGCAATTTCTGTAGTATGTTCTTGTGATGTAGAATTAAAAAAATATGCTGACATTTTATCAAATAATTGTTTTACCCATGAAAAAAAATATGATTATTGGGGTTATGGAAATTATATTCAAAATCCAGCTCGTTTTTTAGGAGCAATAGAGAGTTTATTTGATTCTTATTCTTGTGTTTTAGGATTAGTTCATTATTCTTATCCCCAAAAAATAGGAGAACTTTTTGATTTTTTTAGAATTACCTATAAAGAAAAAGAATATAAAAAAATAAAATATTTTATCTCTGAATTTAAAAGAAATTAATAAAAAGCGGATCAATTTTGATCTGCTTTTTTTATTACCAATTTTATGATATATTTTAAATATGCAAAATAGAATTTATTTAAAAGATTTAAAAGATCATGTTGGAAAAGAAATAATTACAGCAGGTTGGGTTGATGTCCGCAGAGATCAAGGAAAAATGGTGTTTTTTGATATGCGTGATATGAGTGGGAAGGTGCAATGTGTTACTTTACCAAATCATACAGAAGCGATAGAAGTGGCAAAAACAATCCGTCCTGAATGGGTTGTGAAAGTTACAGGTATTGTAAACAAACGTCCAGAAAGAAATATTAAAGTGGATGTATTGAATGGTGACGTAGAACTTGAAGTTACAGATATTGAAGTTTTTAACAAAGCAGAAACTCCAGCGATAGATTTATCTACAGATGGATATGAGATAGGAGAAGAACATAGATTAGAGTATAGATATCTTGATTTACGCAGAGAGAGAATGCAGAAAAATATTCGCAACAGACACAAAGTCGCAAAGTTGATTCGTGATTATTTAGATAAAGAAAATTTTACAGAAATAGAAACTCCAATACTTTCAAAATCTACAGCCGAAGGAGCTAGAGATTTTATTGTGCCTTCACGTTTAGACCAAGGAAAGTTTTACGCATTGCCTCAAGCTCCTCAACAATACAAACAGCTTTTAATGGCTTCTGGAATGGAAAAATATTTTCAAATGGCGAAATGTATGCGTGATGAAGATTTGCGTGGTGATAGACAACCAGAATTTACTCAACTTGATATGGAAATGAGTTTTGTTGAAAGAGATGAAGTTATGAATTTAAATGAAAATTTATTGATAGAAATTGTACAAAAATTATATCCCGAAAAAGAAATACAAGAAATTCCATTTCCAAGAATTTCATATAAAGAAGCAATAGAAAAATATGGCAATGATAGACCAGATTTAAGAAAAGATAAAGAAAATAAAAATCTTTTGGCTTTTTGTTGGGTTATAGATTTTCCATTTTTTGAAAAAGCAGATGATAAAAATAATCCTCAAGCAGAAGGTGAGTGGACATTTACACACAATCCATTTTCTGCAGCACAGCCTGAATTTCATGATGATTTATTAAATAAAAGAAATATTCCTAATATTCTTACCAATCAATATGATATTGTCTTGAATGGTTTTGAAATAGGCGGTGGATCTATTAGAAATCATGAACCGGAAGCTCTTTTAGCTGTGTATGACATTATGGGAGTTAAAAAAGAAGAAGTTGAAAAAAATCTTTTCTATATGCTTGAAGCATTTCGTTCAGGAACTCCTCCACACGGAGGTATCGCTTGGGGTTTTGATAGATTAATGATGTTGCTTGAAAATGAGCCAAATATTCGCGAAGTTATGGCATTTCCTAAAAATGGTGAGGGAAAAGACTTGATGATGAATTCGCCATCCGAAATAGCAGACAAACAATTAAAAGAGTTAGGAATTAAACTAGATATTAAAAAATAAAAAATAATATGAATCCCGTTAGAAATCAAAAAGTTAAGTTGTGTTTCGCGAGATAAATAAATTATGAAGTATATAAAAGTCATTATTAATAAATTAACTATGGAAATCTAAAGATTTCCTATTTCTAACGGGATGAAAATAATTTTTAAAGGAAATATAAAACAATTAAAAGACGATGTGCTTTTTGTTTCTATTGGACCAAAGAATAAAGATGAAATTGTAAAAGAGAATGCAATGAAGATTCTGTATTTAAAGTCTGAGGCAAACGAAAAGATGAATTTAAGAAAGTTATATTTGCTTGTGCGCAAAATGGTGATGATGGCAAAAGGCGCAAAGATGCCAAAATTAGCTTTTAATTTTGAAGATTTTATATTTAAAAATTTAAAACTTACTGATGAAGAAATAGGTGAGATAGTAGGTACTCAGCTTGATTTTGCAAATTATGAATTTGTTGATTACAAAACTCCTCCAGAAGAAGGTTTTAATTTAATACAAGAAGTTTTTATTTTTGGCACTAAAGAGCTGGTTGAAAACGCTATTTTGAAAGGGGATATTATTGCAAAAGAAGTAAATAAAACAAGATCGTTATCAAATACTCCAGGCGGGGATATGACACCTAAAATTTTAGCAGAAAAAGCAAAAGAAGCTGTGAAGGGTTTGCCAGTTAAAGTCACAGTGCTTGGTGAGAAAGAAATGGAAAAATTAAAAATGCAGGCGATACTTTCAGTAGGACGTGGTTCAGACGAAGAATCAAAATTTATTATTATGGAATATTTTGGTACGCAAAAAAACGAACTTCCTATAGTTCTAGTCGGCAAAGGTGTGACATTTGATTCTGGAGGAATAAATTTAAAACCTTCTTCATCACTTCTTGGAATGAATATGGATATGTCCGGTGGAGCATCTGTGATACATACGATGGCTCTTGTTGCAAAAATGAAATTAAAAAAGAATGTTATTGGGTTAATTCCTTCAGTTGAAAATATGGCTTCAGGGAAAAGTTATCGTCCAGGAGATATTGTTCGTTCAATGTCAGGGAAAACTATTGAGATTTTAAATACAGACGCAGAAGGCAGAGTTATCCTTGCAGATGCTTTAACTTATTCCCAAAAATACAATCCAAAAGTTGTGATAGATATCGCCACTTTGACTGGCGCGGCTGCAGTAGCGCTTGGAGAAAGAGCTTCAGCTATTTTTACAGATGATGACGAGCTTTCAAAGAAGATAGAAAAAGTTGGAGAAGACACAGGGGATTATGTTTGGAGGCTTCCTATGTGGGAAGAATATGAAAATGAAATAAAAGGAAGTCTAGGAGATCTCACAAATGTTCACAATAAAGATTCTCGTTATGGCGGAGCGACTTATGGAGCAATATTTTTACATCAATTTATAAAAGGCTACAAGTGGGCTCATTTAGATATTGCTCCACGTATGACATCAATGGCAGGGGAAAATCTAGCTGGAGGCGCACTTGGCACTCCTGTGCGACTTTTATATAAATTTATAGAGGATTACGAGTAATTTTTTATAAGTCCTTTCTATTTAAGTAAAAATGTTGTATTCTCATACAACATGTCGAAAAACGAGACAATACTCAGATTTGATTCTGTTTCATTTGAATACGGCCCCAATAAACCCATCTTAGAAGATGTGAGTTTTCCTTTGCGTCGTGGATCAAAAATTACAATAATGGGGCAAAATGGTGCTGGAAAAAGTACGATGTTCGGGCTAATTGCTGGCACTATAAAACCTGAATCAGGATCAATTGTTACAAATAATAAATTAAGCATAGCTACTGCAAAGCAAGTTATTCCAAGAGAAGATTTGAAACTCACAGTGCGTGAATTTTTTGAGAAATGTTTTGATAAAAAAGTTTATGACATAGATCCACGTATTGATAATGTTCTAGAAATTGTAAATTTAAAAGCGCACACAAAACTTCATGATAAAGTTTTGAAAACATTTTCAGGTGGACAACTAGCACGTATACTTTTAGCCTCAGCTTTAATAAAAGATGCAGATTTACTTTTACTTGATGAGCCTACTAACAATTTAGATCATGCAGGTATTGCTCACTTAACAGATTTCTTAATTAAATATGACAAGACAGTTGTAGTTATTTCTCACGATGCGGATTTTTTAAATGCATTTTCAGATGGTGTTTTATATTTAGATATTTATACTCGTAAAGTTGAACAATATACAGGTAATTACAAAAATGTTTTAAGAGAAATCACAGCGCGAGTTGAAAAAGAAAATATGAAGAATGCTCAGCTTGCGAAAGAAATTCAAGCGAAGAAAGATCAAGCTAATGTCTTTGCGCACAAAGGAGGTCAGCTTCGTTTAGTAGCGAAAAGAATGCGTGAGAAAGCCGAAGAGCTCGAAGAAGATATTGTGGATGTGCGGAAAGAAGACAAGACTATCAAGGCTTTTACTGTGCCTTGCCAAGAAGACATCAATGGAGAAATCATCACAATAAATTCTTTTTCTACGATGAATGCAAAGAATGGAAAAGTAGTAAAACATAAAGCGAATATAAAATTAAAAAAGAATCAACATTTATTATTGAGTGGTCCAAATGGTATCGGCAAAAGTACACTTCTAGAACACCTTGCGAATAGTACAGATCCAGGAGCGAAAATATTGGAAGGTATTCGTGTGGGATATTATAGACAAGATTTTGCAACTTTGAATTTTGATCACACTGTTTATGAATCACTTGCAAGCGCGATGCTATCTGGCGGTGTACCTCTTAATGAAGAACACATGCGAGCCACTGCGGCGAGTTTTTTAATAACAGGGGAATTGATTCGTACGAAAATAGGAGCCCTTTCTGAGGGGCAGAAAGGGCTCGTTGCATTTGCGCGCTTGGTCCTTGAACGTCCAGGTTTGCTTATTTTAGACGAACCGACGAATCATATAAATTTCCGTCATATTCCTGTTATTGCTGAAGCTATAAATAAATATAAGGGTGCATTAATTCTAGTTTCTCACGTACCAGATTTCGTTAAAAAAATCCGTATTGATGAAACTCTTGATCTTGCAAAGTAATTTTGGCAAATTACTTTGCTAAAATCTACTACAGGGTGTTATAATATAAAAATGAAATTAAAAAATTTAGTAGTGTTTTTTGTCGCATTATTTTTATTAGCACCAATTTTTGCATTTGCTCATCAACCTAGAATTACAGAGCAAAAGGAAACAACTGTCGTTGATCCTGAAATATCAAAGGCATTTTATTCAAAACTACAAGGCGATTCACAAATGTATCGTATAGATTCCGACAAGCCTTTCGATTTATATGTAAATATTTTAGTTCCTAAAATTAAAGATCAAACGACGGATGTTTACGCTATTGTCATAAAAAATAATCAAATGAACACTCCTATAGCATTCCTTGATGGAGCGCATTTTGAATGGAAAAAGTTTTTTGAACTATTTGGTTTTGATTCATATTTGAAAGGTCCTGAATATAAAACACGAGCAGAAGCAGGTAGATATGATATTTATGTTTGGAGCGCAAATAATGACAGTAAATATTCTTTAGCGATAGGGGAGAAAGAATCTTTTAGTTTGGGAGAAATAATAAATGCTGTAAATTTAATTCCAAAAATTAAAAAAGATTTTTTTAATGAATCGCCAATCAGCTTTATTTTTTCACCATTTGGTTTTGGTTATATAGTTGTAATGTATATACTTGCATTTATCATTGGATTTTTATATCGCTTGATAATGAAATATTTTGCGAAGAAGTCTATTCAAAGAGTTTCAAAAAATTTAAACAAACGAGATAGAATAGTTCGTGCAATATTGGGTGCAGGATTATTAATTTTAGCGATTACAACAGCTTGGAATCCAATTCTTATTTTCCTTTCAGGATTCTGTGTCTTTGAAGCAATTTTTTCTTGGTGTGCAATTTATTCAGCGATGGGGAAGAATACGTGCCCAGTAGAGTAAAATATTTTTAGTATTGTTAGTACAACATTTTGACCCTTCTCGTGCGATTATTTTATTGGTTGACTTGTTAATATTTACATGGTAAATTAGAAACAGAAATTTCTAAGTATTAACCGAGCGTATTTAGCTCATTAAAACTAAATATTATGTCATATATAAGAGTAAATTCTTGGCCAGAAACTAGTTTTCAATACATTTATGTAAACAAAACTTCCAGTAGTGAATATGCTGGAGACGTTCTTGCCGGATGTTTTTTTGGTCCTAGATTTTCTTTAGAAAAAATTGATAATTTTAACGAAGATGAAAAGAAAAAATGGCCTGACGCTGAAAATATATACCAATTTTATCATGGCGGATATATTACGTTTAACCTTTCTGAGATAATTTTTTTAAATGGTCGTCAAGCATATCTGTATAAACAAAAGTCTTTTGGAAAAAATTTGGATTTAGGAGATGAGAAAAACTGTTGGCTCACATGGGATCCATATATGAAAAAAATTTGGATTGAAGAGCCAAGAGAAAAAGAGAGACAGAGATTAGAAAAGAAAAAACTTAATACAACATCACCTGGTTAAATTAAGTAAAGAAATTTTAAGAACGCACACAAAGTGCGTTCTTTTTAATATTTAGCGTGCTTTTTGTGCTTGATCTTAGAAAGTGACCCTTATTAGGAATCTAACTCATATAAGATGATATAATTATCCAATGTCACGAGGCGAAGGGTTTGCGGAATATATAACAGAAGATGTTTTGGGGCATATCGACGGGATTAGTCGCAAGGTTTTGTTTATCTTAAATCTAACCCAAAAACTAAAACTCAATAAATAACATACCTACAAACTCCAGTTTGTAGGTATGAAAAATTGTTATATAATATAAATATGGCAAAAATAAAAACAGCTAAACAAATGGAGAGACATTTGAAGGGTATGGCAAATCACCGTCGTATTGAAATATTACTTCTTATTTCAAAGAATGATGGTATTACTCTTGATGGAATTATTGAAACACTTGATGCTAATCCTAAAACAATAGGGGAACATACAAGAAAGCTTTATCAAGCAGGATTAATAAATAAAAAGTATCAAGGTAAATTTGTCGAACATACTTTGTCTCCTTATGGGAAGATGTTTGTTAATTTTTTAAAATCATTCCAAAATATAAAATAACATACCAACAAACTGGAGTTTGTTGGTATGAGAAATTACAAAAATGTATTACTTATATATAATTAAATGCGCAGATAAGACTTTATATACTGGGATTACTACAGATTTAAAAAGAAGAATTGTTGAACATAACAGTACTAAATTAGGAGCGAAATATACTTCTTCTAGAAGACCAGTCAAAATGGTTTATTCTAAAAAATTTAAAAATAGATCCACTGCTTCTCGCGAAGAATCTCGAATCAAAAAACTAAAAAGAGTTGATAAATTAAAATTAATTAAATAGAGAATCTATGTGTTTCATCATATTTAGCCCTTGTAGTATAATAGGAATATGAAGAAAATTAAGTGTATTATATTAATTTTAATCTTATTAATTGGAGTTTTTGTGTTTGTTAGGGTTGAAGATAAAAAGCTTGTGGAGATTCCAAAAGCAGAAGAAAAAATAATTTTAACTGAAAGAGAAAATGTAGAAAATTATTTAAAAGATAATATAAATATTCTTTCACCAGTAAAAGCTGTATTGGGTGGGACTTGGTATGTAGTATCTTCAACGATTGATTTAGAAAAGAAATCCGGCATAGTAACATATGAAGATGGGCATATACAAGAAAAAAAGAATTTTACATATACAGTGAACGACAAAAGAGAAGTTACTAATTTAACTATTAAATAATGCGAGTTTGGGATATAAATCCAAAATATTTATGTAGAAAACATTTACTAGCTGAGCATAGAGAACTTCATGGACTTTGGAATATTCTAACTAAACATAAAGGGAAGGGTGGATATTCACGTCATCCAGAGACTTTACGTTGGGTAGGTAAACAAAAGGCTCTTTATCAAAGACATGAGCAATTAGTAAAAGAATTTTTTAATCGTGGATATTTGCATCATTCTCCTCTTAATAAAAAATATGCTGTGGGACTAGGAGGACAAAAAGTTTTTATTAATACGATTAAAGAACAAAAAGAAATTCTAAGAAAAAAACCTTGTAGTTGTTTTATTAAAAATTAATTTTTTTGTGATATAATTAAAGGGTTATAAAAATATGAATACAACATATAACTGGTATCAAAATCTTATAAAACCAAATTGGGCTCCTCCTAGTTGGGTGTTTGGACCTATTTGGAGTGTGCTTTATGTTCTTATAATTATTTCTTTTGGAACAGTTTTTTATAAAGTTTTTAACAAAGAACTGCCTTTTGTTGTTGCTGTTCCTTTTATTTTAAATATTGTTTTTAATTTAATATTTTCTCCAATCCAATTTAAATTACAAAACAATTATTTAGCTGCTCTTGATATAGTATTAGTACTTGGGACTCTTATTTGGGCTATGATTGTAATCTATCCACATATGAAATGGGTAGCTTTAATAAATATCCCTTATCTTTTGTGGGTATGTATTGCTACAGTTTTGCAATTTATTATCACATACTTAAATAGGTAACTATCGCTAAAATCTATAAAAAGGTATATAATACAAAGGTGGAACAGGAAGTTTATAAGATAAAAACAGCTGGATTTGAAGGCCCACTTGGGCTTCTTTTGGGTTTAGTTGAAGAAAGAAAGTTATTTATTAATGAAATATCGCTTGCAGAGGTAACGGAGGATTATTTAAAATACATTAATACATTAGGGAATTTAAGTCCTTATGAAATTTCAAGTTTTGTTGTTGTAGCAGCCACACTTATTTTAATAAAATCAAAATCACTTTTACCGAATTTAAATTTAACCAACGAAGAAGAAGTTGATATAAGAAATTTAGAAGATAGATTAAAACTCTATGAACTTTATATTAAACTTGGTGGTCACATAAAAGATAATTTTGGAAAAAATATTATCTTTGCTCCACTTGAAAGAAAAAATAATCTTTTGGTATTTTTACCAGATGAACAGATTACAAAAGAAAGTATGATGGCTTTTGCGCAAAGTGTGCTTGGAAGAATTCCCAAAAAAGTATTTTTACCAGAAGTTGAAGTAAGAAAGGTTATAAGTATAGAAGAAATGATAGATAAATTAACAGATAGAATTCAAAATTCATTAAAAATGAACTTTAGAGAATTTACTGGAAAAGCTGTTACAAAAGAAGAAAGGGTAGTTGTAATTGTTGGATTTCTTGCTATGCTAGAACTTGTAAGAAATGGAATTTTGAATGCTGTGCAGGAAAATGATTTTGAAGATATTATAATAGAGCGTCAAGAGATAATAATAGAAAGTTTATAAAATTATGGATTTAGAGAAAAAAATTGAAGCAATACTTTTTTGGAAAGGAGAACCAATCTCACGAAAAAAACTTTCGGAAGTTTTGCATGCGAATCAGACTGAAATAAATGAAGCTGTAGAAAAGTTAAAAGAAAATTTAATAAATAGGGGAATAGTTTTACAGGAAAAAGAAAATGAAATAGCACTAGGAACAGCTCCAGAACTTTCTGATCTTTTTGAAAATATGCAAAAAGAAGAATTAAATAAAGAACTGTCAAAAGCAAGCTTGGAAACAATGTCTATAGTTTTATATAAAAATGGCGTAAGCAGAGCAGAGATTGATTATATCAGAGGAGTCAATTCCAGCTTTATTTTAAGAGCTCTTTCTATCAGAGGATTGATTGAAAAGACAGTTGATCCGAACGATAGCAGAAGATATATTTACAAACCAACTTTTGATTTGCTTTCATATATGGGAGTAAAATCTGTGGAAGAATTGCCAGATTATGCAGAAGTCAATAGTTCTATTGAAACTGCAGCGCAAAATTTAGCGAAAGAATTACATAATGAAGCCGAACAATAAAAATTCTATTTTACTTTTTATTTTAATTATTTTTGCCTTAGAGGCAATTTTATTTTCTATTGGAAATAATAAATTAAACAATATTTCAAAAAATGAAGAACAAAAAATAGTAAATATTAAAAATGCTCTTACTAACGTGCAAGTGTATGCTAAAGCAGTTTCTGTTTATGATATTGATTCTAATATAGAAATTTATGGTAAGAACCAAAATGAAAAATTACCATTAGCGTCTTTGATAAAAACAATGACAGTTTTAGTTGCTCTTGATGATTATAGAACAAATCCTACTATCACAATAGAACCTGATGCATTAAAACAATTCGGCGATTTTGGATTTTTGCTTTATGAAAAATGGGATGTTAAAAATTTGGCCAAATTTACTTTAGTAGCTTCCGCGAATGATGGAGCTTATGCGCTTGTGGGAGATAGTAAAAATTTTTTAGAGAGAATGAATAGTAAAGCGCGAAGGATAGGAATGGAAAATTTTTCTTTTTTAAATTTTACTGGACTTGATTTTGATGAGCAAAGGGCAGGAGCTTATGCTTCAGCAAAAGATGCAAACATAATGGCAATTTATGCATTAAAAGCGCACCCCGATGTTTTTAGCGCTACAGTATTACCTGAAATAAGTTTGAAATCTCAAGTTGGTTTTGTTCATAATATAAAAAATACAAATATTATCTTAAATAAAATTCCAAATATTTTATTTTCAAAAACAGGTTTTACCACGCTTGTTGGAGGAAATTTAACAATTATATTTAAAAATAAAGATGGGTACAGAATAGCGATAACAGTACTTGGCTCTACTCAAGATGGTCGTTTTTCTGATATGGAAAAACTGGTTAATGTATTATATAATTAAAACTATGTTAGGATATTTTTATGGATACAAAGATTAAAATCTTAGATAAAAAAATAAGTATTGATGAAGTTAAAAAATTGGCTGATATTTGGTATGGGACTATGATAAAAGGAGCAGTGGATATTGAAGGTGAACGAGTTGCCTTGGGTGGTGATTATCACATTGAAGATTCAGAACTTTTAACAAGTACTGGTTCAAAATTTGAGGATGTTTGGGGTTTTAATATTAGTTTTGAAGAAAACTTAGATGGAGTTTTAGAATTTGATTCAATGGTTAATATAAAACCAAATTTTGGTAATAGTTCCAGGAATATAAATAATGAAGAAGTAGTTAAAAAAGCAATAGAAATAATTTTAAGATTTATAGATTTAAAATAATATGGAGAAAAATTCACTTTTTTATATGGCAAATTTATATCCTGAAATTGGAAGACTTTTTTCTTTTTACGATGCTGGAAAAATTGAAGCTGCGCAAAATGCGCAAAAACGTTCACTTGATATTGTGGAAAAAATACTATCTTTTAGGGATATTATACCTGCTGGTCGTGAGGAGTGGAATGTGATAAGGAATTTTATTTTTAGTTATAAAAATCTTGATTCATATGAAAGATTAATTTTAGAAAAATATGCCAAACCGTTTTCTTATAAATTTATGAATAAATATGCGCAGATTAATTAAAATCTTTTTATGCTTTTAAATTTAATTAAAATTTTTATACCTACAGCTTTTGCCTTTTTCTTAGGACTTCTCATTACGCCTATTGCTACACATTTTTTCTATAAATATAAAATGTGGAAAAGATATTCTCGTAATGAAGTTACTAATTTAGAATTTCAAAAAATTCACAATGAAAAAGAAGAACTTAAAACTCCACGTGTAGGTGGGATAATAGTTTGGTTTTCAGTATTTTGTGTAGTTATCATTTTTTATTTAATATCTATTTTATTTCCATCAGTAAATACAGAGAAGATGAATTTTTTAAGTAGAAATCAAACTTTAATACCATTTTTTACATTAATGCTTGGTTCATTGTTGGGACTTTGGGATGATTTAATTCAAATTTATGGAAAAGGAAAGTTTGCTCGTGATGATAAAAATTGGCGCAAATGGAAAGCTTTTTTAATTGGTTTAATATCTTTATTTATTGGAATTTGGTTTTTTTATAAATTAGGAATGACCGGAATTCATATTCCATTCGGTGGAGAAATATATTTAGGTATTTTAATAATTCCATTTTTTATAATAGTTGCACTTGCGACTTTTTCTGGGGGAGTGATAGACGGAATAGACGGACTTTCTGGTGGAGTGTTAGCTTCAATTTTTTCTGCATATACTATTATTGCTTTTACAAATAATCAAATAGACTTAGCAGTTTTCTCTGGCGTTATAACTGGAGCTATATTGGCATTTCTTTGGTTTAATATTCCTCCAGCTAGATTTTATATGGGAGAGACAGGAATGATGGGTCTTACTATAACTCTCGCTACAATAGCGTTCCTAACTGATTCTGTTTTGGTTTTACCAATAGTTGCTTTGCCTTTGGTAATAAGTTCTTTGTCGGTAATATTGCAAATTTGTTATAAAAAATTAAATAATGGAAAAAGATTATTTAAACTTTCTCCAATTCATCACCATTTTGAAGCGCTTGGTTGGCCTTCTTATAAAGTTACTATGCGTTTTTGGATCTTATCTATTATATTTGCAATTATAGGAATTATTTTAGCTGTAATAAGTAGATAAAAATAAAAAATAATGAAAGGAAAAAAAATAGACAGATTTTTTTTAATAACCGTGCTTCTGTTAATTTTTGTAGGAATTGCTATGTTTGTTTCTGCGTCTTTGGGAATTCTTGTAAAAAGCAAACAAGAATTTTATTCTGTGCTTTTTAGTCAGCTTGTGCTTGGTCTTGGCTTTGGACTTATTGGAATGTATATTGCATTAAAAATAAATTATAAATTTTGGCGTAAGTATGCTTTATTTATTTTTTTAGGTGGTATAGCTATTACTGCCGCAGTATTTATTCCTAGCCTAGGATGGAGTCATGGAGGAGCGCAAAGATGGATCAAGCTCGGACCATTAGGAACTTTCCAGCCAGTGGAATTTTTAAAATTTGGTTTTGTTATTTATTTTGCAGCTTGGCTTTCTTGGGTAAAACATAAAGTGGAAGATTTTAAGTTTGGTATTTTGCCACTTCTTATAATGCTGGGAGTTATAGCTTTCATTTTATTTAAACAACCAGATACAAAAAGTTTTATATTAATTACTATTACAGGAATTTGTATGCTTTTTATTTCAGGTGTTCCTATAAAATATATTATTGGTGGAGGATTATTAATAATTATAGGGCTAAGTTCTTTAGTTTTTTTTACTCCATATCTTCAGCAAAGAGTAAAAACTTTTATTGATCCTTCAGCAGATCCTAGGGGTTCATCTTATCAAATCCAACAATCACTCATTGCAATAGGTTCTGGAGGAATATTTGGGCGTGGTTATGGGCAAAGTATACAAAAATTTAGTTACTTACCAGAACCGCAAGGAGATTCAATTTTTGCTGTTTTAGGTGAAGAATTAGGTTTTATTGGAACATCAATAGTTATATTACTTTATTCACTTTTTGCTTTACGCGGGCTTAGAATTGCAAATAATTCTCCTGACCAATTCAGTAGACTTTTAGTCTCTGGAATTGTTATACTTATTACAGCACAATCATTTATGAATATTGCTTCTATTACTGGAGTTTTTCCGTTAACAGGAGTTCCGTTAGTTTTTATGAGTCATGGAGGTACTTCACTTATGATATATCTTATGGCAATGGGTATTGTGCTTAATATATCGAAATTTAATAAAAATTAGTAGAAACTTTTTTAAATTATAAAGTAAAAAATGAAAATTGTATTTACAGGAGGAGGAACAGGTGGACATTTTTATCCAATTATTGCTGTTGCTCAAAAAACAAATCAAATAATAGATAAAGAGAAAATAATAGGCGCGAAGCTTTATTATATTTCTGATAGTCCTTACGACAAGGAAATGCTTTTTGAGAATGGTCTTTTGTATGAAGAAATTAATGCTGGAAAAATGCGCACTTATTTTTCTTTAAAAAATTTTTCTGATATTTTTAAAACTTTTTTTGGAGTTATAAATGCAATTTTTAAAATATTTTCAATTTATCCAGATGTTGTTTTTAGTAAAGGCGGATATGCTAGTTTTCCGACACTTTTTGCAGCGCGCATTTTAAATATTCCAGTAGTAATACATGAATCAGATTCTGCTCCAGGAAGAGTAAATAAATGGGCTGGGCATTTTGCTAAAAGGGTTGCCGTTTCTTTTAAAGAAGCATCAGAATTTTTTCCTGTAAAAACAGTGGCTTGGACTGGTCAGCCGATTCGTTCTGAAATTGAAAAACCAGCGGATAAAAAAGAAGCTCTTGATTATTTTAAATTAGAATCAAGTATTCCAGTGATTTTTATTTTAGGTGGCTCACAAGGAGCAGAACTCATTAATAATACTATTTTAGACGCGCTTCCAAGACTTTTAGAAAATTATCAAATTATTCATCAGACTGGTATTAATAATTTTAAAACAGTTACAGGAAGAGCAGATGTGATACTTGCTAATGGTAAAAATAAATCAAGATATGTGCCTATAGCTTTTTTAAATAATGTTCAAATGAAAATGGCGGCTGGCGCAGCCACAATGATAATTTCTCGCGCGGGATCAACTTTATTTGAAATAGCATCTTGGGGTGTTCCATCAATTTTAATTCCATTTACAGAATCAAATGGAGATCATGCAAAGAAAAATGCTTTTGCTTATGCGCGTGCTGGAGCATGTAATGTGATTGATGAAATAAATATGACTGCAAATATTCTAAGTTCAGAGATAGAAAGAATAACAGGGGACAATGCAATACTAGATCAAATGGCTAAAAGTACACATGAATTCAATAAACCTGATGCTGCAACTAAAATCGCTAGAGAATTGATTGACATAGCTTTATCTCACGAGAAATAAAAAAAAACCATTCTGAAATGGTTTTTTAAATAAATATCTATTTAAGATGTAATTTTTCTTTCCTCTCAATAATTTTTTTTATTGATACTTCAAAGTATCCCGAAAGTATAGAATTTTGCATAAAAACTGATGTTTTTTTGTGTTCATTAAAAATTTTTCTAAATTCTTGTTCTGGTGTCAAAAACACTAAAGCAAAATAATAAGATGCCCAATCTATTTCTTTTTCTAGATGCCAGAAGACTGTTTTTCTTTTAGTTTCCCTTTTATCTTCTTTGTAATTTAGAAAAATTCTTCCAATATTTGTAGCTATAATAAAATTATCTTCAAAGAAAGTAGTATATTGGCTTCTTGTTATTGTAAACCTCTTATCGGGTTCTATTACCAATGGGGCATATATAGGGTATGGATCTGCACTTTGGTTTGTTCTTATTTCTCCTCCCATACTTTTTATTATTTTAAATAAAAAATCTTTTTTACTTAATTTTTTATAATTTTTTATCTTTTTATGGAATATTTTTAATACTTCTAAAGATATAATTTCAATATCCTTAAAGTTTCCCAAGAAAGGTGTTTTCATATTTGTAATATTTAAAGGTTTTAAAGAATGATTGTTTCTCTGTTGATTATACCAAATATTTCAGAAAAATGCTAATATATAAATATGAAAGAGAAGAGTTTTGATGAAGTTGTAGCAAATTGGTTGAAAGATGAGTGGCATTATTCTAATCATGATAAATATCGAGAATATGTTTCGGAAGATTTAATTTTAAATCCTAATTTAAAAAATCAAAAAGAAAACAAGAAAAGATTCGATTTATTAATGTCATATCGTTCTAATATAATCAGCCAATTACCAACTGATACAAAATGGTATTTGGCAAAACTAACTAAAGAGGATATTAAACGAACTTTTTTGATTCCAATGACTAAAGGTTGGGTAGCACAGATAACAAATAAAACCTGTTGTTTAATAGACGCTATTAACAAAACTTTTTGGTCAGCTACAAATCAAATTGATATTGAACGTATAGAAAAAATAAAAACAAAATTAAATGATAAAAACGTAAATACTAGACTTATTTTTATTTCTTCAAGCAAAAATTCTTCGTTTACTTGTATTGAGGGAAATCATAGATTGATTGCTATAACTGCTAAAGCATTGGAAAACTATAATTCAAATATCATTCTTAATGAAATTTATTTGGGGATTTCACCGAAAATGGAAAGTTGTGGTGTTTTTTGTAAAAATAAAAAAATCACAGATTAAATATGTGATTTTTAAATAATTTAAAAGATAATAGGATTATTATCCTATCCAGTGCATACCAGCTTTTAACTCAGAATTTTGTGCTTTTTTATCTGCTTCAAGAGCAAAAGGTTCCATTGTTTCGTTAATACTTTTTTCTAATTCATGCATTTGTTCTGCAGATATTGGACCACTCTTTGATAATACTGGTGTTGTTTCTGATTTTTTCTTTTTCATATTATGTTATTTTTAGTTTCAAGGAAAATTATTTAGGTTAATTATACCAAATATTTAAAAAAAATGCTAAAATACAAGTATGGAAAATAAAGTTGTAACAAGATTTGCGCCAAGTCCTACAGGTTTTATGCACGTTGGCGGTATTCGTACTGCATTGTATGCATACTTATGGGCTAGAAAAAATAATGGAACTTTTATATTAAGAATTGAAGATACAGATAAAGAAAGAGAAGTTGAAGGTTCTATTTCCCATATTATGGAATCTCTAAAATGGTTAGGAATCAATTGGGATGAAGGTCCTGATATTGGAGGACAAAATGCTCCTTATTTGCAATCAGAAAGATTAGATTCATATAAAAAATATGCTCAAAAATTAATTGATAAAGGTTTGGCATATCCTGATCCATACACAACGGAAGAAGTTGATGAATTTCGTGAAAAAGCAGAGTTAGAAGGAAAACCTTTTTTATATAGAGAATATAGACCAGAAAAATTTGATATATGGGACGGCACAAAACCGCTTCGTTTTAAAGTTCCAGAAATAAAGAGTTATGAATGGGAAGATTTGGTTAGAGGAAAATTAAGCGCTGGGCCAGAAGCGCTGGATGATTTTGTTTTGATAAAAAGTGATGGATATCCAACTTATAATTTTGCTCATATTATAGATGACTTAGAAATGGGAGTGACTCATATTATGCGCGCAGATGAATTTGTTGCTTCTACTCCAAAATTTTTATCTTTATATGATGCTCTCGAAATTAAAAGACCATACTTAGTTACATTACCACCAATAATGGGACCAGACGGGAAAAAGAAATTAGGAAAGAGAGATGGCGCGAAAGATGTATTAGAATATAGAAACGAAGGATATTTGCCGGAGGCCATGATAAACTTTCTTGCTTTTATTGGATGGAATCCAGGAGGTGAAAAAGAAATTTTTTCAAAAAATGAATTAATAAATGCTTTTGATATAACTCATATTCATAATGGCGGCGGTAAATTTAATGAAGAAAAACTTGATTGGATAAATAAAGAACACATAAAAATGTTTTCCAGTGAAGATTTAAAAAATAAAATTTTTGAGTGGTTGCCAGAAAATTATAGAAATGAAAAACTTATTCCAATAATAACAGAAAGAATTTCAAAATTTGGAGATATTAAAAAAATGATTGAGACAGGGGAATTAGATTTATTTTTTAACGCGCCTAAATATGAAAAAGAAAAATTAATTTTTAAAAATACTACAGTTTTACAAATTTCTGAAAATTTAAAAAAAGCAGTAGAAGCCTTGAATAATTTAGATGAATCTAATTTTAATAAGGAAAATATTAAAGAAATTTTAATGAAAATAGGGGAGTCATTGTCTTCAAAAGGGGAACTATTGCACCCTGTTCGTTTTGCTTTATCAGGATTAGATAAATCTCCAGATCCTTTTATAATAGCGGAGATTTTGGGAAAAAATGAAACTATATCAAGATTACAAAAAGCTATTTAGTATAATTGTAATAGGTCTTTTACTTATAGTACCTATACTTTTTTCTTATGCTCAATCTTTAGAGGAATTAAATAAAAAAATTAGTCAGAAAAATGCTGATATAGATAAATTAGAACAAGAGATAAAGCAATATCAAGCACAGCTTGATGATTTAGGTAAACAAAAAAATTCTTTAAATGGATCAATCAAACAGCTTGATTTAACTAAAAAAAAATTAGTGGCTGATATTGCTATTACAGAAAATAAAATTGAGAAAACAAATTTAAGAATACAAGAATTAAGTTTAGATATAGGCAATAAAGAAGACACAATAAAAAGAGATATAGATGCAATAAAAATAGATATTCGAAAAACAAATGAATTAGAGCTTAATTCTATTTCAGAAGTAATTTTATCTGAAAATAATTTTACAGATGTTTGGAATGATATAGATAATATGGTCTCTGTTAGAGAAAAAATAAGAGAAAAAATAGTTGAATTAAAACAAATAAAAGGAGATTTAGAAGATACTAGAAAAGAAACAACAGATGCTAGAAATGAACTTGTGTCACTTAAAAATCAATTAGCAGATCAAAAAAAGATAGTGGATCAAAATACAGCTGAAAAGAAAAAACTTTTAGCTCAAACAAAAAATAGTGAATCAAGTTATCAAAAATTATTAAAAGATAAATTAGCAAAAAAAGAAGCATTTGAAAAAGAGTTGCAAGATTATGAAGCTCAATTAAAATTTATTCTTGATCCTAAAACTCTTCCAGGTAGTGGAGTTTTGAGTTGGCCACTTGATTATATTTATGTGACTCAACTTTTTGGTAAAACAGCTTCATCTGGACGTTTATATGCAAGTGGTACACACAATGGTGTAGATTTTAGAGCAAGAACTCCTGTACCACTTAAAGCAATGGCAGATGGTATAGTTGCAGGTACTGGTGATACAGATAAACAATGTCCAGGAGTCTCTTTTGGACGTTTTGTGCTCATTAAATATGATAATGGTCTAGCAAGTACTTATGGTCACCTTTCTCTTATAAAAGTGAATACAGGGGATAGGGTAGCTCGTGGGCAAGTAGTAGGATATACGGGTAATACTGGGTATTCTACAGCGCCACATTTGCATGTATCTGTTTATGCTAAAGATGCGGTTAATTTGAAAACATTACCAAGTAAATCATGTCCAGGACATACATTAACCCAACCTATATCTGCAGTTAATGCTTATTTGGATCCAATGTATTATCTTCCACCATATAAACAATAAAATTAATTAACAGTTTTATATTGTATTAGTAAAATATTGTGTGTTAAAATTAAAGTATGAAAAATAAACAAGGTGGTTTTCTTAAATTAATAATCTTTATTATAGTTGTGATATTTTTGATGAATTATTTTCACATTACAATAACTGGAATAGTTAACTGGTTTGTAACAATGTTTCAAAATATTATCTAATTAAAATGAAAAATTTAAATAACAAAAAGGGTGGAATAAGTATTTTAGGAATTGTTCTCTTGGGAATTATTCTAATTATCATCTTAGGTTATTTTAATATAAATATTAAGGCTGTAGTTGAAAGTCCAAATACTCAAAGTAATTTTAGTTATATTAAGTCATCTGGAAGGAGCTTGTGGAACGATTATTTAAAGAAACCATTTTCTAATGTTATTGGAAGTGATACTGTACAAGTTTTTTGGGATTCTTTTTTAAAGAATATGAAAAATATTCATGATGGTAAACCTACTGATTTTCAAAAAGTTGCGCCAACTTTTCCAATTAATTAATTTTTTTATAAATATATAATATTAAAATAAGTTAAATAAGTCATTAGAAGATAGATAGAGCCATTATTATTAGTGGTTTTTATGTAAGTTAAGCCTTTTTAAATATAGTGCTATGCCTAAAGATATATTGTGCGACATGGTGTTTAATTGTTATATAATACTTCCCTCTATAAAAATGAGCCTTTTTATATACATGAACCAGATAACTCGTATCCAGGCTTTTCTGCTTCTGCGCCAGTAGAAAAATAAATTTTATTTTCTTGTTTAATTGTATTACCAGCGGAACATCCAACTGGATAATATTTTTTTCCTCTTTTTGAAGCAAAATAATTTCCTGATGTTTGTGTAGTTTTAGCTGTATTTATGCTTGTATTGCTGTTTGTTTGGCTTAAATTGGTTTTTACTTCATAATTAGCTGGATATTCTATCTTAATTCCATTGTTATTTGAGTTGTTTGCTTTAGATAATCTTCCCAGTTCAAACGAGCTTAAACCAACCAAAATAATTATTATAATTATTAAAATATCTTTTCCTTTTTCACTTTTTATAAAATACTTGATTTTTTCCACGAAATTGTTTATGCTTAAGGCTGTTATATATATAAATAAATTTTATCATTTAATAATACAAAAACAATATGGCACATAGAAAAGCCGGCGGAACCGCCAAAAACTTAAGAGATTCAAACCCAAAGTACCTTGGTACTAAGCTTGCTGATGGTCAAAAGGCTCAGGCTGGCTCCATAATCGTTCGTCAAAGAGGCACAGCTATTATGGCTGGTACAAATGTAAGTGTTGGTAAAGATCATACCCTATTTGCTTTAAGGCCTGGAACAGTTAAATTTGGATCAAAAAGAAAAACTTCCTTTAATGGAAAAACTTCAGTAAAGAAAGTTGTAAACGTAATATAAGAAATAAAAAAGCCTTAAAAAATATAAGGCTTTTTTTTATAAATATTCTTCTTTAATTGGTTTTAAAAAGTATCCACCAAGAGTACAAAAATTGTCTCTTCTAGATCCTATATAAATTCCAATTACAGGTTCGTTGTTTTCTTTTAAATATATATTTTCGAACCACGCATATAGGGTGAATGTTTCCATTTGTTCTTGATTTTTTTGTTTAAATTCTTTTGCCAGAACTCGAAAACAACTGGCATTATTTGTTTTGATATAATCAAAACAATCAAGAATTTTTGTGATTTCGTAAATTTTTCCAACCTTTGGAGGATTGGATAATTTGAATAAGTTTTTTGTTCTTTTATTTTCATTATATTTGCATATTTTTATTGTAATAAAAATTATTGCAATAAAAATAATAAATAAAATATAAAGAGGTATTTCTGTTTTATTATGATTTATTACTAATACACAAAAAATTAATGTATTAATAATTAATAATAAAAGATAAAAAATATTATTTCTTTTCTTTTTCATATAGGTAGTTTTTTAGTTTTTACTTAGATTGCCTTTATTTCAAAGGACCTTTATTTATATAAATAGTATCAATTAGATAAAAAGTTGTCAATAAGGTTTATATTGCCTCAACTTTTAGTTTAAATGAAGATTTTCTACCCTTTATTTCAATGGTAATTTCAAATTCCCCTGTTTCTTTGATTGGTTTTTCTAAGATAATACATTCTTCACTTATTTCAGCACGATGTTCAGTTTTCATTTTTTCTATTATTTCTTTTTTATGAATTGCAGAAAAGAGACTTCCCTTTTCGTTAGCTTTACCTTTTATTGTGATAATTTTATTTTTTATTTCTTCTAGATTTTTAATAAGTAATTCTTCTTGAATTTCTCTTTCTACAATAATTCCTTTTTTGTGTTTTTCAAGTTCCAAAATAGCTTTTGGTGTTGCTACTTCTGCAAGTTTTCTTGGCAATAAAAAATTCATCGCATACCCATCGTTAATTTCTTTAATGTCATGCTTTTTTCCTACTCTTGGCACATCTTTTAAAAATATTATTTTCATATTATTTTACTTTATAACTTTATAAACTTTTAACTATTTAATAATTCTTCAGCTTTATCCATTTGCGGATCTTTATTTGAATCATAATCTTCTTTGGTGAATTCTACTTTATAGTCTGGCGTTAAACCTTTTTGTGAAATAGAAATTCCATTTGGCGTGAGCCATTTTGCTACTGTAATTTTTAATATAGTATCTGGTGTTATATCAACAACTTCTTGCACAGAACCTTTACCATAACTTTGACTGCCAACTAACTTTGCGCGTCCATAATCTTGCATTGCGCCAGCAATAATTTCAGAAGCTGAAGCAGAACCACTGTCTATTAATATTATAAATTTTAATTTATCATTAAAAATATTATAACCCTTGCTTCTATATATTTTTTGTTTTATATTATCGCCATAATCTTCTATTAAAATAGCTTTACCTTGTGGTAAGAACCAGCTCGCCATATCTACTGCTGATTCTAAGTATCCACCGGGATTTCCTCGTAAATCTAATATTAATTTATCACTTTTAGATAATGAAAATTCTTTTAATGCATTACGAAAAAGACTAGCTGAGTTGGCTGAAAAGCTGTAAAGTTTTATTACAAAAATATCATCTTTTCTTAATTCTGTATCAAGAGTTGGCACGTTAATAATATCTCGTATAATTTTTATTTCTCTTGGTTCTTTATCCCCTTCTCTAAAAATTGTAAGACTGACTGTGGTGTCTTTTTCACCACGGATAAGTTCGATAGCTTTTTCAATACTTAAGTCCGATGTAATTTTATTGTCTATTTTTAAAATTTTATCACCAGGTTTTATATTTGCTTTGTAAGCAGGTGTATTTTTAAGTGGAGCAATGACTGTAAGAATTTTATCTTTGATTCCGACTTCCATTCCAATACCACTAAAAGATCCTGTGATTTCTTCTTCAAACGTTTTTGAATCGTCAGGATTAAAATATACACTATATGGATCATTTAAAGATTCTACAAGACCTGAAATTGCACCGTTAATTCTTTCTTGGTCAGTTATTTTTTCTGTTTGAGGATATTTTTCATTTATTGTATTCCATACTTTCCAAAAAGATCCAAAATCCGCTTGTATATTTGGGGGTGTATTTTTATTTACAATACTTGTAATTTTATTTATTTCTGGTTGATTATGAAAACCTATATAAATTCCAAATATAAAAAATCCAGCAACAAATAAAATTAAAGCATAAGTACGCTTCGTTTTAAAAAATTCTAACATATTAATAATTTTTTAATTTTTATAAAAATCACTATTTTCTGAAAAATTATCTGAAGTTTTATTATCTTTTATTTTAGATTCTCTGTATATTATATAACTTAAGTAGATAATAACTAAACCGGAAATAGTGAACAAAACATTCTTCCATGAATATGGAAAACCTAAATATGGCAATATAGAAATCCAAATACCTAACGTTAAAAATATCCTTGCTTTTCGCATTCCTCTATTATACAGCACCAATATGTAAATATGCAACAAATTTTAAAAAATGGTTTAAAAACTTAATAGATTAAGGCGACTGAGTTTTTTTATTTAAAATATTCTGGAGTATTTATAGACATCCAGTTGAGTAATTGTGCCATAATACTTGATGCGCCTGTGCTATTTGTTGAAGGACCGGCTTCCATAAGCACAATAAATGCATACTTAGGATTATCATAAGGGAAAAAACCCATTACCCATGAATTTACTTTATTTTTTAAGACTCCAAGTTGCGCAGTACCTGTTTTTGAAGCAACTTTCACATAAGGCACATTAAGAGCTATTGATGTACCATATAATACTCCATCTCTCATTCCTTCGTGAATTATATCAAAAAATTTTCTTTCTAAATCTATTGTTGTAATTTTCGTTTCTTTTTCTTGATTACCTAGAATAAAATGCGGAGTTACTAATTTTCCATAATTCGCTATTGCTCCGATTCCTCTTACCATTTGCAATGGTGTAACTTGAAAGCCGTATTGTCCGATTGCAGTGTGATATGTGTCTCCAATACGCCAATCATCACCTTTGAAATTTTTCGCTTTCCATTCTAGACTTGGAATTATCCCTTCAGTTTCATCCGGTAAATCAACACCTGTTATTTCTCCTATGCCAAAAAGTTGCGCATATTTTTCAATATTTAATATTCCCAAACCTTTTTGATCTTCAAAACCTCCACCAATTGCATAAAAATAAACGTCACTAGATACAGCAATAGCTTTTCGCATATCTACCCATCCATGAGCTTTCCAGTCTTTGAAAATTGTTTTTTGATCTTTAAAATATGGATTTTGAATTGAGATAGAGCCAGTTGATAGAATTTTTTTATATGGATCTATTACTCCTTCTGCTAGAGCTCCAATAGCAAAGAATGGTTTTACGATGGATCCTGGAGTATAAAGACCAGAAATGTTTTTATCCATAAATACTTTTCTTTTATCATTTAAATATCCTTTAATTATTGCAGAGTCTTTGCCTAGTGATAATATTTCTGAATTATATTCTGGAAAACTTGTGGAAGTTATTATTTCTCCGTTTTCAACATTCATCATTATGCCGGCTCCGCCATTAAAAGAATTTCTTTCTGACAGATTTTTAATTAAAGTAAATAATTCAGTTTGAATGCGTGAATCTATTGTTGTTATTAGGTCGCTTCCTCTTTTTGGAGCATTTACAATATTTTCTGAATGAATTTCTTTTGTAGCGTCCATTTCTACTATTTTTGAACCATTCTCACCTTTTAGCAAATCAGCGTATTGTTTTTCTAAACCATCTTTTCCTATGAATTCATTTTGCCAATAGTTACCGGTTTTATCTTTCATTGGATAGCTTACATATCCTAAAATATGCGAAAATCCGGGTGATAGATAAGATCTAATTGTAAAATCTGTAGTATCTTCTTTTTTGTTCCAAACAAGTTCTTTTTGATTTCTGTCATATATTATTCCCCTGTCAGCAAAGATTATTTGTTTTTCTAATGTATTATTTTCACTTCTTTTGAAATAACTTTCACCTTTTTGTATTTGAAGATACCATAATCTGGATGAAAACATTATTCCAGAAATTATAAAAAAAATACCCAGAAACAGTATTGTTTTTTTGGGAATTGCTTTTTCAATTCTTCCTTCAAATTGCTGACGGTTGAAATTTTGTAGATTTTTTGAATCAAGAAAAATTTCGTCTGGTTCAACGAAAGAATTTATGTTTTTTATTCTCTTTTTTCTAAATATTCTTCTTATCATTTAATTTATTATTTATTATAAAACTTCATTTTTCTTTTTAAAAATTCTATTAGAATTAAAATCAATGTTGAAACGAGTAAAGAAATAAATAAAGTATTTGAAAATTTAACCTCCTTTGCTCCATAGAGAAAGTCGGAGATAGAAAGAATAATGATGGCTTCCCAAAATATTCTAAAATAAAACATACCTAAAATTGCTAAAATTGCCGATATATAAAATGGCATAAATAGAACAGAAAACAAGAGAATAATAAAAGCTATGATTCTAAGCATATGAGTATATATTACACGCTTATTTAGAAAATACAAATTTAAATTTTTTAAGTTTGTATTTATAAATTTTCTGCTATAATATAAAAAACTTCTTTTTAATTAATTTAAAATAAAATATTATGGCAGAAAAAGAATTACCAACAGAAGGAATACTTTTTAAGTGTACAAAACGATGTGGCAATTATAAGTTTGCTACAAGTACAGTATGGAAAAAAGTAACCAAAAGAGAAGATATTGCTTGTTTTGCTAAAAAAGTAAAAGAGAGAAAATATGACCTTCGTCGTATTCTTTGTCCTGATTGTACACCTATACAAATCGAAATAAATTCAGAATTACAACTAGGAGATATTGTACCAAAGTCTTCTTTTATGGGATTTGATGAATAAATTTAAGATGCAGATTTTCTGCCAAAAAATATAAAAACCTTTCTTACAAAATAAGAAAGGTTTTTTTTGTTTTTTTGTTGACTTGTCAATTTTATTATGATAAATTAAAAACAGAAAATTCAAAATATAAACCGAGCAATAGCTCATTTAAAACCTAATAATATGAAAAACAAAAACACTCCTTTAATTATGGCATTTGTGTTTATAGTATTCACAATGGCTAGCTTCCCTGTGCAAAAGGTTAATGCACAAGACACTCTTCATTTTGGTCAATCTGTTGATGAATTTGAATTTACAATACCTACCGATTATGACCATAAAAAACAAATTGATAAATTTACCAAACAGGTAAAAAATTCAAAAGGTACTGATTACTATAATAATGATATTAATAGTAAGAACTTTTCTAAAACATCAAATAAACTTATACCAGGTAAAACATACAAAGTTAAAATTTTTCCGATACTAGATACAGTAAAAAGTGAAGATTGCTTAGCTTTCTTGAAACAGCAAAATGCTTTTTTAGTGGGAGCGCAAGGATTAACACTTTTACAATCTATGAAAAATGATAAATTTCCTTTAGGGACAAGAATTGTTTCTTTTGATGAGAAGGAATCTTTATGGAAAGATGATGATGGTAATTTTAGAGTTCCATATATACACCACCTGAGTAATGGTAACTGGTGGTTTGCTTTAGGTAATTTTAACTATACCTTAGGTAAGGAACGTTACCTATTATGTTTTTCTGAAAAATAAAATTAATTAATTTAAAATAAAAAAGCCTTTCTTTGCGAAAGGCTTTTTAAATATTTAAAAGATAATTGAAGCTTGTTTTTCTATATTCAACATCTTTTCTTTAAGAACGGGATGGATGATAACATCTCTACTATAATCAATGAATGCCTTTGCTAAAACTTTAGGCCAACCTATATTTTGGTATTCAAAAGCTTTTTCCATTGCTTGATATTTATCAAGCTGTCTAGCAAGTACAGGAACTTTACCTTTTCCTTTTTCAAAACGAAGCCAAAGAAAAAATATTTCTTTTCCGTAAGGAGAAGGAAGATCTTTGCAAATTTTAATCATAGCTTTAAATTCAGAATTAAATTTTTCAGCTTTTAACCTTTCCTTTTCTTTTTGATCATAAGTAACAATAACCTTATCTCCGTCTATGATTTCTGGAAATTCATGAACTTCAAGCATATCCAAAAGTTCTAAAATTTCATTTACCGAAAATTCGGTTAGACGATCAATCATACTAATAACTAAATTTCTTAAAGAAATAGTATGTTCTTGGTCTGTTTCAGGATTTTTTACTTCTCTTCTTACCCAACCTTCTCTAGGGATTTCATCTAATGCTTTCCATAAATCTGGAAATAATTTTGCATATTTAAGTTCTAATAAATTAAAATGGTCCCAAAAAAAAGGAACTGTACCAATGTTTTCCAATTCAACCATCAATAAATCTTCTGATGGATGATGATGTGTTTGTCCAATAGCACAAGGACAAGAAATACTATGGTCCAAAACTTTTGTGAACTTTCCTTTATATAAGATATTTCTTTTTTTCCAAATGGATTCCGGCACATTTATAGACATAATTACCTCCTTTTTTATTAAGTTATCAAATATTTATTTATCTTTACATTAACAATTTTTCATTGACTTGTCAATTTTATTATGATAAACTAAAAACAGAAAATTCAGAGTATAAACCGAGCATTTGCTCATTTAAAACCCAATAATATGAATATTCAAATTTTTAAATCAGAAGTACCTTTAGCAATTTTCTTACAAGAGAGAGAAGCTAAAAAATTAGAATTAAACAAAGAAGTTAAAGTTTTTGTTGAAAAATTAGAAGCAGAGATTAAGAAGAACAAAGAAGTTTATCTTTTCTCTGTTTTATTAACTGAAACAACTGTTTTTCTTGGAGGTCTATTTAGAGAAAATTTTTTTTCAAAAATAAAATATCCTTCAGTTGGTCTTTCTTTAAGAAAGATTGATATTCTTTATGAAGAATATGTTGGAGATGATGATTTTATGTATTGCAACAATATTATTGTTAGATTTTGTTTCAATAATCAAGATTTTAATTATTCTTTTTCATTTAATGAAATGTTGTTTATTGCTGAAGGATTAAGGGTTTCTGAACAAACTATTGGCTATGGTTTTGAAGCACGTTTTGTGGATGAAAAGAAATATATAGAAATTAGAGACGCTGTTGATAAAATTAAGAAATCTATTTTAGAAGCAGAAAAACCAGTAAGTGTTGAATAAAAAATAAAATTAAAAAGCCTTTCTTGTTCAAAGAAAGGCTTTTTTTTATTTAAAAATTAAGCACAATCTAGTGACTTTGGGAATTTTTATTAAAGGTGGAAAATAAAAAAAACCACTATATTGAAATTATCTCAAGTGGCTTTTTATTTTTTTAAGTTTAACCTTCGTTAAAAATTGCGCGAGCTTTTTTAAGATTATAACCAAATTCTTGAGCTGATTGAAATAATGATATTCCTAAACCCATATAAGCTTCTTTATTGGCTTTTTGTTGAATATTAAAACCCAATACACATGTTGCTTTAACATCAGCTCTTTGAAAAAGAGAGATACCTAAACCAAATATTGCATTTTTACTAGCTTCTTGGTAGGAGGAAAATCCTAAAACATTTATTGCATTTCTATCACAAGATTGAAATAATGAAATTCCAATAAAAATCAGTGCATCCTGTTTTGCTTGTTGATAAAAAGAAAATCCAAAAAAATTTACGGTATCTTCTTTTGCTTTCTGAATCAAAGAAAAATTAAAAAGATGTATTGCATCTTTACCTGCTTTTTGATAAAAAGAAAATCCTGCGATAGATACAGCAGTATTGCCTGCTTTTTGAAGTAATGATAAGTCTACTAGGCAAAATGCATTTCTACCAGCTTTTTGGAATATTGAAATAAGTGAATAAATACTTCCATCTTCATTTATTCCTCCAAATAAAGAGTAAATATTTTTCCCTATTTTCCAGGGGTATGAAGCAATAAAAATTAAAATAAGGTATTTAGCTTCTATTTCAAAAAAGAAATAAGCTATAGCAGTAATTAATACAGCTAAACAAAAGTTCAAAAGATTTTGTGTCTTTTTCATTATTTGGTTCCTCCTAATTTAGTTTATGACAAAGATTTATTTAAAAGCATTATATTGTATAATAATATTTTTGTCAACTGCTGGGAGACTAGGAATCGAACCTAGATTCACGGCTTCAAAGGCCGCTGTCCTACCGTTAGACGATCTCCCAATGTAAACAAATATAAGAATACCTTAAAAAGGTTTATTTTTCAACCGAAAGAATTTTTATAAGTGCAAGTTCTAAGGGAAGTTCTGGGATAAATGCATTCTCTATATTCTCATATGCTCCAAGCAAAATAGATAATGCTGGAGAACGTAAGGTCCCCTCTTTGTCTTGTTTTACAAGCGCTTTCAAAAATTCTAAATCTTCTCCTGATAAATCCCCTGACATTTCGCTTTCAAGTTTTGGAGAATATTTTAGAATTATCGCCATACGGAATTTCTGAATTATAAGTTTCAAGAATAATTTCATATCTAGATTTTCACTTGAAGCTTTTCTTACAGACAATATTCCATCTTCTAGATTCTTATTTGCAATAGAAGAAATAAAATCATTTACTAATGTTGTTTTTGGCGCACCAGTAATCTTTTCAATATCTTCTCTTTTAATTTTTTTAGTTTTAGCAAAATTTAAAACTTTTTGCAAAATACCTTGCGCATCACGGAATGATCCATCTCCAAGAATTGCTATGAGTTCAGCGGATCCATTATCTAATTGGAATCCTTCTTTTTCTGCAATATCTAAAACTGTATTTTTTAAAATAATATCTGATGGTTTTTTAAATGTGAAAACTTGGCATCTAGAAATAATAGTATCTGGAACTTTATGAAGTTCTGTCGTAGCTAAAATAAATATCACATGTTTTGGTGGCTCTTCTAAAGTCTTAAGTAAAGCGCCCCAAGCATCTTTAGAAAGCATATGTACTTCGTCTATAATGTAAACTTTATATTTTGAATCAAAAGGTAAAACTCGCACTCCATCGCGAAGAGTTCTAATGTCGTCAATTCCTCTATTTGAAGCTGCATCTATTTCATATAAATCATTTACTGATACGCCTATTTGTTCAGCGAAAATACGCGCTACTGAAGTCTTTCCAGTACCACGTGAACCTACGAATAAATACGCATGAGAGACTTTATTTGATAGAACTGAGCTTTCTAGCACTTTCACTATATGCTCTTGTCCTAACACTTCTTTGAAGCTTTTAGGTCTATATTTTCTATATAATGCTAAGTCGTGCATTGGGAGATTATATCAAATTTTATTTAAAAAATCATTAATAATATTTTCAACTTCTTTAGTGTTTTTTATTTCCATGAGTTTTGCTCGTAATTCTTTCGCTCCTTCAAAACCATTCACATATGCTTTGTAATGTTTTTTTATAATTGCGAGATTTTTATGTTTACTAAAAAGTTTTTTAAAAAGCCTTGTATGTTCTATAAGAATTTTTAGTTTTTCTTTTATTTCCACATGTCTGACATGTGGGGAAAATAAAAATGGATTTCCAAAAATTGCTCTGCCCATCATTACTCCATCACAGCCAGATTCTTTTATTTTCTTTTTTCCATCTTCTAAATTTAAAATATCACCATTACCTATTATTAAAGTATTTTTATTTATTTTATTTCGAAATTTAACTATTTGTTTCATTAGATCCCAATGCGCAGGAACATTAGACATTTCTTTGCGAGTTCGCAAGTGCACAGTAAGGACTGCTAAATCTTGTTTTAAAAGAAAAGGTATCCAAGTATTTATTTCATTTTTATTGTAACCAATACGAGTTTTAACAGAAATTGGAAGTTTTGACGCGCCTTCTTTCGCAGCTTTAATTATTTTTTCTGCTAATTTAGGATTCTTCATCATAGATGCGCCGGAATTTTGTTTCTCTATTGATCTATCAGGGCAACCCATATTTATATCAACTCCATCAAAACCAAGCTTGGCGCAGAGCGCTGAAGCATTCTTTATATTTTCAGGTTTAGAACCAAAAATTTGTGCAATAATAGGATGTTCATTTTTTAAAAATTTTAAATCAATTAGGAGTTTCTTTTTTCCTGCTGAAGCGAGACCGTCTGCTGATACGAATTCAGTCCAAAAAACATCTGGTTTGCCATACTTTGTGATTATTTGTCTAAAAGCACAATCCGTAACATCTGCCATTGGTGCAAGACAAAAAATAGGTTTTTTAAGTTTTTTCCAAAATCCTAAATTATTCATTTTTTATTTTCTCTGCAAATTTATAGTAAACTTTATTTCCAAATCTTAAATCAATATATAAAAGTGAAGAATATTTATTTTTAAAATCTGATTGGAATGGTTCTGTTGTTAATACTGATTGTAAATTTTCTGCAACCTTATTAAAATCAGATGTTGATTTAAATATTATTTTTGGGATATTTACACTATTATTGGGTTTAAGATATATTTCAATATCCCCATCTTCTTTAGTAAGCAAAGAAGATAATTTAATACCCATTTGTTTTAAATTATCAACAAAAGATATTATTTGTGTAAAATTTTCTGGTAAAAAATATGATCCAATAGGATTTTCTGTATCATCTTTAATTTTTCCAAAAAATTTAAAATAAACATTACCAGAGAAATAAATTGCTTCATCAAAAATATAACCATTTTCGTCCATAAAATAGCATTTATTTTCTTCTGGTGATTCATCTAAAGGAATATCGTTTCCACACCAAGTGTATTTGCCATTATATTCAGATACTGTTATTTCAAGAGTATTTGTATCTGTTGTGTCTATTTTGATATCTTTTAATCTTTTAAATTTTGAATGCAATTCATTTTTTATGGCTCTGTTTGGCAAAAGTATGAAATTGGTTTTAGGGAAAAGACCCAGATAATGCCCATCGATCTTTGAATGTATTATATTTACTATGTCTTTGGTTTCAACAACTTTATTTTCTAATACGCGAATAGTATTTATATTTATATTTTCCCATCTAGAAAGAAAAATAAGTCCTGTTAAAAAAATAATAAAAATAATAACAAAAAAAATAATTTTATTTCTTAAAATTCTACGTTTCTTTCTCTTTAGTTCTTCTAAATGCTTAGAATTTAAAACATTTCGTTTTTGCATTGATTTAGCGAAATCTTTTATTTAATAAATTCTTTATTTCCCATATATTTTTGTAGAACTTCTGGGATTTTTATTGAGCTATCAGCTTGTTGAAAGTTTTCAACCATAGAAACAAGAATTCTAGGTGTTGGGATAGCTGTAGAGTTTAAAGAGTGAGCATAAAGCATTTTTCCATCTTCGTTTTTATAACGAATACCAAAACGACGACATTGAAAATCATGAAAATATGAAGCAGAAGATATCTCACGGTATTTCCCTTCCTTAGGAACCCAAAGCTCTATATCGTACTTTTTAACTTGTCCAAGGCCTAGATCTCCTCCGCAGTTTATAACTGTACGATATGGAATATTTAAAGATTCAATAAATTCTTCAGTGTTTCTATTTAATTCTTCGTGTAATTTTACAGAAGTTTCATGATTGGCTTCACATAAAACAACTTGTTCTAATTTATAAAATTCATGTACGCGTATCAAACCTTTAACATCTTTCCCATGGCTTCCCGCTTCACGTCGGAAACATGGAGAAAATCCTAAATATTTTATTGGGAAAGAACTTTTGTCTAAAGTTTCTCCTGAGTGCATACCCATAAGTGGCACTTCAGCTGTTCCAGCAAGAACATCACCATCTTGAGTAGTATAAAAATCTTCTACATCACCCGGTAAATGAGCTGTACCATATAGATTTTGTTTTCTTACTATAACTGGAGGAATAATTGGAGAAAAACCACGAGCAGAGAAAAAGTCCATTGCATAATTCCAAATTGCAAAACACAAACGTGCTCCATCGTTAGTCAAAAAATATCCACGAAATCCGTGAAGTTTTGTTCCTCTTTCAAAATCTACCATCTTAAGTGTAGTCATTATTTCCAAATGATCTTTTGGAGCAAATTCAAATTTTTCTCCCCAAGTTTTTATTTCTTGATTGTCTGTATCTTCTAATCCATCTGGTACAGAAATATCTGGAACGTTAGGAACTTCAAGCATCAACTTCTGCCATTCTTCTGTAATTTGTTTTAATTTTTCTTCTTTACCTTTTATATCTTCTTTTACTGCGCGCATTTCTTCAATAAGCTGAATTTTAAGCGCAGGATCTTGATCGCGAGCTATGTCATTTGAAACTCTATTCACCTCACTTCGTAGATCTTCTACTTCTTTAAGTATTTTTAAACGCTCTTCATCGAGTTTAATAAGTTGTTCAATATCAATATTTACGTGCTTTTTAGTCGCCCCCGCTTGCACGATTTCTTTATTTTCACGAATAAATTTTATATCTAACATCCATCCATTATATATTAAAGTTAATTCTATAACAATATTTAATTAACTTCTTTAAAATAAAAAAAGACCCCAAGTGAGGTCTTTTTAAATATTTATTTCTATTGTTTAGGAACGATATTGGGTAAAAAATCTTTTTCATACCCTTGTTCCATTTTACAAAGTAGATCATCAGCCTTTATCTCTAAAGAATAAGCGCCATAGCCACCAAAAGCATAACAAGGAGCCTTTGTCTTAAGAACGTAATCTTTCAATGGTTTATCAAAACATGTAACAAAACGAATTATTTTACCATTTGATAAATGCTTAACATGAATTTTTTCTCTTAAAGATTGATAAGTATTTGCTCCAGCAGACATAATATCTCCCACAAAACAAAGATAACCTGAAACATATTTTTTTTCTGACCAGCCGTCTAATGTTATACAACAACTGTCAATGATGTTGCCATCCTGGTCTTCCGCATATTGGGTTACGGTGTATTCATCAAAAAGTCCATCGTTGTTTAAATCCACCATCTCAACCCAAGTTTTATACCCTAGATTTTTGGTGTTAAATTTTTGTGCATAACTTTCTGTACTAAAGTTAAATACAACAAGGAAAATAATAATTACAAAAATTATCCTTTTTCCGATTTTTCTGAAATACACTACTGCTTTTTTCATAAGATTTTAATTTAAGTTAAACAATTATTTCAAAAATACTATTTGTTTGTATATTATACTATATTTGACTTAATGTCAACAATGATTTGTATTGAATATTTTAATAATTTAAAATCATAATGACTTGTTATAATTACAAAATATGACTGGTGAAATTAAAAAATTACCAAAAGATAAATTCCCTCCTCAACTTTTAGAAATTCCGCAACCACCGGAGGATCTTTGGATTATAGGAGAATTGCCTAAAGAGGATTTAATTTATTTATGCGTTGTTGGTTCTCGTAAATTTACTTCTTACGGGAAAGAAGCATGTGAAAAAATAATTGCTGGTTTAAAAGGCTACCCTATCGCAATAGTTTCTGGTTTTGCTATGGGCATAGATACGATTGCGCACAAGAAAGCGATGCAAGTCGGACTCAAGACTTTAGTATTCCCCGGCTCAGGACTTTCTGATGAAGCTATGTATCCAAAAACAAACGTGAGATTAATTCGAGAAGTTTTAGAGAGTGGTGGATGTTTGATTTCAGAATTTGAACCAGACTTCAAAGCGACACAATGGAGTTTCCCTATGCGTAATAGGCTTATGGCTGGTATGTCAAAAGCTGTGCTTGTAATAGAAGCAGAAGAAAAATCTGGTACTCTAATAACTGCGCGACTTACAACAGAATACAATCGTGACCTGCTCGCAATTCCTGGATCTATCTTTTCTCCAAGTTCAAAAGGTACAAATAGATTGATTCGCCAAGGAGCGACTCCTGTAACTTGCTCAGAAGATGTATTAGAAGCACTTGGTTTTGAATTAGAAAAAGATGAAAGTAAACAAGTGAAACTTTTTGAAGATTTATAACCTGAAGAAAAGAAAATAATTGCTTTATTGAGAGAACCTCAACCTCGGGATGATTTAATTCGTGCGATGAAAATGCAAACATCTATAGCGAATTCCCTACTTTCTATAATGGAAATAAAAGGACTAATAAAAGAAGAAATGGGAGAAATAAGATTGGCATAAAAAAAGACCCCGAATTATTTAGAGGTCTTTTTAATAATTATTATAATAATTATGCAGATATAGGTACTAGTGTTTTTTGTATCAAGTTTTCAATTATTATATCAAAAACTATTATTTCAGTTTCAGAATGTGATTTAAAAAGAATTTTGTGATTTGTTATTACAAATTTTATAAATACTTGGTTCTTTTTGTTGTTTACATATTTAATAACTAAAGTATTTGGTTTAACCCAATATTCCTCTAAATTTTTGATTAAATTCTCATACTTATAATCTTGTTTAATTTTTATGAAAAGATCTTTGATCTTTTTAACCATCTCATTTTCACTGAAATTAGTTGCAACAATTTTTTCCATAATATTTAATTTTAGGTTTGTACTTGATTCAAAATCAATAATATCATTATTAATAAAAATGTCAATTTATATACATTTTAATAAATCATATTTGCCAAAAATTCTATTTTCGTGTAATACTGTAGCACATAACATATAACACATAGCATTTAGATAAGAAAAAATTATTATACATTTCGTGTTGTGTGTTATATGATACATGCTATGAGACTACTAATCGTTGAGTCCCCTTCAAAAGCAAAGACTATTGAGAAGTATCTTGAGGGCGCGTACACAGTACGTGCTTCTGTTGGGCATATTCGTGATTTACCAAAATCAAACAAACAAGCCATAGATATAGAAGCTGGATTCGTGCCACATTATGAGATTTCTAAAGGTAAGGAAAAAATTGTACATGAACTTCAATCTCTTGGAGAAAAAGCAAATGAAATACTTTTAGCGACAGACCCCGACCGTGAAGGAGAAGCTATTGCTTGGCATATAGAAGAATTATTGAAAGAAGATAAAAAAATTAAAGCTCCTGTGAAGCGTGTAACATTTCATGAAATTACTAAAGACGCTGTTGAAGAAGCATTGAAGCATCCTAGAGATATAGATACACCACTACGACGCGCTCAAGAAGCTCGTAGAGTTCTTGATAGACTTGTAGGTTATGATCTTTCAGGATTAATTTGGAAAAAAGTTCGTTATGGACTTTCTGCGGGACGTGTTCAATCCCCTGCGCTTCGCATAATAATGGAACGTGAAAGAGAAATTCGAGCTTTCGTACCGGAAAAATTCTGGAGGATTTTTGGACTTTTTGAAACCTCCCACCACCCCGCTCCGACTCAAGGTCGTAGCACCCCTCCTCAGGCAGGATGGGAAAAAATTACTTTAGAATGTTCAGAAGAACCTCGTGATAAAAATTTAGTAGATAAAATTCTTCATGATGGAAAAAATGGAACTTGGAAAGTTAAAGGAGTTAAAGAATCTGAACAAAAAAGATCTCCTCGTGCACCGTTCACAACTTCAACATTACAACAAACAGCAAGTTCACGTTTGGGATATTCTCCTTCTCGTACAATGCAAATAGCTCAAAAACTTTATGAAGCTGGGCATATCACATATATGAGAACGGATAGTACAAATCTATCAAAAGTTGCTCAAGCGCAAATACTTTCTTTAATTGATAAAGAATACGGCACAGAATATTCAGAAGCCAGAATATATAAAACTAAATCAAAGAATGCTCAAGAAGCACACGAAGCTATTCGTCCTACGCATGTAGAAAATTTCGAAGCTGGGACAGATGAGCAAACAAGACTTTATAGACTTATTTGGGAACGCACAGTGTCTTCTCAAATGACTGATGCGAAGTTGTTAAAAACAAAAATTTCTGGAGTTATTGAAGGACATGAAGAATATCCAGATTTTGTGGCAAATGGTTCAAGACTTCTTTTCCCTGGATGGCTCAAAGTTGACGCTGACGCTCGTGGAGAAGATGTGGAACTTCCAGAAGTTAAAGAAGGAGAAAAATTAAAATTGATTGATCTAACTAGTGAAGAAAAATTTACAGAACCACCAAATAGATATTCTGAAGCAGGACTCGTGAAAGAACTTGAAGCTCGCGGAATAGGCAGACCTTCAACTTATGCTTCAATAATGAAGACTATCGAAGAGCGAGGTTATGTAAACAAAGAAGGGAGAACTTTATTCCCTACTGATGTGGGTGAAGTTGTTTCTGATTTTCTTGAAAAGAATTTTGCAAATTATATTTCAGATACATTCACTGCTGAAATGGAAGATGAACTCGATGAAATTTCTCGCGGTGAAAGAGAATATGAAAAAACATTAAAAGATTTTTATATTCCTTTTTCAAAAGAAGTTAAATCAAAAGAAAAATTAGAAAAAGCTACAAATCTAGGAGAAGCACCTGAGAATATAAAATGTCCTAAATGTGGAAGTTCTATGATAATAAAACTTTCTAAAAATGGTAAATTCTATTCATGTTCTCGATATCCTGATTGTGACGGAGCATTGAAACTTGATGGTATAGAAATGGCTGGACCGAAAGAAACTGGTGAAGCTTGTCCTCTTTGTGGAGAAAAGAAAGGAGGAAAATTAGTTGTGCGTGAGGGAAAATTTGGATCTTTTATATCTTGTTCTCGTTATCCAAAATGTAAATTCATTAAAAAAGATGAAGCAGAAGAAGCTAAAAAAAGAACTGGTGTTAAATGTCCAGAATGTAAAACTGGTGAAATTAGTGAACGTCGTGGTAGATTTGGAATATTCTATTCTTGTTCAAATTATCCAGATTGTAAATTTAATATGAAATCTAAACCCACAGGAAGAATTTGTAATCTTTGTGGATCTTTAATGATGGAAGGCACAAAAACGATACCAGAGCGTTGTTCAAATAAAACTTGTCCTAATCACAATCCTCATAAATTAAATAAAATGGAATAAAAAAACTGAAAGTGTAAACTCTCAGTTTTTAAATTATTTTTTCATTTTTATCTTTTAATCAATGCATCAATTTTGTTTGAAACTTTATTGAGTTTCAGATTAAGTGATTTGTTTGATTTCCTTAATTCTTTAATTTCTTTATTTTGTTTCTTTAATTCTCTTAAGATATTAACAGAGATAGGGTCTTCAACTGGCTCAGTTATAACCATTAAGTATAGTTGTTTACTATAATATATTCCACTATCTTTTTCTATTGTTTCATAAACTCCTACTATTGAATAGTTAACTACCTTAACTTTTTTTTGTTTTTCAAACTCATTCAAAATTAAATTTATCTTTATAAGATATTTATCTGAAGATACATATGGAATACCATACGTTCCTTCGCTGCTGTGCCAGTAATTTTCCATCCCAGTAGGAATTTTACTAAAATTTCCGTTAGTTTCTACGCCAGAAAGATCAATTATAATTTTTCCAGCTTTATCTGTTTTTAGTAATTCTTCTTCGTTTTGTTCCTGTAATTCTTGTACTGTTGGACCACAACTTTGAAGAAACACTACACTACAAATACTTATTACGAGTATTTGTAAAAAATTAATTTTTTTCATAAGTATTAAATTTTTAAAGAACCAAATGGTTCTGGTTTTGAAACTTAAAAATCATAAAATTTCTGTAAATTCTAGTTAGAGTTTACTATATATTACCTATCTTGTCAATTAAACAAAAAAATAAAGTCAACAAATATTTTTAAAGTGCTATAATGTTTTTACTTGTCCCGTACTAAATTTTTGATTACGGGATATAAAGATAAATTATTATTAATAAAATTTTAGTACTGGGATGGCGAATGTTAAAGAAATCTTTGATTTAATTGAAGGTGAAATAAATAAAAAAGACGAAGAACTCATTCAAAAAGCGGCGGATTTTGCTGAAAAAGCTCATGGAGATCAAAAAAGAATGAGTGGTGAACCTTATTTTGTTCACGTTTTTGAGACTGCAAAAATTTTAGCTACTTTAGGAATGGACGCGACGACAATATCAGCAGGGCTTTTGCATGACGTATTAGAAGATACTGAAACAAAAAAAGAAGAATTAATAAAAGAATTCGGGGAAGATATTGTTTTTCTTGTTAATGGAGTTACAAAATTAGGAACTTTGAAATACAGAGGTCATGAAAGACACGTAGAAAGTTTAAGAAAATTTTTTATTGCAATGGCAAATGATCTCCGTGTTGTTATTATTAAATTTGCTGATAGATTACACAACTTAAATACCTTACAACACATTCGAGAAGATAAAAGAAAAAGAATAGCGCTCGAATCTATTGAAGTTTATGCTCCCCTTGCAAATAGACTCGGAATGGGAAAATTGAAAGGTCAAATAGAAGATGCTGCTTTTCCTTATGTTTATCCTAAAGAATACGCATTCATAGAAGAATTAATAAAAGAAAAAGAAGAACTATATAAGAAATATTTAACTGAAGTAAAAGAAGAACTTGAAAAAGAGCTAGAAAAAAATAAAGTAATTTTTATAAAAATAGATTATAGAATTAAATATAAATACAGTCTTTACAAAAAATTATTGAATTACGATATGGATATGAGTAAAGTCCATGACATAGTAGCTTTACGCGTAGTGGTAAAAAATGTTGAAGATTGTTATCGAGTACTTGGAATAGTGCATTCAATATGGAGACCATTACCAGGTAGAATTAAAGATTATATCGCTGTTCCAAAACCAAATGGATATAGAAGCTTGCATACTACTATTTTCACTGGCTCAGGTGGTATTGCTGAAATTCAAATAAGAACAGAAGAAATGCATAAAGAAGCGGCTTATGGTATCGCTGCGCATTTTGCATACAAAGAAAATAAAGGTAAAAAAATTAATGATGATAAATCAAAATTTGAATGGCTTGATGAATTGAAAGATTTAAAAAATGTTGAAGGTAAGCCAGAAAAATTTATTGAGCATTTAAAAACAGATTTTTTTAATGACAGAATATTTATTTTTACACCTAAGGGTGACGTTGTAGATTTACCAAAAGACTCAAGTCCTATTGATTTCGCTTATGCTATTCATACCGATGTTGGCAATCATATAATAAGCGCAAAAGTAAATGGCAAAATGTCTCAAATTTTTGCTAAATTAAAAAATGCAGACATTGTCGAAATAATAAAGAAAAAAGACGCACATCCTTCTGGAAAATGGTTAGACTATACAAAAACAACCAATGCTAAAAAGCACATTAAGGCTTATTTAGAAAAAAATAGTTTACTTGCTAAACTTAAATCCTTTGGTCGTTCCTAAATACTGAAATTAGAAATATTATAAAGTTCGTCTTCGTCTTTTTTGATTTCTTCTCCTGTTCTATCGTCTACTGGTGCTTCATCTGTTTTTATTTCTTTATTTTCATTTAAAATCTCCCCGTCTGTTTTAAGAGTATTTTGCGCGATATAATTTTCCAACATTTCAGCTGGTTTTTTTTCAATATTAGACTTATTTATCAAATCTAATATCGCACGAAGATCTTCTGTTGAAAAGAAATCAATTTTTATTTGTCCTCCTAATTCCTTTCTGTCTATATGCACGCGAGTACCAAGTTTATCTTGAAATTCTTCTTCAAGCTCAATGATTTCAGGATCTGGCATAAACTCTTTTTTACGAACACGATCAAATGCAATTTTTCTTGCTAATCTTTCTGCTTCACGGACTGTGATTTTCTTATATACGATTTCTTTAAATAAAACTAATTGTTCTTCTGGATGATCTGCTAGCATTAATATTGGTCTTGTATGTCCTTCTGTAATTTTTCCTTCTGAAAGAGCTTGTAAAATTTCTTCAGATAAAGAAAGAATACGTAATGTATTTGAAACATATTCTCTACTTCGTCCCATTTTCTTTGCAATTTCGTTGTGAGTGAATTTAAATTCATTTGCTAATTGGAAAAATGCTCTTGCGCGATCTACAACATTCAGATCTTCTCTTTGTAAGTTCTCAATAATTGCAAGCTCAAGCTTCATCATTGAACTATCACCTTCGCGAATAATTGCTGGTACTTGAGAAACTCGAGCTATCATCGCTGCGCGAAGTCTGCGTTCTCCTGCAATAAGTTCGTATTCTGTCACAAGTCCGCCGTCTTCTTTTTCTTTTTCAACACGAGAAACAATTAAAGGTTGAAGTACACCATATTGCTTTATTGAATCAGCTAAATCAGAAAGACGAGCTTCGTCAAATTCTCGCCTTGGTTGATATGGATTTGGTTTGATTTTATCTGTATCAATCCAAAAAATTGAGTTGGAATATATATTGGACATTTCTGTATTTTAGCATAAAAATTTTATTTTCAAAAATTGATTTTATGTTGTTTTTTGTGTAAAATGTGTGAATTGCCCAGGTGGCGGAATTGGTAGACGCGATAGACTCAAAATCTATTGATGGCAACATCATGAGAGTTCGATTCTCTCCCTGGGCACGTTTTATGGCAAAAAAAGAAATAAAAAGTAAAGTATTAGATTTCAAAATCGTAGGAGGAAAGAAACTTCACGGTTCTATTTCTACAAGTTTTTCTAAAAATGGATCAGTTGGACTTCTTTGCGCTTCCCTATTAAATAAAGGAATTACTACCCTTCATGGTATTGCTCGCATAGAAGAAGTTTACAGAGTTATTGAAATTATAGAAAGTATTGGAGTAAAAATAGAATGGATTGCGCAAAATTCAATTAAAATTACTCCACCCAAAAATATAAATTTAAAAAATATAAATGTGGATTCAGCAGTAAAAACTCGTTCAATAATAATGTTTATGGGACCGCTTGCTCACCTTTTGCCTAAATTTTCCTTACCACATGCTCAAGGTTGCAAGCTCGGAAAAAGAACTATAAGTGCTCATATTTATGCTTTTGAAGAATTTGGTTTAAAAATTAAAACAACTTGCGAAAGTTATGATGTATTTGTTCCAAAACTAAAACCATCAGATATTGTAATGTATGAATCTGGTGATACTGCTTGTGAAAATGCAATAATGCTTGCATCAAAAATAAATGGCAGAACCACAATAGAATGCGCTAGTGGAAATTATATGGTGCAAGAAATGTGTTTCTTTTTACAAACTCTTGGAGTAAAAATACAAGGTATTGGCACTGGAACTTTAATAATTGATGGAATAAAAGATATAAATAAAAATGTTGAATATTCAAATAGTGAGGATCCTATTGAATCAATGATGTTTATTTCTTCTGCAATCGCTACCGACTCACATTTAATAATCAAAAGATGTCCGATAGATTTTTTAACTCTTGAATTATATAAATTAAAAAAAATGGGTTTGAAATATAAAACTCTTAAAAAATATCTTTCCTATAATAACAAAACAAAATTAGTTGATATAGAAATTTTTCCAAGCAAATTAAAAGCTCCCGAAGATAAATTACACGCCAATCCGTATCCTGGAATAAATATAGATAATCTTCCATTTTTTGTGCCAATAGCAGTAAAAGCAAAAGGCACTACTCTTATTCACGATTGGTTTTATGAAAATAGAGCAATTTATTTTACAGAATTAAATAGATTGGGAGCAAATATAACATTGGCCGATCCGCATAGAGTTTATATTACTGGTGGGACGCATTTAAAAGCTGCACAAGTAGTTTGTCCTCCTGCACTTCGCCCATCTGTAATTATTCTTATTTCTATGCTTGCCGCCGAAGGAACTTCCATATTGAGAAATGTTTATATGATAAATCGTGGCTATGAAGATATTGTAAAACGCCTAAACTCCATAGGAGCTGATATAAAAATATTGAAATAAACTTTTTTTATTTCTTTAACGAGTAAGTTAAAGTCTTAATTTTGTTTAAAATTTCTAATTTATCTACACTATTATTTTTTTCTAGTAAAGCAGAATTGTATTCGTCTATCAACTTATCTATTTTTGTGATAGTTTCTTTATTACTTTTTTCCATTATTAGTTCATACATATTCGGCCAAGCAGTTTTCATGTAAACATCATAGTGATCGATTGGACCTAGAGACATAAGCATTTTTTCATCTTTTATCATACTTATATTCATTGAATAAGCATTTGTGAAATCCGGACTTATATTAGTGTGACCATTGCTAGTTTTAAAATGTTCGTCTAGTACTTTTTGTTCTTTTAGTGATATTGGTTTTTTATTCTCCATTCCCATATTTTTATATTCTTAATTTATGATAAAATCTTTACTAATCGACTTATTGGTTTGATTATAGCTTAAATATGATAAAAGAAAAACCTAAGATTATTGTAATACTTGGTCAAACTGCCACTGGAAAGAGCGATTTAGCTGTTAAAATCGCCCAAAAAGTGGGTGGTGAGGTCATTTCAGCTGATTCTAGGCAGGTTTATAAAGGGCTTGATTTAGGAACAGGAAAGATTACAAATAAAGAAATGAAGGGCATTCCTCATTATTTACTTGATGTGGCAAATGCTAAAAACAAATTTACTGTCGCTGATTATAAGAAATTAGCTGATAAAAAAATAGAAGAAATAATAGCTCGTGAAAAAATCCCGATAATTTGTGGAGGTACTGGATTTTATATTGATGCAGTTGTAAACAACACAATTTTTCCAGAAGTTCCACCAAATGAAAAACTTAGAATATCTTTAAATAAAAAAACAACAGAAGAGCTTTTTAAAATGCTTAAAAAATTAGACCAAAGGAGAGCTAAAAATATTGATTCAAAAAATAAAGTTCGATTAATTCGCGCAATAGAAATAGCAAAAGTTTTAGGTAAAGTACCAAAACTACAAAGTGACACAAACTTAGCACGTGCAGAAAGTGTATCACTATATGAATTTATTAAAATCGGGCTTTATATGCCATTAGAACTTTTAAAAGAAAAAATAAATAAAAGATTACTTTCTAGGATAGAAAATGGAATGTTAAAAGAAATACAAAATTTACATAAAAATGGACTTAGTTGGAAAAGGATGGAAGAACTTGGACTTGAATATCGTTATGTGGCTCTTTGTTTACAGAAAAAGATTACAAAAGAAGAAATGTTGAAAAGATTAAACTCTGAGATTTTTAAATATGCGAAACGTCAGATGACTTATTTTAAAAGAGACCCAAAAATAAAGTGGTTTGATGCGTCAAAAAAGCCTTAAGAGTTTTTACTTCTTAAGGCTTTATTTTATCTTGTTTCAATCACATTTAATGAAATTTTTCTTTTAAAAGAATTAAGTGTGATTTTTGAAGGAAAAGAAATTTTTCTACAATCAAACACAAAGCGTGCTTGTTTTAAAACTGGGAATCCTTCAATTAATCTAAATTTAAATTCCCAATCTTTTTTACCTTTAAAGAGCATTACTATAAATCTCCTTCCACTTTGACTAATAAAAACGGTTCCTGGAAAAAATAGTTTGTATTTTTCCCATGTTTCTGGAATCTGATCTTGATTTTCCAATAATATAGATGCTAATTTTGAACCAGTGTTGCAACACTGCCAATTAGCTCTTTCAAGTATATTATCATCCCAAGTTATTCCAGTTTCCCGGCTTATAAATTCCGTTAAACCTAATGTTATATGATTATTATCACTAGGTGGATAAAAGTATTTAATATTAAAAAAACTTTTTAATATAAGTCCTTGTTTTTTTGCCATTTCTGCTATAAAATCTTCGGCATAATCAAGGTTAAAGGTTAATCTATTTAAAATTAACCCATGTTTTTCCATGTTTAATTTTTTTGTTCCCATAATATTTAGATTTTTTAATTTAACAAAAAACTTATTTATTTCTATGATTTTATCATCTTTACTAATTTTAGTCAAATAATAAATATACATATATTAATACAGTTGCTTTTAAGCTTTAAATATATTAGAATACTCATATGTCACAAGATAGACTTATAAAACTTGCGTGCGGAACTTGCAAAAGAATCAACTATTGGTCTAGCAAGAACAAAAAACTCGTTACTAAAAAGATCGAGCTTAATAAATTCTGTAAATGGTGCAAGAAGAAAACTAAACATAAAGAAATCAAGAAATAACCCGTTTGCCGACGAGGCAGATTTTTGATTTTTAATTCATTCTGTTATAATAGACAAGCAACAAAAGGTTTTGTTGCTTGTTCTTTTTATAAGATATTATCGCAAGATATATCTTTGAGAAGTGTATTATTTTTTACAATTCACGCACTTCTGCTTCCCGGCCTAGGTCGGGAATGTGGGCGATTAGTTTAGTGGTAGAACAACGGTCTCCAAAACCGTTGGCGGGGGTTCGATTCCCTCATCGCCCGCAATAATAACGCAAGGACAGATAAATTCTGTCTGAGTGTTTTATTATGCGTGGAGATTAGGAATCGAAAGCCGGAGCACGACGGTGCGAGGCGGGGTCGCGAGTTTTACCAGCAGGTAAAAACTTGTGACCGAAAGTGTACTCACGATTCCCTCATCGCCCGCAATGTTGACAAATTAATATGAATATGCTATCATTCAAAGGTTGATAGTTCTTTGACAATGATTTTTTGATTAATTTTTTGTTGGCTGTTCTAAGAGTCTTTAAGAGATTTTTGGAATAGCTAACAATTAATTATTAACTTAAAATCAAATATTATGAAAAAACAAAAATTTTACTGATAATACTAGGAGTAGTATTGTCAGTCGCTCCTGTTGGATTACTTATGTATTTTTACGAAATTTTTAAAATAAATTTACTACTAATTATTTTAATTATTTTGAATTCGTATTTACCAATTATTATACTTTATTTAAATGGAAAAAACGATTGGAAAGGAACGAATTTGAATAAAAAAGATATTAAAATTGGCAGTAAAATAAAAGTACTCTATTGTTCATCGGCATTAGTGAATAAGGAGGAATATCGTTACTTTCTTATAGAAATGGAAAATAAAGATGTTACTCTGTTAGATGAAAAAGAACAAGTTTTAGAATACGATAAAACTTATCTTCTAAACAGTAAAAGAAATTGGGAAAAGGTTGTTTAAACACTTACCCACAAATACAAAAACCGTAATTTATAAAATTACGGTTTTTTTAATTTTATTTAATAATTCTCGGCAACAATGCACTTAATCGAGCCACTATTTCATAGTTAATAGTTCCTGTCTGATTAGCAAGTTCTTCTACTGTAATTTGCTCATCTTTTTGTCTTCCAATGATTACTACTTCATCTTCAACTTTTACATTGAGCAAATGGCTCACGTCTACCACAAACATATTCATAGCAATACGCCCTAATATTTTACATCTTGTACCTCCAATAAGTACTTCCCCTTTATTTGAAAGTCCACGATCAAGTCCATCTGAATACCCTTGTGGAATTACAGCAATCTTTGTTTCTTTTTTTGTTTTATAAGTTAATCCATAACCAATAGTGCTTCCGGCAGGTAATGTTTTTATTTGCGCAATTTTAGTTTTCCAAGAAAGAACAGGTTTAAGTTCTATTTTATTCTTATATAAAACTCTCAAATTTTCTGACGGCCATAAACCATAAAGACCTATACCAAGACGTATTACAGGATGAATTCCTTTATTTATTTCATAAGCTAAAAGCCCTGAAGTCGCTGAAATATGAGTTTCTAAACTACAAAAACCAAACAGAGATGCTACTTTAACAGCTTCTTCGTATTTTTTAATTTGCTTATTTGCGTGAGAAAAATTTAAAGTATCTTCAATGTTTGCAAAATGAGCATAAATACCAACAACTTTAATATATTTAGACTTTTTTAATTCTTTAAAGAATTTAGATAATTCATCATTTAAAAATCCTTCTCTGCCTAAATATGCATCTATTGAAATATTTATTTCTTGTATCTTTTTTAATTTTTGAACTATTTTATTAATTTTTCTAAAATGATCTAAAGAAAAAACTGACAAAACACATCCAAGTTTTAAAGCCTTCTCTAAATTACTTTCACAAACATAACCTAAAACAAAAGTTTTCTTTTTAGTTACTTTTCTTAGTATCTCAAGTTCATTAACACTATTTACTCCAAAATAATCTGTATGAGGTTCAAGAATTTTTGCAATTTCATTTTGCCCATGACCATAAGCATTAGCTTTAATCATAGAAACTATTTTTGTTCCCCCGCCTCCTCGGCGGGCAGGCTTTTTAGTTAAACTTTTTAATTCTTTAATATTATGAATTAAATTCTTTTTGGAAATTTCTATATATGAAAGTGGTAAATTCATCTTTTTAATTCTTTAAATAAGATGTTTGTAATTTCTCTTCTTTTTTATATCTATTAATAGCGAGTTCTATTATTTTATCTATCAGATTTGAATATGAAATACCACTATGTTTCCAAAGTGTTGGATACATACTTATATTTGTAAATCCTGGAATAGTATTTACTTCATTTACAAACAAATTACCTTTTTTATCCATAAAAAAGTCTATTCTGGACATATTTTCTAACCCTAAAACCTTGAATGTTTTAACTGCTAAATTTTGTATTTTTGTTTGAAGTGATTTTGAAATTTTAGCTGGTATTTCACACAAAGCTCCTTCCGGATCAAAATATTTCGCTTCATAAGAATAAAATTTATGCTTTGTATTAGTTATAACTTCTCCACAAACAGATGCTTTAGGGTCTTCGTTCCCCAATATTGCGCATTCAATTTCCCTTTTATTTTCAAGGAATTTTTCGATAATTATCTTATTATCAAATTTAAAAGCATATTTTACAGCTTCATTAAATTCTTTTTCATTAGATGCTTTACTTATGCCCACAGATGAACCTGAATTTGCTGGTTTTATTATAATTGGTAAACTTAAAAATTTCTTTACATTAGAAAAAATAATTTTATCTTCTTTTTTAAATGTTAAAAATTTAGTATTTGGAATTTTAGCTTCTGTTAATAATCTTTTTGTTACATCTTTATCAAAACCCATAGCTGAACCCAAAATAGATGGTCCAACAAAAGGAATCCCCGCCATCTTTAGTAAACCTTGAATAGTCCCATCCTCTCCATAATGACCATGTAAAATTGGAAAAGCTACATCTACAACAATAGAATGCGCATCACCTTGATTAGCACTTTTTATGTTATTTCTTCCAATCAAAGAAATTTCTTTTAAATTTTTATTTATTTTAAAATCCGAATTACATTTCAGCCATTTTCCATTCTTGTCTATTCCAATAAAAATAACTTCATATTTATTTTTATTTAAAGCGCTCGCAATATTTTTGGCAGACATTAAAGAAACTTCATGCTCAACTGATTTTCCTCCAAACATTAAAGCTACTTTTAATTTCTTCATTTTAAAATTTAAAACAACTTAACAATATCGTGATAAGTTATAACAATCATAAATATTATAAGAAGTGCAAAACCTATAAAATTGGCAGTGTTTGCAACCTTAGGATTAATACGAGAACCTTTTATTTTTTCAATAAGCAAGAAAAATAACCGTCCTCCATCCAAAGCTGGAAATGGAATAAGATTTATTATTGCAAGATTCACAGATATTATTGCTGCAAAGGAAAGCAAATATGCAAAACCAAATTTATAAGCATCGCCAACAATTCCAACCATACCAACAGGTCCAGCTACTGATGCAAGATTACCTTTTCCTAAAATACTGTCTTTTATAAGCGTATAAAGACCAACAACGGTGTCTTTTGTAACAGATAAGTCTAACTTCATTCCTTCATAAAATGCTTTAAAAACAGGCAATTTTGCAATTCCTATTTGATCCATAGAAATACCTATGCTTGGTGATGTATTATTGTCTTTTTGAGTTGGAATAATTTTTGTAAGATTTATTTCTTTATTATTTTTACGTAAATATCTAAATTCTATTTCTTTTTCTCCGTGCGATATTATGAATGATTTTAATGTATCAGGATTTATGTCAGAAACAGAATCATTACCACTTTTTATTGAAACTATTTTATCGCCAGATTTAAGTCCAGATATTTCTGCTGGAGATTTTGGAAGTACTGAAACGACAACTAAATTAACATCTTTGAGTTCGTATCCTTTTTGTTGATTACCTATTGATGTAGGAAGTCCAGACATAAAACCAAAAGAAAACAAAATCCATGCTAGAAGAAAATTTGAAAAAATTCCTGCAAACATAACTAATGCCTGCTGATATTTTGGTTTGTATGCCAAACTTCTTTTTGCTAATTCAATTTTTTCTGGCGTTTCTTCTTTATCTAAAAATCCAACTTCTAAAAGATTAGCTTCATCTAAATTTTCTCCAAAAATTTTAACGAAACCACCAACTGGAAATAAATTAAAACTATAAAGCGTCTCCCCTATTTTCTTGCCAAATAATCTAGGAGGAAAACCAAAACCAAATTCATCCACTCTGATTTTAAAAGCTTTAGCAGTAAAAAAATGTCCAGCCTCGTGAACCAAAACTAACACTAATAAAATTATAAAAAATATAAGTATATTCATATAATTAACCCATTACTTCCTTTTCTTTCTTTTCAAAAATTAATTCTAGATTTTTATTTACTTCATCAATGATTTTTTGTAAATCATCTTTTGTACGCTTTTTTTCATCTTCTGTAATCTTTCCTTCTTTTTCTTGTATTTGAATTTCATCCCAAACTTTTCCACGTTCTTGTCTTACTGTAATTCTTGAATCTTCTAACTTATCCTTAAGAACCTTAACAAGCTTTTGTCTTGTTTCTTCTGTAAGCTGAGGAAAAATAACTCTAATACCTATATCATCTGTTGCTACAGACAAACCCAAATCTGCTACCACAATAGCTTTTTCAATAGCCTTAACTTGACTTTTGTCCCAAGGAACAACACGTAAAGTTTTAGGATCTTCTATAGAAACTGAAGCAATATTTTTAATTGGCTGATAAGCTCCATAAATTTCAACAGAAACACCATCTAAAACCATTGGTGAAGCACGGCCAGTGCTAAGCTGACTGTATTCCTTACTTAAAAATTCCTCTACCTTTTTTAACTCACTTTTAAAATTTGAAAAATTGTATAACATCCCGTTAGAGATAGAAAATCTTTAGATTTCCGTTTCTTTATTATTATTTATCGACTATTTTGATTTATTAAAAATACCACACAAACATCCCATTAACAAACAATTTGATCTCTAACGGGATAACATAAGATTATTATATCAGAAATTAAAAATTTGGCACAATTAAAGCCACTGATTCCATTAATGTTTTAATAGATGATCCTGGTTGACTTATAAATTTACGAACTTTAAAAAATTGATCAAAAAAATCAACTTTACCTTCATATTTTTCAGAAAAAACTTTTTGATGTAAAACTACTTCAAGAGCATTAATAAATTTAAAAGCTCTAAAATAAACAGAATTTAAATCTACTTCACTATATTCATCTTCGTCTTTTTTAGCGAGTAATTCTTTCAAGAAATCTATTCTATCTCTTTTAGACATTTTAATAAAATTATTAGCTTGTTTTATTTCATTTTCTAATTTATCTTTTGATTTAATTAAATAAAATCTTGAAATAAGAGTTTTTTGTAAAAAATTAATATTTGGTGTGATTATAAAAAAATGAGTATTTTCTATCGGTTCCTCAAACATTTTTAAAAGAACTCCTTGGGCATCAAAAGTGAAACTATTAATATTGATAATGAATATTTTTTTGCCAGAAGTAAAGGCTTTTTCAGAACCCATTTTTCTCAAACTTAAAGCATCATCTATTTTTAAAGAATCAATGGTGGTGTGATAAAAATCTGGATTACCAACAATATTTATTCCTAAAATTTCAATAAATTTTAAAATTTCTGGAATTACTTCTTCACGCGCACCCTCTATTAGATATGCATGATGCAAATTATTTTTATCAAAATGTTGATTAATTAAGTTCATAGGTTCTAGGTTCTAGAAGTTAGTCACTGGCAACTAGTACCTAATTTTTATTTTTTACTTAAAACTGTCTTTTTATATACATCTAAATGTTCAAGAGCTATACCGGTACCTTTTACGACACAATAAAGAGCATCCTCGGAAACTGTAGCTTTAACTCCTGTTTTTCTATAAACTAAATCAGTCAAATTTCTCAATTGAGATGAACCACCTGTCATAATAATGCCTTGATTCATAATATCAGAAGCTAATTCCGGCGGTGTTTCTTGTAATACATCTTTAATTGCTTTTATTATTTGTTTTAATTCATTATCTATAGCTTTAACAATTTCATTAGTTGAAATTTGCGTAGATCTTGGAAGTCCTTGAATATAATCTCGTCCTTTAATAGTAACTCTAATTTCTTCTTCTAAATTTACCGCTGCGCCAATTTTTATTTTTACTTCTTCCGCAGTTTTATCTCCTATCGCCAAATTAAAAGTTTTTTTAATATAATCTGCTATCGCTTTGTCAATTTTATTTCCAGCGCATTTAACAGATGTACAATGTACAATTCCTCCAAGAGATATAACTGCTACGTCTGTAGTTCCTCCTCCTATATCAACAACCATGTATCCTTTTGATTCATGAATTGGAATACCAGCACCTATTGCCGCTAAAATTGGTTCTTTAACAACATAAGCATTTTTTGCTCCAGCTCGTATTGCTGCTTCTATTACCGCTCTGCGTTCTGTGGAAGTTACTCCTGCTGGAACAGATATCATCACATCAGGTTTAAAAATATTCCATGGTCCCATCGCTTTATTTATAAAATAACGAAGCATAGCTTCTGTCACACGATAGTCTGCAATCACTCCATCTTTCATTGGACAATAAGTAATGATTGATTCTGGAGTTTTTCCTATCATATCTTTCGCTTCAAAACCAATAGCCAAAATTTTATTATCTTGTTCAGATACAGCAACAACAGAAGGCTCATTTAAAATAATTCCCTTTCCAGGCATAAAAACTAATGTATTTGCTGTTCCTAAATCTATTCCCAATTTTCTTGAAAAAATTCCCATAAAACAAATATATCATAAATTATGTTAAAATAAAAATATGAAAATAGTAACAGTAATACCTTTTCAAAAAAGCTCTTTTAAAGACGAATTGACCTATTTTACATCACAAAATATAGTTCTTGGTGATATTGTAGATATTTCTGTAAGAAATAAAAATATTCTTGGTTTTGTGATCTCTTGCGAAGATATAAAAGGAAATAAATCAGATATTAAAAATATGCCTTTTAATTTAAAAAAAATAAAAGGCGCTAAAAAACATTCTATTTTCTTAAAAAAATTCATAGAATCAACATTTCTTATTGGAAAATATTTTGTGTCAAAAAGAAATTTGTCTATTTCATCTTTAATACCATCTGTATTTTTAGAAAAATATGACGAAATATCAAAAATAAAAAATAATACAAAAAAACAAAAAGATGTTTCAAAAAACATACTATCTGAAAAATTACTTTTTCAAGCTCCAATCTCTGGTCGTATAGATTTCTATAAAATTTTAATTCGCAGTTCATTCGCTGAAAAAAAATCTATTTTTATGGTTTTACCAAATGAACACGATATAGAGATTTTTTCTAAAATGCTTTCAAAAGGACTTGAAAATTTTACTTTTTCTATCCATGGGAATTTAAGCTCTAAAAAACAAATTGAAAAATTTAAAGATATATTAAAATCTGTTCATCCTGTATTAATACTAGGAACTGCTCCGTTTTTATCTATACCTCGTAAAGATTTAGAGACAATAATAGTTGAAAATGAAAATACAAATGCTTATAAAATGATAAGTAGACCCTATTTTGATCTGCGAATCTTTGCTGAAATTTATGCATCAAAAATTAATGCTAAATTTATATTAAGTGATTCATTGCTTAGATTTGAAAGTATTGCCAGAAAAGAATTAGATAATTTTTCTGAAGTTCATCCTTTATCTTACAAAATAAATTTTGAAGGAAAAATAGAAATTCCTGAAAGACAAAAAGAATTTAAAATATTAGAAGATAGTACAATTAAAGAAATACAAAATAAAATAGCTAATAAAGAGAACGTATTTATATTTTCTTTAAGAAAAGGATTGGCAACTATGACTGTATGTAGAGATTGCAATGAAATAATAAATTGCGATCAATGCCAATCCCCACTTGTTTTATATATCTCAAATACAACTAAAAAAAGGTTATTTATATGCAATAGATGCCGAAAAGAAAAAAACCCTGAAACTACATGCTCTAGATGCGGAAGTTGGAATTTAATGCCTTTAGGTATAGGCACAGACACTGTATTTGAAGAAATAAAAAAATTATTTACTAAAACAAAGATATTTAAACTTGATAAAGAAATAGCAAAAAATACCAGTGGTGCTGAAAAAATAATAACTGAATTTGAAAAAGAAAATGGAGCAATACTTATAGGCACTGAAATGGCTCTTTATTATATTAAAAACAAAATCCAACTTTCAATAGTCGCTTCTTTTGATTCACTTTGGAGCATTCCAAATTTTAAAATGGGAGAAAAAATTATTAAACTTTTAACATCGATAATTTCTAAAACCAAAGATAAATTAATCATACAAACAAAAAATACTCAAGATCCTGCGATACTAACCATTAAAAACCAAAATCTACTTTCTTTTGTGCGAGAAGATTTAGAAGATAGAAAAAATTTAGGTTATCCGCCATTTAATCGTTTTATTAAAATTATTCATTTAGGAAATAAAGATGAAATAGAAAATACAAAAAAATATTTAGAAGAAATCTTTAAAGAATATAATATAGAAATTTTTAGCGGATTTATCGCTAAAATTAAAGATAAATATGTAACAAATATGTTAATTAAACTAAATTACGAAAAATGGTCATTGCCAGAACTTTCAAACAACGCTTCCATAGATGAAAACTTATTAAATAAACTACTATCACTTCCTAAAGATTTTTCAGTTAAAATAGATCCGGAAGATATTATATAAATTAGTGTTTTAAATGCTTTGTAATGTGTCCGACTTAGCTTTAATTTTAAAGTCGTCGGACAAATTGAAAACATTTTATGTTTTGGCATTTATAAAGTTTTTTAATTCTTCATATTCGCAACAAATGTGTTGTTCTGCCAAATTTAATCGTCTTTCTATTGTTATTACTTTCCACATAGATTTCATAACATTCATAAAAATTGATTTTATCATATATAATTAATTAAAGGTTTTTACTAGATCTGTGTAAATTATATATTATATATAATCAAATGTCAAGTAAATTTACATAAAACCCTTAAAAAATAAGCTAAAATAGTGAAATAAATATAAAAAAGTGTCAATATCACATTAATTACCAACGATTACTGTGAATTCCCCTCTTTGCTTTTCCTTGTTTTCTGTTAAATATTTTAAAACCTCTTCTGGAGTGCCAGTTTTGAATTCTTCATATATTTTAGTTAATTCTCTTGCAATACATACTTTTTTAGTAGGAGAAAATTTAACTAATGATTCTAACGTTTTTAAAATTCTATGAGGAGATTCATAAAACACCATCGTTCTTTCTGATTGCGCTATTTCTTTAAACAAAGTTTCTCTTCCCTTTTTATGTGGCAAAAAACCAAGAAAAGTAAATTCGTGAGTGGTTAAACCACAAGCAGATAATCCTGCTATCAACGCTGAGGCCCCTGGTATTGGTATAACTTGCACTTCATCAATATTAAACTTTTCTTTTATTTTAGAAATAAGCATTGCTCCAGGATCTGAAATTGTTGGAGTGCCTGCGTCTGACACTAAAGCTAAATTTTTCCCTTCTTCTAGAAGCTCAAAAATTTTATCGGTCTTTGCTAACTTACTCCGAGCATGATAACTCATAGTAGGTTTATTTATTTGATATTTGTCTAAAAGTTTTTTTGTAACTCTTGTATCTTCACACAAAATCAAATCCACTTCTTTAAGCGTATCAATTGCCCGAAAAGTGATATCTCCCATATTTCCTATTGGTGTAGCAACTACATAAAATTTACTCATTTTCTTTTATATTTACCTATTAATTCTGCTTCTTCTATTATATGCCCTTCTAAAGCCTTTAGAACTTCTTTTTTAGTTGAACCTTGTTGTAAATTAAGTAAAGTATCCAAGGCGTAAAGCTTAAAGAAATATCTGTGTTCTCTATCTGGAGGACATGGTGAACCGTAAGTATCGTTGCCAGTTGTATTTCTACCAAGAATTCCAGCTGGTATAGTATTTTCTTCTATACCTTTTACTTCTGGAGACATATTAAAAATAACCCAATGATCCCAAACATCTATATTAAAACTTTGTTTTACAGATTCTGGAATATCTGGATCATCAACTATTAAAGCTAAACTTTTTGCTTCTTTAGGAACATTAATAAAAGATAAAGGTGGATTTATCCCTTCTCCATCACAAGTATATTTTGAGGGTAATTCTCCATTATTTTTAAATGCTGAACTTTCTATTTTCATAAAATTATTATAATCTAATTTCTTTTTCAAGCCAATCAATTTTATTATTCTTTCTTTGCCACCATAAATCCTCCCAAATATAATGCACAGCTAGTTTCTTCCATACACCAAACTCTTTTTGGAAATAAATAATCATTTTGTTAGTTGGCACTAACTCTTTTTCATAATTTTTATTCCAAAAAAGTTTTGTGTAAATCTTTTGTTCCCATGGTGAAATTTTTCTCAGATAATCAAATCGATGGAAAATACCTTCCATCATATAATCAGTAGAAGCAGGACCTATTCCATAAAGAGACACAAGAGCTTTTTCTTGTTCCTCAGCACTTTTTCCTCTTAATTCAAATTCATCAACTAATTTTTCAGTAAATTGTTTTGAAATTTTGTATATAGATTTTGCTCGATAGCCCAATTTTAAAGCACGAAGTTTTTCTTCAGAACTTTTAGTAACTAAATATTTTGGATCCCAAAATCCATATAATTCTTTACCTGCAAATTTCAATTTCATCCCATAATTATCAAATAGTGCTTGCATCATTGATATCGTTCTGCGAACAGTGGCATTTTGTAATGTAATAGCAATGATTATATATTCGTATAGTGAACCAGAATGGGAAGGCCTCATGCCTTTAAATCTTTTTATAGCTTTACTTAAAATTTTATTATCGCCAACTTCTTTGTAAAATTTCTTTACATCAAGATCTAAGTTATAGCGATAAATTATTTCTTTTTTTAATTCTTCAATAAAAATTTTATTTAATTTGTCTTCAGAAAAAACTTGCAAAATTATTGTAGGTTTTGTGTCTTTAAACACTAACCCAAGATTTTTGCCTTGCCAAAGCATTGTTTGATAATATGTACCCGATTCCCAATAGTTATCAGGAGTAGAAAAATGATCTGGTTTATGAAAAGTAGAATCAAACTGAAAAGGCTGAGTTGGGAATAATTTTAATATCACCTTATTCTTTAAAATCTTTTTCATAAAATTTTGAGCTTTTTTAAAGCAATTTGATATTAAACAAACAAGGACTTTCTTTATTTACGATTGTTGACTCACTATATCAGCCAAAATTACAACGTTACTTTTAGGACGAATTTCTAGAACTCCTCCAGTAACTTTGAATTTTATTTCTTTGTCCGCTTTTTTTACAATTATTTCTCCACCCGAAAGAGCTGAAACCAATTGCATGTGAGTAGGAAGAATTTCAATTATTCCCGTTTGAGTAGGCACAAAAACAGAATCTGCCTCACCTTCATAGGCTATTTTATCTTTCGCTATAATTACTAATTTTAAATCGTGCATTTTAGCTTGTTAAATAAATTATGAATTTGCTTCTTTTAACACATCTTCAATACTTCCTTTCATATAAAAAGCTTGTTCAGAAACATGATCATACTTTCCTTCTAATATTTCTTCAAAACTTCTAATTGTTTCTTCAAGAGGAACATATTTACCAGAACGTCCTGTAAATTGTTCTGCAACGAAGAATGGTTGAGAAAGGAATTTTTGAATTCTTCGAGCACGAGAAACTGTGAGTTTGTCGTCATCAGTCAATTCATCCATACCCAAGATCGCGATAATATCTTGCAAGTCCTTATATCTCTGTAATATTTTTTGAATTCCACGAGCAACGTTATAATGTCTTTCTCCAATTATATTTGGATCAAGAATTGTTGAAGTAGAGTCTAGTGGATCCACAGCTGGGTAGATACCAAGCTCAGACAAAGGACGAGAAAGCACGACAGTAGAGTCTAAGTGTGAGAAAGTTGTAGCTGGAGCTGGATCTGTAAGGTCGTCGGCTGGCACGTAAATAGCCTGCACAGAGGTAATAGAACCTTTATCAGTTGAAGTAATACGTTCTTGTAAGTTTCCCATTTCTGATGCCAAAGTTGGCTGATATCCCACAGCTGAAGGCATACGTCCTAAAAGAGCTGACACCTCAGAACCTGCTTGAGTAAAACGGAAAATGTTGTCCATAAACAAAAGTAAATCTTTTCCTTCTTCATCACGAAAATGTTCAGCCATAGTCAAAGCAGAAAGAGCTACACGAGCACGAGCACCTGGCGGTTCATTCATCTGTCCGAAGACTAGCATTGTTTTATCTAGAACTTTTGATTCTTCCATTTCTCGATACAAATCATTTCCTTCACGAGTTCGTTCTCCTACTCCGGCAAAAACAGAATATCCGCCGTGTTCAGACGCAATGTTTCGAATGAGTTCTTGAATGACAACAGTTTTTCCAACGCCGGCGCCTCCGAACAATCCGACTTTTCCTCCTTTAAGGAATGGACACATAAGATCAACAACTTTTATTCCTGTTTCAAGAACTTCTGTTTTTGGAGATTGTTCAGCGAATGTAGGAGATTTTCTGTGAATAGGAAGCCTTTTTGAATTTTTTAGTTCTCCTTTTCCGTCAATTGAATTTCCAACAACATCAAACATTCTTCCAAGAGTTTCCATTCCAACTGGCACTGAAATATATGCACCTGTATCTATAACTTCATCTCCACGAGAAAGTCCGTCAGTAGTACTCATTGCGATGGTTCGAACTTCATTTAAACCTAAATGTCCTGCCACTTCAAGAACTAAATCATCTTTTTTATCTCTTTTTATGACAAGCGCATTCAAAAGTGCTGGCAATTCGCCTTCAAATCTTACATCTACGACCGCTCCTATAATTTGTGATATTTTTCCTTTTTGCATTTTATTTTTATAAAATTACTAATAATTAATTTACATTTAACGCTTCAGCTCCGGCGACTATTTCGGAAAGTTCTCTTGTAATACCATCTTGTCTTGCATGATTGTAAGACAAAGTAAGTCCATCTAATATTGTCGTTGCGCTATCTCCAGCATTCCTCATAGCAAACATACGAGCAGAATGTTCTGACGCATAAGCTTCAGCTAATGTCTGATAGATAACTACATCAACAAGTCCCGGTAAAATATTATTCAAAATTTCATTCTTATTTGGTTCAAAAGAATAATTTACAAAATTATTTTCTAAATTCCCTTGATTCTCCTCTTGCATTTCTTCTATTATATTTTTTATTGTTTCAACACTTATTGGAAAAATTTCTCTTAAAACTGGTTTATAAGTAGTTGATTTTAAAAATTCTGTATATAAAATTTTTACACTTTTATATCCTCCTTCGATAAATTCTTTAGTAACTAAATTACTCAATTCTTTTACTTGTTCAATGGTTGAATATTCAGAGAAAGTTATAAAACTTGCAAATATTGGCAAATTTAATTTTTTACAAATTCTTTCAGCATATTTACCTATAGTAACAGCCTTTAAACCTTCTCCTGTGCTGAGCGAGGTCGAAGCATGTTTTTTAAAATATAAATTTAATGCTTTAAATAAATTTGTATGATAACCTCCGCACAATCCCTTATTACTTGCGATTAAAATAATTAATTCTTTATTATTCTTTCCTGCAGTCATCAAAGGATGAGAAACGTCTTTGTCTTTTGAAAGATTAACTAAAAGCTCTAAAGCATACCTAGAATAAGTTCTAGAAGACAAAGCCTTATCTACAGCTCTTCTCATTTTGGAAACAGAAACCATTTCCATCGTTTTGGTGATTTTTTTGATATTTCCAACTGACTTTATTTTTTGTTTTATTGCTTTTGTTTGTAACGGCATTTTAATTCCCCATAAATTCTTTAATGGCTTCTTTTAATTCATTTTCAATTTTTTCATCCCAACCACCTTCAAGATTTTTTAACAAATCTTTTTTAGAACGATCCAAAAATCCATAGAAATTTTCTTCCCAAGCTTTGATTTCTGTAATTTCTAATTCATCTAAATATCCTTCGTTTACAGCATAAATTGAACAAACTTGTTTAGAAACTAATATTGGTGAATATTGATTCTGTTTCAAAAGTTCAGTAACACGTTGACCTCTATTGATTGCTTTCTTTGTTTCCGCATCAAGGTCAGAACCGAATTGAGCAAAAGATTCAAGTTCACGATATTGTGCCATCGCTAATTTCATTTTACCGGAAACTTTTTTCATTGATTTTATTTGAGCATCTCCTCCAACACGAGAAACAGAAAGTCCCACGTTAATAGCTGGACGAATTCCTTTATTAAAAAGACTTGTTTCCAAGAAAATTTGTCCGTCAGTAATAGAAATAACGTTGGTAGGAATATATGCTGACAAGTCTCCAGCTTGAGTTTCAATAATTGGGAGTGCAGTAATAGAACCACCTCCAAAATTTTTATTTAAACGACATGCACGTTCGAGTAAACGAGAATGTAAATAAAAAACATCTCCGGGATAAGCTTCACGACCTGGTGGACGACGAAGCAATAGAGAAATTTCACGGTAAGCTACTGCATGTTTTGACAAGTCATCATATACAACTAAAACATCTTTTCCTTTATCTAAAAAGTATTCTGCAAGCGCAGTACCAGAGTAAGGAGCCAAGAATGAAAATGCTGGACCATCAGAAGATCCGGCTGAAACAACTATTGTATAATCCATAGCCCCAGCTTCTTTTAATTTTGAAACCATACGAGCAACCTTTGATTGTTTTTGAGAAATTGCAACATAAACACAAATAAGATTTTGTCCTTTTTGGTTTATTATTGTGTCGATAGCAATAGCAGTTTTTCCTGTCTGTCTATCTCCAATAATAAGTTCACGCTGTCCACGACCGATAGGGATCATGGCATCTATTGCTTTTAACCCTGTTTGCACTGGGGTCTTCACTCTCTCACGAGTCATAACACCAGAAGCAACTTTTTCTACAGGATAAAATGCGTCTTCCTTAATAGCGCCTGCTTCATCTATTGGAACTCCAAGAGGATTCACAACACGGCCAATAAATTTATCACCAACAGGAATTGAAAGAATTTTATTTGTTCTTTTTACAGTCTCACCTTCTTTAATTTTTGAAAAATCACCAAGAACAATTGCCCCAACAGAATCTTCTTCCAAGTTAAGAGCAAGACCCAGAGCTCCAGATTCAAATGAAATCATTTCAGATGACTGACATTTTGCAAGACCTGAAATCTTTGCAATTCCATCCGCAATACTCATAACCGTGCCGTATTCATAAGTCTCGGCTTTACCCTCAAAACTAACTATCTTCTTTTTTAAATTTTCTATTGTTGCATTAGCGCTCATTTGTTTTTTATTTAATTAATAAAATTTTCTTGTAATTTTCTCAAACCTGTCATAATACTGGAGTCATAAATAACTCCGCCCCATTTTGCTCTAAATCCACCTATTAATTCTTTTTTAACTTTTATAACTTCATCTAATTTATCAGCCTTTAAAAAAGTTTTAATATTTTTAATAGTTTCATGTTTTATTTCATGAGCTATTTCTATTTGAATCCCCTTCTTTTCGTTTTCTTGTTCTATTATCTTTTCTAGGTGATATACAACTGAAGGCATCTGAGCTTTCAAATTTCTTTTTTCTACAAAATCAAAAAACTTCTTATCCAAACCTTCAGATTTGTCTTCTGAAAGTTCATAAAGTGCACGAGCAAGTTGTTTTGATTTAATCATATATTACTTGTGATTTAGCATGCCTTTAATAATATCTTCACCTTTACCACTTCCTACATAACTTTCCATTATTTTTTTTACTCCATCAGCAATAAGAACAGATGCTTCTTTCTGCACAGCATCCGAAGCTGTCTTTTTTTCTTTTTCTGCGTCAATCTTTGCTTGCTTGATTATTTCCTCTTTTTCAAGAGTAGCTTTGTCTTTTGCTTCTTTTACGATTTCTTTTCCATCAGATTGAGATTGTGTGATTATTACCTTCGCACTATCTTTCGCTTCACGAATTATTTCTTGTTTTTCTAAATTTGCATTATCTAATGCCTTACGAGCATCTTTCGCATTATCAAGACCAGTATTGATTTCAAAATTTCTGTCATCTATCAATTTCTTTAATGGTTTTGCTGCAATAAAATAAAGCGCTAAAAAAACAAGCCCAAAATTCACGATTTGCGCGATCATCAACTTCCAATCTATATGAAATGTTGTAATTAATTCATCCATAATTTTTAAATTCTTCAAAAACCTATTTAATTGAAAAGGCAATAACCAATCCGTAAATAGCTACAGCTTCTGCGAATGCAGAAATAATAAGCATAGGAACAAGTATTTTACCTACAGCCTCAGGATTTCTTCCGATTGATTCCATTGCTTTTGCGCCAATCATACCAATACCAAGACCTGCACCAATAGCTGAAAGACCTATTGCTAGAGACTTTGCAAGTGGAGCTAAATTTACTACTGAACTAACTAATTCTTTTTCCATATTTTTTGTTAACCCCGCCACAGCAGGGCAAGCTAACTAATAATTTTTCGACTAATTTTTAATAATTTATACATGCACCGTTTCTTTTTCGTGGTGTTTTTCTTTGTGCTCATCATGTTCAGAATGATCTTGTGCAGCTATTGTGAAATAAACTGTGGCAAGCAAGCTGAATATTAAAGCTTGGATAAGCCCAACAAACACTTCTAAAAATAAAAATGGTCCAGGTACAATAAAAACAAATATTGCTGACATTGATGCTAAAAGCACCTCTCCAGCAAAAACGTTACCGAATAATCGGAAAGAAAGCGAAGCAATTTTTGCCATTTCTCCAAGGAGTTCTAAGAGTCCAACAAAGAAATTAATAGGAGCAACAATAAGCACTGTCGGATCTTTCCTAACTTTCGTAAAAATCGATCCGAGTCCTTTTAGATTAACATATTTATTAAAAGTTTTCCAGAGACCAATTGCAAGGATACCGAAGAAGTTTGAAGCAAGAACTATCATTATACTTAAGGCTAAAGTAGTATTTATATCAGCTGTCCCTGAACGTAAAAAAGGAATAAAAACAGAATTCGCTCCTTCTTTCGCTATTAGACCCATAGAACCCAAAATCGGTAAAAGTCCAAGCCAATTACTTACTAAAATAAAAATAAAGAGAGAGAAAACTAGTGGAAAAATCTTTTTTGAAATTTTACGATCATTTGTAACTTGATCTACTAAAGACAAAGCTCCATCCATTATTACTTCAAAAATATGCTGAAGTTTTCCTGGGATCTTTTTTAATTTCATCCTTATTATTATTGAAAAAACTAAAATAACTAAAACCGCAAGCCAAGAAGTTAAAAGTGAATTTGTAACCTGAAAACTGCCGATATTAAAAATAGGTTCAGCATAAATAGTCACTTCATGACTTACTTGTTCTTCTACTATATTTTCTTGTATTTGTATTTCATTATTTTCCATCTTTTTCTAAATCTTTTTTATATTTTTTTATTTCAAGCCAAATACCAAAAATCGTTATAATAAAACTTAATCCTAAAATAATAAAAAGTTGTTTTCCATTTAATGTATATTTATTTAAAATTAACGCAAGAACAGCAGGAATTACTATCCAACCAGTTGTTTTTGCATAAAAGTATAAAACTTGTTTTTTCCAATCATTTTTCATTTTATTTTGCAAAAAACCAGAAATATATCTGAATAAATAAAAGGATGATAACAAAAATAATTGTAATAATTTCTTTTTTACTATTCATAGTGAGCGTGGATGGAATCGGACCATCGACCTCTGTCTTATCAGGACAGCGTTCTACCACTGAACTACACGCTCATTTATATATTTTTTAATGTCATACCCGTAGCGTCCTATACCGAACTACACGCTCAATAATTTATAAAGAATAACTTAGAAAATATAACAAAAAAAATGAATTTTGGCAAACAAAAAATCACTTATATATTTATAAGTGATTTTTTGTTTAAAGTATTATAGAGATTAGTATTCTCGGCGTCCGCGATTACCTCCTCCGTATCCGCCTCCATTTCCACCTGTTCTTGGTGGGCGAGCTTCCATTGGGCGAGCTTCATTAACTGTAAGCTTACGTCCATCGAATTCTTGTCCATTGAACATTTCAATAGCTTTTTGAGCTTCTTCGTCTGTTGACATTTCAACAAAACCGAAACCTTTTGAACGACCGGACATTTTGTCCATAATAATTGTAGCAGATGTAACTGAACCTGCTTGTGCGAAATGCTCTTTGAGCGCTTCGTCTTGTGTACTGTAAGGTAAACCCCCTACATATAGCTTTGTAGCCATACTATTTATTTCTCCTGTTTTTTAAAAATCAGGCAAAAACTATTTATAATGCCTACCCGACTTGGGCTGGCGTAGATACTTTGTCGCTTAATCAAAAAAGCTCTCAAGAAACTACATCTAAAGTATCTCATAACTATCTTCAAATAGCAATAATTTTTACTCTTCTTCATCCCCTGTCTCTCCAGATTCAATAGATTCAATAACTTCACCGATTCCACCTTCCATTATTTTTGGTAAATTATGCCAAGATTTTTTTATACGATGATCTGTCACACGATCTTGAGGATAATTATAAGTTCTTATTTTTTCTGATCTATCTCCTGTACCTATTTGACTCTTACGTTCACCAGAATATTTTTTTGCTTCCTCTTCTTCTTTTAATTGCTGAATTTTTGCAGTCAAAATATTCAAGGCTTTCTCGCGATTAGCTTGCTGACTTCTTTCATTAGTAGAACGCACATCAAGTCCTGTAGGTTTGTGAATCAAACGCACAGCTGTCTCAACTTTGTTCACATTCTGTCCTCCCTTACCACCAGAACGAGAATATTCCATTTCTAGATCTGCAGGATTTATTTCAAAATTAACTTTTTTCCTAATTGGTAAAATAGCTACTGATGCAGTCGAAGTATGGACTCTCCCATTTTTTTCTGTTGCTGGAATTCTTTGCACTCTATGCACTCCTGTCTCATAACGCATTTTTTTATAAACTTCTTTTCCTTTTATTTCAAAACTAGCTTCTTTAAAACCACCTAAGTCATTTTTAGATTCATAGTTTGTTTTCCAATTCCAATTTTCTATCTCGGCAAATCTTTCATACATATGCGCAAGCTCCCAAGCAAATAAAGCTGCTTCGTCTCCACCAGCTCCAGCTCGCACTTCTAAAACTATTTCATTAGGGAATTCTTCTTCCTCTTTTTCTTTATCTAAAATATCTTGTATTTGTTTTTCTGTAGCACTTTTTTGTTCTAATAAAGTATCCAATTCTGTCTGTGCCATATCTTTCAAACTTTCATCTTTCATCATTTCACGCACATCATTTTCCTCGCGTTCTAAACGCTCAAAAACACCAGCTAAATAGCTCGTCTTGTGATCCTTTTTTAGTTCGTCTAAATTTAGACCCATAAAATTATAAAATAAAAATTCCTTAAAATTTTTTGATTCCGAGTGTCCCGCCTCGTACTCGAGGAAGGGCGCAGGAACAAAAAATTTCAAGGAATTTGTTGCCTATTTCTTAGCTTTAGCTTTTATTGGAGATGCTGCACGACGCTTGTTGAAGCGATCTACTCGTCCTGCTGTATCCATTATTTTTTCATTACCAGTATAAAAAGGATGACATTGACTACAGATTTCCATTTTAATATCAGGCATTGTTGAACCAACTTCGAAAATAGCTCCACAAGCGCAGACAGCTTTTGTATTTGTATTATATTTTGGATGTATGCCTTTTTTCATATGTTTAAACACATTATCATAAACTTAGTCTGAAAGCAAATCTATATCAGCTTGAATCTTCATCTTTAAAGTCATTACACTTCTACTATAAGAACAAGTAGAACCACCAGAACCATAATATTTACAAGCTGCTTTACTTTGAGAACTTGCTGAATTTCCATAAGCTCCAAGATCAGTCAAATACATAGCTGAAGCCATAAATGCATCTTCTGGACTCCAAGGATTGGCATTATGCCCCAAAGCCTTTTTTAAACGATCTTCAAATAATTTCCAAGTTGATGGAATAAATTGAGCTGGACCCATTGCTCCACCCCAACCTGCAACTCCAGCAATAGGACAAGACACTGCAGTTTTGTAGGGATTCAAGTTAAATTTAGCTGTAATTGTCAAAAACGGTAAAACATCACGACTTGGCTTCATTACATTTGAGAATGATTTTCCAGTATTTTTACCAACTCCCGCACCAGTATCTGGATTAGTCAAATAACATTGTCCAACATTTGCTCCTAAATTACTTTCTTGAGTTAAAATTGCTAGTAAAAATGCTGGATCGATACCAAGTTTTCTTTTTGCTTCATTCGCATACTGAAGTGCTGTACCGAAATCAATTTTTTGAGAAATACCAGCCAAACTAAATAATGCGCTACGAATTTTGTCTGCTTTTATTTTTTTCTCTGCTGCGAGTTTTTGGTAAGCTACTGCTGTGTTTTTTGAATTTGCTAAAAGTTGTTTCTTGTCTGCTTCTATTTGAGCGGCTTTTTTTTGAGCACTTTCTAATTCATATTTAGCATCAATTTCGGCACTCTGTTTTACTTCTAAATCTTTTTTCTGCACTTCTGTTTCAGTTTTTACTCCATTAATTTCATCTACCGAAGTTTTTATTGCTTGTTTGATGGAATTATAAGATTCTAAATCGCTATAAAAATCAGAAACACTTTTATCTGAAAGAATTAAACTTAAGATATTTTCATCATCAAACTCATTTGTATTTCGTAAAAGTTGAGCAAGCGACTGATGTTCGCTTTTTATTTTTTCAGAAAGAGAATTAATTGTAATTACTTTTTTACTTATGTCATTTTTCAATTGAGCAATAACGAGACTACGAGCTGTTATTTTTGTTTTAAGAGTTTTAATTTGCAATGTAAGATTTGCTACCTCTGAAGCATAATTACTACTTTTTTTATTTTGACTTTCTAATTGTTTTACTAAAGTCGCATATTGAGCTTCAATTGTTGCCAACTCACTACGACAAGCAGACTCATTAGTTTTAGCATAGCTTGGATCAGAACAATCAGCACCAGATACTGGATTAGGGTTAATTAAGGTAATTCCTAAAAACGAAAATATAAATAAAACAATAAAAGCTATGACTGTATTTCGTATCATAGCTTTATTGTATCAAATTAATTTAAAAATTTCTATTATTTTTCTTCAGTTGGAGTAGCTTCAGGTACAGCTTCCTCTTCTTTCTTTCCTTTCTTTTCTACTTCAATAGCAGATAGATCAACTGGAACTTCTTCTTTTTCTTCTTTTTGTTCAGCAACAGAAGCCACAACTTCACTTTCTTTAGTTATCATAGTTACCCCTGCTGGAAGATTTATATCAGAAACAAGAATTTGGCTACCAAGTGTTGCGAGTTTAGAAATATCAGCAATTAAATTATGTGGAAGATCTTTAGGTAGAGCTTCAATTTCAACTTCGTGTAATACCTTAACCATTGTACCTAATCCACTCTTTACAACCTCAGATACTCCAGTGAATTCAATTTGTACTGCAACTTTAATCTTTTTATTCATATCAATAACTAGAAAATCAACATGTATTGGTTCGCCTGTTACTGGATCAACTTGAACTTCATGGATCAACACATCTATGTCTCCAGCTTCTGTTGAAACTTTCACAGTAGAAGATTCTCCGGCCTTTTCCCATATTTTTTTGAATTCAATTCTTGATATTGAAATAGAAGTTGTTGTTTTACCAGAACCATAAAATACAGCTGGTAATTCACCTCCCTTTCGTATTTCTTCTAAATTTTTATTTACATCTCTATTTTTCGCGTTTAAAGTTAACATAAGTCAAAGTATATATTAAAATTTTTAAATTGCAACCCAGAACCCTTATTTTATACCACTAAATAGTTTTAATCTTTCTTCTACAACTTTTTCTATAGCTTCTACCCCAGACTTTAAAAATTTATATGGAGCCACTTCATTTGGATTTTCATCTAAAAATTTCTTTAATGCGTCACGATAAGCAACACGAATTTCTGTATTTATATGAACAATATCAATTCCCTCTTTTATACAAGAAATAAAATCTTCATTCATTGTCCCAGAACCTCCATGTAAAACTAATGGCACACCCGTAGCCTCTCTGATTGCTTTGACTCTTTCTGGATGAAGACGAGGATTGCCTCCTTTGACCATTCCGTGAACATTTCCCACTGATGGTGCTAATAAATCTATCCCAGTTTTTTCTACAAAATATTTTGCATCTTCTGGTGTCGTCATTGTGGCTTCCGACACTCCTTCAGGAATTACATCTAAAATTTTTGACGAAGTTCCAATAAAACCAATTTCCGCTTCAATTAAAATATCCCTATTTTCTTTTTTAGAAAGTTCACGCGCATAATCTACGCATTTTTTTGTAAGTAAAATATTTTCTTCAAGAGGCAATTTAACTGCATCAATAATCGCAGAATCATAACCAGCATCAAGCGAATCTTTCACAGATTCAAAACTATAATGATGATCGGCGTTTAAAAATATCGGATAATTATCTCTCTCACGAATTGCGCGAATTAAAGCGACAGCTTCGTTTTTCCCAACAAATTCCTCTTCTCCTTCAGAAAGTCCTATTATTACTGGAAGATTTAACTTCTTCGCAGCATTATAGATACCATGTAATGCTTCCAAATTTGAAATATTAAAATGCCCTATCGCAATTCCCTTTTCATCCGCTTCTTTTATATATTCACGTAAAGTTTTCATAACTCAATTTTAACATATCTAAAAAAATACCAAAACAAAAAAGGAGCATAAGCTCCTTTAAAATTATTTTTAACAATGTTATTTGAATGAATTAATAAAAAAATAAGTATCCTGCGTTCCTATCACCACTGTATGGATTGTCATACAAAGCAGTTGTAATAGAATTATTATAGCTTGGATCCCACTCAACAATCTTATCACCTTTTTCTAAAGGATCACTCATAATAAAAACGCGATCCATATTATGAATATTTAAAAATTCTTTAGTAATAAAATGAGATATTAAATAAGCAAGGTGAAACGTGATTTCTGCCGGAACAAGATAAAAATCATCAGGAAGACCATCTCTAATTAAAACCTTAGGTGAACGACAATGTGTTGTTCTACCTTTGATTATTGCCACATGATGACTGATTTGTTCTAAGGAATCATTAAAGTTTTTATTAAAGAATCCGGATTGAATTAATTTCTTAATTATATCATTAAGTTTAATACCCCTTAATTCTAATTCTGTAACCATAGAAGTGATAGGTTTATTAAAATCACATACATCTTCAAAAAAATCAAAACGATTACCTAATGTTTCTGAGTCAGGCAACACATCTACAATAACAATATCATTGGCTTTTATTTTAAAATAGCCAACTTCTATTTCTATTGATTTTATTAAATTATTTTTCATAATATTAAGTTTAATTGGTTACCACAAAAGACATAAATCTCCTCTGAAAACCAATAAAACTTATGTGTCAAAAAACTTATCTTTGTTGAGATAATAGCATGCGAATATTATTTTGTCTAATACTTTTATATTACAAAAGTTCCTTCAATAATTTAATAACCATTTGAGGATTGGCACTACCATTACTTTCTTTTATAACCTTACCAACTAAAGACATAATAGCGTTTTCTTTACCACTCTTGTAAGTAGCCACAACTTCAGGATTTTCCCCTATTATTTTCTCTACGATTCCTTTTATAGCTCCTTCATCATTTTTCTGAATCAAATCTTTCTCTATAGCAATCTTTTTTGGAGATTTATCATTTTCTGCAATCATTGCAAAAATATCTTTAGTAGCACGAGATGAAGTTTCTCCTCCAGTAAACATATAAATAAGTTCTGAAAAATTTTCAGCACTTGGTATTTTTATATTGGGATTGCTTCTTTTAAGACCAATAAAATCTGAAGTAATGTAATTTGAAGCTGTTTTTGTTTTATTTTTATCACCTAAAATTTTTCCAACTTTCTCAAACCAAAAACCAAGTTCTTTATCATTTATGTAAACTTCAATATCTTCATCTTTTATTCCAAAATCATTTCTATATCTTGCACGCATTTGTTCTGGTAATTCTGGCAATTCATTTTTCATTTTTTCTAAATCCCAGCCTGAGGCTGGTCCGCCTTTGGCGGAAAATCTACTATGTAAAAACATTTTTGGAAGATCTGGTTCTGGAAAATATCTATAATCATGACTTGATTCTTTTTTTCTTTGAGAAAAAGTTTTTTGTTTAGATTCATCCCATCCGCGAGTCTCCTGTACTATTTCATCTCCCTTTCCACTCTCCATTAGTTCTACCATTCTATCTAATTCAAATTTAATAGCTTTTTCAACACTCTTAAAAGAATTCAAATTTTTAACTTCAACTTTTGTCCCTAATTTATTTTTATCCTCGGAAACTGAAATGTTCGCTTCTACACGCATTTCACCTTTTTCCATATTTGCATCAGATACTCCTAAATACCAAAGTATAAGCTGAAGTTCTTTTGCGAAAGCCGAAGCACTTTTTGCCACTACTTCATCTGACGCATCAAAAGTATTTGGTTCTGTCACAAGCTCCATCAAAGGCACTCCTGCGCGATTAAAATCTATTAAAGAAAAACCTGCACTGAGCGTAGTCGAAGTGTCACCATCCCTATGTTTGTTGTTTGCTGTGTCTTCTTCTAAATGCACACGAGTTACATCAAAATCTGCCAAATGTCCTCCTGAAACTATTGGATATTTATATTGAGTAATCTGATAGCCTTTTGGAATATCTGGATAAAAATAATTCTTTCTATCAAATTCTGTAAAATCTGCGATATTTCCTCCGATAGCCAAACCAACTTTTATCACGTTTTCTATAGCTTTCTTGTTGGCAACTGGTAAAGTTCCCGGATGTGCCATACAAACAGGGCAAATATTAACATTCGGTTTTTCCTCATCAGGATTGTTTTTGCAACCACAAAACATTTTTGTCTGTGTTTTTAATTCCGCGTGTATTTCAAGTCCTATTGTCGGGTAATATTTTTTATTCATCTGTTATATATTAACACAAATCTAGTTATTTTAAAAAATAAAAAAGCCTAACTTAAAGTCAGGCTTTTTTTTAAAAAAATAGGCTTACCAGATGTAATATCTCTACAGCTTCGGTTGACTCTTTGCGCTGAGTCGATTAGTCAAAAAAGTTATGGTCCAAATTTTGACATTACGCACCTTAGCTAATAGTCTGGGTGTTACCCTCTCATCAAGCATTAACGTATCGCTTGGTTTTCAGCCTAAAAGAACTAATTCCCATATGATTAAAGAATATTGCAAAAAATAAATAAAGTCAAGCAAATACCTACAGTAATTTATCTTGACATTTATCGTTTTAAAATGTATCCTGAGAGTAAATCTGCTCTTAAAAATAACCTTTAAAATATCAAATATGAAAACACTAATTCTTCATTTCCCGGAAATCTCCACCATTATTTTACTAATATTAGTAATTTTTTTATGGAGAGAAATTATTGTAAAAAGAAAAATAATAAAAGTACTAAAAATTTGTTCTTTTAGAAGTCATAATGTAAATGAATTTTTTAATAAACTTAAAAAACTTAATGTTAAATCATTCCATTCCATAGAAAATGAGGTAATGCATTCCATTGAATTAATCAGCTATTCTGATCTTTGTGTATTGATTTATGGTGGTGGCTATTCAGAAAGTGGTTTCTCAAATGAATTGCCTCCAAAACTTGGAAAAGTGTTTGCTAAAATAATTAAGCGAAAGTTGAGCTTAATGGAAAATAAGTTGTTTTCTCAAATTTTTATCGAAAGTTTAGAAAGACAATTATCTTGTGATAATAACCCATACGCAGATACTTTAATTAAAGAAGCAATGCGAAGTAAAAAAGTATCAGATGAAAGGTTCCCTGAAGAATTTATTTCAACAATGGAGAATTCTATAAACAAGGAACAAGACGAAAATAAAAAAATTGTCCTAAATGGAGAATTAATAAAAATTCGTAAAAATCTAAAAATTTTTAAAGGGATGGAAGTAGAATAAACAAAAAAATGCCTATTATTTAAAATAGGCATTTTTTATTTCTTTTTTAAATACCTCAGAGGCCTTGCCTCTGGGATTATAAGTAATCCAATCTAAAATTTCTCTTTCAAATTCATTCTTGTTGGGGAAATAGTCTGGAAACTTTTCAATAGAAAGTATTTTTGATTGCAATCTATGTTCCCCTAAATATTCAGGGTAACTTGAGTATTTATATTCTGCGAGATACTTTTTTGTTTCTTTGACATTTTTAATACCAATTTCTTTCCAATCTTTGTCTATCAATTTTACAGGATTAAGATGCATGTAAGAAAAAACATATTTTAAATATCTATCATTATATAAATGTTCGGCTTTAAATTTTCCTTCAAACAAGCTTCCTGTTCTTTTATGTATCGTATTAAAATACATCACATATGCAGTAGAAAATTTTTGCATAAACTTTGATATTCCATCTTCCTCTTTTTCTTTAATCAAAAGATGGAAATGATTCGGCATTAAACAAAATGTGCCAATATAAACAAATGATTCTTCTCGATCAAAATCATATTCATCTTCTACGATATCTCTAATTACAAAATTCCTTTTAGAATTGCATAAATATAATAATTTAAGAAAATGAAAATAATCTCCTTTGTTTAAAAAAATTTTTTGTTTACTATTGCCACGGTTATATATGTGGTAATACTCATCTACAGCAAATGATATTTTTCTTATACTCATACATAGTAGTATACCACAGAGGCAAGGCCTATGGGGTTATAATTTATCTTGACATTTGTTATTTTAAAATGTATCTTGAGAGTAAATCTGCTCTTAAAAAATAACCTAAAAATATCAAATTATGGTTTATATAATTTCTATTGAAAATGTTATTTCAAATTATTTTGAAAAGAATCAAGATAAAAAAACAGTTTCTCTGTCAGTTTTAAATGATTACAAAAAAAGTATTGAAGTTCTTTTTAGAAAAAAAGGGCAAAATGTAATCATAGATTTTACAAACGCTTCATTGATTAACACGGTAGTTAATCATCCAAATCTATTTGATTTAAAAGATCAAGAAATAATTTTTAAACAGTATAGAAAAGATAAACTGGTTGAAGAAGTTAAAAACTATTTCAATTCTACATTGCCGTTTCATATTAAAGAAGATTATCTAAAAATTTTCAAAAAAGTTAATGATAAATTAACAAAAATTAAACCAATCCAAAAATGACTGCAAAGCAGTTGCTTTGCATAAGATCAAGGATCTTATAAAAAGTCGCTATTTATTAATATAAACCAGTAGCACGTAATGTGTTACTGGTTTTTTATTTCTTCTTTAAAATTTTAGCTAATTCATCACCGAATTTCTTTACAGACTTGTCATCATAAAGTGAAATTACAAAAACTTTTTCGCCAAGCTTTTCAAATTCTTTTTTCTTTTTGTCTATAATCTTGTCATCTTCCACTACATCAGTTTTTGTTAAAACAATTATTTCTTCTTTGGAAGACAAACCTTCTTTACCTAAACCACTTTTTTTATCATAAGCTTCCAATTCTTTTCGAATTTCTTTATAAGTTTTCATCATCCCAGTAGTCCCTTTTGATAAATTTTCAAATGAAACAAGGTGCGCTATCATCTTTGTTCTTTTGATATGTTTTAAAAATTTTACACCCAAACCTTTTCCTTCTGATGCGCCCTCAATAACTCCAGGAATATCTGCAATAATGTATCCATAAAAATCTCCTAAGTTTGGATCTAAAGTTGTGAAAGCATAATCCGCCACTTTTGCATTTGCATTAGTTAAAGAATTTAAAAGTGAAGACTTTCCAGCGTTAGGAAGACCAACAAGCCCAATATCCGCAAAAAGTTCCAATTCAATTTGAAAATTTCCATTTTCACCTTCCTGTCCTGTGCGAGATTCTTGGGGTGTCGTATTAGTAGAACTTTTAAAATGTTCATTCCCAAATCCTCCATAGCCACCCTTAAGCAACATTACTTTCTGTCCTTCTTCTGTAAGTTGCCAAGTTTCATCTGTTTCTAAATTAGTAATAACAGAACCAATTGGCAATTCAAGGAAAAAATCATCACCATTTTTACCATGTAAACTTTTATTTCCACCATCTTCCCCGCGATTAGCAAAAAATTCTTTTTTTGCTTTATATTTAGAAAGAGCATGCACATCTCGAATAGCAAGAGCGAAAAAATCCCCACCACGTCCGCCGTCGCCTCCTGCAGGCCCACCTTTAGGCACAAACTTCTCCTGACGCCAACGAACAACACCATCTCCACCGCGTCCTGCTTCTGCATGTATTTTTATTTCATCTATGAATGCCATGTAAAATTATGAAAATAAAAATTTTAAGAGTCGTGGGTCCCCTGTCCTTATGACTCCGAGGGCGAAGGCTCAAAAATTTTTGATTTTCTTAATTTTACACCGAAAGTGATAATTCTGCTAATTTAATAGCCCCTTCTTTAGATTTAGCAACAGCTAAGAAAAGTCCTCTATGACAAAAAATTGCATCTGAAACTCCTGAAACTTTTTGGAATTCTTCATCTTTTAAACCAGACCAAGAACTGGGAAGATTTTTTCTATTTTCAAATGAATTAATACTATTTGAAACAGCCAATAATTTCCAAGATTTAAATTTTTTATCAGCAGGCACCACAACAAATAAAATATCTTTGTATTTTGTGGCCTGTATATTAATTTCTACTCTTGGAATATATTTATCTAAAATTAGAATTTTAGAATCTTCGTCTTTTTTTTCTACAGCACTAGAAATATATTTTTCTATATATTCTTGATCTTTAGATTTTTTTATTTCATTTAAAAGAATATTTTTTGCAAAAGGAAGAAATTTGATAAATTCATCATAAGGATCAGATTCTATGTCGTTAAAACTTAAATTAAATATTGAAACAACATAAGAAATATCATAAGGAAATACTCCAGATATTTTTGATGTATAAATACTAGTTCCATTATCTATAGCATCAACAGGTTCCACAATATGTTCCTCTACTATTTTAGCAACATTAACTGATCCGCAAAGTTCTTCTCCAAACTTTTTCCAAACTAAACCGAAAGAAGAATACTCAATACCATTTTCCCGTTTTCCAGCTCCACCTTTTTGGTGATGATCAAATCTATTTAAATTTTCATCATAAATTCCACCAACATCAAAAACATAGTCACCATTTTTAATTATTTCTTCATCTCGGGTACGAATTATTTCAAAGATTTCCCTCTTTTTTTCTAATAAAATAGAAAGCGTGGCACATGCAAAAATATCATCTGCGTGGAATGAACCGTTGTGAGTTATTAATTTTTTAATTTTTATCTCCATTTTCTTTTATATTACCATTTCCGTTGCCATTTGTATGAAATGCTTCAAAAATTACATACAACCAACCAATAAATTTATCTAATACAATAAATCCTATCACCAAAAGCAAAACTATTAAAGAAAACCTCCATATTTCTTTACTAACATTTAATGCCATATAACCAAAAAAATATCCTAAAGATAGTAAAAGTGGAGCCCAGATTATCGTTGAAATAAATTCTGCTTTTATATATTTTCTATAATCAATCTTTATATATCCTGAAAAAATAATAACCATATGATTCACTCCCATTATAAATTTTGAAATAAAAATAGACCAAAATGGTTTTTTATTAAAATTCGGCATCACAGTAAAAACTCTTTTCTCAAGATATTTCAAAGCCTTAGTTTCGCCCCATTTTTTATTTATAAATCTACCTATTTCATAACCTAAAAATGTTTTGCATACTCCCCCGATAAGAATAAAAACTAAAGCAAATGGAAAACTTAAGGCTCCCAAGTGAGCCAAGATACCTGTCGTTATCAAAATAAATTCACCTTCAAAAACTAATCCAATAAAAATTAGCGCATACACCAAAACTTGATGATTCTCTACTAAACTTGTTAGAAGTTTTACTGTGTGCATTTTAGTGTTAAATTAAAACAAAGAATCTACAACTTCTTTAACGATAGTGCCGTCTGCTTTACCTTTTAAATCTTTCATTATCGCTGACATTAACATTCCTTTTTTTGTAGCATCTGTGATACCAAGCTCGTCTTTCTTTGCTTTGACAATACTCTCTACTTCAGACTTTTCCATCATTTTTGGCAAATAAGTTTCTAATATAGCAAGCTGAGCTTCTTCAACTTTAACCAAATCTTCCCTATTACCTTTTTTAAATTGTTCTATTGAATCTTTTCTCTGTTTTGAAAGACGAGTTATAACAGCAAGTGCTTCAACATCCTCAAGTATTTCACTTGGTTTTCTATTTTTTGAAACAAGTTCATTCGTAAAACCAGAAAGCATTGCTCGTAACGTCTCAAGTAATACTGTGTCCTTTGCCATCATGGCATCTTTTATTTTATTTTTTATTTGTTCATGTAACATATTTTTATTATAGCAAAAATATGTTAAAATAGCACTATGAAAATAATATTTTTTGATACAGAGACAACTGGTAATACAGAAAAAGATTTTCTTTGCCAAATTGCATATAAAATAGGCGAAGAAAGTTTTACTGGTCTTTATAAGCCATCAGTTAAAATTCCACCTGAGGCTTCTGCTGTACATCATATAACAAATAAAATGGTTGCAGATAAAATATCTTTTAGTGAAAGCCCTGATTCTAAAAAAATAAAAGAACTTTTTGAAGATGAAAATTCTGTCGTTGTTGCCCACAACGTGCAATTTGATTTAATGATTATTAAAAAAGAAGACATTATTCCTAAAAATTCTATCTGCACACTCAGACTTGCAAGATATTTAGATCCTGAAGGAAAAATAGAAAGATACAATCTGCAATATTTACGTTATCTTTTAGAGCTAGAAGTAGAAGCTATTGCTCATGATGCACTCGGTGATGTTTTAGTATTAGAAAAACTATATGAGAGATTAAAGAAAAAATTAATGGAAAGTGAAAATTTGGACGAAGAAAAAGCTGTAGAAAAAATGATAGAAGTATCTTCACATCCATCACTTCTAAGATCAATCAATTTCGGTAAACATAACGGCAAAACAATTGAAGAAATATTAAATATTGATCCAGGATATCTTGAATGGCTACTTAAACAAAAATTAGAAAGCGATCAAGTGGATGAAGACTGGGTTTATACTTTAAAACATTATTTAGGGAAATAAAAAAAGGTCTTAATTTTTAGACCTTTTTTTGTTGAATTTTTTTTCTGCTATTCTGTCGTATTCTTTTGCTTTTTTGCATTTTTCCAAATGATCAGCTAGAGCCTGAAGAACTTCAGTTTGTTTTACTTCATCTCTTCTATATTTTTCCACCATATCAATAGGAAAAATAATACTTTTAGGTCGATATATGTTCTTTTTGCAAAAAATACACACAAGGTAATCTAAACCTAACTTTTTTTCCATTATGATGTTAATTAGGCGAAACGGCATTGAGAACAAGACGAGCAGAAAAGATTGAAGCTACGGCTATTCCAAACATGTAAAACGAAAAATCTGTGAGGTGGCCAACTGAAAACCAAGGAATAGCAGATAACACACATGAAATAATCGAAATAGTAGTTAGAGTGGACAAAACAACAACGATTTTTGTTTTCATAACATAATTATTTTAAGTTATTATTTAAAAGAATTTATTTATTTAAATGATATCATCTTATACATAATTGTCAAGACATAAAAATGTAAAATCTCCATTGTACTAAAAACAACAATTACCTAACTTTTCCGACCGGTAGAGTTAGGTAAATATATAAATTTAGGGAAATAAAAAAACACTTTCTATAAAGAAAAGTGTTTTTTTGATTTAGTAAACATCCGGCATTAGTCATTTTTGCTTTCAAGAGAAAGAATTGCATACAAAAAAGCCCCTGTAAAAGAAACAATGACAGCTGCAAAAAAGAGCGCCTCAAGAAGTGATAATCCTAATCTGTGACAAATGAATGATGACCCGAGGCCTGTTAGTACACAAAAAATGGCAAATAACGATAAACTAGCTTTTTTCATAACATTAAGTTTTATTCAGCTTTCGCTTACGGGGTTTATTTTTAAAGAATTAATTCCCTTAAATATTAACATTATAAACATAGCTTTGTCAAGCTCTATTTTATTATTAAAATTCTTGTTAAAATAAAACTATGGAAAATATTTTATGGATTATAATAGCAGTTTTGGTTGGAGGCATACTCGCCTATTTTTTGTTTGCCAAAAGAAAAAATACAGATGAAGCTGGTGGTACTGGATTGCAACTTATACTTACTCAACTAAACGAGCTCTCGAGAACAGTTGATAATAAAATCGGTGAATCACATAAACAAGTAAACGAAAGTCTAAAATTCCATTCCTCTGAATCAAATAAAATAATTCGTGATGTGACAGAAAGACTCACAAGACTTGATGAGACGAACAAACAAGTTATTTCATTCGCAGATCAATTGCAAAGTTTGCAAGATATTTTAAAAAATCCAAAACAACGCGGAATCCTTGGCGAATATTATTTAGAAACAGTTTTGAAAAACGTCCTCCCTGTCGGTTCATATCAAATGCAATATGCTTTTCCTGATGGAAATATTGTGGACGCAGTCGTTTTCGTAAAAGATAAAATCATACCGATAGATTCAAAATTCTCTCTTGAGAATTATAATAAGATGGTGGAAGAAAGAAATCCTGCTGAAAAGAAAAAATTAGAAACAATTTTTGTAAATGATTTAAAAAACAGGATTGCTGAAACTTCAAAATATATACAGCCAAGCCATGGCACTACGGATTTCGCATTTATGTTTATTCCACATGAAGCTATATATTATGATTTATTAATAAACAAAGTCGGCTCAATAGAAGAAAACGCTGAAAATCTAATCCAACGCGCCGCTGGAAAATATAAAGTGATAATAACCTCACCTACTTCATTCCTCGCCTATTTACAGACCGTTCTACAAGGTTTAAAGGCTATGCAAATAGAAGAATCAGCCAAAGAAATAATTAAGAAAGTTGGAGACTTAGGAAAGCATTTAAAATCTTATGATGAATATCATGCGAAGCTCGGAAATGCGCTTGGTACAGTTGTGAATCATTACAATACTTCAAATAAAGAATTACGAAAAATTGATAAAGATGTGTTGCGTATCGCAGGCTCTTCCCCTGAACTTTCTACTCTAGAAATAGAAAAACCAAAAATTGAAGATTGACATAATCATCTGTTACATATATAATCCAAAATGAATAAAGTTCAAATTGTTTAATTAAAAAACTTAAGATTATGGAAGTAAAAGAAAAAACCAAAGACTTGGAAACAGCTTTTGAAGAGTTGGAAGCTAATTCCCAAATTAATGAATTTACCGTCTCAAAGAAATTTCGAATGGAAAGAATCAAACAAGGAGAAGAAAAAATCTTTAAAAAAAATGAAACGTTACGGTATAAAGGTAAATACCGCGTTATAAAGTTAAATTAAACAATAAATTTAATTAAAATTTTAAAAAAATTAATGCATCCATTTATGGATGTATTTTTTTTATAAAAATAATTTAATTGACAAAAAAATATTATCTGCTATTATGGCAATAAACAATAATGTTCTTATGTTTAACTAAAAATTCTTTTTATGCCAACAACAGTAAAGCACAACGCATGGCCGTTAAGGCCTGGAGAAGTTTTTGGGGCACAATTATTCCCAAATAAATTTGATCGACTTTCAAAAACTAAATCAAAACAGTTTAAAAACAACAAGAGAAAGTTTCCAATCAAAAGAATGTAAAAAAAATTAACTTTAAAACACACCTTCGGATGTGTTTTATTTTTTTTTATAAAAATGTTATATTTTTCAAATGGCCCTATCGTCTAACGGCTAGGACGGATCCTTCTCAAGGATTAAATTCGGGTTCAACTCCCGGTAGGGTCACAAAATAACTTTGACTTGTTAATGATTTCGTGATAATCTAAAAATAGAAATTTTCTAGTATAAACTGAACTAATTAGTTCATTAAAAACATAAAATTATGAAAACCTTAAACATTATTATTTCTTGTATTTTTGCAATTATTTATTCAACAATAATAATTGCATTACTAGACAAATATTTTGCATCTGCAATACAAATAATAGGAATTGACTTTAAAATAATCTTTTTTTCGTTATTTGTATTTTTCCTAATTATTTTAATCCCAGTGGTTTTAATTACGGTAAAATTAGCAAAAAGAAATTATACTGGATTACCCGCTAAACCAAAAAATGGAGAAATTTTTGAGATAAATGAAGTATTAAGTATTGTTACTTATGATGACAAAAATATAGCTAGTCTTCAATGTTTTCTTGTAAAAGCTCAAAAAATAAAAAACTTTAATGACACCCAATATGAGACATTCAATGAATATGAATCATTGGATAAAAGTAAAATATATGAATTTTGGTTTGAAAAAAGATATATTAATGAAGGAAAAATAATTGCACCTGAAGGTCAAGAAGTGTGGATATCACAAAAAAATAAATTCTTTAACGTAAATATTTTAGAACCACACAAAATACAAAAAAGACTCTGCTCTTAAATAAAAAAAGCTCTTGCACAACACAAGAGCTTTTTAATTTTGTATTAATGAAATAAAAAATGCCTTCAAAATATGAAGGCATTAAAAATCAAAATATTATTTTTTAAAGAAGCAAATAATGCAATACCCATGAGGATATAAATTATCCCTAAATTTGGATAAGCAAAATTCAAAATTGCCATAAAAATGCGCAGCCATAAATGGAACCATAATATTGCCATCAGGAGCTTTCCATAATGCTTTCTTTTTATCAAAAGAAAATATCCATTTATCTTTAGGAAATTTTTCTTTTTCATATCCATAAACCAAACTCAACCCTTGCGCTCCAACAAATAATGCATTTCTCCTTTTCATAAAAGACTTTAATTTTTTGATATCACAAATCCATTCTCTGTTTTTAACTTCATTTAGATTATCATTGTTATGTTTATTTGATTTACTATTATCTCTATAAAACGTTTTAAACAAACCTTTCGTGGCCTCAATATCATAAGCCTTATATCCTATTTTATTTAATTGATGACATATAGTGGTTTTTCCTGAACCAGCTATTCCAGTTATAAAAATTGATTTTTTCATTATTTTATATAATTATTATAACTGATATTTCTTAAATTTTCCTTTGTCTGGTCGTGTTTTACAGAAAAAAATCGTTTTATTTTTTAAATCATAAATAAAAGAACATCTTGTTGGTATCCACCATGGATAACCACGACAAATACTATTTGCGGGCCAACCTTCTTTGTCACTTAAAAATTTTTGTATATCACTAAATTTTCTAATTTTTTTAATAATCTTTTTAGCTCGTTCATATCTTAATTTTGCTGATTCTCTAAGACTTGCAAGCTTTGCGCCATTTTTATGATTTAATTTAAGACTAAGATTAGTAATTGCTCCTTCTGTTTTAATTTTTATCAGAGCAAATTCATAAGGAGTTTTTTCTACAATAAAAGCAACTTTTCCATCAGAAATAATAATATTTGCAGAAATTTTATTATTTTCAATTATCTTAATTGCATCATTAATATTACTTTGATCTAAAACCCTACGAGCTATTTGTGAAGGTGTTTTATATCTAATTCGTGGATAAGGTTGTAACGTCGCCTCAATTAAACCAATTCCATATTCATTTAATCCCTCACAATGTCCTCTTTCATCCACGACAAGCAATTTCTTTACTTTTTTATTTTCCTTGATAATTCTAGTTTTAGCATTCCATCCTAAATCACGGTTTTTAAAAATAAAAAATTTATTATTTATTTTTTTAGCAGCTAAAGTACACATTTTATATAATTAATCTTTTTTTCTTTCCTTTATAATAAAGATCATATTTCCCTTTTTTAATATCCATAGATAAAGACCAAATTGTTTTAGTAGAATAAAAATTCTATACAAGATATGAATTCTTGTTTAAAATTGATTTAATAACATTTTCTTATTTTTTTCCCTTCACTTCCATTTCTTTCAATTCTTTAGAAGTAGATTTACCTCTCTTTACTCTTTGCATTTTTTCAAACATCTCTTGTAGTGAATTAAGAACTTTTACTTCAGGAGTTTTAATTAGAATTTTATTTATATCAACCAAAGAAGTTATTATAAAATTAATTGCTTTATCAAGAAGCTCTTCTTTCCCAAAGAATGCAGATTTTATTCGTGGGTCATTCTTAATTTCTTCTCCTTTTATTTTGAAATAACGAATAATTAAATTTGAAATCTCTTGATTTAATTCATCAAGTGACAAATTCTTTGTCATTTTTATCTGTTCTATTGCATCTTTAAACTGATCTTCTGAATTGGATGTCATCTCTGTTCTTACTTTATCAAAAATGTTATATAATTCTGTACCCATTTCATCTTTAAGTTCGGAACCTTTTGCTCCAACCACTAAAATTTTTTCAAGAAATTCTGGTTCAAATGCTCTCAACCATTTATATTCAGAAATAACACTTTCGTAATGTCTTTGCTCTGGTTTATCAAGAAATTCATTTTTAGCCATATTTTCTGCTGCACTATTTACTGCTTTTCTAATTGTTGATATTGGTTTTTCTATTGCCATAAATTTAATAAATCACTTGTTAATAATAACTTAAATCGACTATAATATTACTAAAATAATATCATATTTTCATAAAAGGCTCAATATTAACGTAATTTGAAAAAAATATTTTTGATTAGTATAACTTTTTATCAAATCTTTTGGCGTCAAAAGATTTGCCATTCTTGCGGTATATTTTCCCCAACTGTCTGCCAATCTCTATATAATTTCCTTTAAATATAATTTCTTTCATAATATTTACATTATATTCCATTCTGGATTTTCTTTTGTCCATTTTGAAATATCAGTTTTATCAATTCCATGAAAACCAAACTCATTCGTCCAAACACTCCCATATTTTATAGGCAAACTAGGATCACATATTGATCCTTCAATACTGAACTTACTTGCAACTAATTCTGGAGCAAAAACAATTCCTTGCTTTTTTAAGTAATCACCATATATTCTACAAATACAGTGATCTTCTGGATGAAACTGTTGTATAAAATTATCTTTCTGTAAAATATCCAGTAATTTTTTGCTTCGCAAACTAAAACCTCCATTACCAACATTATATTCATCATCATACCACCATGGTGCCCCAATATAATCATATTTTAAAAATTCATCTGTCCACGCATTCGGATTAAGAATGAATCCATCATATTGAATAATAAGTACAAATTCAGTATCAACAAAATCATTTAATTTTTTTATTAAAAATTTAGAATATTCTTCTTTTGAATTAATAGAATCAATAGGTATAATTCTAGGGTCATCGTCTTTAATTGATGACAATAATTTAATAGACCCAAATTCAAAATCTTTTTGACAAATATCTGCTACCAACTTTAAACGTTCAACATTCACACAATCTAATCCTAAAAGAGTTACATTGGATAATTTTTTCATAATTTTTTAAATTTAAAAAAGTGTATACAATAGATAAAGTCCAGCTCCTGCCCATATAGCATATATCCAGTTTGCTAATAAATAAAGTCCTGTATATAGGATAAGTCTTCCGGAGTGTATCATTATTTCTCTAAATATTATAAATGGTAAACCATCCCCAGTTTCATTAGCTATGTCGTACGACCTTGCTCCAAATGAAAGCGAAATCATTGTGTTTGAAATACCACTAGCCGAATTAAGTACAAATAATCCATATATGCTTTTTGTAAAAGATTTTATAATCCAAAGTATCGCTTCAATTATCCCACCAAGACTTAACATAAGTTTCTTGTTAATATCAACGAGTTTCCCTATAATTACATTCATAGCTAAGCTAAATATATTTCCTAAAAATGATGCAACACCCAACACTTCATATTTATTAGTTATGTTTAGGAAGATAAAAACTGGCCAAACAAAATCATTAAGCATATTATCTATCCCGTGAACCATAAACACAATTGCATGGCGTAATTTTTTACTCACAAAAACTTCTTTAACACTCAAATCATCACGAATTTTATTTTCATAAGAAAAATATAACGGAAGAGTAGAAAGAGCAAAAACAATTAAAACAACTATTCCAAGTACCTTTATCCCCATAAATGCAAGAATTAATCCTCCAATAAGTGGAGCTGGTAATCCAACGATTCCTGAAATTAAATCTTTTACACCAAGCTGTATTCCCCTTTTTCCTTCGTTAGTTGAGCGTGTCGCTTGAGTATGATACCAGATGGCATAAAATACATCACTAATTTGTTTTAATAGGGCTAAAACAAAAAGTGGTGTTCTAAAAGAAGGAAGCATTATTAAAAGATATACAAATGCCATATACGCAAATGTACTTATAAAGTTCATTTTTTTAAATCCTAATTTACAAGATATTTTAGTTGCCGGTATAACAAAAAGAATATGAAAAATACTTTCTAACAAATACATCAAAACAATCACCTTAAGTGAGTATCCAAGGTTAATCAAGTAAAGGGGAATAAATATGTTAAGCATTCCTTTTCCAAAACTTCGTATTCCTTCTGTCACAAATATTTCACTTAACTCTCTGTTACCGAAAGAAATTTTTTGTTTTATTTTAGTGTAAAATATATAAATTTCTTTCATAGTGTTATAAATTTTCTTTTAATTTTTGAAATCTCATCATTCTTCCACCAACTGCAAAAGTAAATGCGAGCATTAACATTAAGAATGCTAATCCGAAGTATACGACACGCGTATCATAAACGTCTATTAAAATACCAGCGACAAGCGGACCAGTCATAATACCAATATTTATTATACTCTGCATAAAACCATCCACTCTGCCAAAATGTTCTGAATTTGCATAAAAAGAAGTGAGCTCCATTTTACCAACATGGATAAATTCTTGAATAATACCAATCAAGAAAGCCAATAGTATTTGCCAACCATATATGTGCGTATTACCTAAAAATAGAAGCAAGACACCATAAGCAATCAATCCATATACAAACACCCGCATACCTTTTTTATCAAATAATTTTCCTAAAACCCAACCAAAAAGAACAGGAATTGTAACAATCACACCAAGAAGAATAATTGGAGTATAACCAGATCCTTCAGTGAACATTTGAATTGGTAAAAAAAATGAAATTATTGAACCCGTAAAAGCTATAAAGAAATTAAATCCTGTTATTAATTTTAATTGCAAATTCCAACTTTTAAATTCTCTTATCAAGTCTTTGTAATTTGCTTTCTGACCGTCGGCAACTACTGGTGCAGAATCATTCTTCCTGCCCCATTTCCACACTATGAAAATTGAAATAATAACAGTTGGAACTATCAAAAACAAAAGCCAATGTATCGACACAAATTTTACTAAAATAATTCCAAACAATGCAGCCACTATCCACCAAAAATTTGCCACAGTATCAAAATATCCAAAAACTGTCGCGAGTTTGGAAGGTAGATTGTTGCGTCTGAAATATGTTTCTCTTCCCACAGAATCAAGTGCAGCACCAAATCCATTAAACAGTCGAGCGATGACAATAAAAATAGCAAGTCCAGTTAAACCAGCAAATAAATAACTTGTTCCGACAATTACATACAAACTCAAACCTATTAAAATAATAGTTGTGGGTTTGATACGATCAGCAAATATTCCTGCAAGTGGAAGCATTATAATAAGAGCAATTTCATACATTGATTTCAAAAGTCCCGCCTGCGCATAACTTGTCGCAAATGAAAAAATAAAAACCGAAATTAATGTTTCAGCAAAGCCCCAACCTATCCATCTAACAGAAGTGGCATAAGTAAGCACTCGTGTACCTATTGAAATATCCTTCTCTTTAAAGAAATTTAAAAACAATCTTACCATTCAGTAATTATAGCAAAATATGAAAGAATAAAAATTTGACTTATAAACAATTTCATGCTAAATTAACAAAAAGCTCACCAATGTAAATAACATTCTTTAAAAACATAATATTATGGAAAAAATAAAAATTTTACTAGTAGATACAATAATATCTATTAGATCTGGTCTAATCACTTTTTTAGACCAAAAACATTTTGAAGTTATAACTTCAAATAAAAAAAATTTTTTAAATTCTTATGAAAATAAAAAACCAAATATTGTCATTTTTGAATTACTGTCATTAGAAAATGACAAGGAAAAAATATCTACAATAAGAAACGATATAATAACGTTTCCTGAAATGAAATTCATAGTTATTTCAATAATAAATGATAGTAAATTAGGCAAATACATATTGGAAATTGGCGGAAGAGTTGTCTCTAAAAGAGATGGTTTTGATAAATTATTAGAAGTAATTGTAGAAGTATTAAAAAATAATAATCACTTACCACAACAATTAGATAAAATTCCAAATGAAAAATCTTTTTCTTTTGATTCTAAAAAAAATCGAAAAACCTATACAAGTGAAATTAAAAAAGAAATTTTATGTTTCATTTGCAATGGACTAAATTCAAAAGAAATTGGTGAAAAAGTTCATAAATCACCAAAAACAATCGATAATATTCGTTCAGAAATGCTCGAAGAAACAAAAAGTAAAAATATGGCTCAATTGGCTGTTTGGTCTATAAAAACTGGAATTGTAAAATTAGATGATTTAGACTAAATAATTTAAAAAAACATAAAAAAGCGATTAAAATATTAATCGCTTTTTAATTTTGCTTGACAAATAAGGTCAAATATAGTAGTATATAATTAAATATTAATAATTAATTTGTACATTTAAATAAACAGAAAAAATGAAAAAAATCGCTTTAACAGTAATGGTTGTTCTAGGAGCAATCTTTGCAAATTTGTCTTTTGGACAGAATCAGAAATTACCTTTTGGAAAAGCATCTAATAAAGATGGATCTATGTATCACATAAAAGAAGATGGTACTCCACTTTATGGTAGCCTAGAAAAGTTAATAACTTTTGAAGAAATCAATGATTTCAAAATTGTTTGTGGTGATACTATATGCATCATAATAGATGACAATGGCTTGTCCCGTATTATAAACACAAAAGGACAATATATTTTTCCATTAGCTTTTGAATCTATTTCAGAATTTGATTCAAGTGGTTATGCAATTGCCTCAAATGAATTCGGTAAATTTCCTATCCATATAAAAAAAGGAAGATTAAATGGGAAAAATCATAAAGATGTTCAACCTTTTGAAGATGGACTTGCAATTGTTACTGACAAACTAAAAGAAATAGAAATGTATTTTATAGACTCAACTGGTAACAAACCAGCTAGTTGGCCTAAAGAAAAATACAAAGAAGTACGACCTTTTACATACGACTGCGCATGGATTAAGAAAAAAGATGGTTATTTTTATCTCGTAAACAAAAAAGGTATTACTGAATTGAATTCTAATAAATACGACAAAGTAAACCCTGTTGCTAATCAAAAAGGAAAGTTTGTAGCTGAAATTAATAATGTACTTTTTGAAATAACAATTTTTGAAAATAATGAAATAAAAATGGTTATAGCAACCAATTCAAAAGAAAAAAAGGATAAAATAGACAAAAAAGGATAATTTTTTCTTAAAACATAAAATCCTCGTTGAATTAAACTCAACGAGGATTTTTTATTTCTTATTTTTTATTTTATTCTTTATTCAACCATTCTTTATCTTGCCGTACCAATAACTTATCTTTATTTTCTTTATCCTTAAGGATAGTCGCCACAATACGCTCCATACGCATACCTTGAGATCCTTTCACTAAAATAAGATCATTCTTTTTAATAAAAGTTTCTAGAAACTCCCCTGTTTCCTTGGAATCTAAAAATTCAAAAATATCTTTTTCTTTCATTCCAGCCTCTATTGCTCCTTCTTTTATCTTCTTTGCTCTGTTGCCCACAACAACAAGTATTTTCACATTTTCTTCTGCAATTTTACCTATATTTTTATGTGCATCTTCTGTGTGCTTACCAAGCTCTAACATATCTCCCAAAACTGCTATTTTTCTCCCTTTTAATTTTATATCTGATAAAGTTTTTAATGCTGATTCGCAAGCAAAAGGAGAAGAATTATAAGTATCATCTATAATCAACGAATCTTTTATACCATCCAGTAAACACATTCTGCCTGGAGGTACTTCGTATCGCTTTAATGCCTCAACGGCATTCAACATATTAAATTTCAAACCAAAAGCTAATGCTAAAGATGCTAAAGATGCATAAACATGATTTCTTCCAAATACTCCTTCTATAATTACGGGCAAACTTTTTCCATCTTCATCTACTCTAAAAACAATACCTTGAAGCTTCCCGTCTTCTGTATAAAAAATATTCTCCTCAGAGCCGAGCACATCTGCTCCTTCTTTAAATCCATAAGTCATCACGCGATTCTTCGTTTTCCCTTTCATGCTAGCTACAGCTTCATCATCAAAATTCAAAACCAAAAGTCCATCTTTTTTTAATGTTTTTATGAGTCCGCTTTTTTCTTTTATTAAATGTTCTCGTGAATTAAAAAATTCAATATGCACTGGAGTGTCTCCTATTGTTGTAAATATAACTGCATCAGATTTCACCCAAGAAGCTGTTTTTTTCATATCACCTGGCTTACCAACACCAACTTCAAGAACAAGCCATTGGGGATATTTATGAGGCAAAATAAAAAGCAAAAATCCTTTTAAAATATTTTTCAACCAAATATAAGGATCATCCCAACCATTTGGACACCCTAAAATAGTAAGGGGTAACCCTATTTCACTGTTATAACTTTTTTCACTTTTGCGAACATAAGCAAATTGTGAAATTATTGCGTAAACTGCATCTTTTGTAGAAGTTTTGCCAACAGATCCAGTGATAGTAATAACTTTTGGTTTATATTTCCAAAGTACAAGCTGTGATTCTATTTTTAAAATTAATGATATTATATTTTTAAAAGTTTCTTTCATCCCGTACGAAATAGGAAATCTTTAGATTTCCGTAGTTAACTTATTTATAATAATTTCTATATACTTCATAATTTATTTATCCCAAGAAACATAATTTAACTTCTTAATTTCGTACGGGATTCATTAATTTTTTACCTATCAGGTGGAACTTCATAATAATTTAATAAAAATTTTGTTAAATCTAGAAATGGATCTGCCCAAGTTTGTGAAGCATAAGAAACTCCTTTAGGATTTACAGCATAAAGAAAAATTATAAATTTAGGATCATATGCGGGGAAATATCCAAAAAAAGAATGTGTATGCCTATCTTCATAATATCCTCGCCCATCTTCTTTAGCAACTTGCGCTGTACCAGTTTTAACTGCAACAGAATAATGATCCATTTTAGCAAGACCACCTTTCAATGATTTATCCATCACAGTTACCAACATTCTAGTAATTTCTTCTGAAGTTTTTTCTGAAATTTTTACACGGGAAGTCGGATAAGATATTTCTTTTTCTGTACCATCATTATATTTTATAGTTTTTGCAATATGCGGGACAACTAAATTTCCTCCATTAGAAAGTGAAGCTAAGGCGCGAATAATCTCAACTGGAGTAAGCGCTATCCCTTGCCCGAAAGACGCATTCGCATATTCAAGATCACGTGGACTTTGCAAATTTGACACTAATCCGCTTGTTTCATTAGGCAGGTCAATCCCTGTCTTTTTTCCTATGTCATAAGAAAGTAAATAATTTCGCATATTTTCATGTCCTAATTTATTAAATACAAATACCATACCAGTGTTTAATGATTGATTCAAAACTTCTTGCATATTTACCACACCACGGGCTTTTTTATCAAAATTATATATTTGTTTATTTTCAACAATCACAGAACCTTTGTCGTCATATTTAGTTTCTGCAGTTACAACACCAACATCAAGGGCGGCTGCCATAACTAAAGGCTTCACAACAGAACCAAATTCAAAAACATTTTCCACTAATGGATTTGAAAAAGTTGAAACATCTTTTATTTTAGAAAAATTATTTAAATCAAAATCAGGCTTCACTCCCATTGCATAGACAGAACCATCAATAGGATTCATTATTATTCCACCAATAGAATCAACATTGTATTTCTGTTTAACTTCTGTAAGTTTTTTTTCTAAAAATCCCTGAACTGCCGGTTCTATCGTTGTAACTATATTTCCAGCTTTTACATCATTTTTAAATAAAGTTTTATTAATATTTGAAAAAACTTCAGCAAAAAAATTTACATACGGATTATCTTTATTTCTCGCAAGCTCCTTATTATATTGTCTTTCAAGACCATAACGTCCGCTAAGTTCATCCCCTTTATATCCTAAAAATCCTATCGTATGTGATGCAAGATTATTTCCAGGATAAAAACGCCACTTTTCTTTATAAATATAAACACCAGGAATTTTAAAAGCTGAAATGATATCTGCATCTTCTTTAGAAAGATGATTGATGATTTCTTCATATGGATCATTTTTCTTTTCTGATTTTAATAAAAAATCATCATGATCAATAACTATTTTTTCTGACAATTTTTTATAAGTATTTTCAATATCAACAATTTCATTAGGTTTAATTGCTAATTTAAATCCAGCTGTCTGCATTGCTGCAGAAACAAGCTGTCCATCTTTGCGATTAAAAAAAACAGTTCCTCGCTCAAATATATCTGATGATGGTGTCACATATTGCCTATCAGCTCTCTCTGAATAAGAATTACTATGCACAACTTGCACTAAAAAAAGTTTTGCTATTAGAATTAAAGCAAAAACTAAAATTAAAAAAGATAATATTTTAATTCTAGAAAGAAAACTATAATTCATTTGTAGCTAGTTTTATACTACCAATAGATTCGCCCGTAGAAGATCCATATCCAAGAGTTTTTCTGGTCGCAAATTTTGATTTTATTTCTTTAAATCCCATAGACTCTGCAAGGGCAAGATCAACTTTATCTGACACAGAAAGATATTGTAATTCCAAATTGCCAATTTCACTGGATAAAGAACGAGCATCTGTATCAAGCGCGCGACGTTCTATAATATTAAAAACCATATTCCCTAAAATAAGAACGTAGCAAAAAGCTAATACCCCTAAAGATAAAAGTATGATATTGAGTATACGCTTTTGTATATCATAGTTATTAACTATATTTACATTTGCAGCATAACTTTTTAATTTTAAACTTGCTTGTTTCATATAATTTTTTCTAAAATTCTTAATTTTGCACTTCTTGATCTTGGGTTATTTTTTAATTCTTCGTCACTAGCTGTAATCACTTTTTTATTTATCAATATTACTTTCTTGTCTTTTTCTTTTTCTTTATAAAATCTTTTTACTATCCTATCTTCTAAACTATGAAACGATATTACCGACATCCTTCCATTTGTTTTTAAAGCACCTAACCCTTTTTCCAAACCCTTTTGTAATACTCCTAATTCATCATTTACTGCTATTCTTAAGGCTTGAAATGTTTTCGTTGCAAAATGTAATCTTCCTTTTTTATAACTTCCTGGCAATATATTCTTTAAAATTTCTACTAAGTCAAAAGTTGTGTTTATCTCTTTCTTTTTTCTTACATCAACTATTCCCTTAGCTATTTTTCTTGAAAACCTTTCCTCACCATAACCATAAATAATATCTGCTAAATTCTTTTCACCCCAAGTGTTTACGATATCTTTGGCTGTTAAATCTTCTGGGCGAGGATTTTCTTTCATAGTCATGAGCAATGGCTCATCTTTCATAAAAGAAAATCCTCTACCGGAATTCTCTAACTGATCTGAACTCAAACCTAAATCAAAAATAATTCCATCTACAAGATAATTTGAAAAATTTAAAGCGTCGTGGGTTCCCTGCCCTATGTCTCCGAGGGCGTAGGCGCTGAAATTTTTTAAATTATCTAATTCATTAAAATTTACATTAAAGAAAGAAATTCTATCCTTAAAATCTTTAAACTTACTTTTTGCTTTATCCCAAGCACCAGCATCTTGATCGATCGCAATTATTTTTACATTTGGATATCTTTTTAATATTTCTAAAGAATGTCCTCCTCCTCCAAAAGTGCAATCAAGAACAATTGCTTTATCATGTAAATTCAATCCATCTATTGTTTCATTTAAAAGAACTGTCTTATGTATACTTTCCATCTTATTTATCACTTCCTAATTTTTCTGCTAAAGATCCAGCCATCTTTTCTCCATCTTCTTTATATGCTTGCCAAGTCTTATCATTCCAAATTTCAACTCTATCCCCAACCCCAACTAATGCAGCTTTGCCTTTTAATCCAATACGTTCTTTTAAAAAATCTGGAACTAAGATTCTACCAATAGAATCAACCTCTACGTCAGAAGCACGACCGAGCATAAAGCGATTGAAATTTCTTTTATCTGCTTTTAAAAAAGAAAGTTCGTTATTATGATCAGTCAAACGACTTGAAACTTTGGTCCACTCTTTCATTGTAAAAATGAACAAACATTGATCTGGGGCTGGGGCAATAACTACACGCTTACCCATTTCTTTCCTGAATTTCGCTGGAAGCGATACTCTGTTTTTTTCATCTATTGTGTGTATGTATTCTCCTATAAGCATAAATTTATTATTTCCCACCTTTTCCCACTTCGTATACATTATAAACCACTATTTCCCACATGACCAAATAAAAACTGTGGATAACTTTATTGCCACATTAATTGCAATTTAAATTTTTTGTTGTATACTAAAATACAGAAAATTCTTAAAAAATAACTACATAAAAAAGGAGGAAATAGTATGGACCCAAATGAAAAAATTACAAACAACAACAAAAAGTTAGAAGATTCAAGTCTTTTTTTATTAGATTTTTCTTATCCCAAAAATGCAGAAAAATCTACGGAAGTAAAAATCCAAAAATATACACAAGAATCAATTCAATGTATTAGTGTTGGATTATACAAAACATAAATTTTAAAAAGCGTAAATTAAATAATTTACGCTTTTTTTATTTCTTATTCATTATTTTTTGGTCTCATCAATGGAAACAATTGAGTTTCACGAAGTGGTTTATCAACAAGCATTGCAAATAATCTTTCTCCACCAATACCAAAACCAAAAGCTGGTGGCATACCATGTTCAAGCATTTCTACAAATTCCCAATCTGGCATCATTGCTTCTTCATCCCCTTTTTCAATAAGTTCTTTTTGTAATTCAAATCTATTGCTCTGGTCAATAGGATCATTCAATTCAGAAAATCCATTTGTGCATTCTGCTCCAGCTAAAATAAGTTGTACACGTTCTGTCAAAAGTGGATTCTCGGGTTTTGCTTTAGAAAGTGGAGATACAAGTTTTGGAACATCCACAAGCCAAACAGGACCCACAATTTGTTTTCTGCAAACTTTCCAAAGTGAGTCTGTAAGTCTTTCTCTATTTGTTCCTTCATATTTAACATGAAGCTCATCAAGTTTTTCTTTCATTTCTTTTTCACTAGCAGAAAGTACATCTATCTCAAGCATTTTTTTAATAGTATCAACATAAGAAATTCTTTCCCATTTTCCTGATAAATCAATTTTATGTCCGCGAATTTCAAAATTAAGTGTTCCAAAAGTTTCTTCTGCAACTTGCTTAATCATTCTTTCTGTTAATTCTATACCTTGATTATAATCCATATAACTGGCATAAAATTCCATATTAGTAAATTCCTGAAGATGCTCTGGACTGGTACCTTCATTGCGATATACTCTACCTATTTCAAATACTCTTGGAAAACCTGCTGCGAGCAATCTTTTCTGCCAAAGCTCGCCTACTGAAATTCTCATATAAACATCTACATCAAAATCATTATGATGTGTCTTAAAAGGTCTAGCTTCTGCTCCACCTGTCGTTATCTCTATTGTTGGAGTTTCAACTTCAAGAAAACCTTCTTTTTTTAAGAAAGATCTCATTGAATCCCAGAATTTTGCTTTCTTTTCAAAAAGTTCTTTTATTTCTGGATTCATTAAAATATCTAAATATCGTTTTCGAAATCTCTCTTCTGTGTCTTGCAATCCATGCCACTTTTCAGGCAAAGGACGAAGACTCTTAGAGAGCATCGTCCAATCTTTTATTTCAATAGTTTTCTCTCCTCTTTTTGTTATAAAAAAATTACCGTAAACTTCTATAAAATCTCCTATATCAACGACTTCATTAAAAAAATCAAATTTTTCATCTCCAATAATATCTTTTTTTAATAAAGCTTGAAAATTTCCTGTACCATCATTTAGCGTTATAAAAATAATCGCGCCTTGCCCACGAATAGACATTATTCGTCCTCCGATCCATTTTAATTCTTTTTTGTTTGTTAAATCATTAAAATTCTCTATAATTTTATTTATAGAAATTTCTCTTTTTGATTCTGCTGGATACGGATTAATACCTCTTTGTTTTAAGAGTTCGAGCTTTTTTATTCTAGTATCCCTAATTTCATCAATTGAAGACATAATTTAGTTAAACATTGAAAATTATAAAGTTTTTAAAGTTAATCATCTTAAATTTTAAGCAACACTTATGATTTTATAATTAACAACACCGTTTGGTGCATTAAAAGAAATACTTTCACCTTTTGTTTTTCCAAAAAGCGCTTCACCAAATGGAGATCTGTTAGAAATTTTACCTTGTGCCATATCTGCTTCTTCTGAACCAACAATCTGATAAGTCTTTTCTTCTTTTGTTCCTTCTTTTTGAACAATTACCTTAGAACCAATACCAATAATATCTCCACTGTTTATGGATGCAACTTGTGAAGACTGAAGTATTTGTTCTATTTTTTGAATACGCGCTTCAAGTTTGCCTTGATCTTCACGAGTTTGATGATATTCTGCATTCTCTGAAAGATCACCAAGTGATTTGGCATATTCCAAAGCTTCCAAAATTTCTTTACGTTTTGGACCTTTTAAATCTTTAAGTTCTTCCTCAAGCGCTTTCTTCTTTTCTTTTGTTATATAATCAATTACCTGTGTCATAATACAGTAAATTCTATCTTTTTTTTATAAAAAAAACAACCCCCATGCATAAGCATAGAGGTTATAATTTATGTTTTTAATTCAACTCAAACTCAATCCATTCAAATTCGAGTGAATATAAACCTTTTTCTTTTTTAAAAGAAATTTCTAAGTTAAAATCCAAATCTTTAGAAATTATTTTATGAATTTTTTTTATTGATAAATCACAATAATCAAAACCCAATATATCCATAATAGAGCTGTAAAAGCTAAAGAAACTTTTTTTAGTTTTTCTAAAATGATAATCATTTACTATCATAAAAATAGTAAAAATAATTTGTTCCCCTATTTTGGAAAAAACACTATCTGAGCAACTAGAATTAAGAAAATCTTTTATTTCAGGATTTTTTGAAATTAATAAATTTTCCATTTTTTCCCTGAATTCTTTGAACTCAAGAGAAATACTCTTAGCATCACTAGTTTTTGTCATAATTTTATTTTTTTATTGGTTTATCAAAATACTATCTTTTTTCTTCGCTTATGATAGCATATTTAAAATATATGTCAAGACATATTAACATATTAAGCATTGAAAAACTTGCCTGCATACTCACTAAAACTAAAAAAATAAATACGTGTGCTTGCTATAAATTTTAATTATGATAATCTGTATTGTATGGCAAAAACAGTTATAGAAATAAAAAAGAATCCAAATGAAAACAATACAAGTGTATTGCGTCGTTTTTCTCGCAAAATTCAAGAATCTAATATAATACAAAAAGTTAAAGGTTCTAGATATAATGAAAGAAAGGAGTCTAAACTAAAAGTTAAAAAAAGCGCAATAAGAAGAATAACTAGAAGAAAGGAAATAGAAAAACTACGCAAACTTGGAAAGATAAAATAATACTTGTCCCGTTAGAAATTCAACTTATTGAAAATGAAGATAAAAATTATTAATTTAAAATTTCTAATGGGATGTTAGATAATTTCTCTAAAATAAACAAAACAAAAGGCAAGCTCCCTAGCTTGCCTTTTGCTATCATAAAAAATGATATTTTAGGAAAAGACTATTCCCTATCATTAGCATTTGTTGAAGAAAAAAAGTCTTGTGAGTTAAATACTCTATATAGAAAAAAAAATAAATCAACAAATATTTTATCTTTTCCTTTAGATAAAAATTTTGGTGAAATAATAATATGTCCATCGGTGGTAAAACGTGAATTGAAAAAATTTGATAAAACTTTTCCTGAATTATTGGGATTTTTAGTTATCCACGGAATGCTTCATTTGAAAGGTCTAAAGCATGGTAAAAAAATGGAAAAACTTGAAAAAAAATACTTGTCCCGTACTAAATTTTTGATTAAGTGATATAATAATAAGTATTAATAAATAAAATTTTAGTATCGGGATGATCAAAAATATTTCTGTAGGAATAGATATAGGATCCACAACCACTAGAGTTGTTGTGGGAGAATTTTTTAAGGGAGAGAAAAATCCTAAGGTTATTGGTGTGGGCGAATATGAAACAAAAGGTATACGACATGGATATGTTGTTAATCTAATTGATGCAGTAAATTCAGTAAAAAATGCCGTAAGTATTGCAGAAAAAAGTTCTGGAATAAAAATTAGACGAGCGTTTATTTCAATAAATAGCATAACTTTACGAGGAGATATGAGTTCTGGTTTGGCTATAATTTCCAAAGCTAATGGTGAAGTAACTAACTTAGATATTAATAAAGCAATTGAAGACAGTGAAGCTAATTTAAGTTTAAATAATAAAAAAATTATCCACACATTCCCCGTCTCTTTTAAACTTGATGGTAAAGAAGTATTGGGTCAACCAGAAGGAATGTCTGGCACAAAACTTGAAGTTAAAACTCTTTTTGTTACATGCTTAAGCCAACATCTAGACGATTTATTGGCTGTAATATCAGAAGCTGGAATAGAAACAATAGATGTAATTGCTTCTCCTATATCAGGAAGTCAGATTGCATTATCAAAAAGACAAAAAATTGTAGGATCAGCTTTAGTAAATATTGGATCTGAGACAGTATCTGTATCCGTTTTTGAAAATGGATCACTTATATCACTTCACGCATTCTCAATAGGTTCATCAGATATAACAAATGATCTTGCGTTGGGTTTCAAAATTCCTCTTGAAAAAGCAGAGAACTTTAAGCATGGAAATATAACACTTGATTACCCAAAGAAAAAATTAGATGAAATCATTGGTGCACGTCTTACAGACATATTTGAATTAATCGAAAATCATTTGAAAAAAATAAAAAGAAATGAACTTCTTCCTGCTGGCATTGTATTTATAGGCGGAGGTGCAAATACTCCTAGACTTGAAGAATTATCAAAAACGATACTAAAACTTCCATCAAAAATAGGAACAACTGAAATGTTTGGCAATATAAAAACAAAACTTCGCGATTCATCTTGGTTTACTGCTTTAGGTCTTATAACATCAGATAAAGACAACGATAATTATTCAAAAGGAGGTTTATCAAATTTTTTTAGAGATTTAAAAAACACAATAAAATCAATAACTAAACAGCTTTTACCGTAATTTTGATAAAATATTTTATTTAATATTTTTAATGAAAAAAGCAAAAGTTTTGCTTTTTTTAATTTTCTGCTATTATAGAATCTATACAAGCTAAGTAAATTTTTATTATAAAATAAATTAAAAAAATATATGCCAAAAGTAAACCCAGCAATAGAGAGTTTCGCTAGAATAAAAGTCATCGGAGTAGGAGGATCTGGAAAGAATGCTCTTAACCATATGATAAATTCAAAAGTTAAGAGTGTAGAATTTATTTGTATGAATACAGACACACAAGATTTGCACAATTCTCTTGCTGAGAAAAAAATTCATATTGGAAAAAATCTTACAAAAGGACTTGGAGCTGGGATGGATCCAGAAATTGGAAGAAAAGCAGCTGAAGAAACTAAATCTGAAATTCAAGATGTTATAAAAGGAGCTGACATGGTTTTTATTGCATGTGGAATGGGAGGAGGCACAGGCACAGGCGCAGCACCTATAGTTGCTCGTGCCGCCAAAGAACAAGGAATACTTACAGTGGCAGTTGTCACAAAACCATTTTTCTTTGAAGGTAATTTTAGATCAAAGATAGCTGATAAGGGAATCGAAGATTTAGCCAAAGAAGTTGATGCTATAATCATTATTCCAAATGATAAATTACTGCAAATTTCTGATAAAAATACAAACTTTAGAAATGCTTTTGCAACTTGTGATGACGTCCTACGCCAAGCAGTAGAAGGTATTTCAGATCTTATTACAACCCCAGGAATAATCAACGTAGACTTTGCAGATATCAGGGCAATCATGTCTGATGCAGGATCTGCTCTTATGGGTATAGGTTCAGCTTCAGGAGAAAAAAGAGCAGAAAAAGCAGCTCTTATGGCAATCAATTCCCCTCTTCTTGAAGTTTCAATCAATGGAGCAAAAGGGGTATTGTTCGCAATTTCTGGTGGTGATGACATCACAATTCATGAAATTCAAGAAGCAGCTAAAATAATTACAGAATCAATTGATAAAGATGCCAAAGTTATTTTTGGTACTATCCATGATGATAAATTAAAGAAAGGAGAATTAAAAGTTACTGTTATTGCTACAAACTTCCCTACTGACATGCCAAGAAAAACTTTATTTACAAATACATCATACGGAGTAAATAGTGCAAGCCAAAGTACATTAAAAGAAGAAAATTCTCAAAATAATAAAAAAGAAATACATAATAACTTACAAGGTTTAAATATAAATAATACTGATTATAATAAAAAAATACCTGCCCGCAATGCTTTCAACACACCTGCCAACAACGCTTCGCGTAGCGATACAGGCTGGACTGATGCAGGCGGGGAAAAGAAACCAGAAGTTATAGAAGAAATAATTATAGACGACGCTGATGACTGGAGCGCTGTTCCAGCATTCTTAAGACGCAACAAAAAATAATTAACAACTAGAACATATGAACCTAATTCCTTATGATTTAACAATTATTGGTGGAGGACCTGCAGGCGCAGCTGCGGCTATTTACGCTTCTCGCAAACGACTAAATACACTATTTATAACTTTTGAATTTGGCGGGCAATCTATCGTTTCAGAAAAAATTTATAATTGGATTGGAACAACTGAAATAGCTGGATCTAAATTAGCAGAAGATTTAAAAAATCACGTGAAAGCAAATGCTGGTGACTTTTTAGAAATTAAAGAAGGTTTGCAAGTAAGCTCTATTATAAAATCTAAAGAAAATTTTTCTGTAAAAACAGAATCAGGAGAAAATTTTGAAACAAAAACAATTTTGATTGCAACAGGAAGCAAACGAAGAAAATTGGATGTAAAAAATGCAGACAAACTTGAACACAAAGGTCTAACTTATTGTGCTACTTGTGATGGACCAATGTTCTCTGGAGCAGATGTTGCTGTTATTGGTGGAGGCAATGCTGCATTTGAATCTGCTGCACAATTGCTCGCCTACTGCAATTCTGTAACACTTTTAAACAGAAGCGATTCATTTAAAGCTGATCAAATAACAATAGATAAACTTTCTAAAAATCCAAAACTAAAAATTATTAAGAATATAGAATTTGTGGAAATATTGGGTGAAAAATTCGTAGAAGGAATAACTTACAAGGATTTAAAAACTGAAGAATTAAAGGAATTAAAAGTTACTGGAATTTTTGTTGAAATAGGACAAATTCCAAATACTAATTTTGTGAAAGATATTGTTCCACTTGATAAAATAGGTAAAATAAAAATTGATCCATGGACAGGAAAAACTGAAACTCCTAGTATCTGGGCTGCTGGAGATTGCACTAATATTTTATATCATCAAAACAACATCGCCACTGGCGATGCTGTTAAAGCTCTAGAAGATATTTATGTAACTTTGCATACTAAGTAAATTAATTGTTATAAGGATTTTTCTCATCTTTTTCATGTGTTGATTTATATTGGTCTGGGGTAAGATTAAAATTACCAACTTCCCATTTGCCATTTACATTTTTCACTAAATTTACATCAACACCACATTCTAACGCAATCCTAGCACGCTCTTTTTCAAAAGTTGCATCATCTGCTCCTTTTAAATTATTCACATTAAATCGCTCACTTCCAGTACTATTATTTTTATTTAATTCTATATTCATAATGTATATATTATAAACTAATTATTATTTTTGTAAATGCGGAGATGGGAGGATTTGAACCTCCGATTGAGTTTCCCCAATGCTGGTTTTCGAAACCAGTGCCTTCAACCACTCAGCCACATCTCCTTTTATTAATTTAAATCTAACATTTTTTGCCATTTTTCCAAAAATAATATAGTATATTAATTGTTATCTTCATTTTTAATAAATATGGCCCTATCGTCTAACGGTTAGGACATCGGCTTTTCAAGCCGGTAATCCGGGTTCGATTCCCGGTAGGGTCACCCACAGGAACAAAACGGCTTTCTAAAGCCTGAAATCCGTTTTTACACTTATATTGCAACGTTTTTTCAGAAAATAAAAGTTCCAGAAATATTTTTCTGACAATTTCTTCTTTTTCATACGAAAGAGCGTTTTCGTAGTATGGATAAAGGGTTTTTAAGAGTTCCGAAAGTTTTCTTACTTCTTTGATTACTGCTTCCATTGCAAGGTCTGATGTGTCTTCTTCTGTCTTGATTTCATTCAATTCATATTTTAATCTTTCTTCTTCTTTTAAATATGTTTCGGGAGTATATACTCCTGTTTTAAGCAATGTCAGTTTGTTGTTTCCCAAGTATGAAAGATTTTCTCTGATATTCTTTTTCTTTCGTTCACCGATTTCAATTTTATTGAAACGCTTTTCTTCAAGCAGGGCAATATCAGTGTGTGCACGAGCATCAATTTCAATTAACTCATCTTCGGTAAATGATAATGATTTAATTAAGAGACCTATCTTTTTTTCAAGGAATTTAATATTGAAATTTCTGAATGAATTAGAACAGTTTTCTTTGCAACGCACTCCATAATATAGTATTCCTTTCCTTTTGGAAGGACTAAATCCCCGATGACATTGTGCGCAACAAATAAATCCTCGATAGGGATAGTTAATTTTTACATCATAATGAATACTTACTTTCTTTTTGTTGAGCATTATTTGCACTTTGTTGAATAATTCATCTGAAACAAGAGCCTTATGACTTTTACTCTTTATAATACACATACCGTCACAATCGAGTAATTTGCCCGTATAAAAGGGATTCGTCAGTATCTTGTGTATGTTGTTATATGTCGCCATTCTTGCCACTTTTTCAATCTGCATTACTTCGTCTGTTTCTTCGGCTAACATTTCATCTTCTGTACGTCTTCTTCGCATTGGTGTCATTGTAAACCCATGATCATTGGCATAGCGGGCAAGACCAGCCAGTGTCCAATCGCCAGTCGCATAAAGTTCAAAAAAATGTTTAATGAGCGGAGCACGGTCAGGGTCAAATGGTTTGTGTTCCATTGTGCCTGGATTAAGATAACCGACAGGAGCACGGTAGGTGCAAATTCCTTTTTCTCTGTTGTTTTTAATATTAAGCGACACTTTCTCACTCGTTACTCTTGAATGATGTTCTGCAAACATTCCATCAATATCCATATGCAATGCTCCTGAACTTGTTTTGTCATATTTTGCCAAGACAAAACGTATATCTATTCCTTTACGCATTAACTTGCGTACAATAGTGTCATCTCCTTTATTTCTACTCAAACGATCCCAACAAAGAACGATTACTCCTTTAAATAATCCTTTGTTTAATAAGCTAAGCAAGCGGTAAAATTTGGGTCTGTCTATATTGTATTTAACGGAACCATCTTCATTGAAATCAAGATTAAAATCCTCTTTGAATCCAGAATGTTTTTCAGAGATTATTCCATCTGCGCAGAAACCCTTTAAGCAAATAGGAGCAATCGAAAGAAGCTCCCTATATGCAAAACGGGCATTTTCTGATTTTTGATATTTAATTGAGTTTTTTTGATTATCCGGCTCATCCGTACTTTTGCGATTGTAGATTAAATAATATTCACGGTATTTGCCTTTTTGAACTTCTTTGATAATTGTTATTTCATTTTTATCTAAATTATTCATTGATTTTTTTCTCAGGCTTATATATCTGCCCGTCTTTAATCGTATAACCTTCTAAAATTAATCTTTGGTGAATGCGTTTTAGTGTATCTCCTAAATCTTTAAGCGAATCAATAGTTTCTTGGGTAAAGGCATATCGGTTGCCTTCTGACAGTTCATCCATTATGTATTAGGAAAATTAGGGTTGGTAATGTACAGAAGTTTCAATAACGTGCGGGTTCGACAATCTCAAAGTTCTCTTGAAAATATCTTAACTCCGGATAAAAAGGAATGCAAGTGCGAATTACAATTATCGGTGTTAGTTGTAAAATTTATTTCCAACATCAAATTTTTAGGCCTGTTGAGGGGCCAAAATTTGAGTCAGAATAAATTTTACAGGACTGGTGTTACATGATATACTGTAAAAATGAAAATATTTAATAAAAAAATAATTATTTTAAGTTTTATCGTTGTTGCATTCTCCTTGTTAGGGTATTTGACAGTTTATAATAAATTTTCTTCACCAAAGGAAAAGTTTGATACAAAATCTATTAATCAAAATCTGATAACTAAAGTGCCATCAGAGAGAGGCAGTACGATTACAAACGATCCTCTTGACCCAAATGTTCTTACTTACACTTCATACAAGCTCGGAATACAATTCAGTTATTTAAAGGATGGTGGATTTAATAGTTCTTTTTTATTAAAACCAAATGAAACTAATGATAAAATCGTTCTCGGACATGATAGTGTAATGATATTTAAAAAACTTCCCAGAGAAACAATAGAACAAACATTAAGGAGACTTTTGCCGGAACAACTTAAAAATGAAAATTGCTCTGTAATTACTGTATCTTCTTACACATCAAAATATGATTCCTATGCTATTTGGGACAAACGAGCCCCATTACATCAAAGAGGTATTGATTCAAGGGATTATGTAGATAGTGACGGGATTTACCTTTCTAACGTTTGTAATCCTGCTATGGAACTGGATTTTATGATAGAGCCAAATTTTCCTGATACGATTTATTACATAAACCGATCTTCTCAAGATATTTCATATTGGGCGGATTCTGCACATACAAATCAATGGTGGCAAACAATACATTTAATTGCTGATTAGAAATTGTTTAATGATTGTCATTATTTTTCAATTACTATTTTTTTATTAAGTATCTCATCTTCCCCTTTTAATATTAAAATGTAAACTCCTTGGTTAAAATCACTTAAATTTAATTCAATTTTATTAAAATTATGTAATTGTTCTTTATATACAATTTCTCCTAACATATTGTAGATATTTATCTGAACATCTTTTTTCATATTCGAATTTAGGGCAATAGTAAATACTCCTGAACTTGGATTTGGATATATATTCAAAATTTTATCTTCCATTGCTAATTCTGGCACGCCAATACCCCCAAGCCCGGAAACTTCGACATGGATAAATTTGTCAGGGGTACGATTACCTTGTATATTTGGCTGTGACATATCTAAAGTTCTATGATTAAACTTACATTTGTAATCTGTTCCCCAATTATATTCAGATACACAAATTACAGAACCTGTAACAGAGTTTACATATGCTACATGTCCATTTTCTCCAGCACCATTAATTGATGGATCAGAATGACCTTCCCACCAAGCAATAGAACCAATAGAAGGAATATTATTTACAGTAACACCATTTGCAGAAAAAATATTATTCCAACGACAAGCATTAGATAATCTATAATCTACTCCAATAACATTGCAAATTGTTGAAATATCACTATGATCACCATCAAATATCCAATTATTAAAAGGATACTCGTTTGTGGGTAAAGTAATGGAAGTTTCTCCAAAAAACTCATTCACTTTCCAAGCTACATAAGAAACACATTGATATTTAATAAATCCCCATATATCGCCACCTACTAAACAAGGAGGAGCTCCTTCTCCAAAAGGAAATGTGTTTGTGTCGCATAAAATTGATTCTTCAACATTTACTGAAATAAAACTGTAATTATTAGTATAATCAGTTTCGTTTAAATCATGTGGTGCATTTGCAATAATAATTATATACCATAAATTAGACGGGATATTTGATGGAATTGAAACTGTAACAGTACGAGTAGTACTGCCTGTAATAGGTAAACTAGGTATATAATCATCTTTAATCCACGTGTCTATTCCTGAATTATATACATTATCATTTGATAGGAAAAAAGATGTAATTGAATTACCTGCTGTTCCGTTTCCTATATTATTTATAGTATAAGTTATTTGTGTTGAAGCTAATGGAATAAGATTAGAAATATTTACTGAAGGATATGTGATTGTTAAATCGGGTAGTATTGTTGTATTCTGTGTATATGTGCCTGTTAGATTATTTGTATTTCCATTAGTAACGGATATTGATTGACTGTTAGGTGCAATCCATCCCGAAACTATATTGAAACCTACTGTATGATTTCCAGTTAAAACATTTGGTAAAATATAACCACTTGCATAATTACCTGTACCATCAAGATTCCATGTTGCACCAGCACTTACCGCACCACTTGGATTAATTATTACCTTCACTGAACCATAAGTAACATTTTGTATGTAAGTACCTGTTAGATTATTTGTATTACCGTTGGTAACCGTAATGGATTGGCTATTGGGCGAAGTCCATCCAGTAATAGAATAGAAATTAATCGTATGGTTTCCAGTAAGAATATTATTTAAAGTTGTTCCACTATTTTGCCAACTACCTCCGTCAATATTCCATAGAGCACCCGCACTAACTGCACTGCTTGGATTGATAGTTACATGCACTGAACCATATTGTGTTACAGGGTTAACAGTCAAATATGCATAATTGCTTTGTGCTTGGTTATTATTATTACAATTATTAATGAGACAATAATAGTTTCCTGCATCACTAGTATTAAGGATAGGAGTAGTATATGAATTACTTGTGCTCGATGTGTTAGTAGTGTTAGTTATAAAACCACTTGGTCCATACCAAAAATAAGAAAAAGGAGGCGTTCCATTTACAGAAACATTAAATGTGGCAGTATTTCCAACTGTTTGGGTTTGAGTCTGAGGCTGTGTAACCATTGATACAGGCGTACAAGGTGTGGATGCTACATATATAAAAGAAACATTATCTAATCTTAAAGTTGATGGCAATGATGAATTTGTTGCACCATCAAATTCAATACTTAATTGTGTCCCTGCTAATAATAAATTAGGATCTGTTAAAGTATATGTTAACGTACTACCTGAAACATTTCCGATTGCCCATGGTTGTGCTGCCAAATACCAAGTGTATGGTGAATTTACAAGGGAAATAAAAGCTGTTATACCATCATGTCCTGTGGCGTTTTCAGTTCCAGTAGCATTCCAACAAAAACTTAAAGTTGCAGATGAACAATTTACAGGAATTGTGACAATTTGTTTTATCGTTCCTGATAGATTATTATCTGGTGAACCAGTAGAGTTAGCAATATAGGCATAACCAGTAGAAGGTGATCCACATGGAGAATTAGTGTATGTTTGTCCGTAATCAAAATTACCGCTTGTTATCCAAGCAGAGTTCATTGTAGAAAAATTACCATCAATAATAAGTTCTGTTTGTGAAAAAACGTTTCCAACATATATGGTCAGAATTAAGAAAAAAAGTAAAGTTGTTTTCATAAGTGAGTTGTTATAGGCTAGTTTTATATTTTTTAAGATTAATTTGTCATTCAACCATTTTTACTATTATATAAAGATAAAGAATTTTAAAAAGGTAACCACTATTTCTAAAAATAATTTAGAAAATTAATGCCTACCCTCTCACTTTCCTACCTCGTTCATGCCTCCCTTCCCGCATAGCAAGATTGCGTATGGACTGTCAACAATGACAGCCATACGCAATCTTGCGGTGGACTCTGTCCCCCGTGCCCCCAGCAAAAACAGTTTCAATCGTAAATTGAAACTGATAAAAATAAATTTAATTTATAAGAATGCACTACCCGAAATTAAATTAACTAAATTAAACTTGCAACAACTTTAATGCGAAATAATTAACTTCTGAAACATTTGCTTTTCTTTTGTTTGCACTTCAATAATATACATGCCTTGCGGTAATTGTGAAGTGTTAACTTTTACTTTATTTGCTGAATAATTTTGTTGTTTTAATAATTTACCTTCTATTGTATAAAGCTCTACTTCTTTAATAATTTGCTCATTCTCTGTTGTTATTTCAAATGAAGTGTTGGCGGGGTTAGGATAAATACTTAAATTACTTTCATTTATTATTTCGGGAATGCTATTACTTTGACTACAGGTATCAATATAAGAGCCACCAATCCATTTGGCAATTCGCAGAATACTATCACCATCAATAGTCCAAAAGCCACCACTTACATATAAAGTATCCTTATCCCATCCAATTGCAGTTATTCTATTATCGAAATTACCGCCTAACCCGCACCATTTTGAACCATCCCATTTTGCAATATATTTTGCTGGAACACCTCCTGCATAACTGAATATACCACCAATGTAAAGCTCACCATTATGAATTTTCATATCGTGAATTTGCCCATTATCTGATATGGAACCCGACAAACCAAGAGTACCACCTCCAACATCTTTCCATTGGGTTCCGTTCCACCGCTGAATAAAATTACCGACATTGCCGTCCTGAAGGTAAAATGCACCTGAAATATAAAGTTCGTCTTTATAAACCACCATATCCTCAAGACCTGACATTCCACCGTGCATACCACCACCAACATTAACCCATGATGAACCATTAAATTTTATAATATCTGAAATAGTATCATTATCAAAATTGCCACCAATATATAATTCATCATTATAATTCGCTATAGCTAAAACGTAATTAATGTCAGGGGTAGTCCACAGCATAGGGAAACTATTTACATCACTCCAATTACTTCCATTCCATTTAGCAAGACTGTTAACATGAATAGTTCCAGCAGAATCAAATGTGCCACCAACATATAATTCATTGTTGATTTCTTTAAAACAATAAATAGAACCATTCACACCAGTACCAACAGTATCCCATGTTATACCGTTCCATTTAGCTATATGACGAAATTTACCAAATAAATATATGTTATAACCACCAACATATATTTCGTTATTGTATTTTGTAATAGCAGTTACTGTAGCCCCCATATTAAGTCCAAGTGACAAAAAATTATTTCCATCCCATTTAGCAATACCACGAATATTATCAACCCCTAACAAATAAAAATATCCTCCGATATACATCTCATTTTCAATGGTGTCTTCATATATACAATTCGCACCCTCCCTAATTCCGCCAATACCCTGCCAATTTTGTGCATTAGTAACTACAGGACTTATTATAAGCCAGAGTATAAAAAAGCGGACTAACATATTATTTGTCCTACACCAAATTCTTTGTTGGAGAGAACTCCAACAAAGAATTAAAAAACGGGTTAACATATTATTTTTGTTTTATTATTTTACCCATGTGATTTTTACCTGAAATATTTACAACTACAAAATAAATTCCATCTGAATAATCAGTTAAATTAATAGTTTTATTAAATGAACCTGCTAAATTATTAGAATTATTTTCGAATAATTTTTGTCCCATTGAATTATACACTGAAATTGTTATATTTTCTTTTTCTTTAAATTCTGCTTTTAGAGTATAAATTCCATTGCTTGGATTTGGATAAATAATAAACGGTATTTTTGAATTAATAGTATTTTCTTCGATACCATATAAAATTGAATTTAAATCGAAACGTGCAATAAAACCATCGCTGAAATTACTGCTTGCATTTTCCCACTGTATCCATGCACCATTACCAAGATCAACAATAGGGAAAGCAGGCGTAACATAGTGCATACTACTAGTTCCTCCAACTAAATAAAGTCTATTATTGCTTGAAACAGTGCAAGCGTTTCCAAAATCATTTTCAGAACCTCCGAAATAAGTAGCCCAAATACGTTCATTATCACTAAAAGTGAATCCTAAAATATAGGCATCGCTTATATTAGAAGAATTAGCTATAGTATCCTGATTATATGCTCCGCTTAAAGATAAAGTATCTAATCCTCTTGTAGAACCTACTACAAAAAAATAATCATATTTCATTGCAATAATATCATTTCCTGTATTAAAATCAGTATTTCCATAATATGTTGACCATAATCTATTTCCATTGTTACTGAATCTTGAAATAAAAGTATTACTTGTACCATTAAGGGTAGTATCGCAATACGCAGGTGAACCGGGATTGTACCAAGGAAAATTTGTACTGCTTGTATTTCCTGTTATTAATAAATTTCCACTGCCGGAAATATTTAACGCAATACCATTTTCATCACCACTTCCACCAAAATATGTTGACCAAACAATGGCATCAGAAGAGTTAAATTTTGCTATAAAAGCATCTGAAGTACCACTAATAGCATTATCAAAATAAGCACCGCTACCCGGATTAGTAACATTCATATCGTTACTTGAAACAGTACCTGTTATAAAAACATTATCAGAATTATCTGTTTTAACGCTTGTTATCTCGTTTCCACTACTAGTCCCGGTATTAAAGAATGTTGCCCAAAGCCGTGCACCTTGCTTAGTAAACTTTGTTATTAGTCCGTCTCCTTTTGTACTATTATAATATGCACCCGGTAATGAATCTAAAGGAGTATTATTAACACTTCCTACACCAACAATATACAAATTATTGTTATTATCGCCAGTTATACTGCAAAAGAGGGAAGAACTATAATAAGTGTTCCAAATTATATTATTTCCGTTCGGATTCAATTCTAATATAAAAGACCCTCCAGATGTACTGTCAACATAAGCACCAGATGGTTGTGAATTAACAGGTTGAATTGGAAAATCAGTACTACTTGCTTCTCCAACAACATATATATTTCCAGTAGTATTATCGGGGAAAATAGAGTATCCTACATCAAAACTTGTTCCGCCATAATATGTTACAAATTTTCGATGACCAGTATTATCGAATTTAAGAATTGTTGCATCTACATCGCCATGAAAATAATTACTTGATAAACCATTATATGGCGGAAAATTATTACTTGAAGTAAAACCTGTAATATAAGAATATTGATTATCATTGTCGGTTTCTATGTCATGAAATCCATCGGGTACACTACCACCATAATATGTACTCCAGTCGAGATTGCCAATTTGTTGCTGTTGCTGTGTATGTCCCAAGTCAACCTGAATTATTAAAGCCTTAGCTGTATTATATGAACCAATATTAAATTGGTAATAATTATATGTGCTGTCTGTTTGCCAGTCGGCTGTCCAGCCAGTAATGGTATCGACTGTATTGTCGGTTTCCAACTGGTAAACTGTTGGTCTTTCATAAGTAATACTGCCAATGGAGCTATTTATTGTTAATTCATTTGTAGTACCATCTAAATTAAATGAACTTGCACCGTCGTATTCCATCATAATGTCCGTAGGGTCTCCGCCCGGTTTAACAATAAAATAGTATTTTATTCCGTTTTGGTTACTGCTGTACATTAAGTCAATGTTTGGATATAGTTCGGTAGTAACTAACTTTTTGTTACCACGTATTTCAGTAACTCCATCGGAGCAATGTGCTAAAAAGTAATTCATATATTCAGTAGTTTCTTCTAAAGGGTATGTTTTTGCATTTGTATTACATTTTGAAAATGCAACATCTATACGGTGTAATGTATCTGTTGTGCTTATAATAGTATCAACATGTGCAAAAACAAAACTGTTACTATTTTTTCTAATATAAAATTCGGGAGAAGAATTTTTAGCATAATATTTAATATCTGGTACAAGGTTAGTGTCTGTATCTATTATTTGTCCACTATTTTTGTAATATGAAAAACTATTTAGTGGGTCTTCACCATTGTAATCGGTAGGTGTAATAATATCTTTTTCAACATATTTTATAGTATAATATTCAAATTCACCAGGTGCAGTTTCACTTTCGCCTGTTACAACAATATCTTGATTGTTATCAATTGTAATATTTGTAACTTTATCGTTCAAATGATTTTCACCATCATTATGGATTGTCCAAATTACATTACCACTGGCATCGTATTTCATTGTATAATAATCTGTACTGTCAATTTGCGTAAAAAAATAACCTGAGACATAAATATTTCCTGATGTGTCTATTGCCATAGCATAAGCTTCATCATCACCATCTAATGAATCGTTAAATGTTTCGACCCATTGTTGAGTTCCACTGCTGTTATATTTTATTGTGGTAATATTTTTACCTTCTGTTGAAGAAGTTGTATAACCAGTAACATAGACATTACCAGAAGCATCAACTTTAATTCCTTTAGCAATATCATCAAGATTACTTCCACTATTATAGGTATTTTCCCAAGCTAAAGAAAGTGTTGAAGTAAGTTTTATTATATCGTAATTGTAACCTTGTCCGGAAACAGGTGTTGCTCCAACAATGTAAATATTACCTGATGCATCTTCAACCATATCGTTTACCTGATCTATCCCTGTTGAACTATTCGAGCTTATAGAACCGAATCCCCAAGCACCTGTAGATTTATTAAAACTTTTACTGCACCATTTATAAGTTGTTGTGCCTGTTTGAAGTATGCCTGATACAGTTCCATTAGTACTACCAATGCTGATTTTAACTCCGGCATCGTTCAAGTTTGAAGAATGATTGTAACGACTTGCCCATTGCTGGGTTCCACTGCTGTTATATTTGATTGCCATTAAGTCAGTATTTGGAGTTGCATTATAACTGCTTCCGGTTATATAAACATCCCCGTTTGAATCAACTACAATTTCTGCTCCTGAATCATAACTGCCTCCAGTTCCATTATAAGTTGACAGCCATTGCTGTGTACCGCTACTGTTGTATTTAATAGTGATAATATCGGCATCGGTTGATGATGTAGTTACTGTTCCAGTAACATAGACATTTCCACTGCCATCAACATATAAACCTGCGCCAATATCCTGTCCGTTTGCACCACCGTTATATTGTTGAATCCATTGCAATACTCCTGATGAATTATATTTGGCAGTAAGAATATCATAATTATTATTTCCGTTCATTGTTGCTCCTACTATATACACATTGTTGCTACCATCGGTTTTGGTAACATTTTTATAAAAGAAGTTCTGCGAACCGTCTGTACTTGACCAGTCGGCGAATACTTTTAATTCGCTTTGCGAAAAAACTGTTTGAACAAAAGCCATAAGGCTTAAAAAGAAGCAAAATGCAATGCTTACTTTGATAGATTTTGTAATTGTTGTTTTCATAATTGATAATTTTTAGTTAATATAAGTTTAAAAAAAATTCAAAATTCCTTTTATGGCTTATAGTAGCGGAAATGATTAAAAGTTACCCAACAATTAAATTTTATTTTTTAAAACCTTTAAAATTTTACAAAAAAAAGGGCATGGGACATAACTGTATTCATACTGAGGCTCTCGCGAAGCCCACGTCACAAATAAGTATGCCCACGCCTTTGGCGTGAGCGTTATACTTATTATTCTAATGACGTTATAAATTTGCGAGATTCCAGTAAGAGAATAACAATAAACGCTACCAATATTTTTTAAAGAACGCATGTTAACATTTTCATGTTTACTAAACAAAGTTACAATACTTTTATTATAATGACAAAATATTTAAAATATTTTGTTTTAAACCTAATTTTAACTTAAAAAAGGTAAAATTATCACTACTTTATAAATTCCATTAAAAAAGAGTTTGAAATTTTAAAAGGTAACCACTTTAATTCAAAGTTTATTTTATTTATATAACGTTTAAAGGGTTAAAAGTAATTCACATTCTCTTCAAATTGTCATCTGACAAGGCTTTTAGAAGGACGATAATAAATCATAAATCAGGGTGCAGAAAAGGTGTTTAATTAGGTGCAGAAATTTTTCCTTGATTTTTTCAATTTGCATAAAAAGAAAAGAGAGGCAACTGCCTCTCTTTCAAGTACCCCGGACCGGAATCGAACCGGTACAGCCTTTGGGGCCACAGGATTTTAAGTCCTTTTGTATTTATTAATATAAATACGATACAGCCCATTGTTTCTATGTTTAGCGCAAAACGATACACCTCATAAGGTGCAGTAGCAAGGTGCGGAAAATCTTATTTTCCACTCATTTTTTTAATTAATATTTCTAGTGTTTCTATACTAAGTTTGATATCATTTTTATATGAATAAAGTTTCGTAAGCCAAATTGATAGGTCACCATTTCGTGCTAGCACGAGAAGTATACTAGAAGCCTTCCATTTTAGTGGCTTTTTATATGTTTAAGAAAACTTAAAAATGCTAGAATACAACTATGACAGAAGAAATAAATATTCTTTTAAAGTTTAACAAGGAACTACATGATCTTGTAGATACTAAACTACAGCTTGATATTACTGATGGTGATAACAAGGCTTTTTTCACTGCGTTCGCAATGGGTAAAGCATTCAAGACAGATGAAGCCATTGGTCTTCTCTGCAGAAGCGGATATGGTGAGGATGCTTTTATGCTCGCTCGCACATTATTTGAATTAATGGTCACTACTGCTTATATTCTTCAAGATACTACTGAAGATCGTTTAACTCGGTATGCAAATCACGACTGGGTTACCAGAAAACAAATGTATGACTATGTAGTTTCAAATGAATCCTTACTTGCTGGATTAAACAAAGAAATTAAATCTGGCAACAGACCAGACACAGTTGCAGAAGTAGAAGCTGAATATAAAAAAGTGATGGATAAATACAAATACCAAAACGGTACTTGGTCTGACAAGAGTATCAAGGACATGTCCGAATCAATCGAAAGACTCGATGCTTACAACACGGTTTACCGATTACAGTGTACTTTGGGTCATACAAACGCCAGAAGCATTAATGAATATGTGAATGTTACCGAAGAAGGAACTATTTTAAATATCGGACCAAACTGGGATCTTGTAAAAAATACCTTAGTGATAACGTTTGACTGTTTCTTTCATATCACTCAAGAAGCAAATAGTAAGTTTGGATGGGGGCTAGAAGATACCTTAGAAGAAATATCGAAAAAATGGGCAGAAGAAGTTGGTAATTTAAAGTAAAACAATGACAAACAGTAAAAAACATCATCACTATATACCACAATTTTACATTAATGGATTTACTAATCACAAAGGTGAAGTTTTTGTTCTTGAACATTCAACAGGTAAGATAAATAAGCAAAGTAAATACGGAACATTCCATAAATATAAATTTTATACAGTAGACTTTTCTAAACACAAAGAACGAGATCCCGAATCGGCTCAAAAAATTAAAAAGGCTTTAGGTATAGAAAATGTAGACACAAGTAATGTAAAAAAATACCCCGATATGATAGAAGATTTGTTAGGTGATTCAGAGACTGTTTCTGCTCCTATAATTAAGAAGTTAATTGAGGGTAAACAAATCTCTTCGACAGAAAAAATTGAACTCTCGACTTTTATAGCACTAATGTACACAAAAACTCCATCCTTCCACAATTTTGCCTCTGAAATGGAAAAGCAAATGATGAACAAAAGTATAAAGAAACTATTTTTAGAAAAAGAAAAAGTAAAAGATCTTTATAATAAAATGCTGGCAGAAGGCTATGAGGATAAAATTGATGTACAAGAACTTTTTAAACTTGTTGAAGAAGATAGATATAAAATTGAAATACCAAAAGAATTGACTATACAAACGATGCTAATTGGAACAAGTGTTATAGATAGGATTTTGTATAACAAAACATGGTTGATAATGGAAGCACCTTCTACAACTAGTTTTATAACAAATGATCAGCCGGTATTTATGAATCATCCCCTTGTGAATAAATATGGCCCATTTAGTGTTGGAGTTGGCACGTCAAAAGTAGAAATCATTTTTCCACTTTCTAAAGAGCTTTTATTGATTATGAAGGATACTCCAAAAGGAAATATGATTATGCATAAAAAAATTGATCGGACGAAAGTACGTGATTTAAATAAATTAATTTTTGCTCGCTCTGGCGATTATGTTATTGCTCGTGATTTTGCCTTAATAAAGAAATTAATGAAATAAGTATGAATACATTATTTTTAAAATTTAATATGTATAGAAACTATTCAGGTAAAAAATTCATGAATTATGTTTTTAGAAACCGTCTTGGTAAAACCATATGGACGACAAGATTGATTATTTTCATAATGAATATTCTAGACAGAAATCAGGTCTACGTAAATACTGGTGATGTAGATAATTTTGATCATTACGTACCACAATTATTACTTAACAGATGGAGAATCTCAGAAACAGGAGAAAACAAAAATAAAATATTCTTCTGGTCTAAAATAAATAAAACTATTAAACCTAAAAGTATTAAGAAGGTTGCAGGAGAAATAAATTGGGATACAAGTTCAGCTGATGGTAAACCAAGCGACTATATAAGTAAAAAACTATATGCGGAAGTTTTAGAACAAAAAGCTAGTTATATAATAAAATATGTAAATACTAATAAAACCCCTGAATTAACTTTTTTAGAAGAATCTACTCTTTCAGTTTTTGTGGCTCATCAAATTATAAGAGTTCCTAATTTTAGAAAAACACTTAATAGATTTTTATCCTTGGGTTATTCTAAAGGGCTTATTTCAAAAGAAGAACTAGGAAGTAAAAAGGTATTAATAGAAAAAGTAGCAAAAAATACTATTAATATTACCTACGATCAGTTAGATAAAGAAAAACCACTGTTTGTTTTAAAAGGAGCGAAACAACAAGAATCTCTTATATCGTTAGTTGTTGCAGATGATATAGCTGAAAAAATTTACAGAACAAGGCATTTAAAATTTTTAGAAATATCTGAGGAATATGAAAATGAATTTGTTATTTCTGATAATCCGGTAGTTTTTCTAGATATGGGAAGAAAAACTATCTTAAATCATATACCATGGTGGGAGGTAGGAATAGAAAAATTTATAATCTTTATGCCAATTTCTCCTAAAAAAGCACTTCTATATTCACCAATAAAAGATGAACAGGATCTACCAATAAAAGAATTTATTGATTTATTAAATTTTGGACAATATACAAACTGTTCAGAAGGAGTATTTAGTAAAAAAGAAACAATAATTCAAAAACATTTGAAATATTATGATTTGTAATATAGATTTATTTTGGTACAAAGAAAATTTTTAAAACTCTAAAAAGTTATTTACTTAACAATTCAGTATTCCAAGAAGAAATTACTCCTTGTATATTTGCAACCCAGTCATCTGAATTATTATTATCATTTGTACTATTAGCAATTTTTTCAACCAATTCTTTTAAATAACTATGAGCAAAGTATTTTCCACCTTCTCTCATTACTCGTAGTGTTTTTAATAAACCAACAAATTGTGAAATTGTAATTGGGGCAATTTTTTGTCGACTACCTTTATAACCAATAGTATTTGCAATGTAAAAAGTTTCAGCACTATCAATATGGATTGATGGAGCAATGAATATACAATACGAATCATCATTATTTTTTTCAAAATCTCGTAAATGTCGCATAACTGGCTGGCCTTCATTAAACCATTGATCACGTCCATTCAACATTGTAACTTCACAAATCATATTAAAATTACTGTAATAACATTCAATATCAGCCATTCCCCCAGGAGCAGTTGAAGTTGGTTCATTATCATCACCAACTGGATAATTAGGCTTAATTTCCTTTGCATCATTTAATGCATGAAGTCCCATAGTTGAAAGATACTCTAATAACAAAGGACGATTTTCTGCATTATATATATTTTCTAATTGATCAATATATTGAGTAATTGAATCAATTGGTTGTGATTTTCTGTGGTTATCTTTCTCCTGTAAATCTTTACGTATAATTCTTAATTCTTCAATATATGAATTCAATTTAGTTTCAGACATCACAGAAATATCTTTAATTTTTTGGACAACTAGACCAAGTGTACCTTGTAATATTTTTATTTCATCATAAACTTCTATTGCTATTTTACTTAACTTTTCTTTTGTTAACCAAGGTAAAATCGGTAAACTATCATTGGACATATAATTAAGATAAGCATCTCTATCAGTAAACTCCTTAGCTTTATAAAACTCATTCTCAAACAATGCTTCAATCTCTGTGTGACGATTTGGCTCTAAGTCAACATAAAATCCATTACCACGAATACGAATAAACTTTGTTAAACGAAAATATCTAATAGCATTATCGCCATAATCTTTCAAATTCGTTAGTAATTTATTGATTTTAGTTTTTTCTCTTGTATTTAAAAAATTAATAGCAAAATTTAAACGAAAATTATCACGAATTTTTTTACGTTCTTGTTTATTTTTATTTTTTTGCAAATCTCGTAATTCAATAATTTTATTTGCATAATTTTCAATATCAGTATATTTAACTAATGAAGGAACAAAAAATGAAAATTCTCTTTTACTTAATCCGACTGGATTATTACCACGACTTGTTTCAAGTTCATTAACTTTACTTATTAATTTAAGCATTGCTACAAAAGGTACGACATTATAATCACCATTATTACTAAAATCATCATTGGCAGGATTTGGTATCTGCCATTTTATAAATGATTTTAGAAAAACATCACCGGCATCTTTTTCACTCGCAATGAGTTTTTTGCCAAGATCGGTAATTTTGACTATCCCATTATCAATAAAAGCAAATCCAAACTTTGTAAGTGGATTAATTGACTGACGACCTCTCATTGAAAAATCTTTATAATTTTTAATTTCAATAATACGATCGACGATTTGATCACTAATTTCATTATCAACATTATTAATTAGGTCAATAATTTCTCTTGGTAAGCGATTGTAAAACTGTTGGTTTCCAAAACCATACAATCTATCTTTAATTAAAATTTTTTGATATTTTTCTTGATTATCATTATTCCATTCCTGATTTTCAAGTAACTGTAAAGAAATCAAAAAACTTCTTAATCTTTCAGGGTTTCTAACAGTTGTTGTAATTGACCATGCCTTTAACATGGTCTAATTATACCATAAAATCAATAATTCGTAATCAGAACTTCTATTGTTATATTGTTTTTTGCAGTAGAATGATAATTTGAATTTTTATAATTATAATTTAATTTATTAATTTTGAAATTATTTTTTTTAACCCAATTTTTCATTATTTCATTGGTTTTACCCTTATGCTCCAAAACATTTGATAGAGCAAAGCGAACTCCCTTTTTATTTAAGCGTGTAAGCAAAGAATATAAATCTTTTTCATCTTGTTCAGTCCAACCACCCAATTCATTATAACTTGCTAGCCCCAATAAATAAGGTGGGTCTAAATAAACAAAATCATCTTTTTGTAAATTTTCTTTTTCTATTTCTCTAAAGTCTTGAGTTTTGAAAACTATCTTTTTTTCATTAGAAATTTGATTAAAGCTTGCAACATTTTTTCTTAAACTACCATTATAATCTCGCTTGCCGACCGGTAAATTAAAGCCTCCATTACTATTAAAACGAATTTGATTATTGAATGAGTAAAGAATCAACACTAACAATAGATCTATTCTCGTTTTGTTTTTATTAAATTCATTACGTAATTTCAAAAAAGAATTCTTATTATATTGCCCAAGCCCCACAGAACTATCGGCATTATAGTGAGAATACCCTTTGATATAACTTTGACTTAATTCAAATTTATCAATTATATTGATAATTCCTTGATTTAAATCTTCAAAATTATTATTCTGAATTAGTTTTAATAAATTAACAACGTATCTATTTTTTTCTAAACAAACAATATTTTTAGCTGTAGCATTAATACCAACATTTGCACCACCAGAAAATACGTCATAAAATACATTTATTTCGTTTGGAAATAATTTTACGATTTGTGGTAATAATTTATGTTTTCCACCAGTATAATTAAGAGGAGATTTTACAAAGCCGTTTTGAACAGGATTGTTTTTTGAAGCAATAACTAATTTTTGAGTTCTTTTTGCAACATTAACTTTACAAAGAAAAATCCTCTCTTTTAAATTGTCCTTGCTAGATTTTCCAGTTGTAAATTGTTTAAAATCAGTTTCAAAAATACGAACATCTCCTTTTCTTTTTAACGCCGATAAAATTTCATGGTCACTAATTCGCGATTGAGATCGTGCATTTCCTGATGTTCCCATATCATTATATGAAACTAAAATATATTTTGCATTAATATTATCTATCAAATCACAAAAAGCAACACCGGCTGATTTCATATTGTATTTGCTTTTAATATGAGAACGATCAATTTTTTTTGCAACTCCAAAAACCTTTTCTTTTTTCCATGTAGCTACATTTTCAAGTAAATGATATGCGTCAGAGTATTGACGAGAGTTGTATGGTGGATCAATATAAACAATATCAGCTTTTATCTTTTTTACCAATTCGTTGGCGTCACTTTTATAAATTTCTGCGGAATATTTAGAATTTTTTATATCAAGTGGAAGTAAAAATAGTTTTTTATCGGGGATATCAATTTTTCTATAAGCATCATAGTGTCCAACAGTATTAGCGATTTTATCAAAAGCATAGATTAAAGAAGTTAATAAATATGATTTTTCTCGTTTTGTAATTATTTTTTTTTCAAACAATTTTTCAATATCATCCCTAATTACTCCTATTTTTTTTGAATTAGTTGTATTAAAATAGGTATTAGAAAAATTATTTGAAAAATAATTATTGCTATATTTTTTTAAATCAAGTTTATTGTAAAAATTTAATCGTTCTTTAAGTTTATCTTCTCTTATTATATCTCTACCGAAAAATGCATTATAGATATAATTATTTGAATCGAGAATATCATTAACGATTATTTTTGAACGACTATGGAAATGATTTGCAACCGTACCAGTACCAGCAAAGATATCAGCAAATGATTCAAATTGTATGTTTTCAGTTTCTAAAATATTATCAATAAAACTAAGTAACTTAGTTTTTGAGCCAAGATAACGTCTTTGATTAATAGAAATTATTTTATTTCCAAAGTATGCATCGTTCATATATAAATAGTATATCACATTATATTAAAAGCAATAAATAAATACTGTTTTAATTTAAAAAAAGTATCAAATGATTTATAAAAATAACATTATAAATTGTTTAAGAAATTAAATTTTTATAATCAAATTCTTTTAAAACAATAATTAAAATAAAATATATACAGGTATTTTTTATATATTTTTAATAAAAAAACGCCGATCAAAAATCAGCGTTTTTTGTAAATTTATTTTTCTAAATCTTTTATTTCTTTATCCAGCTCTTTATTGTATTTTTTACTATCTTTAAAGAAAATAAAAAGAGCATACATAAGACAAATTATGCCTAAACTAGAAAAAATATAAAAAATAAAATCATTGTCTATATAAAAACCATAGACAATAAATCCTAATAGGATTAATGCAACACCTAACCAAATAAAGAATAAAATTCTTTTCTCTTCTTTTATAAAAGAAAAATACTCTAAATACATTAATTTAATTTTTTTAATATATTTATTTTCATAAATCTCTAACATCAGACAAAGAAAATAAAATAAAAAAAACATTCCTATTGTGCCCATAAATACCATAATAACAGTATTTATAATACTTTTTTCAAAGCAATTTGCCACTATGGCAATTACTAAAAAAAATATACCAAGAAAAAAACTTACTGCAATCTTCTGCTCTTTTCTTTTTAATTCAGATTCAACTTTTACAATGTCTATCATAATAATTAGATTTAAGGGGTTTTTATTTTTGATCTTTTCTCTTCAATTATAGTTTTTTTTGTTTTTTCATTTATAATAAAATTATATTTTTTTTTGATATTCTCAGGTATATACATTTTATTAAATGCTGCTTTTCTTGCTTCAAATAAAACATCTTCAATTGAATTTAATGGTTCAACTTCTATTGGTTTAATTTTTTTATTTTTCATATATATTTAATTTTTAAAAGTTTTTACACCGGACAAATTTAATAAAAGCATACCATATAAGTATTAAAAAGTAAATAGATAATTTACCCTTGAAAATATAGATTTTATTCGCTATAATCTTCAAACATGCAAAAAGATAGAAAAATTAAAATTGTCATTTTAGCAGCTGGAAAAGGAAAAAGAATGCAAAGTGATTTGCCAAAAGTTTTGGCACCTCTTAAAGGTAAACACATGATCAAGCACGTAATAGAATCTATCAAAGAAATTCATGACGAAAAACCTTATGCAATAATCGGACACATGGCAGAATTAGTTCAAAAAGAACTTGGAGATTTATGTTTTTATGTATTACAAAAAGACCAACTTGGCACAGGTCATGCCGTTTCTTGCGCTAAAGGAGACTGCCAAGGAGCAGAAGACATCGTAGTTTTATCTGGTGATCAACCTTTCATAAAAGCTGAAACTATAAAAAATTTAATTGAAAAACATTTAAATTCTGGAGCTAAAATAACTTTCACTACAACAATACTCCCAGACTTCTCTGATTGGAGAAAAGCATTTATTGCATTCGGAAGAATTTTAAGAAAAAATGGAGAAGTTGTAGGTATCCGTGAATATAAAGACGCTAGTGAAGAAGAAAGAAAAATAAAAGAAGTAAATGCTGGATGTTATATTTTTAATGCAGAGTGGCTTTGGAAAAATCTAGAAAAAATAAAAAATGAAAATATTCAAAAAGAATATTATTTAACAGATCTATTCCACATAGCTTCGGAAAATAATGAAAAAATAGAAACAATAACGATAGAACCTCACGAAGCCTTAGGAGCAAATACAAAAGAAGAATTAGAAATATTAGAAAACTTTCCTGTAAAAAAGTAAATTTTGCTAAAATTTTATCTTCGGAATATAATAAAAGTCTTAATAGTTTAATTTCCCGCCCTGCGCGAGAAGAATTTTAAAAATATGCAAAACCCATTTCAAAATGCGATGTCTCAGCTAGACAAAGTCGCAAAAATTAAAAATTTCAGTGAAGAATTTATTGCTCGCTTACGCCAACCAGATCGTGATATAAGAATCTCAATCCCAGTAAAGATGGACAATGGCACAACAAAAATATTTGAAGGATATAGAGTTGAATACAATAATGCACTCGGACCTTATAAAGGCGGAATCAGATACCACCAAGAGACAGAAATAAATGAAGTTAAAGCTCTCGCATTTTGGATGGCTCTTAAATGTGCTGTCGCTGGCATACCAATGGGTGGAGGAAAAGGCGGAATCACAGTTAACCCAAAAGAGTTGTCTAAAGGAGAACTTGAAAGACTTTCACGTGGATGGGTTCAAAAACTTTCAGATATTTTAGGACCAAAGAAAGATGTTCCAGCACCAGATGTAAATACAACTCCAGAAATAATGGCTTGGATGAATGATGAATATCAAAAAATTACTGGGGACACAACTGGAGCAATGATCACAGGCAAGCCTCTTGATAAAGGCGGTTCAGAAGGCCGAGGCACAGCTACAGCTCAAGGAGGATTCTTTGTTTTTGAAGCCCTTAAAAAAGAGTTAAACTTACCTGAAAAATGTAATGTTGCAATTCAAGGTTTCGGAAATGCAGGAAGTTATGCTGCACTTATTTGGAGTAAAGCGGGACACAATATCGTAGCAATCTCAGATTCAAAAGGCGGAATTTATAATGCCAATGGTCTTGATGTAGAAAAATTAATGGAATACAAGAAAAGTACTGGTTCCCTTTCAGGATTTCCAGAATCTAAAGAGATAACAAATGAAGAGCTTTTAGAGACTGAATGTGACCTTCTAATCCCTGCTGCATTTGAAAATCAGATAACTAGTGCAAATGCTGATAAAGTCAAAGCTAAAGCGATTTTAGAGCTTGCTAATGGCCCTATAGCACCTGAAGCAGATGAAATATTATTCTCAAAAAATATTCCAATAGTGCCAGATATTTTGGCAAATTCTGGAGGTGTGACAGTGTCATATTTCGAATGGGATCAAAATCTTAAAAATGAACATTGGAGTGAAAAAGAAGTATTCGATAAACTACAACCAATGCTCGATGATTCTGCTAAAAAAATCTTAGCAAAAGCAAAAGAATCAAATACAGACCTCCGCCGTGGCGCATTCATCCTAGCACTCGAAAGAATTCAAGAAAAAATGTAATCAAAAATGTTTTATGAAGATACTTTCGATAGAAACATCCTGTGACGAAACTGGAATAAGTGTTTTAGAAATAAAGGGTGGGAAAAAGCCAGTTTTTGAAATTCTCGCTAATAGTTTAAATTCACAAATAAAAATCCATGCACCATTTGGTGGTGTATTCCCAATGCTCGCTAAACGAGAACACATTAAAAATTTACCTATATTACTTGAGAGAACTTTAAAAAAGGCTAAGTTAAATAAACCTGATCCCATTAGAAGTAAAGACCCACTGCGAGCCCTCGCGACCTCTAACGGGATAAATTTAATAGCTGTAACTTCTGGCCCGGGATTAGAACCAGCTCTTTGGACAGGTATAGTTTTCGCAAAAGAACTTTCTAAAAAATGGAACGTTCCAGTAATTCCAATAAATCATATGGAAGGACACATACTTTCTGTGTTTGGAAAAAATAAAGGTAAATTCCAAATTCCTAAAATAAACTTCCCTATTCTTTCCCTTCTTGTTTCTGGAGGACATACAGAACTTGTATTATCCAAAGACTGGATGAAATATAAAATAATCGGAGAGACATTGGACGACGCAGCTGGAGAAGCTTTTGACAAAGTTGCAAGAATGCTCGAACTTCCATATCCAGGTGGACCAGAGATATCTCGCTTGGCAGAGCAAGAGAGAAAAACAAAAAAAATACCAAATTTTTCTCTTCCCCGCCCAATGATATATACTAAAAATTTTGATTTTTCTTTTTCAGGATTAAAAACTGCTGTACTTTATTTGATTAGAAAAATTGGAAAACTAGACGATAAAATAAAAAAAGAAATTGCATGTGAATTTGAAAATGCAGTTGTTGAAACCTTAGTTCATAAAACAAAGAAAGCTATTGAAAAATATAATATCAAAACTGTAATAGTGGCAGGTGGAGTATCTTCAAATAAACATTTACGAAAAGAAATAAAAAAAATGATTGGAAGTAATCAAACTTTAATTTTTCCAGAAAAAAATCTTTCTACTGATAATTCAATTATGATAGGAATAGTTGGATACTTTAAATTTTTAGCAAAAAATGGAAAAATTCCTAAATCACCTAAAATAAAAGCAGATGGAAATCTACGATTCTAAGTAGAAAATACTTATATTATATGATATTATTTAAGTATGGAAATTAATGAAAAGTTATTAAAACCATACGAACCACAAGAAACTGAAGAAAAGATTCTTAAACTTTGGGAAGAAAGTGGTTTTTTTAATCCTGATGTTTGTATAGAAAAAGGTATCACAAGTAAAGATGCAGAAGTTTTTTCAATGGTTTTACCACCTCCTAATGTTACCGGGAATCTACATACTGGCCATGCTTTAATGCTCATAATAGAAGACATTATGGTACGCCACGCTCGAATGAAAGGACTTAAAACATTATGGCTCCCTGGCACAGATCATGCAGCCATAGCAACACAATCAAAAGTTCAGAAAATTTTAGAAAAAGAAGGAATAAAGAAAAGTGATCTTGGACGTGAAGAATTTTTAAAACGCGTAGAAAAATTCGCACAAGATTCTCACGACACGATAATAAATCAAGCAAAAAAAATGGGAGCTTCTCTTGACTGGTCACGCGAAGCTTTCACTTTAGATGAAAAAAGAAATCTCGCAGTTAAAACAGCATTTAAAAAAATGTACGATGAGGGATTGATTTATCGTGGAAATAGAATTGTAAATTGGGATCCAAAAGGACAAACTGTTATATCTGACGATGAAATCGTTTACGAAGAAAGAAAAGCAAAATTTTATACTTTCAAATATTCAAAAGACTTCCCTATTTCAATATCTACAAGTCGCCCTGAAACAAAAATTGGTGATGTTGCAGTAGCTGTACATCCAGAAGATACTCGTTATAAAGAATACGTTGGAAAAACTTATACAATAGAAGATTTTTGTGGAGTAAAATTAGAAATAAAAATCATTGCTGATAAAGAAGTTGATCAAGCTTTTGGTACAGGAGCGCTTGGCGTAACACCAGCACATTCTATGATTGACTGGGAAATGGCTGATAGACATGAATTACCTCGTCCACAAGTTATAAATGAATTTGCAAAAATGTCTGTAGGTGGAGAAAATTTACTTGGTAAAAAAACAATTGAAGCTAGAGAAATAATAGTTCTATGGTTAAAAAATGAAAATTTATTAGAAAAAGAAGAAGAAATAAACCAAAACGTTTCAACAGCTGAAAGAACTGGAGCTGTAATTGAACCATTACCAAAACTCCAGTGGTTTATTAATGTAAATAAAAAAATTCCAAACCGTGAAAATAAAAGTCTTAAAGAATTAATGCTTGAACCTGTGCGAGATGGAAAAATAAAAATACTGCCAAATCATTTTGAAAAAGTATATTTTAATTGGATTGAAAACTTGCGTGATTGGTGTATTTCTCGCCAAATATGGTATGGACATAGAATTCCTGTATGGTACCGTAAAAACGAGATATATTGCAATATAGAAGCTCCTAAGGGAGAAGATTGGGAACAAGATGAAGATACATTAGATACTTGGTTCTCTTCTGGACTTTGGACTTTTTCAACTCTCGGTTGGCCAGAAAAGACAGAGGATCTAAAAAATTATCACCCAACAACAATGTTAGAAACTGGGCATGACATTCTCTTCTTCTGGATTGCTCGTATGATTCTAATGTCACAATATTTATTAGGAGAAATACCTTTCAAAAATGTCTATCTACATGGAATGATACGTACTGCTGATGGTAAAAAAATGACAAAATCACTTGGCGAAAAAGCGATAGATCCACTAGATATTATTTCTAAATATGGAAATGACGCTCTACGTCTAGCTATGATCATAGGAAATACTCCTGGTAATGATTTAAAATTAAACGAAAATGATATTCGTGGTTATGCGAAATTTTCAAATAAAATATGGAATGCCTCACGATTCGTTTTAGAAAAAATAAATGACCTAGATATTAAAAATTTACCTTCTCTTGATGAAGAAGACGGTATTTCACAAAAAGAATTAGAAGATTTATTAAAAGAAATTTCAAAAGAAATGAACGAATTTAGATTTTCTCTTGTCGCGGAAAAACTATATCATTATTTTTGGCATACTTTTGCAGACATAATCATTGAACGTTCAAAGAAAAAAATAATGGAAAACAATAATTCAGATTCAGCAAAAGCTCTATTGTATATACAACTAAAATCATTGCTAAAATCATTGCATCCATTTATTCCATTCATCACAGAAGAAGTTTGGTCTATGTTCCCAACTGAAAATAAAAAATTATTAATGGTTGAGAAATGGCCCTTCGACTTAGCTCAGGATAAACCTATTTAAAAAATGACTACTGATCCAAAAATTTTATTTATTGCGCTTTTTGGTGGAATTGTACCAGCTTTGTTTTGGCTTTGGTTTTGGCTTAAAGAAAATCAAGAAAAACCTGAACCGAAGGGACTTTTAACTATTTGTTTTATTATAGGTATGATATCGGTCATATTTGTATTACCTATTCAAAAATTTATACAAACAAATGTAGATTCACACCAACTACAAATAATAAGTTGGGCAAGTGTTGAGGAACTAATGAAATATCTTGTAGCTATGCTTATTTTATACAAAACAACACATATTAGGGAACCTATAGATTGGCCTATTTTATTAATAACAGTAGCATTAGGCTTTGCAGCGCTTGAAAATTCACTATTCCTTATAAAACCTTTAACTTTAAATCAAGCCACAGTCGGACTTCTTACAGGACAACTAAGATTTCTTGGATCTACTCTTTTACACGCTGTTTCAAGCGGAATTGTAGGTATTGCATTAGGACTTTCTTTTAATATGAATCTAACCGTAAAAAAAATATACCTTTTAGTTGGACTTATTCTAGCAATATCCTTGCATAGTGTCTTTAATTTTTTTATAATGGATAATAGTGGAAGCAATTTTTTGAGAGTGTTTGCTTTCTTGTGGGTCGTCACAATTATTATTATGTTACTTTTTGAAAAGATAAGAAGAATGAATAAAAAAGTTAACATCGTTTATTAAAAATAAATATTTTATGCAAAATAAAAAAAGAAGTTTTTTTGAAAAATTAACTGGAAGCATTCGTGCTGAAGAAAATAATGAAGAATTTAAAAAAATATCCGTAAAAGAGGACAAGTCTAATGACTGGATGGAGGAAGAAAATCAAGAAGCAGAATTAACTGTTGACGTATATCAAACACCAACAGAGATAATAATACAAACGATGGTAGCAGGCGTAAAACCGGAAGATATAGAGCTAACTATTGCGCGAGATATGATAACTATTCGTGGCAAGCGTGAAGAAAGCAGAAAAGTAGAAGAAGATAATTATTTCAGCAAGGAACTTTATTGGGGAGCGTTTTCACGTACAATTCTTCTTCCCCAAGAAATAGAACCTGAAGAATCTGAAGCTACAGAAAAACATGGACTGCTAACTATTAAACTTGAAAAAATAGACAAAGAAAAAAAGACTAGCGTAAAAATAAAATCTATTTAAATAAAATAAAAAAAACACCAGCGATGGTGTTTTTTTTATGTGCCAAGAAATTTTTAATTTCTAAAATTGACAAATATATAACATTATTATAATATTTATTAATAATTAACGTAGCTCTTTGAAAACAAATAAAAACAAATAATTATGGAAGAAACTAAAAAATTTTTAGACATTCTGTTAAACCAGGAAGTTCAATTTGAATTACACTCTGAAAATTTCCGCTTAATCCCTGAAATTGGAACAGCCGGCAAAGAAAAACTTAAAAAGATTCTTAAAGATCTTGCTTGGAGACATATGAAAAATGACGACCATGACATGGCTTATCATATATCTCAGATTATTGGCATACGGACCTTAGACATTATGTTGGAAGTCGGTCTTATTGATGTATTCATAAGGTTGGAAAAAGAAAAGATTGATAGTATTATCAAAGCTATGGGGTTTAGTAAAGAAGGTCTGTCTAAGGATATTCAGGACGCCCTAATAATAGGAGCAGGTAAAGCTATACTGGACGACTATAGTTTTAGTCAACTGAAAGGCTTTAAACACATCCTCAGAATCCCAATATGGGAAAGCCAAGAAATTATTGATACTATCAAAAAATTACCTATTGGACATTGCAATCCAAAATGGCGTTCCAAAGAATTTCCTAAATTAATTAGATTTCTAAAAAATTCAGCATTGGTGGAAAAAAATAAATAACCAACAACAACAACAAAAAAGATGAGCATAAGCTCATCTTTTTTTATTAACAATTTTTTAAAAAATATATTATATAACCGCACATAAAACAAAAAACTCCCGTAAGGGTGTTTTTTGTTTATCCTAATGGAACAACATTAGAAATATATTTTTGTTCTGGATATTCTTTTCTTAATTTTTCAATATCCCCATCTTCCATTTTCCAATCTACTGCATTTAAATTTTCTTTTAAATGCTCAATGGATCTTGTTTTTGATAAAGTTAAAACATACGGTTGAGATATAAGCCAATTAATAGCAATTTGAGCTGGGGTTTTCTTATATTTATTACACATTTCCTTAATAATAACTGGAACATCGTCAAGTAAGTTTCCTTTACCAATAGGCCTCCAAGCAACTAAAAATATATTGTTCTTTTGACAATATTCTAATAAACCACTATTTTCTGGTTCACGAAATTCTAGATTATAATGGACTTGATCACAAACAATTTTATTTTTTGTATAAGATTGAGCTTCTTTTAAATGTTCTTTCCCGAAATTAGCTACTCCTATATTTTTTATAAGACCTTGTTCTAATAAATCATCCAATGCTTTCATTGTTTGTTTTAAATCAAAATTAGAATTATATCTATGTAATAAAAACAAATCTAAATATGAAATTTGTAATCTTTCTAAACTTTTTTTACAAGATTCAATAATCTTTTCATAAGCCATATTATCTGCATGAACTTTTGAAACAATAAAAAATTTAGAGCGATCAAAATCCTTAATTGCTTTACCAATTAAAATTTCTGAATATCCATTTGCGTAACTTTCTGCTGTGTCTATGTGAGTAATTCCTAAATTAATAGCAGACTTAATCGCTAAAATATCAGCTTCGTCGTCATTAGAAAGATCATGTTCACCTCCTCCACCCATTTGCCATGTCCCTAATCCAAATACTGGCATTTCAAAACCTGTTTCTAATTTTTTAATTGGAATCGACATAGATATTTATTTTTTTATGTGCCGAGGACCAGAGTTGAACTGGTGACATCTCCCTCTTCAGGGGAGCGCTCTACCAACTGAGCTACCTCGGCATTATTTTAAAAAGGAAGTTTATTCCCTAATGTTTTTATTTGATTTAAACTCGCTCCTGAATCCTTAATAAAAGTTTGTATATTTTCTACATAAGGCTGAAGGAAATAAAAGGAACCTACACCAATACCAATAATAATCATCCAATACATAAAACGCAAAAAAGATGTAACCTTTTGTGAACGTCTGATATGCCTAAGCATTTTATTATTTTGATCAGCAAGTTCATATGTATCTCGTAACAATTGTTTTGATTCAGGATCCATCCCATTAAAAATTTTAACTAATAATATTTAATCTTTAAACAAAGTCCCATGAATTTTTAACGGGACAGGTAGGAGTATTTTAGCATAGACAAATAAAAAAGCCAATTTTAAAAATTAGCTTTTTTATGTTAGATTATTGATATTGCTCTCGTAGTTAAATGGATATAACAACTCCGTCCTAAGGAGTAATTGTAGGTTCGATTCCTGCCGAGAGCACTATATAAATTAAATAAGTCCCAATTTTCTTGCTACTTCAGTTTTATTGAATCCTACTGCCCAATCCCCGTCTATCACTATCACAGGCACACCCATTTGTCCTGTTAGTGTAACCATTTCTTTTCTTTTTTCTAAATCACTTGCCACATCATACTCTGTATAAGTAATTTTATTATCATTAAAGAAATCTTTTGCCATGTGACAAAAATGACATGTTGGTGTTGAATAAATTTCTACTTTTTTCATAAAATTTTGATTCTGCGGAATCATGTCGCGTAAGTCAAATTAACGCGACACATTAATTATTAATAATGCTTCTATTTTACCATATTGTGCGGGATACGAGAATCGAACTCGTGTCTCAACCTTGGGAAGGTCGCATGCTACCACTATACCAATCCCGCAAATTTAAAGCGGATTTATTTTAAAATCTTTAATATGTTTTTCAGCTTCTAAAATTCCTTTTTCCATTATTTCAACAGCTTCTAATGGATGCTTGCCAGTAGCGCTTTCTTCAGACAACATAACTGCATCAGCTCCATTTAATATTGCATAAGCAATATCAGTAATTTCAGCACGAGTAGGTAAAATATTTTCAGTCATTGAAAGCATCATCTGCGTTGCCACAATTACCGGCTTCCCTGCTTTTTTACATTTTTCAATTATATCCTTTTCAATAAAAGGAATTTGTTCAAGTGGAATTTCATTTCCTAAATCACCTCTTGCAACCATAATTGCATCTGATACTTTTATAATTTCATCTAAATTATCTAATGCTACCTTTCTTTCAATTTTAGCAATAATTGGAATAATTTTTCCAAATTCTTGCATTTTTTCTCTTAGTTTCAAAATGTCATTTGCGTTACCAACATAAGACATAGCGACATAATCAACACCTTGTTCAATCCCAAATTTTAAATCAGCTAAATCTTTTTCAGTTATTATTTCTACTGCGCCTTCTTTAAATTCATGACCAGTTTTTTCTTGAACTCTAGGACCAGAAAGGTCTTGAATTATAGGAATAACTCTTCCTGCTTCTTTTGCACAGTCTCTAATATTTTTAATATATTCAGCGTGTTCCTCGTGAGTTCCCCAAGAAAAATTTAAACGAACCGCATCCATTTGATGCGCAATCATTTCTTTAATCATTTCTTTACTTTTTGTCGCTGGCCCAATGGTCGCCACAATTTGTGCTTTACTTGACATTTTTTTATTTTAAATTGGTTATTAATTTTAATCTATCATATTTCACTTTTCTTTCGGGTTTTTCTGGAGCACCAGCTTTTAAACCAAAACAGCCAAATGCATAAGCTAAATCGGCTATAAAATCATCATCAGTTTCCCCACTTCTATGGCTTACAATCATTTCTATATTATTTTTTCTAGCCAATTGCATAGTTTCCAAAGTTTCAGACAATGTGCCAATTTGATTTGGTTTTATAATCATTGCATTTATACTTCCCTTTTCTATGGCTTGTTTTAAAAGAATTTTATTTGTTACAGTTAAATCATCTCCAACTACTATTAATTTATCATTAAAATCTCTCAGTTCTTTAAAACCTTCAAAATCTTCTTCATCAAAAGGATCTTCAATGGAAAACAAACTAAACTCCTTAATTAAAGAATTATAAATATTCATTAATTCTTCTTTAGAAATATTTTTTCCATCCACACTATAAAATCCTTTATCAACATTATAAAAAGAAGAAGAAGCAACATCTAAAGCCAAATGAACTTTTCCTAAAAGATAATTCTGTCTTATTGATTCAGTTAAATATATAAGAGGTTTTTTAATATCACTTATTTTTGGCGCAAAACCTCCTTCATCACCTAAAACAATAGACTCTCCTCCTAAATCTTTATTTATAATTTCTCTCAAAGTATTTTGAATTTTTATTCCAATTTCAATTGCTTCTGACACATCCTCTGTATCTGGCACAACATGATATTCTTGAAAAGCTAAATCATTTATCGCTTGTCCTGAACCTGTCGAATGGACATGCTTCCCACCGTTTATTAAATTCATATAAAGATAAGGAACTTTTCGTGAAGGTCGGAGCTTCGCAAGAGTTTGCAAATATTCAAAAACTTCTTTTCCAGAAACTTTTGCTGCAACCTTAGCACAAGCTATACTAACTCCAATCATAGAATTACCCCCTAAATTATCTTTATTTGGTGTACCATCCAAGTCAATCATAATTTTGTCTATTTCTTTTTGATTTAAAATATCTTTGCCGATTAAAACTGGAGCAATAACAGTATTAACCTTTTTAATTGCATTTTTAACACCTTTTCCATCCTCATCTCTTAATTCGTGAGCTTCATGCGCTCCAGTGCTTGCCCCAGATGGCACAGAAAAACTATCAGAAATATCCCCAACAAAAACACTAACTTTTAATGTTGGATTTCCTCGTGAATCTTTTATTTCTTCAGCTTTTACATCACTAATTTTATAAATTTTTTCTTTTACCATAACCTTTTAATTTTAGCATATTTTTGATAGTATTAAAATATGTTTGATAAATTAATTAAAATAAGAAACTGGATAATAAAAGTGATATATAAATATGTGCTAAAGCCCATATTTTTTAAATTTGACCCAGAAGATGTTCATGATCATATGACATCTGCAGGTGTTTTTCTTGGTAAATATACCTTAACAAAAAAATTAACTAAATTATTTTTTAAATATTCTAATCCAGCTTTGGAACAAAAAATTCTTGGTATAAATTTTAAAAATCCAATAGGTCTTTCTGCGGGTTTCGACAAAAATGCAGAATTAACAGACATTTTACCAGAAGTTGGTTTTGGTTTTGAAGAAGTTGGTTCTATAACTGGTGAATACTGCTCTGGTAATCCAAGACCAAGACTTTGGAGATTAAAAAAATCTAAATCATTAGCAGTTTATTATGGATTAAAAAATGATGGATGTGAAACTATTTCAAAAAGATTACAAAATAAGACCCGTTCGGCTAGCTCAGGGCAAGCTTTTAATATACCAATAGGTATAAGTATTGCAAAAACCAATTGTAAAGAAACAGTTGATACTAATAAAGCTATCGAAGATTATTTCAAGGCTTATATAACTTTCCAAAATATTGGTGACTATATAACAATAAATATAAGTTGCCCGAACGCTTTTGGAGGTCAGCCTTTTACCGACAGCAAAAAACTTGAAGCTTTAATGGAAAAAATTATGTCAGTTCCAAAAACAAAACCGATTTTTATTAAAGTGTCCCCTGATTTAAATAAACAAGAAATCGATGAAGTAATTAATGTTGCAGAAAAATTTAAAATAGATGGTTTTATTTGCACCAATTTAACAAAAAATCGTAATAATAAAAATATTAAAGATAAAAATATTCCAGAAGTTGGCGGATTAAGCGGAAAGGTTGTAGACAGTATGTCTGATGATTTAATCAAATATGTTTATAAAAAAACAAATGGCAAATTTGTAATTATAGGTGTCGGCGGAGTATTTTCTGCAGAAGATGCTTATAGAAAAATAAAAGCGGGAGCTTCACTCATACAACTCATCACAGGAATGATTTTTGAAGGACCTCAATTAATAAGTGAAATAAACTTAGGCTTAGTAAAACTCCTAAAAGCTGATAGTTATAAAAATATCTCTGAAGCTATAGGAAAAGAATAACAGTCGCACAACCTCCTTTGGGACATAGGTTATACAAGAGTTTGTCGATATAAAATGTCATGCTATAATATTACTGTAAATAATTGTAAAATTATGGAAAACATATTTAAGAATATTTTTAACAAAAAACCAAATGTTGAAAAGCGAGTCAAGGACGATGAACAGAATAAACTCGCTGGGCAGTATCGACAAAACAGTATTGAGCATCCACACCAGCCGGCTGGTGGTCGAGATTTAAAGACATATGAATCTCAACTGCTTTTTGACAAAAATGAATTAAAAGGTAAAAGAGTTTTGGATTTGGGGGCTGGGCCAGAAGTGAAGATTGCAAAAGAATTAAAAGAATCAGAAATTACGAGTGATGTTGTTTCATTGAGTCCAGATTTTGCCGTTGAAAAACATTTAAAAAAAGCCAAAGAATCATTTCCAGAAGGTAAATTCGAATTTGGGTTAGGGCAAAATATGCCATTCCCGGATAAATCTTTCGATGTTGTACTCGCGTCGCATATAGATGAATATTTATCCCGGGAAGATTTTTTTAAGGTAATCGCGGAGATGGCTAGGGTACTCAAGGATGGTGGTTGGGCCAAGATTGGTCCAACGGTTGATATCCCTGGCGATTGGAATGCATATGAAAGTATTAGAGAAAACCAAGAATTATTTTCTAGTCTGACTGAATTGCATGTCGATGTTACTAAAGAACTCGTATCAGAAATGGGCTTGATGTCAGTTAAAGATGGCTATGGCAACAGATTCGAAACGCCATTTTTTAATATCGTGCTCAAAAAGAAACCCAATTTAAATTACTAATCAGAGGAATGTATTAAAATTATTTTCTAGTTAAAAGAATCATCAAATCTGAAACATTTGAACCTGTTGCCCCAGTCATAATCATATCACCAGATTTTTGGAATACTGGATAAGCGTCAAAACGGTCAATATAATCATCAAGATTTAACCTTATTTTTTCTATTTTTTCTAAGGTAATTTTATCAATCACAGCCCCCGCAGAATCACCATTATCCATACCATCTGACGCAAGAGACAAGAATACCGAATTTTCATCAACAAGCTTCATCTTAAGCGCTCTGAGGCCCATAAATAGGTTCCTACCACCACTTCCACCCTTCTTTGTAACCTCAAGTTTTGGCTCTCCTGCTGCAAGAACAACAGTATTATCTCTTTGTGCTTTAAATATTTTTTTTAAGGCTTCGTCTATTTCTTCATAAAGTTCAGTAGAAACAATATTAGTTTCAAAACCAAGTTCTTTCGCTTTTTTATCCATAGCCTCTACTGCAGTTTTATTTGAAACTAAAACAAAATTATTAACCTTTTTAAAATATTTGTCATCCTTAGGTGTCTCAACTAAATTAAATTTTCCTAAATTATTTTCATCAATTACTTTTTGAATATCAGTTACAGTTGTCTCATCTTTATAAGTTGGACCAGAAGCAACTTCATTAAAATTATCTCCTGGAACATCAGAAAAAATAAGACCGATAACGGTAGCTGGATAAGCAATCTTAGCTAAACCTCCGCCCTTAAGAACAGATAAATGTTTGCGTACGTTATTCATTTCATTTATCGTCTTGCCAGTCTTTAAAAAATTATCATAAATATTTTGCCCTTGCACACATTCTTCTTCTGAAGAACATAAAAGCGCAGAGCCTCCTCCAGAAACAATAGCAATAAGAAGATCATCCTCATTAGATTTATCTGCTATTTCTAATATTTTTTTACCAGGCTCTATATTAACTTTAGATGGTCGAGGATGAGTCCCTGCAAATGTTTGTATATAATCACAACTAACTTTATGAAGGCCAATTACAACTCCTTCTTTAATTTTATTACCAAGTATTTTTTCTAAAGCCAAAGCTCCATCACAAGACGCCTTACCAAAACCAACTACTTTTATTCTTTTAAATTTAGATAAATCAAAACTTTCATTATTTATTTTAAAAATATTATTCTCTAATTTAATAGAATTTAATATTACTTTTTCAGTATTTATAGAATCAAAACCAACTTCTGCTATTTCCAAAACCAATCTACGATTTTCTGTAATTGCTAAATCATTAAAATTTTTAATTCGATTTTCTGTCATTTTTTTTATTTAACTAAATTTTGAAAATTACCAGAAATAAAACCTTTAATATTTTCTATTGTGGTTTTTAAAATATCTCCTTCCGCTTCTTTAGAATAAAAAGCTATATGGGGAGTAACAATAACATTTGGCATTTCCATCAATAAATGGTCTTCAACTAATATTTTGTAATCAACCTTTTCTTTGTTATTTCCATTAAATATTTCATTTTCTATTTTTAAATCTCTTTCTCCTTCTAAAACATCCAATCCCGCACCTGCAATAATCCCATTTTTAATTCCACCTATTAAAGCTTCTGTATCTACCAATGCACCACGGGCAGTATTTATCATTAAAACTCCTTTTTTCATTTTAGAAATATTATCCTTATTTATTAAATGATAATTTTCTTTTGTATAAGGTGTATGCAGTGTCACAATATCAGCTTCTGAAACAACTTCTTCTAATGTTTTATATGTGACATTATTTTCTTTTGCAAAAGCTAAATCTGGATGAGGATCTGTTGCCACAACTTTCATATTAAAACCTCTAGCTATTTTTATTAAATTCTTTCCAATTCTTCCTGTTCCAACCACACCAATAGTTTTTTCATTTAAATCAAAACCTTCAAAAGATTTAGAAAAATTAAAATCATTTGTTTCTCTTATATAATTATTTGCTTTTAAAACATTTCTTGAAAGATTCAACATTAAAGCAAAAGCAAATTCAGCAACAGTATGAGCTCCATAAGCAGGAACATTTGAAACAACAATTCCCTTTTGTGCGCAATATTTTAAATCAATATGCTCAAAACCAGTTGAACGTGTAATAATAAATTTTAAATTTGGCAACAAATCTAAGGCCTCTTTATTTAACAAAGAATTAATAAAAACAGAAATTATTTCACAATCCTTTGCTTTACTAATATTATCTTTATCTAACTTTTCCTTACAAAAAGAAATCTCGCAGTCATTAAAAGAATTCTTCAAGATAGACTCATCTACTGCAGGTGATTCAAAAAATATTATTTTCATAGCTTAATTATATCATATTTTATCTTCTACAACTAAAAGCTTATGAGGATGGTGATGGCCATTTATTATTCTTATTTTACTTTTTGAAATATTAAAATATGAAGCTAAAAGCTCTATAATTTTCTTATTTGCCATATTTTTTTCTGCTTTTTCTTTAACTGAAATTATAAATTGATCAGGTGATTTTTGAATTATACTTTCCTTTTTTACTCCAACTGTAACTATTGCTTTAATATACATTTATTTAAATAAATTTTTTAAAAAAGAAAAGAAACCTTTAGCTTCTTCACCTTTTTTAACTTCTGATAAATTTTTGTCCTCTACCACAACAATAATATCCTCCCCTTCTTTTGCTAAACCAAACTTATTACGAATACTTTCTTCTATTCCTTTATCTGTATTTAAACTGGCAATATCAGATGAAAGTTTTTGTTTATCTTTTTGCAATTCATTAATTTTATCTTCCACTATTTTCCTATTTTTAACAGTATCCTGCATTTTATCAAAAAGACTCACCATATTCCAAATAAAAAAAAGAACCAAAATAACTAAAAGAAATAAAACTGGCTTAGATTGCACTATGTTTTTAAATTTATTGCTTTTTTGAAAATTTTTCATATTATGCTAATATTATTACATGCTTTTCGATAAAAAACATCAAAAGAAAATACAAGTTATTTGGTCAGTCGTATGCATTCTCATAATAATAAGTATGATTTTGCTTTACTCTCCAATATTTCGTTTAAAGTAAATCAATCATTCCCAGACCGCATCATTTTAAGAAACACATCCTGGGTGATGTTAATTTTTGCGTTTTCTTTCATTCTAGCTTTTCCTCTTTTCTGCTTTTCGAGAAGCTTTTTCTTGCGACTTACATCCCCACCACCAACAACCTTACTACCATGCATTAAAACATCTTTACGAAAAGAAGAAACAGTTTTTGAGGAAATAATCCTTCCTAATGCTTTTCCCTGAATTTTAAAAGCAATCTGCTGACGTGGAATAATATTATGTAATTTTTCAACAACTTTTTCCGCTTCTTCTTCTGCCCTTTTTTTAGAAATAACACGAGAAAATGCCGGCATAACTTCATCAGCAACAATCAAATCAAGTCTGGTAACATTAGCTTCACGCATCTCACCTATTTCATAAGAAATTGATCCGTAACCAGATGAAGTGCTTTTTAATTCATCAAAAAAATTACGCATAAGTTCACGTAAAGGCATTTTTACAGAAATAACAGAACGGCTATCCCCAAAATTTTCTGTTTCACCAACCTCACCCTCATGATCAAAAAGGAGTTGCATAATATTGCCTAAATATTTTGCTGGACTTATTATTTTCAAATTAACCCATGGTTCAAATACAGTTTGTATATTACCATCATCAGGAAAAAAATATGGAGAGTAAATTTTTTCTTTTTTTCCATTTTTCATTATCACTTCATATGTTATGGACGGCGTTGTTATGACCAATTTCAAATTAAATTCACGCTTCAATCGCTCAGTAATTATTTCTAAATGCAACATTCCCAAGAATCCACATCTAAAACCTCTTCCAAGAGAACCTGAAGATTCTTCTTCATATGAAAAAGCTGAATCTGAAAGCTTTAATTTTCCTAATGATAATTTAAGTTCTAAAAAATCATCTGCATCTTCTGGAAAAATAGAAGCCCAAACAACAGGTCTAGGTTGCATATAACCAGGCAAAGCTGGCAATGGATTTTTGAATTTAGTTATTGTATCTCCAACACTCGCTATACCAGGCTTCTTTATTCCTGTAACTATATATCCGGTATCACCAGATGAAAGAAATTCACATGGAGTTTCTTCGGGTGAAAAAGTTCCAACTTCAAGAGAATTAAACTTCTCATTTGATACAGAAAAAATTAAATTTTCACCACGAGTTATTTTTCCATCTAAAACACGAACAAAAACTATAACTCCTTTATGATTTGAATATTTAAAATCAAAGACAAGAGCGCGGAAATTATTATCACCTTGATAAGTTTCTTTTGGTGAAGGAATTTGTTTTATAACTTCATTTAAAAGATTTTCTACTCCTTCTCCCGTACGCCCTGAAACCAATATAATTTCATTTGGATCACAATTTAAAAGCTTAACTACTTCATCCTTTACCTCTTCTACTCTTGATAATGGAGAATCAATCTTAGAAAGCACAGGTATAATTTTAAGTCCGCCATCACGAGCCATATTCAGTGTGGTAAGTGTCTGAGCCTGAACACCTTGAGTTGAATCAACAAGCAAAATAGAACCCTCAACAGCTTTTAATGCTCTAGAAACTTCATAAGAAAAATCTATATGCCCAGGTGTATCAATTAAATTTAAAATATAATTTTCATTATTATATTTATATTCCATTCGAACTGGTTGCATTTTAATTGTAATACCGCGTTCTCTTTCAAGATCCATAGAATCAAGCACTTGATCACGCATTTTTCGCATTTCTATTGTATGTGTTATCTCAAGCATTCTGTCCGCCAAAGTGCTTTTACCATGATCAATATGAGCTATAATTGAAAAATTTCTTATATACTTTAAATCCATAAAGATATCTTAACAGAAAAATCCTTAATATTAAAGTCCTTCTTGAACTGGAGCTATAACTTTTGCGCGCCAGAATTTAGTTTTTAAAACTTTTATTAATTCTTTTAATTCTTCATTTTTAAGCAAATAAAGTACTAAAACTCCTGTTAAAATTCCAAGAATTCCAGAAATAAAACCTTGAAAAAATATTCCAAAGAAAGTTGTTGTTCCAAAAATTGGAGAAAAAATATTTAAACTTAAATAAGCTATAAATCCTATAAAAAATGACGCGCCCAAACTTTGAAAAAAAGTCTTGATAATAAATTGTTCTTTTTTTATAAAATCTTTTTTTATAAAAAACCAAAGAAGAATAAAATTTATTATCGTGCCTAATGAATACGCCAAAGGAAGCATTAACACTTCGGTACCAGAGATATCAGACACTTTTAATAAAGATTCAATAAAATATTGAAAAGCGGAATACTGTTTAAAAATATACAAAAATAAATAAGAAAATAAAACAATGGATAAAGAAGAAATAAAATTTATTAAAAGCGGTCTTTTGGTATTGCCTCCCGCATAATATGCTCTTGCAAATAAAGCGATAAGTCCTTGCGCAACTATGGAAATTGAAAAAATAGCAAGCGATGCTGCGACAAGACGTGTATTTTCCCAAGAAAAAGATCCTGAACCTAAAATAACACGCACTATTTGCGCGCGAAGAACAATAAAAAGAAAAGTTATTGGCAAAGACCAAAATATAATTTGTCTTGCGGCAGATTTTAAATGAATTTTAAAATCATCTATTTTGCCAGAAGAATATGATTTAGTAAGAGTTGGAAAAGCAGCTACAGCATAAGAAAGGCCTATTATTCCAAGAGGTACTGATTGCAAATTAAGAGAAAGATTAAAAATTGAAATAGATCCTCCTTTTAAAAAAGAAGCGAAAGAAATAATTAATATTAAAGCAATGTTGTTAAAAGAAAGACCTAATGTTCTTGGAAGTGAAATAAGAACCGCTTTTTTAATATCTTTAAAATTAATTGAAAATGAAAATTTTGGAGCAAAACCACATCCGGAAGAAGCAAACGCTTGAATTAAAAAATGCATTAAAGCGCCCAATACAACACCCATAGCAAGTCCATAAATACCAAAAATTGGATAAATAAACAAAACTCCCAAAATTATTCCGAAATTATAAAAGATAGGACTCAACGCATAAATAAAAAACTTGCGGAAAAGTTGAGTTATTGTTCCAAATAAATTTGAAAACCCCAAAAGAATTGGAGAAAGAAGCATTATGCGAGAAAGTTCAATAACCTTTTCTTGCATCACAGATGAAAAGCCCGGAGCAATTAGAAAAACAATATATGGCATTAAAATAAAAGCAATAAAAGATACAGATACTATTGCAATAAAAAATACTGTAAAAATATCATTTAAAAATTTCTTTGCCTCTTCTGTAACTTTTTCACCAGACATTTTGCTTACTATAAATGGGATAAGAACAGTTATTGAAGCAAGAGATGCGATAGATATAAATATCAAATCAGGTATTCTAAATGCGGCATAATAAGCATCAAGCGATGCTGATGGTCCTATAAAATGCGCAATAAAACGATCTCGAAATAACCCTAAAATCTGAGACAAAAAAGCAAAAACACCCAATAAAACAGCAGCTTGGTTTATACTTCCAAATTCTTTGCCAAAAACCCTTAAAATTTTATTCATTCTTTTTTACTTTTTTGTTTAATTATTGTTATCTTTTTTAGTATTATCTTTTGAGTTATTGACATTTACAGAAGAAACATTTTTCAAAGAATTAACATATTGTATTAAATCTTTATCTTGTGGAAAAAACAAAAGCGCGGTTTCAGCATAAGAAAGCGCCTCTGCGTTATTACCTTGCATTTTTGATATTTGAGAAAGAATAATAAATGCGTCTATATAATCTCCCTTAAGGGATAAAGCTTCTTTGGCATAATTTTTCGCATCTTCTATTTTACCACCCGAAAAAGAAGAACGAGCTAAATTAATTTTAAGTCCAGGATTAATAGGATTTAATTCTGATGCTTTTTTATAAGCGTCTACAGCATTATCATAAGCTCCTTGTACTCCAATAGGACCTACTGTATCATACACAAAACCAAGCATTTTAAAATTTAAATAATTTGCGGGATTAAATGCTATTGCATTTTGAGCTCCAGCTATTGCTTGATCATAACTTGCTTGTAATTCTTTCTTTTCTATTTCAGAAATAGATTGACCTTTAGAAACCAAAGAATTTAATTTAGCAATATATACTTGAGAATAAGCGCGAAAATATAAATCATTTGAATAAAGAGCAATCGCTTTATTTATATACAATTCTGCATCAGGCATAGTTTGAGCTGAAAAAGTTTTTTGAAAATAAACAACTGAAGCAAAACGTTCCATATATTTAAATCCTGCTGAGGCAGTTATTACCATAATAATAACAAGAACAAGTATAGAGAAAAAACTTTTACGTGGATCATCTAATAAAGAAAAAGATATTTCTCCTTTTGTTTTATTGGCACAATATAAACCTATAAATATTCCAAGAAATGCAAAAGCTAAAAGAAACAAAGCTAATCCTACAGGATAAATAAAAGATGAAATAAATAAATAAATAGACATTATAAAGAATAAATTTATCTCTGAGTTTAATGTATTTTTTTTATTTGCAACAAAAAGAGATTTAAACCCAGCAATAAGCATAAGAATAAAAAATATAACAAAAGCTAAAATTCCCAAAGATCCATTTGTAATTGCAAAAGTTGGCAAGAATCCTGAACCAAAATTAAAAGATGTATCCCAAAAACGAGTAGAGTTAATTACAGATGGTTTATACATATCCCAGTTTTCAGTAAATCTATTTGGACCAGCTCCTAAAATAGGATCTTTTACTAAAACATTTTTAGCAACAGACATAGTAGAAGTAAGAGATGGTCTAATCTCAAGGTTTGAAACACCTAAACGATTTGGTAAAAATCCTCCAATAAATTGCCCTGCTATAATAAATAGAAGAGAAATCATAATAATAGAAAAAGAAACAGCTGGAAAAACTCTTTTATTTATCTCTCCTTGTTTTGCACCTGCAAAAAAAGAAACTTTATAAACAAAAAGAAATAAAGAAAAAATTCCTAATATCCACCAAATTGCAGGAAAATTAACTATTATAGCCAAAAAAACTGACAAAATCATTAAAATACCAAAAAATAATTTCATTCTTTTTGATATTAAAAAAAATTCAATAATAAAAAGAGAGATAATAACAGAAAGTCCAATAAAAATTCCAAGCGTATTCCATGATCCTAAAATATTATCGGTCTTTCCTCCTAAAACTCCTAATGATAATATCTTTGGCATAAATATGTGAAAAATTTGAAATATAAACAAAAATAAAGAAGAAATAACTACTCCTTTTAAAACTATTTTTGCTTTCTTTACATCTCTCAAAACAATAGAAGATATAAGCATTAAAAGAAAGGCAGAAAGCATAAAATAAAAAGTTCCAGTATCAAACATTATTCCAAAAAAAGAAACTTTTGGAACTGAAGAAAAAAGAGCAGATAAAAGAAAAGATAAAACTATTCCAAAGCCAGCAACTAAAAGCCAAGATTTCGGCAAAATAATTTTTCCATCAGAAAAACGCGCTGCAGTCCAAAAAATAATTGAAATTGCCAAGCCTATTATTAAAAGCAAACCTTTTGAAGTTTCTATCGGTATTTTTGTAAAAGGTAAAAAGAAAATTGGTAATAAAACGATCACTGAAAAAAGTGACCAAAAAGAAATTCTGTCTAAAATATTTGATAACATAATTATTTTTTAAAAAAAATTAATAAATAAAAACACATTACGACTCTTAATCCTAATATTATACTATAGTTTAATTTAAAAACGCAAACCTGCGCACTTAAACATTAGACTATTTAATCAGAATCAACACAATTAAATACTGGTCCGTCATCAACCCATAAATTTCCTGTTGTTGTAACGCAAACCATTCCAAGATTAGTTCCCGGATTTACAACCGGCAAACTAGATACATTTAATGTTCCATTAATTGTTAAAATTTGACTGGCTGGAGTGGAATTAAATTCTCCATAAATCAAAGAGCTAGTTCTGCTTGTTGCTTCGTCTGTTCTTCCTTGATTATCTATAAATAATTTATTACTTCCTGTTTCATAATATCCTGCTTGATAACCAAGAAATACATTCCCTGCGCCAATTAAATTTAATTTTCCAGCTTCATATCCTAATACTGTATTATATTGTCCTGTTGTATTGGAAACACCAGCATTATTCCCAATAAAAACATTTTTACCACCTGTTGTATTACCTTGTCCTGCATAATAACCAAAAGCAGTATTATCTCCCCCTGTTGTATTATTTTGAAGTGAACTTGAACCAATAGCAGTATTACTAGTTCCTGTTGTATTATTTTCCAAACTTGATTGACCAATTGCAACATTCATACCACCACTAGTATTAGTAATTAATGCTCTATTACCAACAGCTATATTATAATTGCCTGTTGTATTGTAATACAATGTTGATGCACCAAGTGCAATATTATTATATCCAGATGTATTAGAATATCCTGCGCCATTTCCTATAAAAGAATTAGCGTAGCCATCTACATTACTATATCCAGATATATTTCCTAAAAATGTATTCAAGTTTCCCGTTGTATTTCCATATCCGCTCTGATATCCCACAAAAGTATTTGGGGTTCCTGTGGTATTGCTATACCCGGCTTGATAACCCATTGTTGTATTATTGTCAGCAGTATTTTGAACTAATGATTCAGAGCCTATTGCCGTATTTCCGTTTCCAATTATATTGCTGCTAAGCGAAGTAAATCCAATACCTACATTGTTTGTTCCTGTTGTGTTCGCATTCAAAGAGCTTGATCCAATCGCTGTATTAGATTGTCCCAATGTATTTGAATAAAGCGACAAATTTCCAATTGCTGTATTGTCAGTTCCTGTGCTATTTGTAAAACCGCTCTGATAACCTGCAAAAGTGTTTGAAGAGCCTGTTGAATTTGTATATCCCGCTTGATAGCCAAGAAAAGTATTCAGAGTTCCTGTTGTGTTTGAATATCCTGCTTGATAACCTATCGCTATATTGTCAGACGCTGTTGTGTTTGAATAAAGCGCTTGATTGCCGATTGCTAAATTTTGTTTTCCAGTGCTTGTGCTTGTCGGCTGGTTTAAATATAATGTTCTGTATCCAATTGCCACATTTTCACTATTCCATGCAGTGCTAGCATTGCTGAATGATTGCGTATACAACGCTTCATTTCCTATTGCAGTATTTTTGCTTGCTGTTATATTTCCATATCCACTTTTATAACCAATAAAAGTATTATCTGTATCTACACCATCTGTGGCAATACCAGCTTGATAACCTAAAATAGTATCTCCAGAACTGTCAACTTCTCCAGCTTTTTGATTATTAACTTTAATATTGAATGGCACATCGTTTGTCGTGCCGATAAATTTAGTCGCGTCTGACACATCTCCCTCTAAAGACCAACCAGTTGGAATAGTCACAACACAATCAGCGCTACTGCCAGGATCACAAGCAGGATTAAGAGTCGCTCCAGGAGCAAAACCTCCATCTGGTGGAGTGTCAGCAGCAAATGAATGAAAAGTAGTTGCAAACACAACTAAAAAACCAAGAGCTAAAATTGAAACTAAATGCTTTTTAAAAATATGTTTTATTAAATTCATACTGCTAATATTATACTATAAAATAAATTAAACAACAATGTTAATAAGTCTATTTTTAACGTAAATTATTTTCTTTATATCTAAACTGGGTAAGAATTTTTTAACTGTTTCATTTTGTACAGCTCTTTCTTTTATCTCATCCTCTTTTTCATTTGCTTGTATCATCATTTCAGCTCTAACTTTTCCATTTACTTGCACTGCAATTTTTACTTCTTCATCTTTTATTAATCTCTCGTCCCATTTAGGCCATTTGGAAAAATTTATACTCTTACAGGCAAGACCTGTTAAAAAAACAGGTCTTGCCTGTTGCAATTGTTGCCATAATTCTTCTGTCACATGCGGAGCAAATGGCGCTAAAATTTGTAGAAATTTTTTAAAATCTTCTTTTTCAATATAATCTGATTTTTCCATTTCTGTAGCTAAAATCATCAAAGCAGAAACTGCAGTATTAAAACGCATTGCTTCTATATCCTCAGAAACTTTTTTAATAGTTTTATGTAAAAGTTTTAAAACAGAAGAATTCTGAAGCGAAGCAGATGAAGAATTTTGAGAAAACCCTCGCTTCAATTCTCCGAGGGCGTATTTTCCAAAATTCTTCATCTGCTTCGCCATCACTTTCTCCCCAATTCTCCAAACTTTTTCTATAAATCTTCTTGGACCAATTATACTTTCTGTACTCCACGCAACAGGTTCTTCAAATGGCCCCATAAACATTTCATAAACACGCAAAGTATCTGCGCCATAAGTTTTCACAATACTGTCTGGATTCACAACATTTCCCAAAGACTTTGACATCTTCACTCCACCTTCACCCATGATAAGTCCATGCGAAGTTCTTTTTTTGTATGGCTCAGAAGTTGGTACAAGTTTTAAATCATATAAAAATTTATGCCAAAATCTTGAATATAAAAGGTGAAGAGTTGTATGTTCCATTCCACCATTGTACCAATCCACCCCGCCGGTCTGGCGGGGCGAGCCGTCTAACCAATATTTTAATTTTTTCTTATCAGCAAAAACTTTTTTATTTTTTGGATCACAATAACGCAAATAGTACCATGAACTTCCAGCCCAGTTTGGCATAGTATCTGTTTCTCTTTTTGCAGGACCTTTGCATTTAGGACATTTTGTATTTACCCATTTTGAAATACCAGCCAAAGGTGATTCCCCTGTATCTGTTAATTTATAACTTTTAACTTCTGGTAATTTTAATGGCAAATCTTTTTCTGGAATCGGTACGAGTCCGCATTTCTCACAATTAATTAAAGGAATAGGTTCACCCCAATATCTCTGACGAGAAAAAACCCAATCACGAAGTTTATATTTCGTAACAATTTTTCCCCCAACAAATTCTGTTATTTTTTTTCTAGCATCTTCTGAATCTAATTTATCAAATTTTTCAGAATTAATTAAAACTCCATCTTTTGTAAGATAATTTTTACCTTCAAATAAACTAAAATCATAAAGTTCTTTTGCATCATTAATTTTTTGTTTAGCTTCTTCATAACTCAACCAGAGAATTTCATGCAATAATTTTTCTTCTTCCGCTATTTCATACTGTTTTTCATCAATTAGTTCTAGTTCAATTAAATTACATAATAATCGCCTATTTTCTTTTTTATGTGGATGATAAAAATGAGATTGAGTTGTTAATCCTAAATCACGAACAAATTTTGTTTTATATCCCGTTTCTTCAAAAACTTCGCGTATTGCCGTATCACCAGCTTTTTCATTTTGTTCTATACCACCATAAACTTTTGAAATTTCATTGAAAGCTTTTGCAAATAGAAAAAGATATTTACCATCAGATGGTCTTCTCACAAAAACAGCAACAGCATGTCTTTCTTTTTCATCTGTTTTTGATTCTCCAAAAACTGGAATAATAACTTGTTTTATTTGTAAATTATATTTCTTCGCAAATTCAAAATCTCTTTCATCGTGAGCTGGCACTGCCATAACTGCCCCTGTCCCATAACCAGCTAAAACATAATCAGCGATCCATACTGAAACCTCTTCGTTATTCGCAGGATTAATTGCTTTTATTCCTTTTAATTCTACTCCAGTTTTTTCTTTCCCTTCCGCAGTTCTTTCCATTTCAGACTTTTTCTTTACATCAGAAATATATTTTAAAACTTCATTTTTATTTTCAACTTTCTCCAATAACTCATTTACAAGAGAATGTTCTGGTGCAAGCACAACATAAGTCACACCAAACAAAGTATCGGCACGAGTCGTAAAAACTTTAATTCGTAATTCGTAATTCGTAATTTTAAATTCTATCTCTGCTCCTTCACTTCTCCCTATCCAATTTCTTTGTGACAATTTTACACGTAGAGGATAATCTACTAAATCCAAATCTTTATCTAAACGATCTGCATATTTTGTAATAGCGAGCATCCATTGTTCTTTCATTCTTCTTTCTGTTTGCTCTCCACATCGTTCACATTTTCCATCTATCACTTCTTCATTTGCTAAACCGATTTTATCTTTTGGACACCAATTTATAGGAATCTCTGCTTTATATGCAAGACCTTTTTTATAAAATTGTAAAAATATCCATTGAGTCCATTTATAATATTCTGGATCAGTAGTATTTATTTCTCTATTCCAATCAAAAGAAATACCAAGCATTTGTATTTGCTTACGAAAATTATCTGTATTTTTTTTAGTTACAATCTTTGGATGAATTCCAGTTTTAATAGCATAATTTTCAGTTGGCAAACCAAAAGCATCCCAACCGATTGGAAAAAGTACATTATAACCTTCTAATCTACGCTTTCTAGAAATAACATCCATTGCAATATAAGGTCTTGGATGCCCAACATGAAGCCCATCTCCAGATGGATATGGAAATTCAACTAAAGAATAGAACTTTTTTCCTTTTCCGTCTTTTGCTTTATAAATTCCTTTTTTCTCCCATTCTTTCTGCCACTTTTTTTCAATTTTTTTATGATCGTAACTTTTCATTCGTAATTGATAATTTGTAATTAGTTTTTAAGTACTTTTGGGTAAGGTGGGTATAGATCTTTATCTATAGTACGTTCAAAACAAGTCCTTCCTGTTTGATGATCCCAAGATTCATTAGAACCCCCAGGTCCTGGATAAGGATAAGATGACACAGCAATATCTCTTTCACTATACATTGGCACTACTCCTCCATAATTTTTATATTCATTCCATCCTTTTGGCATTGGTAACGAGAAATCTGCACACAATTGGAAAGTTAATTTATTTTTATCTAAAACATTGTATTCATATTTTTTACCTTTTTCAAATTCTGGTTCAACTGGTAAAGAAAAACCTGACAGTGGATTTGCAAGAACACCTAAATCTTCTGGTAATTTTTCTTTTTGTTGCCAGTAATTAATTACCTGATATTGAATACTTTGTAAATCACTTACACGTCTATCATCTAGTCTAAGAGATCTTTGTTTTGCAGGACTTCCCATAATTACAAAACTATAACTAATAGCAAAAACAACTAAAACAATACCAGCGATAGGATTGATAAATTTATTTAACTTCTTAATTATTTCTCTACCAGTCCAAAATTCAGAAATAAAGAAATATTTTCCTATTATTGCAGCTGTTACGAAAGTAATTAATATTTTATAAATAAATCTGTTTGTTATTTCTCCAGCAACAAAGAATTTTACTAAAGTAACTAAATCTATAACGACAACCACAGCTGAAAGAAATAAAATAAGATATATAACCCATTTTTTTATAACTACATCAATAGAACCCATTTCACCTTGTGTATATTTTTTCCAAAAATAAGAAACTAATAGGAAAATTGGAAAGAAAATAATAAGTGTCGCAAGAGCTACTCGAATACTTTCATAATTGTAAGTAGAATATCCATATTGATAATTAGAGTTAAGAACATCAGGAAATTTTTTATCTAAAGTGCTAAAAACAAGATTAAGAAACGAAACTACTGAAGTTATCAATGTTGCTAAAAGACCTAAACATAAAAAGAAAAAACCTGGATTTAATTTGCTTTTTTGAGCATTTACTTGAGTTTCCATATAAAAATATTATTTATTAATAAGAGAAATTATATCATATTTTCTATGATTCCCAAACTGCAGTGTTAGCTAATGATATGAGCCGATCATTGCTTTTTTCCACTAAACAAAGCTCCCCTTGTTTAACTTCTCCTTTAAAATCTTTCATAGCATCTCTGAGCGCACAGCCGAGAGACAAAGACGAGGAATCTATCGCATATGAAGTTAAAATCACAAAAAGTGGATTATCGCTTAAAACTTTTTTCACCCCCGCCAAAAGCTTTGGTAAACTTTCTTCTATTTTCCAAGTCTCACCTTTTGGTCCTCTGCCAAACTTTGGCGGATCCATTATTACTGCATCGTATTTATTTCCTCTTTTTGCTTCACGTTCTAAAAATTTTAAAACATCATCACAAATAATTCTCATAGGCATTTTTTCTAATCCTGACAATATCTGATTTTCTTTTGCTATAGATAAACTTTGCTTTGAAGCATCAAGATGAGTTACCTCTGCTCCAGCACGCAAAGCAAACAAACTTGCAACACCTGTGTAGCCAAATAAATTTAAAAATTTAATTGGTCTTTTTTCTTTCTTTATTTTACTTTCTATAAAATCCCAATGACTTGCCTGCTCTGGAAAAAAACCAAAATGTCTAAAGGGGGTTGGGGAAACAAAAAATTTAATCCCATTAGAGGCGGAAGCACACTGCGAGCCCTCGTGGCCTCTAACAGGACAAGTATCTCCATATGACATAATCCACTTTTCAGGAATATCCGAATTAATCTTCCATCCACCTTTAGCTCCAGTCTTAGAACTCCAAAATTTTCCATCCGCTTTCTCCCATTCACTTTTATTTAAAGTCTTTTTCCAAACAGCATCTTCAAAAGGTCTAATAAAAGTATATTTTCCAAATCTTTCTAGTCTTTCACCCTCTCCAGTATCAAGTATTTCATAATCAATCCAATTCTCTGGAGTAAAAATTTTTATTTCATTTTTCATATTTATATATTACCACGTAAAACTTCTATTTCACCTTTTTTATTAATCTTTATTAAAGTTGATGGCTTTGATTTTAATGTTCCACCTGATAAGTAAAAATCTACATTATTCCCAATCCCGTTAGAAGCCTCCCTCGCAAGCATGCGAGTGTTACGGTCACCTTTGGGAGACCTGCTTCTAACGGGACCGAAATATTCTTTTGCTTGTTTAATATTTTCAGCTGGCTTTAACCCTTCAGGATTTGCTGAAGGAGCAACTAATGGCCCAGTCTTTTTAAGTATTTCTACCAAACTCTTTTTTGCAGGTAATCTAAAAGCTATATTATTTAAAATAACACTCACTTTCCCCGACCAAACTTTTTCTAGCATTCTCCTATTCGCGCGAATTAGCCTATTAGAAATACCAAACTTTTCTAAATCCTTAATAGAAGAAATTAAAACTATCATTTTTTTCTTCTTATCTCTATTTTTTATTTTATATATTCTATTTATAGCCTTGCGAGAAAAAGCACTTCCAACTAAACCATACAAAGTATCTGTCGGCATTATTCCTATTCCATCATTTTTAAGAATCTTTATTATTTCGTTTTCTTTATCTTCCATAAATTTATTTCAAATCAATTAAAGTATTCTGCTTATAAAATTTTTTTAATATTTTATAAGTTATGAACAATCCTGGTAACGCAAAAACTATTATAAATTTTAATGGAACACCTAAACTAAAAAGGATTGCACTTAACGTAAGTGATATCATTGCCCCAATATCCCACCCAACTTCACCGAAAAAATGAAACCATAAAGTATTAGAACTTCTCTTTGCCATATTATAAAGACCAACATTAAAAGAACTTAGATAAAATGTCATACCAAACGCAATTAAAACATCAGTAATAATAATCTCAGGAATTGTTTTTACTAAAAATGCTCGTAATAATATAACTACTCCTATTGATATCAGACCGATATAAGTAACACGTTTTCCGTTTCCTTTGTCAATAAAATATCCTAAAAAATAAAAAAGTACAATTATACTCAACGATTCAAAAGCAACAAGTCCACCAAAGGTTGTATAATTTCCGACAAGATAAAAAAGTACAATTGTCCACACAAATGCATGCATATATAAAATACCATCACCAATCATCATTATCATTCCATGTTTATCAATTGATTGTATTGCTTCTTTCCATATTATTATTTTCCCTGGTAAAACATCTTTAGCAAAAAACAATGGAATTGCTGACAAAAGCATTACTATGGATGCAATAAAATAAAGAGACCAAAATCCAAAATGTGTTATCATAATTCCTCCAACAAATGGAGCCATGGTTTTTAAAAATGTAACAAATCCAAATTGTACACATATTTGTTTTCCTCGATTTTGTTCATCCCCAGCGGTTGCATAATATGAATGATAAGGTAACCAATAAGTAATATCGCATATAGCTAAATAAAAAATATAAAAATAAAAATAATTGTTTATTCCATTTATTTTTGTAAGGACAATAAAAAGCATACTGCCTAAAATAACGCCAATAATAAGAGCACGTCTTAATCCTATTTTTTCTGACAATAACATTGAAAAGGGTCGCAATATAAAACGTAAAAATAAACTCCCTGCCCACGCCAAAGCAACAATTGGAAATGATATTCCAAGACTTAATAAATATACAGCTCCAAACACATCAAAAATATTATTACTAAAACGACATAGCCCAGCATGCAAATTCAGAAGATTTATATTTTTATTTTTAAAAGGCTCCATATTAAATTTTAAACTCTACGACATCGCCATCTTTTACTATATATTCCTTTCCTTCAGTACGAACCAACCCTTTTGCTCGTGCATTTGCATATGACCCAGAATCTAATAAATCTTTCCAATTTATAACTTCTGCTCTTATAAATTTATCTTTAAAATCAGTATGTATAGCCATACCAGCGACAGGCGCAGTAGATCCTATCTTTATAGTCCATGCACGTGTTTCGTCTTCTCCAGTAGTCAAAAAAGTTTCAAGTCCTAAAAGCTCATAGCTTTTTTTTATTAAATCATCAAAACCTTTTTCAAACACAGGATCAACTTTTACTGAAATACCCGGCAAATTTGTTTCAACATTTTCATTAGCTTCTGAAACATTCAAAACATAAAGCATCGGTTTTAATGTAAGCAAATTTAAAGATTTTATTTTAAATTTCTCTTCTTCATTTAAAACAGCTTCAGTTGCCATCTTACCTTCTTCTAAAACTTTTTCTAATTTTCTTAAAATACTTTCTTCTAAAATTATATCTTTATCTCCTTTTTTAACCTCTCTTTGGATATTAGAAATTCTTTTAGAAACTATTTCCATATCCGATAAAACCAATTCTAAATTTATAACTCCAATATCTTGGTTTGGGTCAACTTTATTTGCCACGTGAATCACAGAATTATCTTGAAATGTTCTAACAACGTGCGCTATTGCATCTACTTCACGAATATTTGATAAAAATTTATTTCCAAGCCCTTCACCTTTTGACGCGCCAGCCACAAGTCCAGCAATATCCACAAATTCAATAACTGCCGGAATAGTTTTTTTTGATTTAGAAAATTCAGTAAGTTTCCAAATACGCTCATCAGGCACAGGAACAATACCCACAGAAGGATCTATGGTACAAAAAGGATAATTTTCTGCTGGTACACTTTTTTTAGTAAGAGCATTAAAAAGCGTTGATTTCCCAACATTAGGTAGGCCCACAATTCCGATTGATAATGACATTACAATAATATATCAGATTTTTATAAAAATAGTTAAGTTAATTTTTTTAACTCGCTTTCGTATTTCTTCATTACTTCCATAGAAGCGGTCATTTGATCCATTCCATTCTTCGTTTTCTCTTTTATTTCAAGCGCGATAGTTTTAAAAAGCTCTGGATTTTTCTCCATCATAGTTATAACCATATCAACTTGCGCCTCTGGCACACCCTGAGAACGCAACATTTTTTTAAGTAGAAAATTTTTAAACATATATTATTAAGCAGGTAATTCTGGTTTAAAAGTATCAATTTCACAATTGCCTTCACAAGTCTTTCCACAATTTTCACATTTCTTTAAAATACTAAGATGCTTTCCATCTGTGCAATTACACCCAATAAGATCATTATCATAATTAGAACAAGTTGTAACACTACAAACTCCTGATGTTTCCGACACACCGCCACATTCCCCTGTACATACATAATGTTTCATAAAATTTTAATTTTAAACTAAATAATAAACGACGTGCATATTATATCATAAAAATTACTCATCTAAAATTTCAAAATCATTTCCTTCTTTTATATTTGAAACACTTCCTTTTTTACGAATAAAATAAACACCAACACCCACTAAAGCCAACAAAACACCAAAAATTCCAAAAAATAAATAATTATTTGTTCCTTTTATTTGCGTATCACCAAGTACAGCTATCGCAGATAAATCAGTATCAGAAATTTGTGCTTGATTTGTTGTATCTGGCATTTTATCTTCCACTGTATTTTCAATTTCATTTTTTATCGCATAATTTTTTACAGAAGTTTTAACAGGTTCTACAACAATTTCATTGTTACTAAATAAAGAATTGTAATCAAATACAATCTCCCCCGTTCCTGAAATAAGTTTTAAATTCTTTTCATCTCCCAAAACAAAACCTGTAATTTTTCCTGAAATAGTTATAGCTTTTTTAGACATAATTACACTATTTTTTGGAAAAACAAAAACTTTCCCATTTGCATTCAATGTCCACTTTGAAATATCAATTTCATAATTTGAATTATTTGTAAGCTCAACAAAAAAATCTTTTGCATCACCAACTTTAGAAATTGAAACTGTCATAGGCACAACTTTAATTATAATTTTATTTACAGCATCAGGTGTATCTAAAAAATAATTTGAATAATATTCCATAGATACTGGATACTCGCCAGAATAAAGATAAGTATGATTAAATTTAGTAAAATTATTATTCTGCTCTAATGAACTGCCATCACCAAAATTCCAAAAAATCTTTCCAAGAACAAGATTTTCATTTGAATATCCTAAAATACTAGATTTAAATTCTAAGGGTTGCCCTATAAAAGCTAAAGTTTTGGTTAAAATTTTAGCTTTCATGGTTGGATTTTTTATTGTAGTTTTTGTTTCAGTTGTAGTTTCAGTAGAAAAATCTTCATTTGTATTTGTATCTGTATTATTATCTTCAATGTTGTTAGTGATATTAGTGTCATCATTATTACCAGTATTAGTCGTATTATCACTCCCAGAAGAAGATTCATTGGAAGCTCCAGGAGTTGGAGAACCAGCTTTCCATTCCCCATTAATTAATTGCAAAGAATTGCCGTCACCAGCTGCTCCAATACTTGTAGTATAAGTTAATTCATCTTTAATAGATAAAGAAGAATCTTTTAATGCAAGAAATTCTCCTGGATCATTATTTAAAGAAAAACTGCTATCAAAAATAGTACCTAAAAAATTAGACCAATCAATTAAAAATTTCTGTGGATTACCAACTACAATTGCATAACTATTTGCTCCTAAAGAATTTTCCCCCTGAAAAACAGCAATAGAATGATTAGTATTTGCTTCATTTAATTTCCACCCTGATAAATCTATCGACTCACTACCATTATTATATATCTCTATCCACTCTCTATCAGTATCGGATCCTTCAACGTCATACATTATTTCATTTATAATTACACTCGCACTAGAATATTTAAAGCCAAAAAAGAAAACAATACCTACCAAAACAAAAATTATTCTTGATTTAGACATAATAAAATCATTTTAATATTTTTATAATATGCTATAATAATATCATGAAAAAAATAGATTTTCTAGCAATTGGGGATATTGTCATAGATGCTTTTATAAAATTAAAAGATGCGCACGTTCATAAAGGTATTGATGATTCTGAAAGTTCAGAATTGTGTATTCGTTTTGGAGACAAAGTTCCTTATGAATCTGTTGATATTATAACTGCTGTCGGCAATAGCCCAAACGCAGCTGTCTCTGCTTCAAGACTTGGTTTATCTTCTGCTGTTATGACAAATATTGGTAACGATAAAAATGGACAAGATTGTTTAGATAAGCTTAGAGAGGAAAAAATTGATACAACTTTTGTAAAAACAGAAGAAGGTAAAAAGACAAATTATCATTATGTACTCTGGTATGGGGTTGAGCGTACAATTTTAATAAAACATGAAAATTTTAATTATGAATGGACAAATACAAAAAAATCACAAGACTATCATTCTCCATCTTGGATTTATTTAAGTTCATTAGGAGAAAATTCTCTACAATTTCACACTGAGATAGCAGATTATTTAAAAAGACATATAAATGTAAAATTAGCCTTTCAGCCTGGAACTTTCCAAATAAGTCTCGGCACAGAAAAATTAAAAGATATTTATGCGCGCACAGAGATATTCTTTTGTAATGTAGAAGAAGCTGAGAAAATTTTAGGAATTAAAAATAAAGATATAAAAATCCTTTCTACTGGTATTCATAAATTAGGACCAAAAATAGTTTCAATCAGCGATGGACCCAATGGAGCTTATGCATCTGATGGAGAAAATATTTATTTCACACCAATGTATCCTGACATAGCAGCACCAGTTGATCGCACAGGCGCAGGAGATGCATTCTCTTCAACATTTACATCAGCTCTAGCACTCGGGAAAACTATTCCTGAAGCATTATCTTGGGGACCAATTAATTCTATGTCTGTAGTTCAAAAAATCGGTGCACAAGAAGGTCTGCTTTCAAAAGAAAAATTAGAAAAATACCTCAAAACCGCTCCAAAAGATTATAAACTAACAAAAATATAAATTTATGGTTAAACCTTTTCAAATTTTTAAAAAATCTACTAATCTTAATTCAAGAGAAGCACAACGGACTGAAAATACAGTTTTAGAAGAAAATAAAATTATAGGCACAAATTTTGATGATGAAATTAGTAAAATTCAAAAACTAAAAGATGAGGGTAAAAAAGATGAGATAGAAAAACTTATAGAAAGTAATTAAAATTTTCTACTTAAAACTTTCTTAACAGCTTCTTTAATAGAATCTTTACCCATACCATAATGTTCTATCAATTCGTCTGGGGTTCCTGATTGGCCAAATTTATCTTTTACTCCTACGAATTCTATTGGCACAGGAAATTTTCGTGCGACAACTTCTGCCACTGCTGAACCCATTCCCCCAGCTATCTGATGCTCTTCCACTGTTACCAATGCTTTAGTTTCTTTTGCGAGTTTTAAAATAGAATCTTCATCGATAGGTTTGATAGAAAACAAATTCATAACTTTAGTTTTTATCCCTTCAGCTTCCAATTCTTTCGCAGCGAGTAATGCACGATAAATCAAAGCTCCAGTCGCCACAATCCCAACTTCTGCTAACCCCACATCTGGCATCCAAAAAATCTGCGCTTTGTTTATTTCAAAAGGAGTTTCTTCTGTAGTTATAACTGGCGTCTTCTCACGAGCAAGACGAATATATGCAGGGCTCTTTGTTTTCGCTAAAGCCATAGTCACCTTTTTTGCTTCAATTGCATCACAAGGAGAAAATACATCCATATTTGGCATCACCCGCATCAAAGCAATATCTTCTATAGCTTGGTGCGTCCCTCCATCAGGACCGACAGAAACTCCAGCATGACTTCCCACTATCACAACTTTTCTATCATTGTATGCGATAGTTGTTCTGATTTGTTCCCAATTTCTTCCTGGAGAAAACATCGCATAACTTGAAACAAAAGGAATCTTTCCCATCGCCGACATTCCACTTGCAACTGTCACTAAATTTTGTTCAGCCACTCCAACTTCCACAAATCTTTCAGGAAATTTTTCTTTAAAAAAATGCATCTGTGTACTTTCAGTCAAATCTCCGCACAGAGCAACAACATTTTCATCTTGCTCACCCGCTAGCAACAACCCTTGCCCAAAACCTTTTCGGATTGGAACTTGTTCAACATCTGCGTTGAAAATTTTTGGATTTAATTTTAATTCTGGATTAAGCATTTTATATTGGTCTGTTATCTCTTAATTCTTTTAATGCCATCTCTCCTTCTTCTTTTGTTGGAGGTTTACCGTGCCATTTATAATCTCTCTCCCAAGCTTTCACTCCTTTCCCTGGAATCGTATGAGCAATAATAACTGTTGGCTTTTCGGCTATCGCTTGAGCTTCTTCTACTGCTTCATTGAGCGCGCGAAAATCGTGTCCAGAAACTTCTATCACATGCCAATTAAATGCTCTCCATTTATCTGCTATTGGTTCTAGTGGCATCACATCTTCAGTATTACCGTCTATCTGAATATTATTTCTATCAACAATTGCAATTAAATTTCTTAATTTATTTTTTCCTGCCAACATCATTCCTTCCCAAGTATTTCCTTCATCATGCTCACCATCAGACATAAAACAATAAATAAATCTTTCTTTGTCTTGTCCATTAATTCTATCAGCAAGCGCCATGCCAACTGCTTGCGAAAGCCCTGCGCCAAGTGGCCCTGAAGAATTTTCAACGAAAGGTAAATATTCTCTATGTGGATGCCCTTGCAAACGAGAGCCAAATTTTCTTAAAGTTTTTAATTCTTCAACTGGAAAATATCCAGAATGCGCCATAGCAGAATATAACACTGGACAAATATGGCCATTTGATAAAACTAATCTATCCCGCTCTACCCAAGCTGGATTTTTTGGATCATGTTTTAAAACGTGAAAATAAAATAAAGTAAAAATATCTGCCATACCAAGCGGTCCTGCAGTATGTCCACTTCCTGCTTCTACAAGCATTTCAATAATAGACTGACGAATATCATTTGCTTTTATTTGAAGTTCTTTATTTTTTATTTCAGATAAGTAAGCCATTAAAATAATTATACACTTTTATATAAAATAAAAAAAGATTGCCATGTAGACAATCTTATTCTTTCAACTCTTTTAATAAGAGTTTACTTTTGTTTTTAATAATTTCTTGTATTTTTTCTTGAGCAATTTCAGTTAATCTATATACTTTCGTCTCATGACCTGGTTCATCACAACCACAATCAAGTTCTATAATATCATTATAAATAAGACAATTTACTTCATTATAAAATATAAGTAATTGATTATTATTCAAACCATAATATAAAGAACATTGATCAATTGCTATATTAACAACAACTTCAGCTCTTACTTTATACATACAAGTAATTATTGCAACAATACGATCAATTGATACTTTCATTTTTACAAAGTTTTGATTCTAAAAAGAGAGTACCATAAATACTAAAACACCTCAACAATATAAAAATATTCTAAGATTTATCCTAAATTTTCCAACACAGAAATAGTTTCTCTTATGTCTTCGGCTTTCAAAAGCAAAGATCCAGCGACGAGCCTATCTGCTCCAGCTTCTAGGAGCTTTTGCGCAGTTTCAAAATTTACTCCCCCATCAACTGAAATTATCAGATCAGGATATTTTTCTTTTAAAATTTTTATATTATTCAAAACTCTTTCGTCAAAAGGTTGTCCTTGAAAACCAATTTTTTCTATACCCATGCATTGCACAAAATCTACACTATTCACTAAAGAAAAAATTTGTTCGATTGGCGTCGTAGTATTTATCGCAATACCTATCTGTATAGCATCACGAATATATACATCTATCCCTTCTATAAAATCTTTAAATTCATTTAAATCCCCCACGGCCTCAATATGAAAAACAATTCTTTTGGGAGCAAGCTTTGTATAAATATCAAAATTAGAAACTGCATCAGAAACCATTAGATCAAGTTCAAAATCAATATCTTCCCAAAAAGGCATTCCTTCTTGTTCATTTAAAATTCTTTGAAAATGTTCATCTAATTCATTTTCTATAAAATCCCTCGACTCTGCTCGGGATAAAAACGGCCACGTGACCGTTTTTACAAAAATACCATCACACAAATCTATCTGAACAACAGGAAGAATCCCTCGCACTAATGCGATCTTATTCTTCATGTCTTCATAATTTCTAGATAATATTGCGGGAATTATTTCCATACGATTATTTTATATTACTCCACTGTAACTGATTTAGCTAGATTTCTAGGTTGATCTACGTTGCAATCACGAAACCTAGCAATATGATAAGCTAATAATTGAAGAGGAATTACAGAAATTAAAGGAGATAAAGATTCATCAATTTCTGGTATTTCAATCAAATGATCATAAAGTTTTGGAGAAATAATTTTTGCATTATTTGTGATAAGTATTACTTTCGCTTTTCTGGCTTTAATTTCCTGAATATTGTTTATAACTTTTTCAAAATTAAGACCAGAAAGTGCTAAAACTATTACCGGCATATTTTCGTCAATAAGAGCAATAGGACCATGCTTCATCTCTGCCGCAGGATAACCTTCAGCGTGAATGTAAGAAATTTCTTTTAATTTAAGTGCTCCTTCAAGCGCAACTGGAAAATTATATCCTCTGCCAAGATAAATCGCATTTGTTGAATTCTTATAAATTTCTGCAATTTTTTTTATTTTATCATTTAATTTCAAAATTTCAGAAATTTTTTCAGGAACTTGTTCTAATTCTAAAAGTAGTTTTTTTAACTGTGAATTTTTTACCATTCTTTTCAATATTCCAATTCTTAAAGCCATTAAAGTTAAAACTACTACTTGAGCAGTAAAGGCTTTTGTTGAAGCAACTCCAATTTCAGGACCGGCATGAGTGTAAGATCCGCCATCGGTGGCTCTTGTAATAGATGAACCTACAACATTGCATATTCCTAAAACTTTAATCCCATTTTCTTTTACAAGTTTTACAGCAGCAAGTGTATCAGCTGTTTCTCCAGATTGTGATATCGCAATCGCAATATCTTTTTTATCAAGAACAGGATTCCTGTAACGAAATTCAGAAGCATATTCCACTTCAGTTTTGATTCTAGCAAATTCTTCAAAAAGATATTTGCCAATCAAACCAGCATGCCAAGAAGTTCCACAGCCTAAAATAACAATGCGATCAACTTTTGCCAATGTTTTTTCATAATTTTCTATTCCACCGAGTTTAACTAAATTTTTCTTTGTATTAAACCTTCCTCGCATACTATCCAATACAGATTTCGGCTGTTCATTGATTTCTTTTAGCATAAAGCTTTCAAAACCCCCTTTTTCTATTTCTTCTATGCTCAATTCCAATTTATGTATATAAGGAGTTTTTTTAATATTTTTTATTGTTGTAATTTTAATTTTACCTGTTCTTGATATTACAGCCATTTCTTCATCATTTAAATAAATAACTTTTTTAGTATATTCAATAATAGGCGTTGCATCAGAAGCAACATAAAATTCATCTTTACCAACTCCAATAATAAGCGGGCTACTTTTACGTGCAACAATCAATTTATCTGGATCATTTTTAGAAAGCACCACAATAGCGTAGGCTCCGATAATTTGATTTAAAGAAAGACGAACAGCTTCAGTTAAATTTACTTTTTCATTATCTTGAATATCTTCTATTAAATGCGCCAAAACTTCTGTGTCAGTTTCGCTTAAAAATACATGGCCTTTTTTTTGAAGTTCTTTTTTTATTGGCAAATAATTTTCAATAATTCCATTATGAACAAGTATTAAATTTTTTGATTCTGAAAAATGCGGATGCGCATTTTCATTATTTGGTTCTCCATGTGTCGCCCATCTCGTATGACCAATTCCAATATTTCCATTTTTAGGTTTTTCTTTTACATATTTTTCTAAATTTTCAATTTTACCTTTTTGTTTATAAACAAAAAGCTGGTCATTGTTTATGATACCAACACCAGAACTATCATATCCTCTATATTCAAGACGTTTCAAGCCTTTAATAAGTATTGGGTATGCTTCTTTTTTACCAATATATCCAACAATTCCACACATATATTATTTGTTAAAATTTAGCTATTCTTCTAATATGTCTTTCTTCACCAGAAAACTTTGTATTTAAAAATAATTCAACAGCGAACTTCGCTTCATCTTCTGTAACAAAACGTGTACCGATAGATAAAATATTCGCATCATTATGCTCACGAGCAAGCTTTATTATTTCAAAAGTATCTGAACTTTCTCTACCCATAACATCAACAGATGCAACAGCTTCTTTGGGACCATAAAATACACAAGCACGCGCACCTTCAACTCTATTTGCACACATTGCTTCACCTTGTCCTGAACCTCCTAAAATAATTCCAAAACTTCCTTCATCACCAGCCACATCTATCGCCACTAAATTAATAAAATCTGGATAATCGTCATCTTTATCAAATTCAAAAGCTCCTTTATCAACAACTTTATAATTAAGCTCAAGCTCCTCTAAATAAACTTTTAGCTTTTCTTTTAATTCAAATCCTGCATGATCACTTCCTATATATATTTTCATAAATTTAAAAATTATTAATAATTTTACTTCATACTTTTATATAAAGAAACCCATATTGTTTTTTCTTTACAAGATTCAAGAATTTCAGAAACACCAACACACAAACTAGTTTTTCTAATAATAGGTAAAAAGAAAAAGATTAATAAAATTACTACTAAAATAATTATAATTTTTTTCATATTATTTTATAGTTTGTCCTGTCTTAATTACATGATCTACTAATGTATACGTATACCCCATTTCGTTATCATACCAACCTAAAACTTTTACCAAATTTCCACCCACAACTCTCGTCATTTTCAAGTCTGCAATTGATGCATGAGAATCTCCTAAAATATCAGAAGAAACTAAATCATCTTCTGTAACAGCAAAAACTTTTTCCCAGCGAGAATCTTTAGCTGCTTTTTTCAAAATACTATTTACCTCTTCGGCTGTAGTTTGTTTTTTAGAAATAAAAGTAATATCTACAATAGATCCAGCTGGCACAGGCACACGCATTGATATACCATCAAAAAGTCCAGCAAATTTAGGAAATGCCTTTGTCACAGCAATTGCGGCACCAGTAGAAGAAGGCACGATATTTTGCGTAGCTGCGCGTCCTTCACGAAAATCTTTTTTATTTGGCCCATCAACAATTCCTTGTGAAGCAGTGTACCCGTGCACAGTATTTAAAATAGCTTTTTCAATTCCAAGAGCTTCATCTAAAATTCCAATCAATGGACTTGCGGCATTTGTAGTACAAGAAGCATTTGAAGTAACGTCTGAAGTTCCAAACTTTTCTTCATTTATTGAAAGTAAAATAGTCTCACCTGCAACGCTTCCGTCTCCCTCTTTTGCAGGTGCAGAAATGACAACCTTCTTTGCTCCAGCTTTAATGTGAGTATTTGCTTTATCATAAGTAGTAAAAAGTCCAGTAGACTCAACAACTACATCAACTCCTAAATCTTTCCAGGGAAGCAGGCTTGGATCTTTTTCAGCTAAAACTTTCACTTTCTTGCCGTCTATTATTATCTCCTGACCTTTAGTCTCAATAATGTGATTCCAATTTCTATAAACAGTGTCATGCTTTAATAGATAAGCCATATTTGCGACATCACCCAAATCATTCACAGCGACTATTTCAATATCAGATCTCTCCCATGCAACTTTTAAAAACGCACGACCAATCCTACCGAAACCATTAATCCCAACTTTTATTTTTTTATTAGCCATAGTAAATATATTATATCAAAAAAAATAACAAATATGCTAGTATAATGTCATGGCAAAAATTCATAGATTTATAGAAGATTTTGATTTAACTAAAAAGGAACTTGAAATAAGTGGTGATATCGCGCATCAGATAATAAAAGTGCTTAAACTTGAAATTGGTGAAAAAGTTGAATTATGTAATGGAAAAGATACTGTTGCCCTAGGAGAAATCAAAGATATTGCTAAGAAAAATGTAATAGTAAAGATAATAAGCAAAAAAAAAGAAGACTCAAATAGCAAAAAAGTGTCTTTATTCTGTGCTGTGCTAAAAAAAGAAAATTTTGAATTAGTTGTCCAAAAAGCTACTGAAATTGGAATCTCAAAAATAATCCCTATAATTTCTGCGCGAACAATAAAAACAGGATTGAATTTAGAAAGATTACAAAAGATAGCCAAAGAAGCCTCTGAACAATCAGGACGCATTAGTGTGCCAGAAATATTAGAACCAATTAGTTTTGAAAAAAGTTTAGAACTGTGTAAAAAAGATGATTTTAATATTTTGTTTGATGGGTCAGGAGAACCACTTGGCGGTTTAGCCACCAAGTGGGAAAAAATAAATATTTTCATAGGTCCCGAAGGTGGATGGACAGAAGAAGAAATTGAAAAAGTAAAAAATAAAAACTTTAAAATAATGAATCTAGGAAACTTAACATTAAGAGGTGAAACTGCTGCAATAATTTCTTCATACTTAGCAGTAAATTTAAAATAAAAAAAAGGTTACATACGATGATGTAACCTTTTTATTTTTTTATTTTAAAATTTCCAGTAAACACGCCCGAACACTTTTTGTGCCCAACGCCAGTCTTGAGTTGATGGATTATTTGAAGGAATCCAAGTCTGTCCACTGTTTAAATAAACACCAACACCAAAACGTCCTACTTCAAATTCTGGACCAATACGAATAGATACAAACATTCTATCTTGTCCATTGAATGTTTGATTAGTTGGATGAAAATCTGTTGTTATGATTTTTACCTCATACTGCCATTCAAGACCAGTATGAAGATATAAACCATCAGTGAATAACGATACAGGTTGCCAGCCAATTTCAAAACCAAGCTGAGCATTCTGACAAAATTCACCAACAATTTCTAGTCCAGGCAATTTAATTGCATTAGGAAATGCTAATCCAAGATTAAATCCAAGGCCATGACTTCCGTATCCAAATGCAAGAATAACAGGAACTTTTTCTTCATCAAGAGACAAACCACCACCACCAAGTACTGGTCTATTTTGCGCCCTCATCTCTGGCGCTCCAAGGATTGATATCACTATCCATAGTGACACCAAGATAAAAGCCGTTTTTTTCATTTCTTTTTGGTTTTTAATTAATACTATTTACTTTACAAAAAATCTATATTTGGTCTAATTATACACATAATGAAAAAATAGTCAAGTCTTTTCAAGTGGAGAATATATGGCCTTATATTTTAAGGTTTTTTCAGAAAATATGATATATTTTAAAAATGGCTGGAAAATTCGTTCACCTTCATACACACTCGCACTATTCCCTGTTAGATGGGCTTTCTAAGCTTGAAAATTTAGTAGCGCTTGCCAAGAAATTTGGTATGCCTGCAATAGCTTTGACTGATCACGGTAATATGTACGGCACAATTGAGTTTTATAAAGAGTGTAAAAAAAATAATATTAAACCTATCATCGGAGTTGAAGCATATATATCAGAACGTTCACGATTAGACAAAGAACCCGGCATAGACAATAAACGCTATCACTTAACATTACTAGCAAAAAATATTAACGGCTATAAAAATTTAATTCATCTTGTAACTCTTTCAAATTTGGAAGGCTATTATTACAAACCAAGAATGGATAAAGAAATATTACGCAAATATTCAGATGGAATTATTTGTCTTTCTGGATGTCCTGGCGGAGAATTATCTAAAGCTTTTATTAATGAAGACGAAGAAAAAGCTGAAAGCATAATAAAAGAACATCAAGAGATTTTCGGCAAAGAAAACTATTTCTTGGAAATTATGAAAGAAAATAGTTCTTTCCCAGAATACAACAAAGCGCGAGAAGGTCTAAAAAAAATAAGCAAGAAATTTAATATACCGCTTGTGGCTACATTTGATTCACACTACCCTTGCGCCGATGACAGCAAAGCGCACGAAACACTTCTCGCAATACAAACAAATTCTGATATAAAAGATGAAAATAAATTCTCTTTCGGTGATGATGATTATTCTTTTATAAGTCCACAAAAAGCACATGAACTTTTTAAAGATATTCCTGAAGCACCCGAAAATACCTTAAAGGTAGCAGAAATGTGTAATGTTGAACTTGAGCTTGGTAAGTGGGTTTTCCCTGATTTTAAAATTGAAGATAATATTGACCCAGACACCAAACTCACCGAACTCGCATATTTAGGTATCAAAGAACATGAATTAGAAAAGACAAAACAAATTGAAGAACGCATAGAATACGAACTCTCTATCATAAAAACTAAAGGATATTCAAAATATTTCTTGGTTTCTTCAGACTTAATTAAATTTGCTAAAACTGCAGGAATCTTAACTACAACTAGAGGTTCCGCTGCAGGATCTTTAGTTTCATATTTGATAGGAATAACCACTGTAAATCCGTTAGAGTACAAACTCCCCTTCGAACGTTTTTTAAATCCCTATCGTCCAAGTCCGCCTGATATAGATATGGACATAGCTGATAACAGACGCGATGAAATGATTGAATATGCAAAAAAGAAATACGGTGAAGATAAAGTAGCTCAGATTGGAACTTTTGGAACAATGATGGCGCGCGGAGCTGTGCGTGATGTTGCTCGCGCGCTAGCTTACCCTTATACAATTGGTGACAGAATTTCCAAAATGATACCTCTGGGATCTCAAGGAATGCCTATGACAATAGACCACGCAATGGAAATAGTTCCGGAACTAAAAGAAGCCTATGAAAAAGAAAAAGATACGAAAGAAATAATAGATTTAGCAAAAAAATTGGAAGGTTGTGTGCGTCATATTTCAGTGCACGCCGCAGGGGTCGTAATATCACCAAAACCACTTTATGAATACACTCCTATTCAATTTGATCCAAAGGGTGGAAAAGTGATTACTCAATATGATATGTACAGCATTGAAGAAGCGGGTCTTTTAAAATTTGATTTTCTTGGAATTCGCAATTTAGCTATTTTAGGAGATGCAGTTAGTTTAGTTAAAAAATTCTATAATATAGATATTGATCTTGAAAAAATTCCGCTTGATGACAAAAAAACTTTCACCCTACTTGCAAGCGGTCAAACGGAAGGATTGTTCCAATTAAATGGTTCTGGAATGACAAGATATTTAAAAGAACTTAAGCCTTCTTCAATACACGATATTAATGCAATGGTTGCACTTTATCGCCCCGGACCAATGGAATCTATTCCTGAATATATTAAACGCAAGCATAATCCAAAACTTGTAAAATATCTTGATCCAAGAATGAAAAAATTCTTAGGCGAATCTTACGGACTTATCGTTTATCAAGATGACCTTCTTTTCTGCGCACTTGAAATGGCAGGATACAACTGGGAAGAAGCGGACAAATTTAGAAAGGCTGTAGGTAAAAAAATCCCAGCCGAAATGGCCGCTCAATATGAAAAATTTACAAAAGGAATAATTGCAAATGGACAAACAAAAAAATTTGCAGAAGAACTTTGGAAATTATTTGAACCTTTCCAAGCATACGGTTTTAACAAAGCTCATGCTGCAAGTTATGGAAGAGTTGCTTATCAAACTGCTTATATGAAAGCAAATTATCCTGTGGAATATATGACTGCAATATTAACTGCTGAATCAGGTGATGTGGAAAAAATTGCTGAAATAATAAGTGAATGTAAACACATGAACATTCCAGTTCTTCCTCCTAATATAAATGAAAGTTACGGCGGATTCACAGTCATAAGAGAAGAAAATATTAGTAAAAAAATAAGATTTGGTCTTCATACAATAAAAAATTTAGGAACAGATATTGGTGATGCAATAATTAATGAAAGAAAATTAAATGGTAATTTTAAATCAATAAGTGATTTTCTAGACAGAATAAAACATAAAAATTTAAATAAAAAATCAATGGAAGCATTAATAAAATCAGGTTCTATGGATGAGCTTGGAGAACGTGGATCACTTCTTTATAACTTAGAAGATATGCTTACATACAATCGTGAAAATTCTAAACAAGCATTAAATCAAAATTCTCTTTTTGGTGGCACTAGTTTGGTTGAAATGCCAAGTTTTAAACTTAAAGAAGCAAAAGATTCATCTCAAGCAGAAAAATTACTTTGGGAAAAAGAGTTATTGGGACTTTACATTTCAGGCCATCCGCTTGATAGATTGCGTGATAAACTAGAAAAGAAAAATTTAAATATTAAAAAAATAAAAGAAGAAACTGGAGACGGTATGCCAATAACTATTGGAGGTATTATTGAAAATGTAAGACAAGTTGTAACAAAAAATAATGAACGAATGGCATTCTTAAAAATTGCAGATTTAACTGACTCCATAGAAGCTGTTGTATTTCCAAAACTTTTTACATCCTCAATTGATATTTTAATCGCAGAAAAATGTATTGCTATATCTGGAAAAGTTTCAAATAGAAACGGAGAAAAAAGCATAATAATAGAAGCTCTAAAAGAAATATAAATTAATTATACAAACTCATCGCTTTTTCTTTACTTTCAGAAAAAATTACTTCCAAAGCTTCATTCACCTTTTTAGAAACTTTTTTAAGTTCTTCTAGTTCGCTCTTTTTAAATTCACCAAGTAAAAAATTAAGCACAGCTTTCTCCCCTTTTGGTTTTCGTAATTTCCCAGATGGAGTCTCAGGAGATATGCCAATTCTAATTCGTAAAAATTCTCTTGATTTTAATTTTTTAATTATTGATTCTAAGCCGTTATGCCCACCTGATGATCTATCAAAAGATATTTTGATTTTTCCAATTGGCAAATCAACATCATCATAAATAATTACAATATCTTTTAATTTCAATTTGTGTTTATCTTTTACAAAAGCAACAGCAACACCAGAATTATTCATAAAGGTCGTAGGCTTTATATATTCAGTAGGTTTTCCTGCAATAGAATCTCTATAATAAAGAAACTTTGTTCCATTACTTTGTTTCCACTCAACTTTATTACCTAAAAGAAAATCTAACATAATCCATCCTGTATTATGTCTTGTATTTTCGTATTCTTTTCCTGGATTTCCTAAACCAACAACTAATTTCATATTCTTATAATAACAAAATTCGTAATTTTTAATTCGTAATTTTTAATTACATCAGATAAATATCTATTGTGTCAAGAACTTTTTATGATAGAATACAACAAATGAAAGAAAATTTTGAAAAGAAAGAATCGGGTTGGAAAACATTTTGGGAATTAGCGCGATTTACAATTATCGCTATTGCCATAGTTATTCCTATACGTATTTTTATTGCGCAACCATTTATTGTTTCAGGATCCTCTATGTATCCCACATTTGAAAATAGACAATATTTAGTGGTAGATGAAATTTCTTATAAATTAAATAATCCTCAGAGAGATGACGTTGTAATTTTTAGATATCCAAATGACACAAAGAAATTTTTTATTAAAAGAATAATTGGTCTTCCAAATGAAACAGTTAATATAAAAGGAAGTGACATAACTATAATAAACAAAGAACATCCGGATGGCTTTAAACTTAATCAACCTTATGTCAAAAATACTTCAAATAATAATTTGAATTTTGAATTAAAAAATGATGAATATTTTGTAATGGGTGACAATAGAAACGCAAGCTCAGATTCACGATCTTGGGGCGCAGTTCCTAGAAAACTTTTAATTGGAAAAGCATTTTTACGTTTATTTCCAATAAATAAAATAAGCATTATGCCCGGTAATTATAAACAAGTTGAGTAATTAAATTCTAAAAAATTTACTAAATAACTGTTAATTAAAAACTAATAACTAACTATTATGAAAACAAAAATAAATAAATCAAACTCTAAGACAAAAGATTTTTCATCTCCAAAAGGAATGAGAGATATAATGAATGAAGAATATTATAACTTCCAAGGTTTTTTTGAAAAAGCGCAAGAAGTAGCTGTATATTACGGGTTTAAACCAATTGAAACTCCTATGCTGGAACATGAAGAAGTTTTTACTAAAGGTGTTGGAGAAGGTACAGATATAATAGATAAAGAAATGTACACACTTAAAACCAAAGGCGGAGATCATTTAGCGCTCAGACCAGAACATACTGCCCCACTTATGCGCGCATACATACAGCACGGAATGCAAACAATGCCTCAACCTGTTTTGTTTTATCAATATGGACCTTCCTTTAGACATGACAACCCACAACGTGGACGATATAGACAACTTTATCAATTTGATTTAGATTCTTTGGGAAGTGACAAAAGCATAATGGATGCTTTAGTAATTAAAGCTGGTATAAGCATATTAGAAGAAGCTGGCGCAGAAAATATATCTATTGATATAAATTCTATCGGTGATAAAGAATGCAGAGGAGGATATATTAAAGAACTTACAAGCTACTACAGAAAACATATAAATGATTTACCATCAATAGATCGTGAACGTTTAAAAACAAATCCTCTTCGTATTTTAGATTCCAAAGATCCAAAAACAAAAGAAATAAACGAAAATGCTCCAGATTCTGTAAGTTTTCTTTGCCCATCTTGCAAAAAACACTTTAAAGAAGTATTGGAGTATTTGGAAGAAATGGGCATTCAATATAATATAAATAAAAATTTAGTACGTGGTCTTTCTTATTACACGAGAACAGTTTTTGAAGTAATTGAAGAAAAAGGATCTGAAGATGGAACACCTCTTACCATCGCAGGTGGTGGACGATATGATTATTTAGCAAAACAACTAGGTAGTAAAAAAGACGTCCCAGCTGTTGGATTCTCTGTTGGAGTTGATAGAGTTGTAGAATCTTCTTGGTATAAAAAACTCTCCCCTAGAATCTTAAAGAAACCGAAAATATATTTCATTCAACTTGGAAATGAAGCCAAATTAAAAAGTTTAAACATAATTGAAATATTGCGCAAAGCTCATGTTCCAATAGCTCAATCTCTTTCAAAAGATAGCTTAGGAGCACAACTTGCTATAGCTGAAAAACTATCGATTCCATTTGCTTTAATATTTGGACAAAAAGAAGCTCTTGATGGAACAGTAATCGTGCGTAATATGTCTAATAGATCTCAAGAAACTGTGAAATTAAGTAAACTTCTAGAATACTTAAAAGAAATTAAATAAAAACTAAACTAAAAACAATGCGTACTATTGTTCAAAAAGAAGATAAAGTTTTAAGACAAAAAGCCAAAGAATTATCTGTGCGTGAAATTACAACTCCTAAAATACAAAAAATTCTTAAAGAAATGTCTATCTCTTTAAAAAGTCAAAATGATGGAGTTGCTATTGCTGCACCACAAATAGGATATTCTCTTAGTATTTTTATTGTATCTGGTAAAATATTTGATAAAGATTTTATCCGAGGAGAAGGATTACCTAAAGAAAAAAAGGAAATTCCCAAAGATTTAATATTTATTAACCCTGAAATATCAAAACTTTCTCGTGAAAAAGAATGGTTACCAGAAGGATGTCTTTCTGTAAGATGGCTTTATGGTAAAACTCATAGATCAAAAAAAGCTACAGTTACCGCATATGATGAAAATGGTAAAAAATTCACAAGAGGAGCTTCTGGACTTTTAGCACAAATTTTTCAACATGAAACAGATCATTTAGATGGAACACTTTTTATTGATCATGCAAAAGATTTAATAGAAGAAAATCCTCAAAATTTTTATAAAAATAAAGATGTTAAATAAAAATTTAAAATTTGTATTTTTTGGAACTCCTGACGTATCGTCTGAAACTTTAGATATTTTAAAAAAAAATGGATATATTCCATCGCTTATTATTACATCTACAGACAAACCACAAGGACGTAAAATGCTCCTGACTCCCCCTCCTGTGAAAACTTGGGCAATAGAAAACAATATACAATACTTACAACCAGAAAAAATAGATACCGAAAAAATCTGGGATATTTTTAAAACCCAAAATATCCCAGATTTATTTATAGTTGTTGCTTATGGAAAAATATTACCAGAAAAATTACTCAATTTACCAAAATTAGGCTCTATAAACATTCATTATTCTTTACTTCCGAAATATCGTGGAGCATCCCCTGTTGAATCTGCTATATTAAATGGTGATACAGAAACTGGGATAACAATACAAAAAATGGAATTTAAAATGGATTCTGGACCAATAATTGCAAAAGAGACAATAGAAATACTCCCGGATGAAAAAGCTATAGATTTACGTAAAAAATTAATCAAAATTGGTGGAGAGCTTCTAATAAAAATACTTCCTGATATTATTGAAAATAAAATACAATTAAATTCTCAAGACGAGGCACAAGCAACTTATTGTAAAAAAATAAAAAAAGAAGATGGACTTATTGATTTAAATGATGATTCAATAAAAAATTATAATAAATTTAGAGCCTATTCATCTTGGCCTAGAACTTTCTTTTTCAAAAATAATAAAAGAATCATCATAACTGATGCATTACTAGAAAATGAAGAATTTAAAATACTAAAGATCCTACCGGAGGGTAAAAAAGAGATAGATTATAAAAACTTTATTTCTTCCAATTTGTAAACCCCTTTAAAATACTTTTAATTTTATTTGCTCCACGAAGAAACAATGCTTCTTTTTTATTTTTTGAACGTCTAATTTCTCTAAATAAATTTTCTTTAACTTCATCAATGGCTTCATACAAATCTTCTTTTTCTGAACTAGCATAAAATTTCTTTCCATCAATCATTACAGAACAATCAGCACGATATACTTCTCCTGTCTTATGATGATTCGTAGTTTTTGCAACATCAAAATAAACTGAAACTTCACCATCTTTATCTTCAATATTTGAAAGTAATTTGCCTAAATTTGTAATTCTTTTTATAACATAATCATGCACCGCTTCTGTCACGCTCATATTTTTACCTTGTAAATTTATTTGCATATTAAAATATAAATTAAGCTAATAATTGCACGACTTTATCTCATTTAATTAAACTTATATAACTATTATAACATAATAAAAAAATCCCCAAACACAATGTGTCGGGGATTTAATATGTTTAATCTAATGATTAATTTTGAACTTTCAACTTGTCTGAAAAAACAAGCTTTTCATTTAAAATAATTTGAAGAAGATACAAACCTTCCACTAAATCATCTCTTTGAATTTTAAAGTTTCCTGTTACAGATATACTACGAACATTTCGTCCAAGCATATCTATTATGGATACTTCATAATTCCCTTGCGGAATGGTGACAGTCAAATAATCACTGAATGGATTCGGGTAAAAACTTACCTGAATATCTTCGCCTTTTATATCTCCAATTCCTATATAAATTCTATCATAAACACACACTTCCAACGTTGACGAAACTGGTTCGATCAACATTAAATCTCCATCTATGATATGAGCGGAAAAGGCAACCATACTATCATTTTGAAATATAGCACTATAATAGTGTTTAATAGTATCATTTGCATGTATAATTACCAGTTTTACCGAATACTGCAATTGTGAAGATAAATAAAGAAACACAATATTAGAACCAGTAATAATAGTAGAATCTGGTACTGGAGGGTTAAAAACATTTATCACCTGTGTATCAATACTTAAACATGTATTGGCATCAGTATAACTATAGGTAATTGTCTGTGTACCAATGTTTGGATTAAATGAATTTCCAGAAACTCCTGTTCCTGACCAATTTCCTCCAAACGGTGAAGCCATTAAATGAATTGATGCCTCACTAGCACAAACGCTATCGGGAACAGAATAAATGTTTACAATTGGTAAAGAATTTACAGTAACAATAACCTGATCGGTGTTTGTACATGAATTTACGTCAGTACCAGTTACAGTATAAGTAGTTGAAGCTACTGGTGTAAATGGTGTTCCATCTACTACAGCATTGTCCCATGAATATGTGACTGCTCCGGCTCCTGATAAAGTAACAGATGTTCCTGCACAAACAGTAGTATCACCAGAAGCAGTTACTATAGGCGCAGGATTTACAGTCACAACAACATTTGCAGTATCTTCACAAGACGAACTTGTTACAGTTACAGAATAAGTAGTTGTCGTAGTAGGGTTAACCAATATTGCAGATGAACCCTCACCTGTTGACCATAAATAATTTCCACCACTAGCATTTAACATAACTGAAGTTCCACCACATATCGTTGTATCATTACTGATACTAGCTATTGGCAAAGGATTCACTGTTATAGTTACATTCGCAGAATTTGAACATCCTGCAATATTACCTGTAACTGTGTAGGTTGTTGTCGAAGTTGGAGTAGCAACTGGGTTCCAAATATTAGAATTATTCAATCCATTAACTGGTGACCATACATAAGTATCAGCACCACCAGCAAGAAGTTGAATTGAACTTCCAGAACAAATTGCAATATCTCCAGTTACGATTACTAAAGGCAAAGGATTCACAGAAATGTTAACAACGTTTGAAGTTGCAACACAACCATTAGCATCAGTTCCAACTGCTGTATAAGAAGTTGAAATTAATGGATTAACTGTATTCGAAGCTCCGGCAAAA
>JBAYHR010000002.1:0-106220 GCA_041666045.1 Minisyncoccota bacterium
CGGTCTCCGTCAAGTTCGTTTCTAATCCTCTTAACTTTTTATCTTGATCCCTTTTGCAAAATTATTTTGTAAAAGGGATTTTGTTTTATATACTTAACTTGGTTGTTAAGCTGATCTTTTAAAAAAGATGACAGTTTACCATAATTTAGAAACTGCTTGTATATAATTAGGAAATTAAATTAAGATTTCAAACAAAGCCAGTGTGAGCTGGATAACTCAGTATATTGTGAAAACGATATATGGTGATATGGAAGATTATATACAAAAGAGGGCTCTTGATCACAACGGTTACGCGATGAACATGTACAGGAATAGCAATGGCAAGTTCAACATTGACAGTAACAATCGCGACAATCGCAATTCCGACAACGGTCTCCGTCAGAAGTTTCTTGCAAAAAGCTCCTTTATAAAAGGGGCTTTTGTATTGCCAAGGATTTTATCCAACCAGTCGTCATCATAGAAATATTTTCAAGCATACTAGCCAGATTTATATAAGATTTTTCTTTTATAATGCCAAGTTCGTATTCTAGACGAATAAGATGTTTTAGTACTTCTATGTCTCTTCGAGCTTGATTTAATGTTTCTTGTTTATTTTGTCGGCTTCGCAGAGCAGAATCAATTAAAAGAGTTAGAATGTGTAGTGAATATTTTTCTACAATTTTATGAATGCCAAGTTTGTTTTGTTTCGGCATTTTTTCTCCCAATTGATAAATTATTTTGTATAATCTCTTTATATGGAGAATAACAGGGAGCTCAATAATATTATTGGAACTGCGGGGGGGGGGGGTGTTCATAGTAATTCATTTTATCATATAATTTCAACTTCTAATTTGCTTTCTGCTTGGAAAGAATTTAAACGTTGTAAAACAAAAAAATTTGATATACAGAAATTTGATTTTAATTTAGAAAAAAATATTTTAGATCTCCATTTTTCTCTTAGACGAAAAACATATATAAATGAACCGTACGTGCCTTTTTATGTTTATGATCCAAAACGCAGGCATATTCATAAAGCAGAAGTGCGAGATAGAGTAGTACATCAAGCTATTTTTCGACAGCTTTATCATATTTATGACCCATCTTTTATTTATGATTCATATTCTTGCAGAATTAATAAGGGTACTCATGCTGGAGTAAATCGTTTAGAGACATTCTTACGAAAAGAAACAAAAAATTATACAAAAAATGCTTGGGTTTTAAAATGTGATATCTCTAAGTTTTTTGATTCTATAGACCATAAAATCTTACGAGATATTCTTTTTAAGAAAATTGAATCTCCAGATACAAAATGGTTGATAAAAAATATTATAGAAAGTTTTTCAAAAACAGAAGGTAAAGGGCTTCCTTTGGGAAATGTGACTAGCCAATTATTTTCAAATATTTATATGAATGAATTTGATCAATATATAAAACATAAATTAAAAATAAAATATTATATTCGTTATTGTGATGATTTTGTGTTTATTTCAGAGAAAAGAGAATATTTATTATCACTTTTACCTAAAATTTCAGAATTTCTGGAAAAAGAACTTAAAGTAAAATTACATCCAAAGAAAGTTGAATTAAAAAAAGTTTCGCAAGGAATAGATTTTCTTGGTTATGTAATTCTTCCGTATTATAAAGTATTAAGAACTAATACTAAAAAAAGAATTTTAAGACGAGCTAAAGAAAATTTATCAAAAGAATCAAAAAATTCTTATTTGGGAGTTTTGTCTCATTGTAAGGGTTATAAAATAGCAAAACAGTTAAAAAAATAAAATTATATTTCTAGCCAAATAGGGCAGTGGTCGGAGCCGTAGTAGTCTTCGAGCATGCCTGTATTTTTTACTTTTATTTCAGAGCTTGTGAAGAAATAATCAAGACGCCAGCCAGTGTTTCTTTCGCGAGCAAATGTTTTCATATCCCAATACGTATATGCGCCAATTTTGTTTGGATAAAATTGTCTGAAGATATCTATAAATTTATTTTTTATAACTTTACTAATCCAAGCTCTTTCTATTGGCAAGAATCCTGTATTTTCTTCGTTGGCTTTTGGACGAGCAAGGTCTATGGCTTCGTGAGCAGTATTTACATCTCCACAGAAAATAACATGTTCACCATTTTTTCTTAATTTAAGAATAAATTTTAAGAAAGCATCATAAAATTCTAATTTATATTTTAATCTATCTGGCCCTTGCCCTCCGTTTGGAAAATAACCTGTAATTACAGTGTATTTTTTTAATTTTACACCTATCAATCTGCCTTCATCATCAAACTTTTTAATGCCCATTCCATAAAAAACTTCTTTTGGTTTTTCTTTTGTATAAATTGCTACTCCACTATAACCTTTTCTTTTTTTAGAATGTGAAAAGTAGGAAGAATATCCTAGGACATTTCTGACTTCTTCGGGAAGTTGTTCTGGCTCTGCTTTTGTTTCTTGTAAACACAAAATATCTGGATTGTATTTTTTAAATAGGGGAGTAAAAAATCCTTGTTTTGCAGTTGCTCTTAATCCGTTTGTGTTCCAAGAAATGATTTTCATAATTATTTAATTTTAACATATTTTAAAAAACAAATATTTATAGTTGTATTTCAATGTTGAATTTGCTTTTTGCTCCTTGACATTTTAATTATGATATGCTATCATATTAGAACCAGTGTACCTGTATTTATACAGAAAACCAGGATGGGGAATTAATAATCCCTTAGAGGTTCGAATCCTCTCATTGGTACGAAAAAAATAAAACTACTTGAGATAATTTCAATATAGTGGTTTTTATTTTTTACTGTGAAACTTTTTGTGTACTTCTCGTAATTGTTTATCTGTTATGTGTGTATAAATTTGTGTAGTGGCGATATTTGAGTGTCCGAGCATCATTTGTACACTTCTGATGTCTGCGCCATTTTGTAATAAATCAGTTGCGAAACAATGCCTTATGACGTGCGGAGTAACTTTTTTAGAAATTCCTGCTTGTATGGCGTAGTGTTTTACAATCCGTTCTATTGATCTACGAGTCAAAGCTTTTATTTCCTTTTTACCATTTTTAGAATCTGGTTTTTTATAAATAATTTCTGAACCAACTTGTGTAAAAAGAGCTTCTTCCATATCTTTTCGCAAAGCCATATATTTTTTAATTGCATCTTTTGCTTTATCTGAAAGAAAAACCACACGAACTTTCCCCCCTTTTCCTCGAATTGAAAATTCATCGGCAGTTAAATCTAAATCATTTGTTAAAGAACAAAGTTCAGAAACACGAAGTCCAGTCGAAAATAAAAGTTCCATGATTGCTTTGTCGCGAAGAGATTTTATATCATTTCCGTCTGGTGCATTTAAAAGTCGTGAAAGCTCTGTGTTGCTGATTAAATCTAAAGAGCGTTCAGTAACTTTTGCTAAATCTATTTGATCTGAATGCATTGATTCAATTTGTCTTTTCGTTAAATATTTTAAAAACATTCGTAGCGCAATTAGGTAATAATTTTGTGTTTTTTTTGAAAGTGTTTTATTTATATTTTTATTATTAGCTAGTTGTCGGTTTAACCAAAGTCTGAATTCTCGCACAACGGTATCATTAATATCTTTTGCATTTTTTATTTTTCCAAATTCAAAAAAACGATTCAAGTATCTTTCATAATTTTCAACAGTTTTTAAACTAGAACCTTTTTCAATTTCAAGATGTTCCAAAAATTGTCTTTTTAAAGTTTCTATTTCAGATGACATTTATATATTTTAGCACTTTATTTCAATGTCGCACAATATTTAGTAAATTAGAAATAAAAGTGCCAGACCTTTTGGGTCTGGCAGTAATTGTTCAATAGCGCTAACTTGTTTTAAAACAAAATACCTTTTTCATAGGCATTTAATTTATTTAATTGTTTTGCGTACTCTATTATAAGGGCTTTCCGCATTTCCCTATAAAGAACGAATTAGAGTTTGATTATAAATAAATTTTTTTAAAATAGCAAATAATTTGCATTTTTATGATATTTATGATAGTATCTTACGTATGTTAGCAACAAAGAAAAAACAAACAATTATTAAGAAAAATCAAATTCATGACAAAGATACAGGATCTCCAGAAGTTCAGGTAGCTGTTTTATCTACGCAAATTGACGAATTGGCAAAACATTTAAAGAAACATAAGAAAGATAATCATTCTCGCAGAGGACTTATAAAAATGGTTGCTGATAGACGCACACATTTAAAATATCTTCAACATAAAAGTAAGGCTCGCTATGACGCTCTTGTTAAAAAAATGGATTTAAAATAAAACTCACATAATGTGGGTTTTATTTTTTAATGGTATACTTTATACAGGTTGAAATTTTTAATATTTTTAGATAATTTTTATATATAATGACAGTAATTAAACATAAAGAACAAAGAGTTGGGGTTTTTATAGATACACAAAATTTATATCATTCTGCTCGAAATTTATATAAAGCAAGGGTTAATTTTGGGGCAGTTTTAAAAGAAGCAGTTGCTGGAAGGAAGCTTGTTCGCGCTGTGGCTTATGTTATAACAACAGAAGCCGGTGATGAAAAGAATTTTTTTGAGGCGTTAACAAAACTTGGTATTGAAACTAAAACAAAAGATTTGCAAATTTTTCATACTGGAACAAAAAAAGGGGATTGGGATGTGGGATTAACTGTGGATGCGATTAAGATGTCCCCAAGGCTTGATTCAGTGGTTTTAATATCTGGTGATGGAGATTTTATTCCATTGGTAGAATATTTACAGACTCAAGGTGTACAAGTAGAGGTAGTTTCTTTTGGAAAATCAACCTCCAATAAACTTCTTGAAGTTGTTGATGATTTTGTTGATCTATCAGCAAATCCAAAGAAATATTTAATTTAGAAAGCAAAAAATAAAAGCAATAATTTTCTGGCGAACAAAACGAAGCCAGTGTTCGCAGGCGAAAATCATTGCTTTTATTTTTTTGTGTAATTTTTGCTTTTTGCTTTTTAAATGCTAATATAACCTTGTAGTTATTAGATTTTATTAGTTAATCAGTTTGCATTCAGACATAAAGTAGTGAAACGTAAAAAAGTTTCAATACTCCAGTCTGGATGGGAACTAAAATTTATTATGAAAAAGAAAGAATATAGTTTAGAAATTGGTGGTAAAACATTAACTGCTATTTTTTCAGATTTAGCAGAACAAGCGCATGGGTCTGTCCTTTTGAAGTATGGTGAGACAATTGTGCTCGCAACCGCTTGTATGTCTAAGGATAAACAGCAAGGATTGGGTTTTTTTAATTTAACAGTTGATTATGTGGAAAAGTTTTATGCAGCTGGAAAGATTTTAGGCTCTAGATTTACACGCAGAGAAGGAAAAGCGTCAGAAGATGCAATATTGGCAAGTCGTGTAATAGACAGAACTCTACGTCCTTTATTTGATCAGTCTATAAGACATGCAGTTCAGATTATCGTGTCCGTTATATCTGTTGATGACAATGATCCAACAATTCTTGCAGTTAATGCCGCGTCCATTGCGCTTGCTGTGTCTAATATACCTTGGGCAGGACCAATAGGTTGTGTGCGTATTGGTAAATATGATGATGAAACATTGAAAGTTAATCCTTCTCAAAAATTACGTGAGAATGATACACAATATAAGTTTGATTTAACTGTCTGTGGAAAAGATGGAAATATAAATATGATTGAGGCTTCTGCTCATCAAACTAAAGAAGAAGAACTTGAAAATGCTCTTATGGAAGCAAGCAAAGAAATAACAAGATTAGAAAATTGGCAAAAAGAAATAGTAAAAGAAATTGGCAAGGAAAAAAGAGTTATAGCTAAAGAAATTATTTCTGAAGATTCTGTAAAATTATTTAATGAAAATATTTTACCAAAAATGGAAGATGCAATTTTTGCTGGAGTAGGAAAGGTAAAAATAGATGAACTTCATAATATTTGGAACAATATGGTTATTGAAAAGTTTCCCGACAGAAGCGATTTTGCATTGGAAGATAATCTATTTGATGATACTGAAAATGAAATGCTTCATAAGAAAGCAATAGAAGAAAATAAACGTGCAGACGGAAGAGCTATGGATGAAGTTCGTGAACTTTATGCACAAGCTGGAGGAATTTCAACAATTATTCACGGATCAGGAATATTTTACAGAGGAGGAACTCACGTGCTTTCTGTGCTTACACTCGGTGGACCTGACGATAAATATTTAATAGATGGAATGCAACAGAGAATTGAAAAAAGATTTATGCACCATTATAATTTTCCTCCATTTTCTGCTGGAGAAACTGGGAGAGCAGGTTTTACAAATCGCAGAGAAGTGGGACATGGCGCTCTTGCAGAAAAAGCGCTTGCTATGATTTTGCCTTCTGTAGAAGATTTTCCATATACAATGAGAATTGTTTCTGAATCAATGGCATCAAATGGTTCTACTTCACAGGCTTCCATTTGCGCTTCAACAATCGCGCTTATGGATGGCGGAGTTCCTATTAAAGCGCCAGTGGCTGGTATTGCTATGGGTTTGATGTACGAGAGTGATGATAAATATAAAATATTAACAGATATTCAAGGACCAGAAGATCATCATGGTGATATGGATTTCAAAGTTGCAGGAAGCAGAGATGGTATTACAGCAATACAACTTGATGTGAAAGTTGAAGGCGTGCCAATAAAAATTTTAGGAGAAGCAATGTTGCAATCTAAAAAAGCCAGAGTGCAAATTTTAGAAACAATAGAAAAAGAAATTTCATCATCAAGAAAAGATATTTCTCCTAATGCTCCAAAAATATTGATAATTAAAATTAATCCAGATCAGATAGGTATGGTTATAGGGGGTGGAGGAAAAACAATAAAAGATATAAAGGAAAGAACTGGAGCTGAAATTACTATTGAAGACGATGGAACTGTCTATTTCACTGGTAAAGATGGTTCTGCAGAAAAGGCCAAGAAAATCGTTGAAGATATGACTCATGAATTTAAACAGGGGGAAGTTCTTAAGGGTGAAGTTGTAAAAATTGCAGACTTCGGAGCATTTGTAAGATTAAATTTTTCTACCGATGGTATGGTTCACATTTCTGAAATTGCGCCATTTCGTGTTGAACGTGTGAGTGATTTAATAAAAGAAGGAATGATCGTGCCTGTGAAAGTAATAAGTGTAGATAAAGAAAGAGGGAAAATTGGTTTGTCTATCAAAGAAGCTGATAAAGATTTTTTTGCACCTAAAAAATAGAGAATTTGTATTTTCAAGTTATAATAATACAAGATGGAAAATCAAATAAAAAATAAAAAAGTGCAAACTTATGCGGAAGATGTGGCGAAGGCTATTGAAAGTGGGCAAGGTGGAGTTATAAAAGAATTAATTCGTAATCAGGAAGAGCAAGAAGCTCAAAAAGAAAATCTTTCTCCAGAATCAAAGAAAAATAAACTTTTTATGTTCGTTAGCATTATTCTTATATTTTTAGCTTGTATTGTTTTGATCGTTTATGTTGTTTTAAAAGAACGAATTTCTACTGTTTCTGTGACTCCACAATTTACACCAATAATTTTTACTGATCAAAATGTATTTTTAGAAATTGGTGGACTTAATAAAGATAAAATAGTTCAGACAATCTTTAATGAAGTAAATAATACAAAAGTTAAAATAGGTGGAGTAGAAGGAATTTATCTTACAGAAAATAAAAATGTAGTTCAATTTAGAAAACTTACTTCTCTTATACAAGGAAATCTTTCTTTAGATAAAGTTACTTTTTTAGATGACAACTTTTTGCTTGGGGTGGTTAACAGTGATGCAAAACCTGCCTCATCGGCAGGCAGGGATTTATTTATTTTGTTGAAAATGCGTTCAATTGCGGATATTTTTGATGGGATGCGGTCTTGGGAAAGTAAAATGTTTTATGATTTGCATGGATTTTTTGGTGTGGATATAAATGCGGATATAAATTATTTACTTACAAAAGACTTTGAAGATGGTATTGTTGAAAATAAAAATGCTAGAATTCTTCGTGATAAAGATGGAAAAATTGTATTTATGTATGTATTTGCAGATGAAACGTCTCTTGTAATTACAAATACTAATATTGCGACACATGAGATAATGCTTAGATTGGCAGGTAGTCAAGTAAAGAAATAACTTGTTTGCCTTTAAAATTAAAAATGCTATTATTTCAGTATGTTAAATAAGAAAAAAATTAAAGAAAAATTAGAAAAAGAGAGAGATATGCTAGTTGAGCAAATGAGAGATATGGGCAAGCTCAATCCAGAGACAGGCGAGTGGGAGGCAACTCCAGAAGCAATGGATTACAGAGAATCAGATCAAAATGATATGGCTGATAGGTTTGAAGATTTTGAAGAAAGAAGTTCTATGATAAAAGAATTGGAGCCAAGACTTAATAATATTTTACGCGCATTGAAAGGAGTTAATAGAGAATCTTTTGGTAAGTGTGAAATGTGCAAGAAAAATATTGAAATGACTAGAATGGAAGCTAATCCAGCAGCGCGAACTTGTAAAAAACACATAAACGGATAAATTAGAAAGTTTTAATTTTTTTTAAAAATGAGTTTTGCAAAAGTTTACTCAGCACAAGTGAATTTGCTTTCTGGGCAAATCGTAACGATTGAAGTTGATTTGTCTCGTGGACTTCATTCTTTTTCTGTTGTTGGTCTTCCTGATAAAGCAGTGGATGAATCAAAAGACAGAGTGAGTTCTGCGATAAAAAATTCAGGTTTTCAATCTCCAAAAGCTAAAAATCAAAAAATAATAGTTTCACTTTCACCAGCTGATCTTAAAAAAGAGGGGCCATTTTTTGATTTAGCCATTGCATTGTCATATATGCTTGCGTCGGGAGATTTGAAATTTAATCCAGAGAAGAAAATATTTTTAGGAGAACTTGGGCTTGATGGAACATTAAGAAGAATTAGGGGTGCATTGCCACTTGTTCAAGAAGCGAAAAAAATGGGTTTTGAAGAAATATATTTACCAAAAGAAAATGCAGTTGAAGCAGCTTTGGTTGATGGGATAAAAATTTTTGGTGCGAATAATTTATCTGAAGTTGTGGGACATTTAAATGAAATAAAGACTGAAAAAAATAATAAAAAACAAATTTTAGCTCAATCAAAAACAGAAATAAATTATGAAAAAGAAATGAGAGGCGCAGATTTTTGTGATATTCGCGGACAAGAGGGAGCGAAGAGAGGTTTGGAGATTGCAGCTGCTGGCGGGCATAATATTGCCATGTACGGACCTCCGGGAACTGGAAAGACAATGCTTGCTCGAGCTTTTTCAGGACTTTTGCCAGATTTAAATATTGAAGAAGTTTTAGAAATTACAGGAATACATTCTGTGTCTGGGGCAACTCGTGGAGAGCTTGTTTGTGTGCCACCGTTTCGTTCGCCACATCATACTTCTTCTTATGTTTCGCTTATTGGTGGAGGGACTTATCCTAAGCCTGGGGAAGTCACCTTAGCGCATAGAGGGGTTTTATTTTTGGATGAATTTCCAGAATTTGAGAAAAGAGTGCTTGAATCTTTGCGTCAGCCACTTGAAGATAATATAGTTTGTATTTCTCGCGCTAAAGGTTCAGCAATTTTTCCGTCAAATTTTATTTTAGTTGCTGCGATGAATCCTTGTCCTTGCGGAAATGCAGGTAATAGACAAAAAGCTTGTATTTGCAAACCTTCTGATTTAGATAGATACAAAAGAAAACTTTCAGGACCAATAATGGATCGTATTGATCTTTGGGTTTCTGTAGGGAATATTGATTATAAAAAGTTAGGAGAAGAAAGTACAGGGGAGAAAAGCCAAAATATTAAAGAAAGAGTTTTGAATGCTAGAAAAAAGCAAAAAGAAAGATTTGAAAAATTGGATAGGAAAATAAATTTGAATAGCGAAATGAATGTGAAAGATTTATCTACTTTTATAAAACTAGAAGATGAAGTGAGGAATTTGCTTGATGAAAGCGCCACAAGCCTCGCATTATCCGCTCGCGCATATCACAGGGTAATAAAAATCGCTCGAACTATAGCCGATCTAGAAAATTCAGATGATATAAAACAAAATCATATTTTAGAAGCGATACAGTATAGACCGAAGGTAAATGCTTAAAAAAATATGACATTCTCTTATACTAAAAACTTTCCAAAATCACTTAAAGTCTTTTTACTCACAAAGTTTTTTGCTTACTCTCAATCAGCATTCGCGCAATTTTTGATAAATATTTACTTTTGGAGAATCACTAAAAATATTCCTTTTCTAGTTTTATTTAATATATTTTTTTGTATTTCTCATACATTGACTTATTTTCCAGCTGGAAGAATCGCGAAAATATATAATAGATTTTTGCCAATGCGCATTGGAACAATACTTCAGATTTTTTATTTATTGCTAATTATTTTTTTAAAAGAAAATATTGTTTATTTTATTGTTCCAGTTGCTATTATTGGCGGGGTAGCCCACGGTTTTTATTGGTTTTCTGACAATTTGTTAAAACTTGATTTAACTACTCCAGACATTAGGCTTCCATTTACCGCTATCTATACCATAATTCATAGCATGGCTAATTCAATTATTCCGCTTTTAGCAAGCATTTTAGTAATAAATGATGGAACAATTTTTCACTCCTATTCACGAGTATTTATTTTAGGGATTCTCTGTGCATTGGTTGTATTTATATTATCTTTTTTTATATCTTCTAAAAAGAAGTTTGATGTTCCTTTGCTAAATTTTAGAAATGTAAGCAAAAGATTACTTAAAGATCGCAATGTTCGTATTGCTTGTGTAAGTACGGCACTTAGTTATATTTCAAATGTTTTACCTATGCTTATTGGATTGTTATTATTTATTTCCAGTGGAAGCGAATTATCTCTTGGTGCGTATCAATTTATAACAGTGTTAATTGTTGCTATTACCAATTATATAATGGGTAAATATCTTTTCTCTAGAAAAAATTATAGAAAACTTCTATTTTTAAGTGGTATTACGGATGTATTATTTGTTGGTATTTTAATTATTAGTCAAAGTTATTTGGCTATATTGATTTACGGTATATTAAAGGCACTGTTCTCTTTTGCAGGTGGACCATTTTATCCTCTTTCGCAGGATGCATTTTCAATATACTGCAAAGATGACAACGAGTACGCTGAAATGCGAATAATATATATAATATTGCAAGAAATTTTTGTTTGCGTTGGAAGTATTATCGGATTTTTAGTTGTATTGCTTTTACACAAAACAATAAATCCTCTGTTGATAAGTATTATTGTTATAATATTTGCTTGTACTGATTTATTGTCAAAGTTTTATATTACTAAAATTAAAGATGATAAAAATGTTAAAATAATAAGTTGTTCAAGTTAATTAATATGAAAAAAATTGGTGAAGGGTGGCAATATAAAGTATATGATTTAGAAAATGGAAGAGTATTAAAAAAATGGCGTGCAATTTTATTGCAATACTTTTTCGTTTATTTTCAAGAATTACGTAAAAAACAATCTGATCCTTTTCGTAAAACCATTGTAGATGTTCCGAGAGTACGCAGAATGGGATATGATTCAGTCGCATATATTAAGAATAATTTACTTATTATAGATAAAAAGATAATTGGTAACCCTGTTTTTTTAAAAAAATACGATTATGAACAAGATAGGATTACTTCTTTGAAAGAAGCATTTAGTAAATCTTCAGTTGAAGAAATTAAAAGAATGTTAGATAGTTATGTAGAGCTTATTTTTGCAACGTGGCGATATGGTTTTTCTGATGCGATGTATGGTTTTTTAAATAATAATGGGTTGAACAAAAATGGGGAAGTTGTACAAATTGATTTTGGAGAATTACTTTTTAGTAAAGATCAAGTTAAAAAAAGAATTCTAAATAAGCGATGGTTATTATCTCATACCTTTATTACCTTCAAAGAAAGCGAAATAAAAACGTATTATCAAAATATAATGGAAAAAAATATGACACTTGAAAATTTAAATAAATATTGGGGGAAATCATTATCAGTAGAACATTCTAGAAGCGATACAGTATAGACCGAAAGTGAATGCTTAAAATTTTTTCATAAGAATTATTTTAACACTGTTATGAGTTGAGTTGTTGATTTTTTTCTTAATTATGTTACTATAAAAATAGTAATAGTTTTTTAATTTTAAAAAGGAGGTTAAAATGAAAAGTAAGAAAATAACTGTAATTTTCCTAATAGTAGGTAAAAACGGTCATTATTTAGATGTAAAACCTGATTTTGAACAAGGTAAATTTGTTTTAGATGATCATCGTTGTTCTAGTAATGGAGGTAAATATCATCTTTTTGGGTTTTCTAAAAGTATTCAGGCTAACGAATTTCGCTATTTGAGTTCGTTGAATATTGGAAAAACAAAAGATGAAGTTCGTTTGGATACATTCAGGGATTTAATTGATTGTCTATATAAGGAAGCAGAAAGTTTATTTGATAGCTATGTGTCTCTTGTGATAAACGTTAAACAAGACCAGGATGCTGGAACTTATTGGTCCCTTACCGCTGACTATCAGTTTTTATTAGATCAATGTTGATTTTCCACATTTTTTAAAAGGCATGCCCGACTTATCGGAAACAGCCTTTTTTTTATCTCGAGATAAAATTATGCAACCATATCTTTCAAAGCTTTTGCAGCTCTGAATTTTGGAACTTTCTTTGCAGCAACTTCCTAGAAGCGATACAATACAGGCCAAAGGTAAATGCATAATTGTTTTGTTTTGTTTTAGGTTGAAATTTTTTATGTTTGTGATATAATAGCGATAGGTTATAAATTATTAAAATTAATTTTATTTTACATTTATGAATATAGAATATAAAGTTCCAAATAAAAGTAATGGGGAAGCTAGTAAAAGATTAGAAACATTGAAAGAAAAGCTACCTTTTATTAAATTTCCTGCAGACTTTGAAGTTAAGTTGACAGCTGATTTTGATGAACGAAGACCCATTCACTTTTTAGTTAAAAAAGAGGGTGCACTTAATAAAGTAAGTGTTATTGCGTTGATTGGAGAACACGGGGAAGATTCCTTAGAATGGGAAGTTATGACTTCCGCAAAAGATTATGGTCCTGGTGGTGATTCAACACAACATATGCCTTTAGAGGACACTGAAAGTCTTATAAAAGCCATAGAAGAAGCTCTTTATTTTAAACCATCTAAGTAAGCATGATTTTGACGACGAAGAACCTAATGCATAGAGATGATTATTGAAAATAGTGAGTATTTTTTTTAAAGGATAAATGCATAAAAAACAAAAACCGCTAGTAAGCGGTTTTTGTTTTTTATCTCGAGATAAAATTATGCAACCATATCTTTCAAAGCTTTTGCAGCTCTGAATTTTGGAACTTTCTTAGCAGCAACTTTAACTTGCTCTCCAGTTTTTGGATTGCGAGCCATTCTTGCAGCTCTAGCCTTTACAGAAAAGATTCCGAAACCAGCGATTGATACATCATCTCCTTTTTTCATAGCTCCTGTGATTGCATCAAACATTGTGTCTACGATTTCTTCTGCTTGTACTTTTGTTCCACCTAATTTTCCGTGAACTAATTCAACTAATGCTTGTTTATTCATATTATTTAAATTTTTATCTTATAATACTTTCGACCATTTTGCTTATAATTTAATACCTTTATATTATATAGTAAGGGTTTTTTAAGGGCAAGTAAATAAAGGGTTATCTAGCGTACTCTGTAATTCGTGTTTCGCGGATTAACGTAACCTTAATTTCTCCAGGATACTTTAATTCTTGTTCTATTTTTGTAGCAATATCGCGCGCCATAAGTTTTGCTTCCGCATCAGATATTTTTTCAGGCGTTACAAATATGCGTATTTCACGGCCTGCTTGCAATGCGTATGATTTTTCAACAGCAGGAAATGCGTTTACCAGTGCTTCAAGTTCTTGCAAGCGTTTCAAATAGTTTTCAACTGAGTCTCTACGAGCTCCTGGGCGTCCTCCAGATATTGCATCAGCTGTTTGGACTATTACGGCTTCTATTGTTTCATAAGGATAATCTTCGTGGTGGGATTTCATTGCTGTAATGATTCTTTCATCTGCTCCAAATTTTTGAAGAATACGTATACCTATTTCAACATGTGTTCCTTGTACTTCATGGTCTAAAGCTTTTCCTATATCATGCACAAGTGCTCCAGCTTTTGCTATTGCTACGTCTGCGCCAAGTTCTTCAGCGATCATTCCTGCGATGTGCGACATTTCAATAGAATGTTGAAGTACGTTTTGTCCATAACTTGTTCGGAAATATAATCGTCCGATGATAGCCACAATACGCGGATCAAAGTTGAAGATTCCGCATTCGTAAACTGCTTGTTCTCCTTTCTCTTTTATTATTTTATTTATTTCTTCTTTTGCTTTTTCTACTAATTCTTCTATTTTAGCTGGTTGAATTCTTCCGTCTAGAATAAGATTTTCAAGAGCGAGTCTTGCAACTTGTCTTCTTACTGGATCAAATGAAGAGATTACAATAGATCCTGGAGTATCATCCACAATAAGTTCAACTCCCGCAGCTCTTTCGAATGCTCGAATGTTTCTTCCTTCTTTACCGATAATCTTTCCTTTTATTTCATTATTAGGAATAGATATTGCAGTTGTCATCAAATCTGATGCAGTAGAGGAAGCAAGACGTTGGATAGAAGTAGCCAATATGTCTTTTGCTCTTCTGTCTAACTTTTCTTCATTATTATTTTCAAATTTTTGAATTCTTATTAAAAGATCTTCTTCATATTTCTTTTCAACATCTTTTAGTAATTCTTCTTTTGCTTCTTCTTCTGTAAGTTTTGAAACTCTTTCTAATTCAATTCTCTTTTGTTCTTCAATTGCTACTACTTTTTCTTGTATTTTTTTAATTTCTTCAACCTTTAATTTTATATTTTCTACTTCTTTATCTATTTCTGTTTGACGTGCGTCTAAAAGCTCATCTTTTTTTATGAGTCTTTTTTCTGTTTCTTTAAATTCAACTTCTTTCTTTTTCTCTTCTTCTTTTAATTCGTTTAATCTTTCTTCTGATTTACTCTTTGCTTCATCAGTTATTTTTTGTGCTTCTTCTTTTGCGCCGACCATCATTTGCTTGATATCTATTTCAATAGATCGTCTTTTTCCTAAAGCAATGATTAGTCTTAAATAATATCCTATCCCAACGCCTAAAAGGAGCGCTCCAGCTCCGATGAAAATCGTCGTTAATGTTATGCTCATAAGCTTGTGTCAGCCTACAAGAACACGCCACTATATTTGTGGTTCTATTTCCTTCCTACTAAAGATTTGAAAATTTCCCTTTAACGCTAACATATATTGGTACATTCCTATAAACTGATTTAAATAAATTTGTAAAAGTCAACATCTTTAATATATCAGATGCCAAGCTTTTTGTCTATTTAGTAATTAACTGGCAAATTTTAGAAAGGCGCGACTTTGAGAATTTTGAGTTTAAGGTCGTTCCTTGCTAAAATTTCATTGAAAAAGAACCAAAATTGTGGGATGATTACTTTTATGATAAGTCTGAATGAAATAAAGAATAGAGCAGTTGCTTTTTCTCATGAATGGGAGCGTGAGATTAGTGAAGATGCTGAAGCAAAAAGTTTTTGGGACGGATTTTTTGATGTATTTGGTGTTTCTCGTCGTCGTGTAGCTTCCTTCGAACATCAGGTAAAAAAGAGAGATGGCTCACAGGGTTATATTGATGTGTTTTGGAAAGGAGTAATGTTAGCTGAACATAAGTCTCGTGGAAAAGATTTAGATAAGGCATATACTCAAGCCAAAGATTATTTTCCGGGTTTAAAAGAAGATGAATTACCGAGATATGTTATTGTTTCTGACTTTGCAAAAATTCGGTTATTTGATTTTGATAATGATATACAAAAAGAATTTGATTTAAAAGATCTTTCAAAAAATATAGATTTATTTGATTTTATTTCTGGTCACAATTCTATTGTGAATTATGAAAAAGAAGAGTTGGCGAGTATTAAAGTCGCTCGTCTTATGGCTGATTTTCACAATGAAATTGCAAAGACTGGGTATGAAGGACATGACTTAGAAGTTTTTCTTATTAGAATTTTATTTTGTCTTTTTGCTGATGATACAGAAATTTTTCCAAAAAATAGTTTCAAAAATTATATAGAAGAGAAAACAAATATAGATGGTTCTGATTTAGGAATTCATCTAGGACAAATTTTTGATGTATTAAATACTCCGAATAATAAGAGACAAACAAATTTAGATGAACAATTAAAAGTTTTTCCATTTATCAACGGAGGAATCTTTGCGGAACAAATTCGCCCAGTTTCTCTAGATGCTGGTGCTCGTTTAAAACTTATAATATGTTGTAAAGCTGATTGGTCTGAAATATCTGCTTCAATATTCGGTTCTCTTTTTCAGGGTGTTATGAACGAGAAGGAAAGAAGACAACTTGGAGCTCACTATACTTCTGAAATAAATATTTTAAAACTTATACATCCACTTTTTCTTGATGAACTTTATATTGAATTTGATGATGTAAAATATGATACAAAAAAATTAGATATTTTTCATAAAAAACTTGCGACACTTACATTTTTAGACCCTGCATGTGGTTGCGGTAATTTTTTGGTTGTTGCTTATCGTGAACTTAGAAAATTAGAACTTGAAGTTTTAAAGCGTAAAGAAAAAATAGGGCAAATGATGCTTTTAGGAGCTCAAGATTTATCTATTGTGAATGTGAATCAATTTTATGGCATAGAAATTGAAGAATTTCCAACATTAGTCGCTCGTGTTGCTATGTACCTTGTTGATCATCAAATGAATATGGAACTTTCTAAAACATTTGGGCAAATATATGCTCGTATTCCGCTTCGTGAACCAGCAAGTATAGTAAATGCCGACGCGTTAACTACTGATTGGGAAAGTGTTGTTCTTAAAAACAAGCTCTCATATATTCTCGGCAATCCGCCATTTGTTGGTGCTAGACTTATGGAGAAAGAACAAAAGCAAATATTTCTAGATACTTTTGAAAATGCCAAAGGTGCAGGGAATTTAGACTTTGTCACTGCTTGGTATGAGAAGGCTTCAAAGTATATGCAAGGTACTTTTATTAAAACAGCATTTGTATCAACAAACTCAATTTGCCAAGGTGAGCAAGTTGGAATTCTTTGGAAAAGATTGAAAGAAAAATATAATATTACAATTCATTTTGCCCATCAGACTTTCAAGTGGAACAATGATGCTCCGGGAGTTGCGGCTGTTTATTGTATTATTGTTGGATTTGCTTGTTTTGATACTCCAAAAAAATATCTTTATGAATATGAAACAATAAAGTCAGAGCCCAAAGAAAAAGAAGTAAAAAATATTAATGCTTATTTAGTAGAAGGAGATGATGTGTTTTTAGAAAATAGAAATAAGCCTATTTGTGATGTGCCGGAAATAGTTTTTGGTAGTATGCCAAATGATGGAGGAAACTTTCTTTTTACTGAAGAAGAAAAAGATCAATTTATTAATGATGAACCAAATGCTAAACCTTATATAAAAGAAATGATTAGTGCAAAAGAATATTTGAATGGCGAAAAAAGATATTGTTTATGGCTGAAAGATATAGAACCTAGTATCCTACGAACCTTACCAAAAGTTTTGGAACGAGTGGAAAATGTTAAAAAACTTCGTAGTGAAAGTCCTAGAAAAGAAACTCAAGAGTTATCAAAAACTCCTGCTTTGTTTGGTGAAATTCGTCAGCCAGAAAGTGATTATGTTTATATTCCACTAACTTCTTCTGAAAATAGGGATTATATTCCTATGAGTTTTTTTGATAAAGAAAAAATCTCAAATAATACTGCGAGTGTCGTTCCAAACGCCACACTTTATCATTTGGGTGTTTTGCAATCCATTCAACATATGACTTGGGTAAGTTATGTTTGTGGAAGATTAAAGAGTGATTATCGTTATTCAAATAATTTAGTTTACAATAATTTCCCTTGGCCAGAATTTGGAGAAATAGTTTTAACAAATGAAGCTAAGTTCAAAGTTTCAGAGTGTGCTCAGGCAGTTCTTGACGCTAGGTTAAGATTTCCAAATAGTTCGCTCGCTGATTTATATGACCCAAATACAATGCCGCCAGATCTAGTTGAAGCACACAATAATCTTGATAAGGCAGTAGACGCTTGTTATGGCAGAAAATTCAAAGATAAAGAAGATAGAATTGAATTTTTGTTTGAATTATATAGAGATATACTTAATAAATTACCTCATTAAAAGTTTTATTTCATTTATTTTATCTTGATATTAGATTATCCATATAAAGCAAGCTATTTTTAGTTATCCACATATATAGTTATAATCTATCTTGACGTATCAAAGTTAATTTGATAGTATGTATATATTATCAATAATTTAATAAAAATTATGAATAAATTTGAAGAACTGTATAGTTTTATAGATAGAGCAATTAAAAATCGAAATTATGCTGAAAATACAGGTATCTCGCTTAAAACAGCGTTGAGATTATTCGAGAAGGAATTAAATGAAGAAGAAATTAATTCAATAGATAAATTTAATAAAAATATTGAACAAATTTATCATAGTGTATGTTCAAAAAACAAAAATTTTAGTGCTAGTTCATTGGCTACTTATAAATCTCGTATTTTAAAAGTTCTTACTGATTATAAAAAATATGGGATTGATCCAACAAAGATGTCAAATTGGCCACGAAAAACAATTTCTCCCCATTTAAAGAAAGTATTAACTGATAATAATTTAAAAGAAAAGACAAACATATTTACTGAGACTAACAATTCTTTTCATTCATTTGAATTTGGAGGAATAAAATTACTTATTCCAAAAACTTCAAAAACAACAGATGCAATAATGGATGGTGAACTTAAAGGTATTAAAGTTGAGTTAAAAGATTTTGCAGAAAAGTTTTGTAAACAGGATGATTTACCAGAAGAAACTAATAAAGATAAGGAATAATTTATGCTTCAATTTACAGATGAACAATTTAATAAACTGAAAGAAAAAAATGAAGAATTGTATAAAACAATTGGTGAAGCATACTGTCCTTATTTTAAAGAAAAAATAGTTTTTAATGCAAAAGGGCTAGAACATTTAAAGTTTAAAAATAAAAATCATGCCCGTTCACGAGATGATCAATATATACGATTAAAATTATTACACCTTGCGCCTAAAATATTAAGTTTATCAAATACATTACAGAATTTTTCAGAAAGAAGGATTTTTGAACTCAATAGAAGTAATCACAGAAATGAAAAAATATTAGTTGATGTGATTTACTATGAATTTGTGGCTGTATTAGAAGAGGTTAGAGTGCGAATAATTATAAAAAAAGTTGGTACTGCGCCCAAACATTTTTGGAGCATTATTCCATATTGGAAAATTGATAAAATTACGGGAAAAAGAAAAATGCATAATGGTAACCCGGAAGAAGATTAGAAACTAAAAAATCCACCTTTTTGGGTAGATCCTTTAGTGGCGCTTGGCTACGGTTTGGATAAACATTGACCGTGAGAGGGCAAGCCCATCCAAGCGCTGGAGTTAGTATATCAAAATGTTAGACAAAAATCAATAGTTTTCCACAGGTGTTTTATTTTACTAAAGTTTTTGATTTTGTGACTATTTCGTCAATAATTCCGTATTTTTTAGCTTCGTCAGCATCCATAAAAAAATCACGTTCTACGTCTTTTTCTATTTGAGTTAAGTTCTTTCCTGTATTTTTTGCAAGTAATTTGTTTAGATTATCGCGTGTTTTAAGGATATGTTTTGCTGTTATTGCTATATCTGTAGCTTGTCCTTCTACTCCACCAAGGGGTTGATGAATCATTACTTCTGCATTTGGTAATATAAATCTCTTTCCTTTTTTACCAGCTGAAAGAACAATCGCTGCACCAGAAGCTGCTATTCCTACGCAGAAAGTAGAAATGTCTGGGCGGATGTGATTCATTGTGTCTACTATTGCAAGAGTTGAAGTCACAGATCCGCCAGGGGAGTTGATATAAAGATAAATATCTTTTTTAGCGTCTTCTGATTCAAGGAATAAAAGTTGAGCGATGACGATATTTGCCACATTGTCATCAATAGGTCCTGCTAAAAAAACTATTCTTTCACGTAAAAGTCGTGAATAAATATCGTAAGCTCTTTCTCCAAATTGTGATTTTTCTATAACTGTTGGTATAAGCATGTTGATTAGTAACTAGTTGCTAGTTTTTAGTGACTAGTGAATTAAAACTAATAATAAATTCATAATATCATTTTTTAAGAGTTTTTTCTAGCACCTAGAAACTAGTATCTAGAACCTAACTTACTGTGTCTCTAGTAATTGGAAGATTTTTTCATTTGTCAGTACATTTTCAGCGTGCAAACGAGCGCGTTCTGGATCAGCTTCTTTGTAATGATTCAAAATAAGCTCAACTTCTTTTGCGACTTGTTCTTGGTCAGCAACTATTTTTTCAATTTCAGATATTTTATGCAAAACCAAAGCAAGTTTAGCTTTCTTTTCCGCGTCGTTTTTAAATTCTTTTCTGATATCTTCAACTGTTTTGTTTAAATGTTTTAGGTAATCTTCAAATTTAAGACCCATTTGAGCAATATCAGATTCCATTCTGTAAAGGATTTTATCTAATTCTACTTCTATTAAAATATCAGGCAAATCCATTTTTGAATCATCAATTATTTTTTCTACGATTTTTAGTCTGGTTTTTTCTTTTGCTTGATTTTCTTTTTCTAATTTTATATTTTCACGTAATTTTACTTTAAAATCTTCAACATTTTTGAATGGTCCGAGTGCTTGCACATATTCATCATTGAATTCTGGTAGTTCAACTTCTTTTACTTCTTCTTTATTTTCATGCTTACAATCTTCTCCTTCACAAGTATGTTCTGCCATGTGCTTTTTAGGAGCGCGAGATTTTCTAATATCTTGTATTGTTTTTTCTAAATCTTCATCTGTTACTGTAATATTTTTTTCAGTATCAGTAATTTTAGAAGTTATTTTTTTGGAAATTTCTTTATAATCAGGAAGTTGTATCTCTGGCATTACTGCAGTTTTAATTTTAAATTCTAAAGGATTATTGCGTGCTAATTTTGTAATAGTAATTTCAGGTCTTGAGATAGCATCAATTTTTTCACTTTCAAGAATTTTTGGATAATGTTCACTTATTGCCATTTCTGCCATTTGTTCTAATACTTTAATTTCTGGAACATTAGAAAGAAGAATGTTTTCTGGTATTTTACCTTTTCTAAAACCAGGAATTTCCATATTTTCTCCTATTTTTTTAAGAGCTTTACTGAAATAGGTTTCAAAAGTTTCTGCTTCTAATGCACCTTCTATTTCAACTTCGCTTTTGGGTAATTTTTTTACTTTTATATTTATACTCATAGTATTGCTATCTTATACCAAAAACAAATTATTTTCAAATAAAAAAGAACCTCACTTACGTGAGGTTCTTTTTGTCTTTTATAGTATTATTTTTATTGTACAGAATTTATATCTACATCAACAGTTGAATCTACAGAATTAAGATCTTGTTCAAGAGTGTTTAATTCGTCAGTTACGCTAGCAGTGTCTATTGGGGTAGGCGTTTCTGGTGGTTTATTTGTTGTGTTTTTTGCATTTGATTGCCAAATATACAATCCACCAATTATAAGAATTATTATTACAATAATTGATCCTATTAATGCACCGTGTGATTTTTTTTCTGGTTCCATATTTGTTTTTAACCGCACTCTGCCCTAGATGTTATCTAGGGCAGAGATTAGTAATTAATTATTAATAATTTTTTAAACTAATTTTGATTAATTATCTGAGTCGTTATCGTTTGAGCCATTATTATTATCTCCATCATTATCATTTTCTACTTTATTAGCTTCCATCTTTGATTTTATAGCATCTTTTAAAGCTTTATGCGCATCCTTCAAAGCTTTGTGAGCTTCCTTAATAAGAGTTTGTGTCTCTTGCGCCAAAGTTCTTAATGTTGTTTTGTCTTCTTTTGAAAGTTGATTTGTTGATCCAGCAAGCAATGTTGTTGCTTCTGTTATTTTTGCATTGGCTTCAGTTAATTTTGTTTCAGTTATTGCAACAAAAGCTTTTGCAGACGTTGTATCTATTCCTTGTGCTTCAAGTTTGATGATACTTGCATTAACTTTATCTTTTAAAGCGCCCATTTTGTCTATTGCATTATTAAATCTTTCTAGAGCTTTTTCTCTTCCTTCAATTCTTGCTTCTTTGATTTTTGCTTTAACTCCGTCTTTTTCACTTTTTATGCTTTCTTTTAAAGCTTCCATTTTATTCTCTGCTTCTTCTCTAGCTGCTTCTATTTTATTTTTTAGCTCTTCTCTAATAACTTCAACTTGTTCTTTTATATCTGGACGTTCTGGAGTTTCTAGAGAATCATTTGGCTGTGTCGCTTCATTTTCATCGTCTTCCGCAAAAACAAAAGATGTTGAAAATGAAAATACTAATGCGATTGCTAAAAACAAACTTAAATATTTTTTCATAAATTTTTTGCTCTTATGAGCTTATGTTAATTGATAATTAATAATTATAATAAAAACTCTGACATTTTTTTATTACAATATATATGACGTTGTCAAAATGCAAATCTTACAGACAAATTATAACAAGAAAGCAACGATAAGCAAAGCTACGATGTTTAGAATTTTAATCATAGGGTTTATTGCTGGTCCGGCTGTATCTTTATAAGGATCTCCAACAGTATCACCAGTAACAGCTGCCTTGTGAGCATCTCCACCTTTACCTCCAAAGTTTCCACTTTCAATATATTTCTTAGCATTATCCCAAGCTCCACCACCAGAAGTCATAGAGATTGCTACGAATAATCCTGTGATGATTGATCCAACTAAAAGTCCACCAAGAGCAACTGGTCCAAGCAAGAATCCTACTAAGATTGGAACAAGTACCGGGATAAGAGCGGGTACAATCATTTGTTTAATAGCGCTTGTTGTAACTATATCTACGCACTTTCCGTATTCTGGTTTTCCTTCACCTGTCATAATTCCTTTTATCTCTCTAAATTGTCTGCGAACTTCGTCAACAACTTTTCCTGCAGTTTTTCCTACAGCTTCCATACAAAGCGCTCCGAAATAATATGGTAGAAGTCCTCCTATGAATAATCCAACGATAACTTTTGGATTACTTAAATCAAATTTCATAACTTCTCCAGTGATAGCTTTTATTTCTTCTGTATATGCTGCGAACAACACAAGTGCTGCAAGTCCTGCAGAACCGATAGCATAACCTTTTGTGACAGCTTTTGTAGTATTTCCAACTGCGTCTAATGGATCCGTAACATCTCTAACTTCTTTTGGAAGTTCTGACATTTCTGCGATTCCTCCAGCATTGTCTGTGATTGGTCCATATGCGTCGATAGCTACGATGATTCCTGTCATCGAAAGCATAGACATTGCTGCTACTGCGATACCATAGAGTCCACCAAATTTATATGTAATTAAAATTCCAGTAACTATTGTTATAAGAGGAAGAGCGGTTGCTTTCATTGAGATAGCGAGTCCTTGGATAACATTTGTTCCATGTCCTGATAAAGATGCTTTGGCGATAGATTTTACTGGTGAGAATTTTGTTGAAGTAAAATATTCTGTAATAACAACAAGAGCTCCAGTTACAAAAAGACCTGTAAGGGCACAAATAAATAAATCCATTACAGAATAATCACTGCCGTTGTTAGACATTAATAATTTTGTGATAGGGTAGAAAGCTATTGCCGCAAGAATTCCTGATGCGATAAGTCCTTTGTATAGCGCGCCCATTATATTATTTTTCTTTCCTAATTTTACAAACCAAGTTCCGATGATTGAACAAATAATTGCAATACCTCCTATTGCAAGAGGGTATAATATTGCTCCGCTGAAATTTACGAAAAGAAGTGATCCGAGTAACATTGTCGCTACAGATGTAACAGCATATGTTTCAAAAAGATCTGCGGCCATTCCTGCGCAATCTCCAACATTGTCTCCAACATTGTCTGCTATAACTGCAGGGTTTCTTGGGTCGTCTTCTGGAATTCCAGCTTCAACTTTTCCAACAAGATCTGCTCCTACGTCAGCTGCTTTTGTAAAAATTCCTCCACCTAATCTTGCAAATACAGAAATAAGAGATGCTCCGAAACCAAGACCGATCAATGCTTTAATATCACCTGTGATTGCGTACAGTGTTGATACTCCCAAAAGAGCAAGTCCTACTACTAGAAGTCCAGTAACAACTCCTCCATTAAAAGCAACACTAAGAGCTTGCTTCAATCCACTTTTTGCGGCTTCTGTTGTTCTAACATTTGCTCTCACTGATACATTCATTCCGATATATCCAGCGAGTGCTGAAAGTACTGCTCCTAGAATAAATCCAATAGCTGAATTAAATCCTAAACCAAACCATAAAACAAAGAAAAGAATTATAGCTATAACTCCAATAGTTTTGTATTGTCTATTTAAATAAGCTTTTGCTCCTTCTTTGATAGCTTCTGCGATAGCTTGCATTTTTGCATCACCGGCATTCTTTTTAAGAATTGATTTAGTAAGCAACAATCCATAGATGATAGCTACAATAGAACTAATAATTGCAAACAATAAATATATATTCATCCCGTTTAGAAATTAAACTATTCGTACATATAATATTTATATATAAAAATAGATAATTCGTTACTTTTAATAATTTGATCCCGTTTTGTGAATTTCTAACGGGATTCATATTTTTTATTTTTTATTAATAATAATTTTTAATATTTTTATTTTTTAACCTTTTTTGATTTAACGGAATCATGCGGCGCAACGTCCTTTGAGGCGCCGCGAACTTCTTTTTTCTTCTCTTCTTCATTTACCTCTACTACCTCTACATTATCACCATCTGTAGAAGCAACTTCTTTTCCATCTCCTTTTATATCTATTCTCCAGCCTGTAAGTTTTGCGGCAAGACGAACATTTTGTCCTCCTTTTCCTATTGCAAGAGAAAGTTGATCATCAGAAACTTCTACTATAGCTTTATGTTCTTTTTCATCTACTTCAATTGAAATAACTTTTGCTGGGGATAATGAATTAGAAATATATTCTCTTGGATCTTCTGACCAAGGGATTATATCAATTTTTTCACCTCCTAATTCTTGAGTGATTGTATTTACTCTTGTTCCTTTTTGTCCTACACATGAACCTACTGGATCAATATGTTCATCATTTGAATGTACCGCTATTTTTGAACGAGCGCCTGCTTCACGAGCAATAGACTTTATTTCTACAATTCCATTTTGTATTTCTGGAGCTTCTATAGAAAAAAGTTTCTCTATGAATTTAGGATGTGTGCGAGAAAGTCTTAAATTAATTCCTCTTGGTGTATCTTCCACTGAATACAAATAAGCACGCAGTCTTTGTCCTCTTTGAAAAAATTCTCCCGGGATTTGTTCTTCAGCTGGCAATACTCCTGTCGCGCGATTAAAGTCTATATAAACATTTCCTCTTTCAACTTTTTGAACTATTCCGGAAATTATTTCTCCTTCTTTTGTTCCATATTCATCTATTATAGATGTGCGTTCTGCTTCACGAATTTTTTGTATGATAACTTGTTTTGCTGTTTGAGCTGCTATTCTTCCGTAGTCATCTTTAGACTCAAGAGGGAAGATAACTTCATCATTTAGTTCTACTCCTTTTTTAATTTTTTTTGCATCTTCAAGCATGATGTGATGTTCTGCATTAAAGCGAACCCTTTCATCACTCTCATCTTTTATAGAATATTCTTCCTCCTCCTCTCCTTCTTCTATTTTAGCAATAGTTTCATCAACTACTATTTTTACTTGGAAAAAATCTGTTTTTCCTGTTTCTAAGTCAAATTTTGCGCGAATTATTTGTCCTTTTTTACCATAATCTTTTTTATAAGCAGCAGCCATTGCTTGTTCTATGGCATCTAAAATCTTTTCTTTTGGTATTTTTCTTTCTTCTTCAAGCTGTTCTAACGCTGATTTGAACGTTTTTATATCTAACATTGATTTCGCGAAATCACGTCGCGCAACCGTCAAATTAGCGCGACGCCATTATTATTAAGTTTTTAAAAATAAAAGCCCTGTTGCGACAGGACCTATACACAAACAGAATAGCATATTTTGTTTTTTTACACAAGATATTTGCTTTTCTTTATATTTTTTAAATAGTATAATCTAAGTATGTTAAGAAATAAAATGTTTGTTATATTTGTGCTAATTTTAATAATTGTTTTGATTGGAGTTTATTTTTATTTAAAATCTGTTAAGCAAAATCAAGTGAAACCCATTGATACTATTTTAACAGAGGAAGAAAGAATAAATATTTTAAATGAATTAAGTTCTGGATCAAACAGTAAACCAATTTCTGAAACAGAACGACAACAGATTCTAAAAGATCTTAATTCTGGGTCTGCCAGTACATCTTTAACTGAGGAAGAAAAGTTGTCGATATTAAATTCTTTAAATAGTAAACAATAATATGAAAAAGAAAAATTTTTACATAATCTCATTTTTTGCAATCTTAATAATTATTACAGGATTTTTGTTTTTGCAAACTAAGGCTGATGCTCAAAGTACTTCTGTCCCTGTTTCTGGCACAGCTGTAATAACTAATATGGGTTATTCTATTAGTTTTTCAGGGAATAATGGTGGAACTCTAGGAAATATTCCTTATAATGTTCAATATGATATTTCTAATAATAGTTTTAGCGGTTATGCTTGGTCTCCCGAATATGGTTGGGTTAATTTTACTGGATTATCTGCTTCAATCCCATCTTTTTCAAATGATACAGAGACTCCAACAAATTGGGCTACTGGAGCAATAAGTTTAAAAGGTACTAATGGTGGATCTTCTGCAAATATTCCTTATAGTGTAGCTTTTAATTTAGATGGAACTGCTAATTCTGTTAATCATTGGGCTTGGGGTGGAAATGTAATTGGTTGGATTGATTTTTCTGGAGTTGTAATTACTACTAATATAATTAATGGAACTTGTTCTTATACCCATTATATTTGTGCTTCTGGAACAAATAGTAATTTTGTGGATGGTACAAGTACTTGGACTTGGGATTGTTTAGGTGCAAACGGTGGTACAAATCAAACAGGTTGCTCCCAGGATAAAAATATCTGTACTCCTCCTCAAGTGCTTAATTCAAACAATGAATGTGTAGATCCAACGTATTCTAGTTGTAATAATAATTTGGAATTAGATAATGGAGAAACAGGGATAGACTGCGGTGGCTTAGATTGTCCTAGTTGTAAAAAACCACCAAAATATATTGAAAATTAATTTATTTTATTATTAAATCAAAAAAATTATGAAAAAAAATGAATTATTGCAATCAGTAAAAATTATAGTAGTATGTCTTGTGTTTGGTTTAGGAGTAGCCTCCGTATTTTCTGCTGGTCAGTTTAGTTCACCAATTAAACCTATTAATGTCGGTACTTCTCCTCAAGTTATGAATAGCAAATTATCAGTAAATTCTTTTTTAGCTACAAATAATACACTTTTTAGCGGAGGAGTTAAGCTTAATAATCTTGCTGATACTAATGCAACTGAAAATAGACCAATTTGTGCAGATAATACTGGAAAAATAGTTGTTTGTAATCCTTAATTATTTTAGATAATTTAAGTTGAAGTATTTAAAAATTATTATTAATTTCCGCCAAAGGCGGATCAGCCTCAGACTGAAATCAAAATTATTATGAAAAAAAATGAATTATTGCAATCAGTGAAAGTTATAATATTAGGTCTTGTGCTTAGTGTAGGAATAGCGTTTGTATTTTCTGCTGGGATAGGAACAGGTAGTGTTCCACCAAGCAACAACGTTCCAGGGCCTATAAATACTGGAACTTTAGATCAGATTAAAAATGGTGGACTGTCAGTAAATGCTTTCTTGGTTGCAGGTGATTCATTTTTTAATGGTTTAGTTACTCTTGGTAATTTTATAGGAGGTGGGAATAAACCACTTTGCGTAGATAATAGTGGAAATATCACTACTGTTTGTCCTGAAGCGGTTCCTGTTGTAAATCCTCCTGTTGTTGCATTACCAACAGTAACAACTTCATTAGTTTCAGCAATAACTCAAACTACTGCCACTAGTGGTGGAAACGTAACTTCAGATGGCGGAGCAATTGTAACAGTATCTGGTATCGTGTGGAATACTTCAGTTGATCCTTCAACAAGTAATAATATTGGTAAAACAACAGATGGATGGGCTATTGGTGGTCCTTGGTCAAGTAATTTGACTGGATTATCAGCTGGCACTATTTATTTTGTTCGTGCTTATGCGACAAATAGTGTAGGTACAAGTTATGGTGGAAATATTCAATTTACAACAACCGCAGGTTCTTCTACTCCTACATTGCCAACTGTTGAAACAGTTATACTAGCACAAACTACAATAAACACTTATATGACAGATCCTTATCCAATTTTTGGTGTTGCTAATATAACTAACACTGGTGGAGCACCTGTAACACATTATGGTCTTGTACACAGAGGGGGTACAACAGCATTTCCTTGTAGTATGACTGTTAATACGCCTATTACGCTGAATCAAACGAACGGTTATGGTGGTGTTACTGGTGGTACTGCTGGTTCTAGTGATACAAATTGGCCTATTAATCAGAATATTAGTTCGCCTACTGTTATTAATTCACCTAGGGTAGTAATAGGAAGAATAGGGGCATCTGATGGTAATCCTAATAATGGTAGTGGTAATAGTACTAGCGGTGTTTGTGTTCGCGCTTATGCCACAAACAGTGTAGGGACAGCTTATGGTAATCTTCTTTATTTTAATTAATAAGTAAGGTTTTGTTTTATTAAAAAATAAAAAATATGAAGCAAAAAATCCCCATTTGGGGATTTTTTGATATAATGGTTTTATGTCTAAAAAAATAATTATCGGAAATTGGAAAATGAATCCTTCATCTTTAAGACAAGCTGAGGATCTTTTTAAATCTATTCAAAAAACTATATCCTATAATCTAAAAATTGATGTTGTAATTTGTCCGCCATATGTTTATTTAGAAAGATTAAAAAAACTTTCTAAAAAGGTAGCATTAGGAGCTCAAAATGTTTCTTGGCAAGAGAAAGGTGCATTTACAGGAGAAATTTCTGCAGAAATGTTAAAAGATATTGGAGTAAAATATGTTATTTTAGGCCATTCTGAGAGACGCGTAATGGATGAAAATAATATTGATATAAATAAAAAAACAAAAATGGCATTTTCTTTTAATCTTATACCCATACTTTGCATTGGAGAAAAAGAAAGAGACGAGAATCACGAATATTTAAATTTTATTAAAAAACAAATAGAAGAATGTTTGGCGGGAGTAATAAAAAATTCTATTTCAAAAATAATTATTGCGTACGAGCCTGTCTGGGCAATAGGGAAAGGAGCAATTAGACAAGCAAGTCCCGAAGAATTTCGTGAGATGAGAATTTTTATTAAAAAAGTTTTAAGTGATAAATTTGGAGCGAAAATTGTTGAGAAAGTAAAAATAATTTATGGTGGTTCAGTTCATAAAGAAAATGCGGTTGAGTTTTTGAAAGAAAATGCTGATGGTTTTCTTGTTGGAAGAGATAGTTTGGATTCAAAAAAATTTACAGAAATTATAAAGATATGCGAAGCATAAAAACAATAAAAAATATAAAAGGAAAAACAGCGCTTGTTCGTGTGGATTTTAATGTACCCATTAAGGATGGAAAAGTGGAAGATGATTTTAGAATTAGAAAAGCATTACCAACGATAAATTTTTTAATAAAAAAAGGCGCGCAAATTATTTTAATAACTCATTTAGGGAAAGATGGCACAGCAAGTTTAGAGCCTGTTATTAAACATTTCTTTAAAATTTCTAAATTATCAAAGTCTAAAGTTGAATTTTTTGAAAATGTAAGAAAATTTTCAGGGGAAATGGATAATAATGTTCATTTTGAGAGAAATCTTTCAAGATTAGGGGATTTTTATGTGAATGAGGCTTTCTCTGTTTCTCACCGCGCGCATACGTCTATAGTTGGCATACCAAAACATTTACCAAGTTATGCAGGTTTTCAAATGGAAGAAGAAATAAAAAATCTTTTAAAAGCTATTAAAAATCCCAAACATCCTTTTCTTTTTATTTTAGGAGGAGCAAAGTTTTCAACTAAAATGCCTTTGATTAAAAAATATTTAAAGCTCGCAGATTATGTTTTTATAGGTGGGGCGTTGCTTGATGATTTTCTGAAAGCTGAAGGTTTTGAAGTAGGGAAGTCTCTAGTTGATGATTCAAAAGGGATAAAAGAAATTTTAAAAAACAAAAAATTAATTCTACCCACAGATGTGGTTGTGAAAAGTGGGGATAAATTAATAAATAAAAAATCAAATGAAGTTAAAAAAGATGAAATTATTTTAGATGTCGGCACAGAATCTGTGAAATTATTGGAGCCTTTGATTAAAAAATCAAAACTTATTCTTTGGAACGGGCCACTTGGTAAATATGAAACAAAAGGAGGAGATAAAGCTACAAAAGAAATTTTAAAAACAGTTATTAAATCAAAAGCTCAAGTTATTATCGGTGGAGGTGATCTTGTAGAAGTTTTGTCTACTCTAAAAGCTAAAAGCTATAAGCTAAAACCTAACATGTTTGTTTCTACAGGAGGTGGTGCAACGTTAGATTTTCTTGCCAATGGTACACTTCCAGGAATTAAAGCGCTTGGATAATTCTTTTAACTAATTCAGTTGGTTCTCCTTCTTGGTATTTTTTTCTTGGAAATTTAGGGAGATTGTCGTCAAAATATCTTGGGATTAAATGAATATGAAAATGTGGAACTTCCTCACCGTTTACACTAACTTGTACATAATCACATTTCATACTTATTTTCATTGCAATCATTATTTTTTTTGTAAGTTTAAAAATTTCAGAAATTGTTTTATCGTCTGAGTCTTGCATCCAAATAATATGTTTTTTAGGAATTACTAAAAGATGTCCATGAGAAACTGGTTGTATATCCAAAAAAACTAGAAAATCTTTATCTTCATAAATTTTATCGCAAGGGATTTCTCCTTTTGTTATTTTGCAAAAAATACAGTTTTCCATTATTTAAATATATCAAATTTTAGGAATAAAAAAAGCGCCACCCTCCTTGGTAGCGCATAAACGTTTAATTTTTTTACTTAAGCAACTTCGAATCTTTTGGGATTTCAAAGGAATATTTTCTTTTGTTTCTTTTTTCGAAAACTTTTCCTCTGGAATCTTTTTTATTCCCAACAAATTTGTGACCAATGAAACTTAATTTTCCGTCATTTTCACCCATAAATCTTCCAGTAAGGAATTTTCTTTTTTCATTGTCTTTACTTTTCCAGGTTTTCCTAATAGGAGAACTTTTTACTTCAATAATTTTTTTAAAAGAGTAAAGTTTTCCTTTAACAGGAGATTCATCACTGCCCCATACTACAGGAGCATCATCGATTTTTGTACTCATGTTGCTTAGTTTTAAAGATTTAAAAAACAAGATAATTATCTAATAATTAGTTTACATAAAAAAAATTAAATGTCAAAGATTTTATAAATTTTTATTATGTTATAATTTTTGGATGAAAAATTTTTCAGAGCTTCTTCAAACATTGCTTCAAAAAAGGGGAATCATAAACATTGAAGACGCAGATATATTTTTAAATCCAAATTATGAAAAAGATTTCAAGGATCCTTTTTTGATGCACGATATGGAGAAAGCTTGTGTGAGACTTTTTGAAGCGATAGATACAAATGAAAAAATAATTATTTATGCGGATTATGATTGTGATGGCATTCCAGGGGCAGTTATTTTGCAGAATTTATTTAAAAAAATTAATTTTAAAAATTATGAAGTTTACATTCCTCAGAGAAATTCCGAAGGGTATGGACTCAATCTTGAAGCTATAAAAATTTTTGCTGATAAGAGAGTGAAACTTTTAATCACAGTCGATCTTGGCATCACTGCAATTGCTGAAGTAGCTCAAGCTGAAGTGGATGGTATTGATGTAATAATTACAGATCATCATTTACCACAAGAAACACTACCTCGAGCTTATGCAATTTTGAATCCTAAGGTGGATAATTATCCAGAAAAGATGCTCTGTGGTGCTGGAGTTGTTTTTAAATTTGTTCAAGGTTTTATAAAAAAATATGGAGAATATTTTAAAATAAATTCTGGTTGGGAAAAGTGGCTTCTTGATATGGCTGGCATTGCTACACTTTCTGATATGGTTCCACTTACGGGAGAGAATAGAGCGTTCGCATATTTTGGAATGAAAGTTTTAAGAAAAACTCCACGTTTAGGTTTGCAAAAACTTTTTGCAAAAATGAATATAGATCAGAAACATCTTACAGAAGATGATATTAGTTTTATGGTCGTGCCGAAATTAAATGCAGCTTCTCGTATGGACGACCCTATGAGAGCTTATGAAATACTTTCTACAGATGATGTGGCAGAGGCAGGAGCTTTAGCGAACCATTTATCAAAAATAAATGACGATAGGAAATTAATTGTCGCAGGAATAATGCGTGAAGTAAATAAAAAATTTGAGAAAAGAGAATTGAAAGATGTGATAGTGGTAGGTAATCCTCTTTGGAAAGTCGGAGTGCTTGGTATTGTAGCTGGAAAAATTTCTGATGAATATGAAAAGCCAGTTTTTGTGTGGGGTAAAGATGAGAATGATTGCATTAAAGGATCTTGCAGGTCAGATGGTTCTGTTTCAGTTGTTGAGCTTATGACAAGCATATCAGATTCATTTTTAGAATTCGGCGGGCATGAGCTTGCCGGGGGTTTCACTGTTTCTAATGAGAAGATTCATTTCTTAGAAGATGAACTATCTGTCTCTTTTAATAAGATTAAAAAAATAAAAACGATAGATGATATTTCTTATGATGTTAAATCAGATTTGAGTATCGTTAATATGAAAAATTATAAAGAAATAGAAAAACTTGCTCCGTTTGGAATAGGGAACATTAAACCTTCTTTTCTTTTTGAAAATGTGAAAATAGATAAGATAAAAAAGTTTGGGAAGAATGGTTCTGGGGAGCATTTAGAAATATCTTTTTCTGATTCTCGAGGTAGCGCTAAAGCTATTTCTTTTTTCTCAACTGTTAATTCTTTTAAGAATAAATTAAGTGAAGGTTTGGGAGTTAATTTATTAGCAAACTTTGATCTTTCAAGATTTCGAGGAAAAGAAGAGCTTCGTTTGAGAATTATTGATATACTTTAAGTACTTGTCCCGTTAGAAATTCAACTTACGGGAGTAAAGATAAAATTATTAATATTTAAAATTTCTAATGGGATGAATGAAGATAAAATTATAATTTATTCAGATGGAGCAGCGAGAGGTAACCCAGGCCTTGCAGGTTGGGGATCTGTTTTTATTTTAGGTAAAAAAGTTTTTGAAATTGGCGGAAGAGAAAAACATGCTACAAACAATCAGATGGAACTTACAGCAGCGATTGAAGCCTTAAAATATTTAAAGAGACATTCGCATATTGCACAAGGTAAAAAAATAGAATTTTTTTGTGATTCAAAATATGTGATTTTAGGAATTACAGAATGGATACAAAATTGGATGAAAAACAATTGGCGCAACGCTGCCAAAAAACCAGTGCTCAATCGTAATCTTTGGGAAGAACTTTATTTTCTTAATAAAGAATTTAATCCCAAATGGAATTATGTAGAGGGTCATAGTGGTGATAAATATAATGATCGAGCGGATCTTATTGCTACAAGTTTTGCAGATGACGAACCTGTGGAACTTTTTTAAAAATATATTTTTTAAATTTTTATAATAAAAAAATGCGAGACAAAATTTTTTATTTATCTTGTTTTGGGTTTGAAATAGGCGTGTTAATCAGTTCATTCTTTTTTGTAAATTTATATTTAATTACGTTAATCAGTATTGTCTTCTTAGGTTTGTTTTTATTTTTTTTATTTGTCTCAAAATTAAAATGGTGTATACTTTTTTGTATTTTTATTTTAACTATATCATTAGGAATTTTTAGGTTTCATAATGCAGATAAACCAGCTCCTTATGTTTTTGAATCTATAGTTGGAGAGAAAGTTAATTTTAGTGGATTGATAATTGATGAAGTGGATGAAAGAGAAAACAATCAGAAATTAACAGTCGAAGTTTTGTCTCCTCAAGGTCTTGACTTGGACTCTTTAAAGGCAAAGCCTTTTCCCGCAAAAACAAAAATTCTTTTAACTGCAGATTTTGAACAAGAATTTAAATACGGGGATACCATAAATTTTTTTGGAAAACTTGAAAAACCTGAGAATTTTTACACAAACACTGGCAAACTTTTTGATTACATTAATTATTTACATAAAGATGGGATTTTTTATTTAATAAAAAATCCAACTACGGAAATTATATCTCGTGGTGGTGGAAGTTTTGTAAAAAGAAAACTGTTTTCTTTTAAAGATAAATTTTTAGATAAAATAAATTTTGTTATACCAGAGCCAGAATCTTTGCTTATGGGTGGACTTATTTTAGGTGAACGATCTTCTTTTGACGAATCAATGCGTCAGGCTTTTGTAGATACTGGAACGATACACATTATAGCTTTGTCTGGTTACAATGTGACAATTGTCGCAGAGTGGATTATGAAAATATTTTCTTTTTTTCCTCGTAATATTTCTTTTAGTTTTGGTATTTTTGGTATTTTACTTTTTGTTGTGATGGCTGGTGGCGCTTCTACTGCTGTGCGAGCAGGAGTAATGGCAACCTTAGCGCTTATTGCGCGCGCGACAGGGAGGGATTATGATGTCGCGCGCGCACTTGTGTTTGCTGGTGTAATAATGACGATTCTCAATCCTTTTGTTTTAGCTTTTGATGTGTCTTTTCAACTTTCTTTTATTGCTACGATTGCTGTGATATTTTTTGCCCCTAAAATGGAAAAATATTTTATGTGGATTACAAAAAGATTTGGTTTACGCGATGTTGTGTGTATAACTTTTTCTGCTTATCTTTTTGTTTTGCCTTTTATACTTTATAAAATGGGAAATTTGTCTATCGTTGCACTGCCAGCAAATATTTTAATTCTTCCATTTATTCCTATTACTATGATTTTTGGTTTTATTACAGGTTTTATAGGACTCATTTGGTCAGTATTTTCAATTCCTTTTGGTTTTGTTTCTTATTTATTTTTACATTATGAATTATCTATAATTTCCTTTTTCTCACATTTGTCATTTGCGTCTTTTGCAATTCCAAATTTTCCGTTATTAATTACATTAATAGTTTACACTTATTTTATTTACAGACTTTTTGGAAAAAATATTAAAAAGTTTTTTAACTAAAAATCAAAATATAAAACTTTTCTGGCGGACAAGACGAAGCCAGTGCCCGCAGGCGAAAAGTTTTATATTTTGATTTTTTATATAAGTGTTTAGATGTTAATATTATCTTATGTTTCAGAATTTTAAAAAATATATTTTAGCAAAACTTTTAGTAATTTTTTTTATTGCAACTGTTTTTATTTTTTATATCAGTTGGCAAAACTCGCACAGAGGATTCACTTTTGCAATGCTTGATGTGGGGCAAGGAGATGCTCTTTTTATAGAGTCTCCGACTGGGATGCAAATATTGTTTGACAGTGGTCCAAATGGAAAAGTTCTAAGCAAACTTTCAGAGGTTATGCCTTTTTATGACAAAAGCATAGATGCGATAATTATTTCACATCCCGATCAAGATCATATAGGTGGATTTTTAGATGTTTTAAAAAATTATAAAGTTGGAAAAGTATTTGAATCTGGAACATATAGTGATTCAAAAACTTATCAAAAAATAGAAGAAGAAATTAAAAATCAAAACATACCAAATATTGTAGTGAAAAAAGATATGAAGTTAGATTTTGGCGGTGGAGTTTTTTTAAATATTTTGTTTCCTGACCGTGATGTGTCTAGTTGGGATACCAATGATGGATCAATTGTCGCGCGTCTAACTTATGGTAATACTTCTTTTATGCTCACAGGAGACGCAACGAAAAAAACAGAAGGAATAATTCTTTCAGAAAATTTACCAAAAGATTTACAAAGTACATTTTTGAAAGCTGGACATCATGGCTCTCACACTTCTTCGTCTTTAGAATTTGTAAAAACAGTTTTACCTAAATATTCTCTTATCTCTGTCGGAGAGAAAAATAAATACGGGCATCCGCATAAAGAAACTTTGGATATTTTTTCATCAATCGGCTCTGAAATTTTTCGCACGGATGAAAAAGGAACAATAGTGATAAAATCTGACGGCCAAAAAGAAATAATTTCATTTTCTAAATAATTTGACTTTTTGGTGTAAGTCTAGTATTATTGTATTAAATAAATACATTAAAAATAAAATAAAATGAAAAAATTAGTGGTGTTTTTTCTGTTTGCAATTCTAGGAATTGAAACAGTATTTGCGCAAAAAGGTATTAGTTTTGAAAACGGAGGAGATAAAGCTCTTGTTGAAATATATAAAGAACCAAATTTAGAGAAAATTCTTGAAAAAGCAAAAAAAGAAAATAAAATTGTTTTTATAGATTGCTACACCTCTTGGTGCGCCCCATGTAAACAAATGTCTAAAAATGTTTTCACCAATGATACAATTGGAGATTTCTTTAATTCACATTTTGTATGCATTAAAATGGATATGGAAAAAGGAGAAGGAAAAGTTTTTGCAAAGAAATATGAAATAGGATGTTATCCAACTTTTCTTTTTTTAGATGGTAATGGAAATGTAATTTACAGAATAAGTAGTTCTTATTCTGTTCAAGAATTTTTTGAAATAGGTAAAAAAGTACTTTTACAAGAAAAACCATATTACATTTTGGAAAATGAATACAAAAAGGATAGTCTTTCCCGTCAAGATTTTATTTCTTATATGAAATTACGTAAAACTTCGTGTCTAGAAGTTGATTCGGAGGTTCAAAAATACTTCACTATTTTTAGTTCTGACAGTGAGAATGCTAGATTAGATTGGTCCGTTATACGGGACTTCGGTTTAGATATCAATTCACCCACTTTTAAGTTTTTAGTTTCAAATAAAGAAATCTTCTATCAGGTTTACACTAAAGATTCTGTGAATAACGTAATTGAAAATTTATACAAAAATGAATTTGATAAATGTTTTTATCCAAAATTTGACAGCTTAAATTATTTAAGTTTGAAAGCGGAATTACTTAGTTCAGATTTTGTTTTTTCTCAAAAACTTATCACAACAACAGACTTAAATTTTTTTTCAATTACAAAAGATTGGAAAAAATATGCTAACGTAACAGTTACTTATGTTGATAATTATCTTAAAAAAGATGATTATTTAACATTAAATGAATTAGCTTGGGTATTTTATAAACACATAGATGCCGTTATTTATCTTGATATGGCAATTGACTGGGCAAAATGTTCAGTTGAATTGCATAAAGAGACATATAATATGGATACTTATGCATGTTTATTATTTAAAACAAAAAAATATGAAGAGGCGTTGAAAGTTGCTGAAGAAGCTGTTCAGTTTCAAAAAGAAGCTGGACAAAACCCACCTGACACTGAAAAATTGCTTAATGAAATAAAAAAAGCAATGAAATAATATTAAACACGCAAAACTAAGATTTTGCGTGTTTTTTTAATTTTCCACACAATATTGTGTTTTATTTTAAGGCATTATATAATATATGAGTCGTTTATTATTAAAATTTAACAGTTTTATTATTAGTTAATTAAAAAATTATGAAAAAATATATATTAATCATGTCGTTTATTTTTGTGTTTGTTTTAGGAGGAGTATTTATGCTTTCTTCTAAAAATGCAGAAGCTGTAGTTGATAATAATCCAACTGTATTAAAAGTAAGGTATATTACTTCATGGACTCCTTCTGCTGGTGAAGGTATTAATTATGATCTTCAGGTTTTTGAAGGAACTGATACATCTAAAGCTCCAGTTGTTTTTAAAGAAGGTTTAACAACAACATCTTTTGATTTAACTGAATCTTTGCTTTCAGGTAAAACATATAACTACAGAGTTAGAGCAAGAAATCCTTTTGGTTACAGCGGATGGAGCGCTTTGACTTTAGTAAAACCTATTTTTACAACAGATGTTGCAAAATCAACAATTGCAACTACCCTTTCTGCTTTTTCTGGTTATGATGTTGCTTCTGTAAAAGCTAAGTTTTTAAAATTTGATGCTGTAGCAAAAGCAAAAGCTGTAGCGCAAGTTGCAGTTTCAGCAGCTGACACAGCAAATAAAGCCCTTATTATTTCTGCTAAGGCAGTTATAGCAACCGACAAAGCTTTTAGTTTAAGTTCTACTGTTGCAAAAAAGACTGCTCTTAAAACAGCTTATACTGCTTATAAAGCAAAAGATTTAAAAGCTTATACTGCAGTTGAAAAAGCAAATATTGCGCTTAAGGCATTAGATAGAGCTATGGCAGTTTTAACTGGACAAACAAGTTCAGGAACGGGAACTGTCACTTTAAATTCTATGGCCAATACTATTACTATAGAAAATGGATTATCAGTTTTTCCTTTAATTAGCAGGAATTGTGGAGATCCAAGATTTTGTTTTACATCACCTTTAATTGATCCGATTTCATCATATTTAAGTGAGACAGCTAGAGAAGTGTTAAATTTAGAGTTGCCGATTGGAGAAGTTAAATCAGCAACAGATTGTGGGTGTGGACTTAACAAAAGTTGTTATACTTGTGAAAATGGTACTAGGGTTTGTGACGAAACAAAGTGTAAAGGTCCTTCCACTAAGGAAAAGCCTACATCCTAGATACTTAATAAGTAGTTAAGAACCATTCTTATTACTAAAAAGTTGAAGTTATAAAAAATTATTATTAACTAATTATAAAATTAAAAAAATTATGAAAAAATATATTATCGTTTCAATTATCGTCGCAGCGTTATTTATAGGAGGAAGTATTGGGATTACTAGAGCTTTAACAGCAACACAATCAAAATTTATAGCAAAAACACCTATTACATTAACAAATTCTTTTTTTGCTAAAAATCTGGCTGATACATTAATAGCAAGGGGAGCTTCAACCTTACCAAGTGTAACTTTAGTTGGGATCATTAGTGATGCTATAAAAAATATTAGTGATTTTACAGGAAAAACAATTACTCCCGTTATAGGACAACAACCAACAGGTAGTGGAAGTGGACAAGTATATAAAAACTTTTTGTTTACTATGTATAATTTACAAGGCCAGGTGGTAGGTTGTATGTCTTGTGATTGTAATTATAATGCTGATGGTTTTGTTGATACTGGAAGTTGCACTGGTTGTTTTCAAAGTGGTGCTCCTGCGAGTGGAAGTTGTGCCCAGTCTTAGATAAATAAAGTTCTGTTACTTTTATTAATATTAAATAATTTTTATAAAAAAACCCAAGATTATTCTTGGGTTTTTTTAATAAGTTATTATTTTAATTTCTACTTTGTATTTTTGTGCACCAAGGTAATCAATGTCTTTTATCCTTTCTCTTCCAATCCCATTTTTAATAAGATAGTGGGTAATATTTTTAGCAATTCTACTGGAGGTTTCTATATTATAATGGTATTCATCATATGGTTCATATGCCCAGATTTCTATTTTAATTTGATTCTTAGACATTAGTTCATGAAGTGCTTCCATTGAGATATGGGCTGACTCTTTATTATTAGTAGAATTTCCATAGAAATTATTTTTTCCACCGATAATATATTTGCCTCCTTCTTTTAGTTTTTGCAATACAACCTCCTTTTTTATTTTATAGCCTTTTTTTTGTAGTTCAGAATATTTAATTTCTTCAACTTTGAAAAAATAATTTTCTTTTAAAAAAACAACATAGTAATTATTATTTTTTTGAGAAGAAATTTTTATGTTATATTCCCCATTTAAATGATTAGAAATTGTCTTAATAATATTGTTGTTTTTTTTGTCTTTAAGTATTATTTCAGCGTTAATAGGAACATTATTTTCATCTTTAACTATTCCACTGATTTCTAAGGCTTGCTCTTGTGCTTTTGTCGCCATCCCTACACCTAGTGTAATGATAACTAAAATACATTTTATATTCATATTTTCAAAGATTTTTAAAGGTTAGTTTCTATTTTTATAATACTAAATTTACATCAAAAAGTCAAATTTTAGTATTTTTTTATTTTTTTGTGATAAAATACAAAAATGCGCGATAAACAAATTGAAAAACTTATTAAATTAGAAGATAAAAGGCAGAAGAGTGTTATTAACCTAATAGCATCTGAGAACTATGTTTCTAAGGATGTATTACAAGCACTCGGTTCTAATCTTACAAACAAATATGCAGAAGGTTATCCTGGGAGGAGATATTATGGTGGTAATACTATCATTGATAAGGTTGAAAATCTTTGTATAGAACGAGCTTTAAAACTTTTTAAATTAAAACCTGAAAATTGGCATGTGAATGTTCAGCTTCTCTCTGGTAGTCCTGCAAATTTTGCTTTGTATTCTGCTCTAGTTCCTGTTGGTGGAAAAATTATGGGAATGAAATTAACTTCGGGTGGGCATTTGACGCACGGGCATCCACTTTCAATGACAGGGAAACTTTGGAAACCAATTCAATTTGAAGTTGATGCAAAAACTGAAGTTATTGATTATGAAAAATTAAAACAAATGGCAATAGCAGAAAAACCAGATATTATTGTTTGTGGTTTTACGGCTTATCCAAGATTTGTAGATTTTAAAAAGTTTAGAGAGATTGCTGATGCGGTGGTTTACCCTGACGGCAGGAAGGGAGCAATATTGCATGTAGATATGTCTCATTTTGCGGGATTGGTCGCAGGAGGAGTTTATCCATCACCATTTCAATACGCAGATACTGTGATGACAACTACACACAAATCTCTTCGTGGACCAAGACAAGCTATTTTATTTATTAAAAAAGATGCTAGAGAGTTTGATAAAAAATTAGACAAGATGGTTATCCCAGGACTTTTTGGTGGACCGCATGAAAACAATATTGCAGGTGTCGCTATCGCTTTAAAAGAAGCAATGGCTCCAGCATTTAAAAAATACGCTAAACAAGTTATGAAAAATGCAAAAACACTAGCAAATGAATTACAAAAACTAGGTTGGCATATTATTTCTGGCGGAACTGATTCTCATTTAATATTGATGGACACATGGATGAATGGCGCTGGAGTTTCTGGAAAAGACGCAGAAAAAATGCTTGAGAAAGTAGGAATTATCGTTAATAAAAATACTATTCCTCAAGATTCTCGTGGAGTAATGGATCCTTCTGGTATTCGTCTTGGAACTTGCGCAGAAACAACAAGAGGTAAAAAAGAAAAAGATATGATAAAAATTGCACAGAAAATAGATAAGATTTTGAGAAGTAAATAAATATGATTGAAGAAATTAAAAAACCAAAAGTTGGAGTCGGAGTAATGATCTTTAAAGATGGAAAAGTTTTATTTAAAAAAAGAAAATCTTTTCTTGGAATGAGTGAGTATTCTTTCACTGGTGGACATTTAGATTATATGGAAAGTTTTGAAGAATGTGCACGTCGTGAAACACGCGAAGAAGCAGGAATTGAAATAAAGAACATTCGATTAAATTATCTTGCTAATATTAAAAAATATAAACCAAAACATTATATAGATATTGGTGTAATAGCTGATTGGGAGAGTGGTGAACCTCAAGTTTTAGAACCAGAAAAAAATGATAGTTGGGAATGGTATGAAATTGATAGTTTTCCAGAGCCACTTTTTTATCCATGCCAGTTGGCTTTAAAAAGTTACAAAACCGGAAAAATTAATTATTACGATAATTTATGAAAAAAGGACGATTTATTGTTATAGATGGCACGGATGGAAGTGGAAAAGCTACGCAAGTAGAGCTTTTGATAAAGCATTTAAAAAAGGACGGTAAAAAAGTTAAAGTAGTAGATTTCCCTGATTATTACCAAAATTTTTTTGGTAAATTTATTGGGCACTGTCTTTCCGAACAATATTATAAATTTATTCATGTGCATCCCAAAATAGCTTCTGTCTTATTTGCAGCAGATCGTTTTGAATCTAAAAATAAAATTGATAAATGGCTTAAAGAAGGAAATATCATTATTGCGAATAGATATGTAAGTTCAAATCAAATTCATCAAGGCGGAAAAATTAAAAATAAAAAAAAACGACAAGCTTTCATTGAATGGCTTAATGAAATGGAATACGGAGTCTTTAAAATTCCAAAGCCAGACACTGTTTTTTATTTAAGTTTGCCTATAAATATCGTTCTTAAACTTTTGAAACATCGTGATAGTAGTAAAATGAAAAGAGTTTATTTAAAAAAGAAGAAAGATGTTCATGAAAGTGATGTTGATTTTATGAAGAATTCAATAAATAGCGCGATATGGCTTGCGAATACTCAAAAAAATTGGATTAAAATAGATTGTTCAAAAAATGGAGAGATTTTATCTCGTTCAGAAATCCATGAAATGGTTTATGAGAAAGTTAAGAAGATTATATGAAAATAAAAATAAAAAAACTAAAAAAAGATGCGAAATTGCCTACTCATGGGCATCCAGGGGACGCAGGGATAGATTTTTATGCTGTTGAAACAGTTGTTTTTGTTCCTCATAAACAAAATAGAGTGCCAACTGGTATTTCTGTAGAAATTCCAGAAGATCATGTAGGTTTGATTTGGGACAAGTCTAGTATTTCTTTTAATAAGGGTTTGAAAGTTATGGGTGGAGTTATTGATTGTGGTTATAGAGGAGAAATATTTATGAGTCTTTTGAATACATCTGACGAAGAAGTTGTAATAGAAAAAGGGCACAAAATTGCTCAAATGATAATACAAAAATTTGAACATTGTGATATTGTGGAAGTTGAAGAACTTTCAGAAACTATTCGTGGTGATGGGCGAGAAGGCAGTACGGGACATAAATAATATGATAGAAGAAAAAATTAAAGATTTAATAAAAAATGCATTAAAAAGTCTCAATATAGAAGTTGAGGAAATTTTACTTGAACATCCAGCTGATTTGAAAATGGGTGATTATTCTACAAATGTTGCGATGTCTCTTGCAAAGAAGGAGAAAACAAATCCAAAAGAATTAGCAGAAAAGATTGTTATTGAAATCTCAAAAAATATTCCAAAAGAAATAGAAAAAATAGAAGTTAAAAATGGATTCATTAATTTTTATTTATCACATGAATTTTTTACTAAAAAAATAGAAGAAGTTTTGACTAATAAAAATTTTGGAGGTAATGATATTCTTTCTAATAAAAAAATAATGATTGAGTATACTCAACCAAATCCTTTCAAACCTTTTCATATAGGGCATTTAATGTCTAACTCTATCGGAGAATCACTTTCAAGACTTTTTGAGGCGAGTGGAGCGAAAGTTATAAGAGCAAATTATCAAGGTGATGTGGGTCCTCATGTGGCAAAAGCAATTTATCAAATTTTAAAAGATAAAAAAGATATTATAACTGTTACTACTTTAGATAATTCATCTACAAATGAAAAAGCAAAATATATCGGTGAATGTTATGCAAAAGGAAATGATGCGTATGAAAATGACGAAAATGCCAAAAAAGAAATAGATGAAATAAATAAAAAGATTTATGAAAAGTCTGATGAAGAAATAAATAAAGTTTATGATTGGGGACGAACCATTACATTAGAAGCATTTGAAGAAATATATAAAGAGCTTGGTACAAATTTTAATTATTATTTCTTTGAAAGTGAAATGGCTCCAATTGGAAAAAAAATAGTAAAAGAAAATCTAGATAAAGCCGAAGGTCCTGAGAGTAGCCGAAGGATTTTTGAAAAATCAGATGGTGCCATAGTTTTCCATGCTGAGAATTATGATCTGAAACTTCACACTCGAGTATTTATTAATTCTCAAGGTCTTCCAACATACGAAACAAAAGAATTAGGTTTGACTGAGACGAAGTTTAAAAAAGAAGATTTAGATATTTCTGTTGTGATAACAGCGCAAGAACAACAAGATTATATGAAAGTTGTGACAAAAGCGCTGGAGTTAATAGATCCACAAAATGCATCAAAAATGAAACACATTGTTCATGGAATGATGCGTCTTACTACTGGTAAAATGTCTTCTCGAAAAGGGAATGTAATAACAGGAGAATCTTTAATAGAAGATTCAAAAGCAGAAATTCTTAAAAAGATACAAGATAGAGATTTTACTGATGAAGAAAAAGAAATGGTTGCATCATGGGTGGGAGTATCAGCGCTTAAATATTCAATATTAAAACAATCAATCGGTGGAGATATTATTTATGATTTTGAAAAATCAATTTCTTTTGAAGGTGATTCTGGTCCATATTTGCAATACGCATACGCGCGCGCTAAATCAATTATAGAAAAAGCTAGTGGGGAAGAAATCGTTCCAAGTTTTATAGATATGCCGGAGGAAATTTCTGAAGTAGAAAAATTAATATATCGTTTTCCTGAAATAGTACAACATTCTGTGGAAGATTATGAACCGCATTACATTGCGAATTATTTGATAGAGCTTTCGCGCGCATATAATACATTTTATGGAAATACAAAAATAATAGATAAAGATGATGCAACTTCACCTTATAAAGTGGCAATCACAGAAGCATTTTCTGTAATAGTAAAAAATGGTTTAAATCTTCTTGGAATTCAAGCGCCAGAGAGGATGTAATTTCTTCTTTTAAAATGAAAGATTTTTTGCTAGTATAGAAAATATGTCTGAAAATGAAAATAAATTGGCAAAATCAGAATTGGCTCAAAAAGAAGAGCGTATTTTAAGTTTTTGGAAAGAAAATAAGATTTTTGAAAAATCTTTAGAAAAAGAAGCCCCTAAAGGAAATTATGTTTTTTATGATGGTCCACCATTTGCTACAGGAACTCCTCACTATGGTCATATATTAGGAAGTACAGCAAAAGATGTTATTGGACGTTATCAAACAATGCGTGGTTTTTGTGTTCCTCGTCGTTGGGGATGGGATTGTCATGGTTTGCCAATTGAAAATATTGTTGAAAAAGATTTAAATATTTCTGGGAAAAAAGCTATTGAAGAACTTGGCATAGATAAATTTGTTGAACATGCTCGCAGTAAAGTTTTGACATATGTTGGCGAATGGAGAAAGACAATTGATCGTATGGGTAGATGGGTAGATTTTGATAATTCATATAAAACTATGGATAACACTTTTATTGAAAGTGTTTGGTGGGCGCTTGGAGAATTAAATAAAAAAGAATTACTTTACGAGGGAGTGAGAGTTCTCGCATATTGTCCACGTTGTGAGACACCAATCGCTAATTCTGAAATTGCGATGGATAATAGTTATAAAGACATAACTGATATTTCTGTTTATGTAAAATTTAAATTAATTAGTGAAGAAAATACATATTTACTTGCATGGACTACAACTCCTTGGACATTACCTGGCAATACTGCAATTGCGATTAATAATGAAATTAATTATATATATGTTTCTCATACTCCAGAAACAGGTAAAGAAATTTTAATTCTTGCAAAAGACAGATTTGATTCATTGAAAGATAAATTTACAAATCCAGAAATTATAAAAGAAGTAAAAGGGAGTGAATTAGTAGGTATGTCTTATGAGCCAGTATTTAATTATTACAAAAATACTGATTTGCCAAATAAAGAAAATATTTGGAAAGTTTGGCACGCAGATTTTGTTACTTTAGATAAAGGGACAGGAATTGCGCACGAAGCGCCTGCTTTTGGTGAAGAAGATATGGGGCTTGCTAAGGAAAATAATATTCCATTTATTCGTCATGTTGAGCCAAATGGTGTATTTACAAAAGATGTCGCAGATTTTGCTGGGATAAAAGTTAAACCAAAAGAAGATGGTCAATCAACAGATATTTTAATAATTAAATATTTAGCAAAAAAAGGAAAGCTTTTTTCAAAAGAAAAAATAATTCACTCATATCCACATTGTTATCGTTGTGAAACACCTTTGCTTTATTATGCTCTACCTTCTTGGTTTGTGAATATACAAAAAGTTAAAAATGATTTATTAAAAAATGCTGAGTCTATAAATTGGATTCCGTCTCATTTAAAAGAAGGACGTTTTAAAAATATAATGGAAAGTGCTCCAGATTGGACTATTTCACGAAATCGTTTTTGGGCAAGCCCATTACCTATTTGGAAATCTGAATCTGGAAAAATAATGTTTGTGAATGGAATTGAAGATTTAAAATCAAAAGTTAAAAAATCTGGGAATAAATATTTTGCTTTTAGACACGGAGAAGCTGAAAATAATGTGAGTAAAGTTTATTTAGAAGATTTACATGGTAATGCTAATTTAACAGAGAAGGGGAAAGAACAAGTATTAGAAACTGCCAAAAATTTTAAAGAAAAAGTTGATATTATTATATCTTCTCCATTTAATAGGTCAAAACAGACTACAAAAATAATTTGTGAAGAGATTAATTTTCCATTTGAAAGTGTTATCTATGACAAAAGAATTGAAGAATGGAAAACTAGTTCTATTTTTGAAGGGCAAGATAAAGCAATTTTTGAAAAATATTATTGTGAAGATTATTTAGATAAATTAGAGGAAGTTTTACCTAATGCTGAAAGTTTCGCACAAGTTATTAAACGTGTTGGTGATTTTATTTATGATATAGAAAATAAATATTCCGGGAAAAATATTCTTATTGTAGGACATCAAGGGGCTACAAGAGCTTTAAGTTTTTTGGTTAAAGGTTTAGCTTTTAATGATTTATCTAATAAAAATGATTTACTTATCTCTTTAAAAAATGCAGAAGTTAGAGAGTTTGATTTTGTTCCGCTTCCTCATAATCATAATTATGAATTGGATTTACATAGACCATATATAGATTCAATTGTTCTTGTTGATGAAAAAGGCGAAGAATATAAAAGAATACCAGAAGTTGTAGATTGTTGGTTTGAATCTGGGTCAATGCCTTTTGCTCAAGATCATTACCCATTTGAAAATTTAGATTGGAAGGAGAAAAATTTCCCAGCTGGTTTTGTAGCAGAATATATTGCTCAAACAAGAACTTGGTTTTATTATACTCACGCTATATCTTCAATTTTATTTAACGAAGCTCCATTTAAAAATGTGGTTACAACAGGAACTATTTTGGCGGAAGATGGACAGAAAATGTCAAAGTCAAAAAATAATTTTCCAGATCCTTGGATTTTGTTTGATAAATATGGAGTGGATGCGCTTCGTTTTTATTTAATGTTTTGTCCTGTGATGAAAGGGGAGGATATTAATTTTTCAGAAAAATCTGTTCAAGATATTTCAAATAAAATAATAAATAGATTTAATAATGTTATATCTTTTTATGAATTATATAGAGATGTAGAAGTAGAAGATATAAAGGCTAGAGTAGAAAGTAAAAATATTTTAGATCAGTGGATATTGGCTCGTTTAGATGAGCTTATTGCTCAATCAACAGATGGAATGGAAAAATATGATATGGCACAAGCTACAAAGCCATTTGAATTATTTATTGAAGATTTATCTACTTGGTATTTACGTCGTTCTAGAGATAGGTTAAAAGATAACAATAAAGAAGCAAAGAAAGTTTTGTATTTTGTTATTAAAACTCTTGCAGTTTTGATGGCACCATTTACTCCTTTTATATCAGAAGATATATGGCAGAAATTTAAAAAGGAAGGTGATTTAGAAAGTATTCATTTGAGTAATTGGCCAGAATCTAATGAGATAAATTATGAAGTAATAGAAAATATGGAGCAAACTAGAAAAGTAGTTTCATTAGGGCTTGAAGCTCGTCAGAAAGCTGGATTGAAAGTGAGACAACCATTAAGTAAATTACGAATTAAAAATTACGAATTAGGAATTGAATACACAGAACTAATTAAGGACGAGTTAAATGTTAAAGAAATAGAAGAAGATAAAAATATTGAAACTGAAGTTGTTTTAGATGTAGAAATTACTCCAGAGTTAAAAATAGAAGGAGATTATCGTGAACTTATCCGTGCTATTCAAGATATGCGTAAGAAAGCTCTATTAACGCCAAGTGATGTTATTTCTTTAATTATTGAAGCAAACGATGAAGCTAAAAAATTAATTCAAAAATTTGAAACTGAAATAAAGAAAATTGTTCTTGCTTCAGAAATAGAATTCAAAAATAATAATGGACAAGAAATTAAAATAGACGAACTTGTATTTAAAATAGAAATAATAAAATAAAATTAACCTTGAGATAAAAAACCTTAGAAAAAGGCAATCCTATTGCAACTATTGATGATTCTAGGGATTTATTGCAAACAATTCAGAGTGTGTTAAAATAACATTATGTTAGAATTTTTTCCACAACACAAAGAAGAAGAAGAAAGACTCAAAAAAGGAGACCCAAAGGGAGATAAAAAAGGGCGTTCTTTTAGGGGTAAGCCATTTATACCAGCCAATGAAATACCAGATCCAGAATCCTATCAAAATATAGAGGAAAGAATTGATTCTAAACCAGAAGAAATAAGGAGTGAAATTTTTATACCTAAGGATACAACAAAAGAAGAATTTCTTTCTGGCTTGAAAGATGAATATCTTTTTGAGAAAAGTGGGCAAATAAGAAAAATTCTTGAAAATCAAATTAAAAAACTTGAAGAAGAAATAAAAGAGGAAGAAAATCAAGAAAAATTAAGTAATGAAAAAATGTCTAAAGAGGTTAAGTTTTTTAGGCGTGGTGACGTTGCTCATGTGGGTCCCGATGTTGAGGAAGTAAAGAATAATAATTCAGAGATTAAGGTTGAAAAGATTTTTGATGGGGGAGATAATGAAAATGAAAAAATAAAATTTAAACACGGAAAAAAATTTTTACAGAAGGTTGGAGGAACTTATCCAAGATTTTTATCAGCGAGTAAAAATTTTATATCTAATACGCCATTTTTGCGTAAAAAGTTAAAAAAAGAAAGTAAAGATAATTTAAAAACAATGCCAGCCTCAAAAAAAGAAAGAAGTGAGCGTGGTGAAATTAAAAAAGTTTTACATGATCCAAAAAATTGGGAAGAAGCTGGTAAAAAATCTGATCCAATGGATTCTATTGAGTAATAATAAAAAATTATAATAATGCAAAAGTTTTCTATAAAAAATAGAAAAGATTTAAATATAATAGGAAATATTTTAATTCCTAAAAACTCAAAAGGTTTGTCTTTTGTAATGCATGGATTAGGTGGATATAAAGAAGAACTTCATATAACTTTAATTGCTAACACTCTTTTTGAAAACAATTATGTTGTTATAAACTTTGATGGAACAAACTCAAGAGGAGAAAGTGGTGGAAAATACGAAGACGCAACAATGGAAAAACACTATGAAGATTTAGTTGATGTTATCAATTGGGCAAAAACACAAACTTGGTATAAAGAACCTTTTATTTTAGCTGGTCATAGCATGGGTGGGTATGCTGTTGCAAGATATGCAGAAGAATTTCCCCTAGAAGTCAAAGGTGTATTTCCATTTGGTGCTGTTTTTTCTGGGAAAGACTGTTTTGAAACATATAAAAAACTAAGAACCGAAGAACTTAATGATTGGAAAGAAAAAGGTTGGACATATAGGACAAGTAAATCAAAGCCAGAATTTGAAATGAAACTCCCATGGTCTCATATGGAAGAAAGATTGAAGCATGATTTAAAACCAAGGGCAGATAAAATTACTATGCCAATATTATTGGTTGCGGGAGAAAATGATACAAGCTGTCCATCAAGTGATCAAAAGAAATTCTATGATTTACTTCCAGAAAATACTACAAAAGAATTTCATATTGTAAAAGGAGTTGGTCATGTATTTCGCGAACCTCAACATTTAAATGAATTAAAAGAAATTTTTGATAATTGGTTAAAAAATTTAAATTAAAATTATGAAAATAAAAAAATTAGGGCATTGTTGTTTAGTAATAGAAGAAAATAGTAAAAGAATAATGATTGATCCAGGTAAATATACTACCACTTTTCAAAATGAAGAAAAAAATATTGATTATATTTTTATAACTCATGAACATTCAGATCATATTCATGTTGATTCTTTAAAAGTTATATTAAAAAATAATCCAAATGTTGAAATAATTACAAATGTTTCTGTCGGTAAAATACTAGATAAGGAAGAAATTAAATATTTTTTAATAGAAGAAGGGCAAGAAAAAATTATTGGAGGTGATATTTTAATTTGTGGTGTTGGAAAATTACATAAAGGAGTTTACGAAGGTATTCCAAGAGTAGAGAATATTGGTTTTACGATAAATGATAAATTTTTCTATCCAGGAGATGCTTTAGAGAATCCTAAGAAGCAAATAGAGATTGTTGCTTTTCCTGTTGTTGGTAGTTGGTTAAAATTGAGCGGAGCAATTGATTGGTTAAAAGAATTAAAACCAAAAATTGCATTTCCTGTTCATGATGGGATTATAAACGAATATGGTAAAAATGCTTTTTTAAAAAATAGTGAAAAAATTCTTTCCAATACTAATATTGAGTTTAAAGTTTTGGAAGAAAATAAAGAAGAATTTTTTTAATTATTACTAATAAGCTAAAAGCTAATAACTATAAGCTATTCCAAATGCACCACATTTATCACACAGAGGCTTTAATATTAGGAAGTAAAAGCTTTGGGGAAGCCGGTAAGTATTATTTTCTTTTTACTCGTGACTTAGGGATGATATATGCATCTGCGCAGGGAATAAGAAAAATATCTTCCAAACTTCGTTTTGTATTACAAGATTTTTCTTATGTAAAAATTGATCTTGTTCGTGGAAAAGATTTTTGGCGCATAACTAGCGCGTCTAAAACAAACGAACTTGAAAATATTTCTAAAAAAAGAGAAACACTAGAAGTTTTTGCTAATTTATCTCAACTACTAAAACGTTTATTAGTTGGAGAAGAATCAAATGGAATTTTATTTACTGATTTATTAAATGGTTTATTTGTTTTAGAAAAATCTGAAACTATAGAGGAAATTCGTAATATTGAAGCAATAGTTGTTTTACGAATGCTTAGTAATCTGGGATATATTGGTGGAAGTGAAGTTTTGAAGGAATTTATAAAATCTCCATTTGAAGAGAATTTAATATTTGAAGTAGGGAAAAGCCGTGGAAAGATTCTTTCCGAGATAAACAAGGCTTTAAGAGAAAGTCACTTGTAAATTGCCTGTCCCGTCAGAGATTTCTTAATCTCGTTCGGGATGATATAATTACAGGATGCCAATAGGTGATAGAGAAAAATTAAACAGACTTGAGGAATTGAAAAGTAAACTATTTAGTAGAAATTATAAAATGCCAGATCTAACCCATGGCGGATTTTCTCGCGGGCTAAAGAAAGATGTTCCAGATTCTTGGGCTACTAAAGAAGAAGAAAAAAAGCTTGAAGAAAAATTTTATATGAAAACATCTATGTTTAAGAAATTCTTTATTTTCTCAATAGTCTTTTTTGTTTTAGCTTTGGGTTTTGCGCTTTATATGTTTTTGGGAGGAGGCAATACTGTTTCAAATAATAATATTGATATTTCTATATTGGGAAATGCATTTACTGCAGGAGGAGAAGAATTGCCATTACAAATTGAAATAATAAATAAAAATAATTCTCCACTTGAACTAGCTGATCTTTTAGTAGAATATCCAAAAGGTTCATCTGTTGATTTGTCGCAAGATGCAGAACGTTTGCGTAGTTCATTAGGAACAATTCCAGCAGGTGGAGTACGAAATGAAAATGTGAAAGTTGTATTATTTGGAGAGCAAGGCAGTATAAAACCGTTAAAAATTTCTCTTGAATATAGAATACAAGGTTCTAATGCTATTTTCGTTAAAGAAAAACTGTACGAAGTAACAATAAGTTCTGCACCCATAAATCTTTTAGTTGATGCTCCGACAGAAGTAAGTCCAAATCAGGATTTGGTTTTAAATGTTAAATCTATTTTAAATGCTACAAAAGCTGCATCAAAAATACTTCTTAAACTTGATTATCCAGTTGGATTTGAATTTACATCTTCAAATCCAGCACCGTCTTTTGGCAATAATGTCTGGAATCTTGGAGATCTTGCCCCGGGGACAGAACGTGATATTTCTATTGTTGGCAAAATGGTTGATGTTTACGATGGTGAAGAAAAAACATTTCATGTATTTAGTGGATCACAAAGTGATTCTGATAAATCAGTGATTGGTGTAGTGTTTAATTCTTTAGGTCATACAGTTATGATAAAAAAACCTTTCATTGAAGCAAAGCTTTATGTGAATGGTGTTTATCAAAGAGAATATGCCACAGATACAAAAACTCCAATACAAGGTGAAATTCGTTGGGTAAATAATTTAGAAACAAAAATAAATGATTTGGAAATTCGCGCAAAAATTTTAGGTAATGCAGTAGATAGAAAAACAATTTCCGCGCAACAAGGATTTTATAATTCTTCAATAGACACAATAATTTGGGATAGAAATTCTTTAAGTCAATTTGAAGAAGTAAATCCTGGAGATTCTGGATCTGTTGGTTTCTCTGTATCTCCAGTTTCATTATTTTCAGGAAGCGGGGGAATGTTGTCTAATCCATCAGTAACCATAGAAGTTTCCATAGCTGGCAAACAACCACTTGAAGGTAATGCGGTAAAAGTATTAAATAATTCAGAATCAAAAATAATAAGAATTACTTCTGACGTTGGACTTGCCACAAAAGCACTTTATTATTCTGGACCTTTTACAAATACTGGGTCTATTCCACCAAAAGTAGAACAAGAAACTACTTATACTATTACGTGGTCTCTTTCTAATTCTGCAAATAATATTTCAAAAGCTAAAATAAATTCTACGCTTCCTTCATGGGTTAGATTTATGAATGCAATTTCTCCTTCTACTGAAGATTTAACATATAATGCTTCTACAAAAGAAATAGTTTGGAATATTGGGGCTATTCCAAAGGGTGTAGGGATAACAGGTGGAGAGAGAGAAGTTTCTTTCCAAATTGCTTTAACACCTTCACTTTCACAAGTTGGAACCGCTCCTGTGATAATAAATGATGCAGTTTTGACCGGACACGATGATTTTGCTAATGTAGATGTACGGGTAAATAAATCTTCTTTAAATACTCGTCTTTCGAATGATTCTCTTTTTTCAACTACTGGAGATAGAGTTATAAATTAAATTATATGTCAGAAAAAAATATAGAAAATGATTTGATGGAAAAAATAGTTTCTCTTTGCAAGAGAAGAGGTTTTATTTTTCTTGGTTCTGAAATTTATGGCGGGCTAGCTGGGACTTACGACTGGGGGCATTTTGGTTTAGCTCTAAAAAATAATATAAAAAATTCTTGGTGGAAAAAATTTGTAGATTCACGCCGTGATATGTATGGAATTGATTCTGCAATTTTAATGCGACAAGAAGTGTGGCAAAAGGCAGGACACGTAGAGAATTTTGCTGACCCTATGGTTGAGTGCGAAAAGTGCAAGAAAAGATTTCGCGCTGATCAAATAGAGGATAAAAATAAATGCGCTGATTGCGGTGGAAAATTAAGTGAAGCAAAACAATTCAATATGATGTTTGCGACGAAAGTCGGAGTGTCTGAAGATTCTTCGGCTATTTCATATCTTCGTCCAGAAACTGCACAAGGTATGTTTGTAAATTTTAAAAATACAGTAGATGCTTTTCATCCTAAACTTCCTTTCGGTTTGGCTCAAATCGGTAAAGCATTTCGTAATGAAATAACTCCAAGAGATTTTATTTTCCGTGTTCGTGAATTTGAGCAAATGGAAATAGAATATTTTGTGCGTGCTGAAGATTGGGAAAAATATTTTGAATATTGGAAAGATGAAATGGAAGAATGGATGGAAGAAGTAGGTATCGATATGAATAAAGTTCATGATATTGATATTGCAAAAGAAGATCTCGCGCATTATTCAAAAAGAACAACAGATTTTGAATTTGAATATCCTTTCGGGCAGAAAGAACTTTTTGGCCTTGCATACAGAACAGATTTTGATTTAACAACTCACAAGATTGATTTTATTGATGAAGAAAAAGGAGAAAAAATAGTTCCTCATGTTATAGAGCCATCATTTGGATTGGATCGTTCAGTATTAGCATTACTTCTTTCAGCTTATTGTGAAGAAGAAAAAGATGGGGAAGTGCGTTCATATCTTAAATTTAAACCTTCTATCGCGCCAGTTATTTGTGCGGTTTCACCTTTACTTAAAAATAAGCCTGAGCTTGTGGAATATGCTAATACAAAAGTTTTTGCTCTACTCAAAACAGAATTTGGACGTGTGATTTGGGATGATAATGGAAATATTGGAAAGCGTTATCGTAGACAAGATGAAATCGGTACACCATTTTGTATAGTAGTTGATTTTGATACTTTGGAAGATGATATTGTCACAGTTCGTGATCGTGATACTGGTAAGCAGGAAAGAATAAAAGTAGAAGAATTAAAGAATTATATTAAAGAGAAAATAAACTAAATGAAATTTACAAAAAAGGTTTTACATAATGGACTTCGAGTTATCACTGTACCAATGAAAGATAATCCTACTGCTACAGTTTTGGTGCTTGTGGAAGCAGGTTCTAAATACGAAACAAAAAAGATAAATGGTTTGTCTCATTTTCTCGAACATATGTGTTTTAAGGGCACAATTAAAAGACCTAAGGCAATTGATATTTCTAAGGAATTAGATGCAATAGGAAGCCAATATAACGCTTTTACAGCCCAAGAATATACAGGTTACTATGCGAAATCAGACGCAAAGCACTTCAAGCAGATTTTTGATATTGTTTCAGATATTTATTTGAATTCCACTTTTCCAGAAGCTGAAATGCAGAAAGAAAAAGGAGTGATTATTGAAGAAATAAATATGTATGAAGACTTACCAAATCGTCATGTGCAAGATTTGATGATGGAGCTTTTGTATGGCGATCAACCAGCAGGATGGAATATAGCAGGAGACAAAAAAAATATTTTAAATATGAAGCGTGATGATTTCGTTAGTTATAAAAAAATGCATTATCTTCCAGAAGCTACAGTGATAATAGTCGCAGGGCAGGTGACAGAAAAGGAAGTTTTAAAACAAGTTAAAAAAGTTTTTGGGAAAGTTTCTCGTGGTAAAAAATCTCCAAAAGTTAAAGTAAAAGAAAAACAAATAAAACCAGAAGTATTGTTGAAATTTAAAAAGACAGATCAAACACATTTTGTTTTAGCAAATCGCACTTATGATTTATTTAATAAGAAAAATGCAGAGCTTGTTGTGCTTGGTGGAATACTCGGTGGTGGGATGAGTTCAAGATTATTTCAAAAGCTTCGTGAAGAAATGGGAGTAGGTTATTATGTTCGTGCTTATGATGATGCTTATACTGATCATGGATTTTTTCAAGTATCTGCTGGTGTAGATAATAAAAGAATTTACGAAGTTATAGATGCGGTGTTAGAAGAATGTAAAAAACTTAAGAATGAAAAAGTAACTGAAGATGAATTAAATAAAGTTAAAGAATGTTTGATAGGCAATATGAAGCTCTCTCTTGAATCTAGTGATGATATTGCGAACTTTTATGGTGGACAAGAGTTATTAAAGAAAGAAATAAAAAATGCTGAAGAAAAAGCTAAAGAGATAAGGAAAGTGACAGCAGATCAAATACAGAAAGTGGCAAAAGATATTTTTAATGATAAAAAACTCAACCTTGCAATAATTGGACCTTTTAAAGATAAAACAAAATTCTCAAAGATATTAAAATTGTAGAACTGAGTATTTTTGTGTTATTATACTTTTATGAAGGAAAAAGATAATGTTTCATCTATTTCAATATCAAACGGGTCAATAATCCGCGTATTTTTAATCGTGCTTGGATTCTTTTTGATTTATGTTTTGCGAGATATGGTGCTCGTTATTCTTACTTCTATCGTGATAGCTTCTTTTGTTGAGTCCGCAATTCCTTATTTTAGAAAAATAAGAATGGGTAGAGTTATGGGGGTGGCAATTTTATACATTGTTTCAATTAGTGTATTAGCAGGATTATTTTATCTTTTTGCTCCTCTTTTAATAACAGAAATTTATAATTTTGCTGTATTTATTTCTTCTTATGCTCCGGGGGTTGATTTTTTGAATTATTTCCAAAATGATGTATTTTCTGGCGCTAAAGATATTGTTGCGAATTTATCTGGTAATTTTTCACTTGATACTTTGCTTTTAGCATCAAAAGCATTTATTTCAAATCTTTCAGGTGGATTCTTTACGACAGTATCAGTAGCATTCGGCAGTATTTTCAACTTTGTATTAATTATTATTATTTCTTTTTATCTTTCAATTCAAGAAAAGGGAATAGAGAATTTTTTGCGAATTATTTTGCCTATAAAACACGAAGATTATATTGTTAATTTATGGGAACGTTCAAGTAGAAAAATTGGTCTTTGGATGAAAGGTCAAATGCTTCTTGGTATTTTGGTTGGAGTTTTGATTTATCTAGTGCTTTCACTTTTAGGAATTCAATACGCGCTTCTTTTAGCTATAATTGCCGGAATAATGGAAATGGTGCCTTATGGTATTTTGATTGCTCTTGTGCCAGCAATTTCCTTTTCTTTTCTTTCAGGAGGAATGTCTAGCGCATTGATGGTTGGTGGAGCATATTTAATAATTCACCAATTTGAAGTTTTCTTATTTAATCCTCTTATTGTAAAGAGAGTCGTAGGGCTTTCTCCACTTGTGGTAATTTTGTCTGTTTTGATAGGTTTTGAGCTTGCTGGTTTCTGGGGAATAGTGCTCGCTATTCCAACTGCAGTGGTCCTTATGGAATTTTTGGGTGATATAGAAAAGGATAAGATTTTCAGTAAAATAAAAAATGAAAAATAGTTTTTATATTACAACGACTCTCCCGTATGTTAATTCAGATCCACATGTTGGATTTGCAATGGAATTTATTCGTGCTGACGTTATAGCTCGATTTAAAAAATTAAATGGTTATGAAGTATTTTTTAATACTGGTACTGATGAGCATGGTCAGAAACTTTTTGATTCTGCAAAAAAAGAAGGAAAGGAAGTTCAAGTCTATGTGGATGAATATGCAGAAAAATTTAGAGATTTGAAAAATGTTTTAGGAATTTCAGAAGATGTTCATTTTGTTCGTACCACAGATGAGCATCATATAAAGTCCGCGCAGGAATTTTGGAAAATTTGTAAAGAGAATGGATATATTTATAAAAAAACCTATCAGGCAAAATATTGTGTAGGTTGTGAGCTCAATAAGACTGATTCTGAATTAGTAGATGGCGAGTGTCCTATACATCCTGGACGAAAATTAGAATTGATTGATGAAGAGAATTATTTTTTTAAGTTTTCAGAATTTCAAAAACCACTTTTAGATTTTTATGTAAAGAATCCTAATTTTGTTGTGCCAGATTTTCGTTTTCACGAAATAAAAGCTTTTATTGGAGCTGGTCTTGATGATTTTTCAATTTCTCGTTTGAAATCAAAAATGTCATGGGGTGTACCCGTACCTGATGATGATAAACATGTTATGTATGTTTGGTTTGATGCGCTTGTTAATTATATTTCTACATTGGGATGGCCAGAGAACAAAGAACAATTTGAAAAGTTTTGGGTGAATGGAACTCCTGTTCAATATTGTGGCAAAGATAATCTACGCCAACAAACTGCAATGTGGCAAGCAATGCTTATGTCTGTAAAATTACCAAATACGCATCAAGTTATTGTAGATGGTTTTATAACAGGCGATGGGGGAATAAAAATGTCTAAATCTATTGGCAATGTGGTAAATCCAGTTGAAATAGTAAAAGAATATGGCACAGATGCATTAAGATATTTTTTACTTCGTGAAGTATCTAGCTTTGAAGATAGTCCCTTTACCATAGAGCGATTTAAAGAAGCTTATAATTCAGGACTTGCAAATGGGCTTGGTAATTTATCTTCACGGATTCTTACACTTTCGGAAAAACATTTGGATAAATGTCCAGAGATTCCTGAAAAATTAGATTTTACAGAATATTTTAAAATATATGAAGATTTTGATATTAAAAAAGTTATGGATTATATTTGGGATAAAATACAAAATCTTGATAAAAAAATTCAGGAAACTGAACCATTTAAGGTTATAAAAATTGATGAACAAAAAGGAAAAGAAATGATTAAAGAATTAGTTTTAGAATTATATACAATTGCACGAATGTTAAATCCTGTGATGCCAGAAACAAATGAAAAATTAAAAAAATTAATTAAAGAAAATAAAAAACCAGAACAACCTTTATTTTTAAGAAAAGAATAGAATTTGAATTTTCCCCTCCTTGTGGAGGAGGGGTGCCTAAAGGGCGGGGTGGTGATTTATTAAATTTAGAATTACCACCCCCAACCCCCTCCTTGAAAAGGAGGGGAGTTAAAATACAAAATACAATGAAAACCATTCATAATATAAAAAAATTATTTTATAGAAGAAAAGAATTAAGAAACAATAGTACTCCTCAAGAAATTTTATTGTGGTTGAAATTAAAAAATTCTCAGCTTGGTTTTAAATTTCGTCGTCAGCACAGCATAGGTGGATATATTGCTGATTTTTATTGTCCTTCTAAAAAATTAGTTATTGAAATTGATGGTTCACAGCATTTTAAAGAAGAAGCAAAAAAATATGATGATATAAGAAGTAATTATTTTGAAGGTCTTGATATAAAAGTTTTGCGTTTTACAAATGGCGAGATAAATACTAATATGAGTGGAGTGTTGTTAAAAATAATAACACAATTAAGTAAAAAATAAATTTATGTCAAAGTATGAAAATATTGTAGAAGTTGTTGGTTCACCAATAATTATAAATAAAATAAAGTTTGATATTGAAACTTTTGATTTTAATAAAAATAATAAATAATTTTTTATGTCAAAATATATTTACAAAAGTAAAAGTGTCGAATTTTCCCCTCCTTGTGGAGGAGGGGTGCCTAAAGGGCGGGGTGGTGATTTATTAAATTTAGAATTACCACCCCCAACCCCCTCCTTGAAAAGGAGGGGAGTTAAAATACAATGACTCCAAAATATATTGATATTCATACTCATGTAAATTTTAAAGCTTTTGAAGACGATAGAGATGCGGTTATTCGTCGCGCATTGGATAATGATACTTGGATGATAAATGTCGGGACGCAAGTTGATACTTCAAAAAGTGCAATAGAGTTGGCGTATAAATATTCTGAAGGAGTTTATGCAATTGTTGGACTTCATCCAATTCATACAGACGCTTCATTTCATGATAGCGAAGAGTTAGGAGAAGATGGAAAAGAATTCACTTCGCGTGGAGAAGAATTCAGTAAAGATGCTTACAGAGAACTTTTGAAAGATCCAAAAGTAGTTGCTATTGGTGAATGTGGTTTGGATTATTATCATTTGGATGAAGATAGTATAGAAAAGCAAAAAAAAGCATTTATAGAACAAGTGGAACTTGCGAATGAAGTTGGAAAGCCTTTAATGCTTCACGTTCGCAATAATCCTAAAAATAAAAATGTTGATGCTTATGCTGATACACTAGAAATTTTAAAAAAATATTCAAAAGTAAAAGGTGATATACATTTTTTTGCAGGAAGCAAACAAGATGCAAAAGATTTTCTTGATTTTGGTTTTACTCTTTCTTTTACCGGAGTAATAACTTTTACGCATGATTATGATGAAATAATTCGCGAGACACCACTTGATATGATTATGTCTGAGACGGATGCGCCTTATGTCGCTCCTGTGCCATATAGAGGAAAACGCAATGAACCTTCTTATGTGAAAGAAGTTGTTAAAAGAATTGCTGAAATTAAAAATTTAACTGAAGAGGAAGTAGCAGAAGCTATTATAAAAAATGCTAAGCGAGTTTTTGACATAAAGTAATAAAATTGCTAGTATATGTAAGTCTCATTTGAACCGGCACTGAATCCGGTTCACAAAGGTCCATAATGAGATTTTAATTATTAATTTAAAATTTATTCAAATGGAAGAAACAAATGAAGTAGAGTTAGACTCTCGTGTTTATGAGGTTGGGTATCTTTTGATTCCAACTTTATCTGAGGATGAAATACCAGCTATGTATGGTAATTTCAAAGAATTAGTTTCATCTTTTGGTGGCAAAATCATTTCAGATGATATTCCTAGGATGATTCCCCTTTCTTATCAGATGACGAAAGTATTAAAAAATATTAGACATAAGTTTGATTCAGCATATTTTGGCTGGGTTAAATTTTTTATGGATGCTGATAAGATTTTAGATCTTAAAAAGAAATTAGATCTTGATCAGAATGTAATAAGATTCTTAATGATAAAAACAGTAAAAGAGAATACTATTGCGACAAAAAGATTTGTAAGCAGAGATATGACTCATAAGAAACCTTTCCTTGCAAAAAAGGAAGGTGAAACTGAAGAAGTTCTACCAATTAATGAAAAAGAGATAGATAAAGAAATAGATGCTATGATCGAAGCGTAATTATTAAAATTAATTTTTAAAAAATATGTATCCCGTTAGAAGCCGCGGTCGCAGTGGAAAATGGGAAATAATATAATATTATCATTTTAATTTTGTAGGTTTGGTTTTATTGTAAAAAAGTAAGACCGCGACCTGCTTCTAACGGGATGTACTTAAATAAAGCAATAATAATAGGAAATCTTACTCGTGATCCAGAATTAAAATCTTTACCATCAGGAATAAAAGTTTGTTCATTCTCTGTGGCAACAAATCGTGTTTGGAAAGATAAAAATGGCGCAAGACAAGAAGCTGCAGATTATCACAATGTTGTAGTTTTCGGACGCCAAGCAGAAACAGTTGCTCAATATATGAAAAAGGGAAGTTCTATTTTAGTTGAAGGTAGAATGCAAACAAGAAGTTGGGATGATAAAGAAAGTGGACAGAAAAAGTATCGTACAGAAGTAATTGCAGACAGAACTCAATTTGGACCAAAGGGTGGTGCAAGTACATCTACTACACCAGGACAAGCACCAGCGAAAGAAGCATCAGGTGGGGAAGTGGATACTATCGAATATCCAGAAGAAGATATCAATCCTGAAGATATTCCTTTCTAAATAAATTACAAATTATCAATTACGAATTACGAATTAAAAATACAATGAAACAAGATTATTTTTCATCAAACAATATAAAACATATCGACTATAAGGATATTGAAATTCTAAAGAAATTCATAAATCCAAATGGAAAGATCATGAACCATAAAAGAACAGGCGTTACAGCAAAGAATCAACGTCAACTTTCTATGGCTATAAAACATGCTCGATTCTTAGGATTACTTCCTTTCGTAGCTAAATAGATATTAATCAAAAAATCCCCCAATTGGGGGATTTTTTGATTGTATTTTTATTAAATCTTAATTTTATTAGCTTTTATGATATAGTAAAATTATGGAAAAAAGAACTTTAGAAAAAATTGGCAAAGGCGGGAATAGTTTAGTTTTTGAGTCAAAGAAAGAAACACAAGATCAAGGATTAGTTTTAAAGTTTTATTCTCGTGAACTTTCAGAAATGATTGATGTTATTTTAGGGAAAAAAGATTTTGATAAATTATTAAAGGTTAAAAAACTTTTAAAAGAAAAAGATCCTATTGTTCTTGAAAAATTGGATGAAGTTAAAGATGATTTCTTAAAAAAAGAGATTATTGATTATTTTGATGGTGCTTCAAATTTAGATAAAATTATGAATTTAGTAGAACAATATTTATATAAAAATAAAAAAAATATCTTTGAAAAATATAATGAAAATATAAATAGAACTAGAAAAGATTATGATAATGTTTCAAATATTTTTGGGAAAGAAAATGTTTTAGGTATTAAGGTGTTAAAAATAAATAAAGAAAATATTAATAAAATTGATGAGAAAGATACTATTGAATTATTAAATAAAATTCGATCTTTATTGAAAAAAGATTTAATAAATAATGAAGACTTTAATAAAATAAAAGATTTTATTGCACAGAATGATATTGAAATACCGATAATAATTCAAGAAAAATTTATTTCAGATAATAAAAAAGATATTATTGAGTTTAATAGTTCTATTCCAATATATAATAAAAATTTTGAATCAATTTTACAAAAAGATCAATTAAAAAATAATTATAAAAATATAAAAAATGAATTAGAACGTTTTTTGTTTGAAAATAAATTATATGCATTAATAGACGTAAATAGTGAGATAAAAGAACTAGTTTCTGATTTTATAAAAAAGACAATAAAATATACAAAAGAAACTCATGAATATATAGATTTTTTTGGTCAGAATAATATATTATTTTATATAGAAAACGATGTTTATAAATATAAATTATTAGATCCTGTTATTCCTATGAATTTTTATTCTGAAAATAAAAATATAAAAAATATTAATTTTAAAGATTTTCTTGATAAAAATAAGCATGAGATTAGACATTTTTATGTTTATTTAAAAACTTTAAATATTTTTTCTAAAAAATTAGGGATAAAAGAAAAATTAAATCCAGAAGATCTTTTGGGAAATAAAATTAAAGGGGTAGAAAAAGAAGTTAATGAATTTTTAGAATAAATTTATTGTATTTAACATCAAAAAATCCCCCAATTGGGGGATTTTTTGATTTGTTTTTATTTAAACTCGTTCTACGTATTCTCCAGTTCCAGTGTTTACTCTTATTGAATCTCCTTCGTTTATAAACATTGGTGCGGTTAGGGTTGTCCCATTTTCTAAAGTAATAACTTTAACTCCTCCTTTTGATGTATCTCCACGAACTGCAGGAGGAGCTTCTTTAACTTTGAATTCCATTTTAATAGGTAATGTTAATCCAATGGTTTTTTCTTCTCCGTCATTGTCCCAAACAAGAGCTGTAACATTTTCGTTAGCTTTTAGGAATTTGGCTGTATTACCAAGCAGGGCAGAATCTAATTTAAATCTATTTTTAGGATCTTCAGGATCACAAAACCAATATTCTCCTTTGTTTTGATATAAGAATTTAACATCTTTTTTATCAATATCTGCTTCGTCTGCTTTGTCAGAAACGTGAAAAGTAGCAGGAAAAACTTTTCCAGAGATAAGTGAACGTAATTTCACTTGGTTTTGAGGTTTTCTTTGTTGAGTGCGGGCCACATGAGACTCCACAACTTCACAAGGTTCATCATCGTGTAATATTATTTTTTTCTCTCTTATTTCACTATATTCTAATGTTGCCATGTATTTTATCCTAGCAGAATTTATTTTAAAATCAAACGCAATTATCTCCTCCTTGATAAGGGGGAGTGCCCTTTAGGGCGAGGGGGTAATTTTATAATTACCACCCCCAGCCCCCTCCTTAATAAAGGAGGGGAGAAAATATTACGTCTCTTCAGCAAACTTCTTACGAATTTCTTTCAATATTTGGTCAGCTATTTTAGCGTTTTCTTTTAAGAATGTGCGAGTATTATCATATCCTACTCCTAACTTTACCTTCTCTTTTGATTCACCGGTTGGAGTATAGAAATAAGAATTTCCACTTTTTTCTACTATTTTGAATTTTTCTCCTAAAGCAATAATTTCTCCTTCTTTTGAAATTCCTTCGTTATAGATAATATCAAATTCTGTTTGTTTGAAAGGAGCAGCGACTTTATTTTTTACAACTTTTACGCGAGTTCGTGATCCGACAATATCTTCCCCTTTTTTAATTTGCGCAATTTTTCTTATATCAAGTCTTACTGAAGTATAGAATTTCAAAGCCTTTCCTCCTGGGGTAGTCTCTGGATTTCCAAACATTACTCCGATTTGCATTCTAATTTGGTTGATGAAGATAACCACAGTTTTTGAACGAGCTACGATTGCAGTAAGTTTTCTTAATGCTTGAGACATCAGTCTTGCTTGTTTACCAACATGATATGCTCCCATATCTCCTTCAATTTCATCTTTTGGAGTAAGAGCAGCTACAGAATCGACAACAATTACGTCAATTTTTCCTGAGCGAACTAAGCTTTCAACTATTTCAAGAGCTTGTTCTCCTGTGTCTGGTTGAGAAATTAAAAGATCATTTATTTTTACTCCAAGTTTTTTTGTATATTCTGGATCCATTGCATGTTCTGCGTCTATGTAAGCGCAAATTCCTCCTAGCTTTTGAGCTTCAGCAACTATATGAGACGCAAGAGTAGTTTTTCCTGATGATTCTGGTCCAAATATTTCAATGATTCTTCCGCGGGGGATACCACCGACACCAAGCGCCATATCAAGCCCAAGTGATCCCGTAGGAATGGCATTTATGTTTACTTTTGGAGTATCTCCCATTTTCATGATTGATCCTTCTCCAAATTTTGTTTGGATTGCTTTTAATGTATCCTCAAGACCTGAATTATTAACTTTATCTTCTTTTACTTTTTTCTTTTGCATAAAAATTCTTTTCTCTTAAATAATATTTTAAGCTTTTCTTTTTCTCGGGTCCTCGGCCTGGGTCCAGACCAGCTCGAAAAAGTAAATCTTAAAATATTATTTCGTATATTAACTTATAATTTTTTTCATCATTATTCCCAAATTTATCTTGGGCTTTTATACTAATTATATTATAACCCAAAAGAAGAGCAATTGTTTCATCAAAATTTCCTTGTTGGTTTACTGAAATTTCTCTATCGTTTAAAGTTAATTTTATTGCATTTTTTGCATTTCCTGTAATTTTAATAATACTATCTGTAACTTTTTGGTTATCAACTATATTTACATTTTTTATTTTTATACCAAATATAAGTTCTTGTGATCTGAAAAATGCATAAATAATAATAAAAATTAAAAAAAAAGAAAGCAGAATTATTTTTAATATTTTTTTTGCATTTTGTCTCATTTATGTATTTTTATTAAATCACATTATTGCCATTTTCATCATGTGTAATTTTTTCTAACACTTCTCTTGGCTTGGCTCCGTCTCCCGCGCTTATAACTCCGCGTTCTTCAAGCATATCCATAAGTCTTGCAGCGCGAGCATATCCTAATTTTAATTTTCTTTGCAAATATGAAGTTGACGCTTTTCCTGCTTCCATTACGCAATTTCTAGCTTCTTCATACATTTCATCATCATCGTTATTTTCATCACTTAAAGTGCTTTCAAAGATAGATTTATCAGCAGAGATAGAACCGCTAGATATTTGTATTTCTTCAGTTATTTCGTCTTTATACGCGTCAGCTAAATATTTAACAACTTTTTTTACTTCAGTTTCTGATATAAATGCTGATTGCAAGCGTTCTGGTTGAGCTTCGCCTGAAGAGTATAACATATCACCAGCTCCCAATAGTTTTTCTGCTCCACCAGTATCAAGTATGGTGCGTGAATCAATTTGAGAAGAAACTTTTAAAGCTACACGGGCTGGAATATTTGCTTTAATTAAACCAGTTATAACATTTACTTCTGGACGTTGAGTAGAAAGTATTAAGTGTATTCCAACTGCTCTAGACATTTGAGCTAATCTTACGATTGCTGATTCAAGTTCTCTAGGGTATGAACTCATTATGTCTGCTAATTCGTCTATTATTATCACAATATATGGCAAACGATCTGCATTTACTTCTTCCTCTTTACCATCACTATTAGTTTTAGTTTTTTTAATATTTTTATTAAATACATTATTATGATAAGACTCTATATCCCGCACAGATTCTGCTTCCAATATATCGTAACGACGATCCATTTCTTTTGCAGCCCATTTTAAAGCTAAGATGGTTTTTTTAGCGTCAGTTATAACAGGAGTTAATAAATGAGGAATTTTATTATAGAGTGTAAGTTCCACGCGTTTTGGATCTATTAATATTAATTTTAAATCATCTGGACCGTTTCTATATAATAGGGAAGTAATTATAGAGTGGATAGTAACTGACTTTCCAGATCCAGTGGTGCCTGCCACAAGACAATGAGGCATTTTTGCAAGATTGCCGAATGTTGCTTTTCCTGAAATTCCACGGCCAAGCGCAATAGTTAAAGGTTTTGGAGAATTTTGGAACTTATCGTCAGAAAGAAGTGTTGCAAGTCCGACGATTGATTTTGCTTTGTTTGGAATTTCAATACCAACTAAAGATTTTCCTGGGATTGGCGCTTCTATTCTTATTGGGTGCGCGGCAAGCGCCAAAGATAAATCATTTTGAAGACCAACTATTCTGGAAAGTTTAACTCCTTCTGCTGGTTTTAATGCATAACGAGTAACTGTTGGGCCAACAGTTATTTCATCCATTTCAACTTCAATACCGAAATTTGCTAATGTTCTTTTTATAATATTTGCATTTGCTTTTATGTCTCCTGTGTTTGGCTTGCCTTTATCTTCTTCAAGTAAAGATAGTGGGGGAGGAACATAAGAGGATAAACTTTCTTTTCTTTTTTTAATTGGCATTTCTTCTTCTTTTTCTTCTTCGTCTTTTTTATTCCTCTTTCCAACCCCTAAAGCATTTTTTATTTTATCACCAGTACTTTCTTTATTTTCTTCTATTACTGGCTCTTCTTCATCATTATTATCTTCTCTCTCTTCTTCAATTTCTTTTTTAATTATTTTTTTCTTTTTGAAAATTGTTAGTATTTTCATAAGAAGTGGAAGTATTTGCGGTTTAGTATCAAACATTGCAATTATAGAAATTATTAAAATTGCAAAAAGAAAAACTGTACTTGCGTAAATATCAAATAAAGATACGAATGGTGTTGATAAAATTTTTCCTAAAAATCCGCCAGAATGCTTGCCAGAAATAATATCTATTATTCCAAGACCGGACAATAAAAAGGTTATGGAACTTATTGCGCGTATCCATCCTATGTTTGGTCTTTCTGATTTTACAAAAGAAGATCCTAGCAAAACAAAAAGAGCAGGAAGAAGAACATAACCATATCCGAGCAAGTAATACAAAATTTCATAAATTAATTTTCCCGCCTTTCCCGCCATATCAAAAGCAGACATAAAAAGAAATAATGCTAAAACAAAAAATACAACTGCCCATATACCGTGTTTTGTTTCCGCTTTTAATTTTCCATTAGATGAATTAGATTTACTATTTGTTTTAGTAAAAGTTTTTTCTTGTTTAGATTTACTTTTTTCATTTTTTGCCATGAAGTTATTTTAACATATTTTAAAAAAGAAGATTATTATTTAAAAAAACAAGAAGTAAAAGTTTTCTGGCAAGCAAGACGAAGCCAGTGCTTGCAGGCGAAAACTTTTACTTCTTGTTTTTTTATTTACTTTATTACTTTCTACTTTTTACTACAAAAAAGCTTGCCTTTTTTTGTGTCCTATATATAATGGACATTATGTTAGAGGAAGATAAAAATCTAAAAAATTCTGTAAAGGACGCGTCTTCTATTTCTAGTGGCCATCAGAATCAAATTGGTATGTTAAATGGACATTCTTTTATTTTTGGTTCTTACACAAAGACTAATAAGCTTGTAACAGCCCTTTATATGGTAACAGACATATTGGACAATGAAGAACCACTAAGAAATAAATTAAGAAGTTTGGGTACAGATATTATATCGGACACCTCTAGGGTTTCAGTTTATAAAGATTTATCAAATTTCATGTCCAATAAAATTGGCGCAATAATATCTCTATTGGACATAGCTCGCGCAATGAATTTAATATCTGAAATGAATTGTAATATTCTTAAAAAAGAATTCATTGAACTTAAGCAATCAGTATATGAATTCAATGATAATTTAAGTATATTAAAGGGAAATATTAGCTTGTCTGAATTTTTAAAGGAAGATATGTTATTAGAAACAAAAATTGAAAATAATTTTTTAAATAATAGTGGTAATAATGTAAATAATTCTAAAGGACAAGTAACAAGAATTGGTGTTCAAAAAGGAAGCACTTTGCTTCATGCCCTGAGCAAAGTCGAAGGGAAAGCCTTAAAGGACATAAAAGAAATAAAAATTTCTAAAACAAAAACTATGTCTAATAGGACGAATTTTAATAATCTAAAAAAAGAAAGACGAGAAGCAATCATTAAAATAATAAAAGCTTGTCCTTCTAATGGTGTAGAAAAAGGAGCTACAATAACAGACATTAAAAATTCAGCTAGTGGGACGCTTGTTTCTTGTGGTGAAAAGACATTACAAAGAGAACTTGTTTCTATGGTGCAAGAGGGTGTCCTTAAGAAAATTGGAGAGAAACGTTGGAGTAAATATTTTTTATAAAGGACATGAGTTAGGTTCTAGAAATTTATTTATACCAGCAACTGGTCCCTAGAAACTAGCGCCTAATTGAGTGTAAGTTTTCCGCTTTTATCTCGTCATTATGTGTATATCTTGTGTTTGCATTTCTTATTAAAATATGCGAATATGGGGTATGGATATTTTTGCCTTTAAATGGGTGGTTATCCACATTATAATATTTTGCTGTATTTTTACAGTTATATTATAATATTACTGTGTTTAAAGGTTGCACATTTATGTGTATTCTTTATTCACAAATTAAATTTATTTTCGTTCAAAATTCCGTCGAAAAAATTTTGAAAGAAAATAAATGCTCTGAAATTTTTGAAAGAAAATTTTATGAGATATTGTAAGGTCATTGAAAATAGAATACAAATTTGTTTTCTGTTTTTAATGTTTAAGTTTTCATCTAAATTGTTTCGTATTAAAAGACGAGACATTAGATATATTAGCGTAATTTTAGTTTGTCGAAACTAACTTATAATTACGCGAACCCGTTTCGTTATCTTTCATTAATAATTATTATTAGTTAATAAAAAAGATTTCGGAAAGGAATTAAAAATAATTTTATGAGTAATTTATTAAAATCAAAATTCTTTCTTGGAGTTATGATCGTAACAGTTATGTTCGCAGGCGTTCTTGCTTTCACAAGCTCAGCTTCTGCATCTGATTGTTCACTCGGTTCAACTACCTTGAAATATGGTTCAACAGGAACTGCCGTTACATGTCTTCAAGAGACATTAGGTCTAGACAGTTCTTATCCAAGAGGATACTTTGGAAATGTAACAAAGAACTTAGTTATAGCTTTTCAATCTGCTAACAGCTTAACAGCTGATGGTTTGGTTGGACCTATGACAAAAGCAGCTCTTTCTGTTGCTCCAACTACAACAACAACTACTACAACGACAACTACTACAACAGCAGATCTTTGTCCAAATGGAAACACTTTGGCAAGTAACTGTTCTTTAGCTCCTGCAACAACTACAACAGCAGAAGCTCTTTGTCCAAATGGTAATACAGTTGCAAGTAATTGTGCTATCTTGCCAGCAACCACTACAACAACAGTAAATGCTAATGGTTTGGCAGGAACATTTGGTACAATTTCAACTATTACACAACTTTCTGCATACAATAATGAAGAAGTTGGTGATAGTGCAAAAGATGTAAAAATAATGGGTCTTGATCTTACTGCTTCAGCAGATGGAGATATTGCATTACAGTCAATCAAATTGACTTTTGATGCTACAGGTTATGGATCAGGAGATTCAACTCGTATTACTGACTTCTTAAGTTCTGTTTCTGTATGGATGGGAACAACTAAAGTTGCTACAGCAAGTACAGCTGATTTTACCAAAGATGACACTGGTATTTATTCAAAGACTATTGCTCTTAGCAATGCTATCGTTCGCGCAGATAAGACTGAAAAGTTTTATGTTTCTGTTGATGCAATAGGTAATATGGATTCAGGAGATATTAACTCTGATTCATGGACAGTTGGTATCAATAGTATTCGTTACGTAGACGGTTCTGGTGTTGTCACAACTGATGCTGACATAATGCCAGCAGCTCTTGAATGGAATGCAGCTGGAGATGGAGTAGGAATCGCTTTCGTAACATTCTCAACTTCAGTAGATACTGAATTGAAGATTTCACTTGATTCAGCTTCACCAGTAGCAGGTATTTCTACAGTAAATGCAACTAACAATACTGATAATGTTGTTCTTGCAAAAGGTAAAATGAAATTAGAAGGAACATCTGACATTTGGTTAGATGAACTTCCATTCTTGTTCACAACAAATGCAACAAACGCTGATGAGGTTTCATCAACTGTTTATCTTACTATCGGTGGAAACACATATAGTGAATCAATGACAGCAACAGCTGGAACAACAGAGGCTATTACATTTGATAACCTTGATCTAGATATCGTAGCTGGTTCTACAACAACATTTTCTGTTTTAGCAGATATCAATGATATTGAAACTACAGTATTTGATGAAGGAGATTATTTGACTGTAGACTTAGATGCTACAAGACGAGCTTTGATGGTTGTTGAGAACTCAGAAGGTACTCAATTAACTGATGGAACAGAAGTATCTGGTGTTATGTCTGGTAATAAGCAATACTTCTATTCTATTGCTCCAACAATATCAGTTTCTTCAGTTTCTATTACCCCAGTTGATAATGGTTCATCTTCTCCAGCTTCTGCAATAGCTAAAATGACACTTAAGATTACAGCTGATGGTGGAACTATTTACCTAAACGGTGATGATGAAACTACTGCAGCAAATGAATTTATTACATTAGCTGTAGATGGTGGTACTGTCACAAGTACAACTGTTGGTTCATACACATTTACTCCAAGTGGCACATATACTGTCACAAATAATGGTGCAAATGATGAATATTACACCATTAATGATGGTGATGTAATGTATGTTCTTATAGAAGCCGTAATTTCTCAAGGCACTGCTGGACCAGCTGTACTTGCTGGTTTGAAAGGAACAGCAATTCTATTTGATACTACCGTTCCTGATGGTACAACTGCTCCAGTTAATACAATGAACTGGACAACATTGACTGATATTCTAAAATCAGGCAAAACTGTTGTAACCGGCGCTTAGTTTTAGTGTAATTCTGGTTAATACGCCCGCCTGTAAAAGCTATGCTTTAAGCATTGCGGACAGGCCTTAAAAAGTATTAAAAATTTCTCTTTCTTGGTCGAATAAGATAGAGAGCTCAAAAAACCACTCAGAAATGAGTGGTTTTTTGTTATTGACATAACAAAATTAATTTGTTTAACTCTTATATGAATAACAATAGTGTTATTTGAAAACTTAAAATCATAAAAAATGAAAAAGAAAATTTTATTCAGAACAATAGCAATAATTGCTATTGTATTTTTTGCTTTTATCGTAGAAGCGCAAGTTCCTCAAAGTATCAATTATCAAGCGGTGTTGAGAAATACCACTGGACAAATTATACAAAATCAAACTGCTACCGTGAAATTTACAATTCATCAGGCAACCACGAACGGAGTTGTTGTTTATGAGGAGACACAAACAGCAACAACCAATGATTACGGCTTAATAAATTTGCAGATTGGACAAGGGGTTCCTGTTGTTGGAACATTATCTGCAATTCAGTGGGGAACAAATAGTTATTTTCTGCAAGTGTGGGTGGATATCGGCGGAGGTTATATAGACCTCGGAACGACACAATTTATCACTGTGCCTTATGCTATGGTTGCTGATACCGCATTACATTGCAGTGTTAGTGGAACAAAAATAGCTATTAATACAACTCAAGCAACTGCAAATACTAATGGTGTGGAAACCACACTCTATACTATACCAATTCCAGGTGGAATTTTAGGAACTAATAATGCAATTAAATTCAAAATTCCTTGCAGTGCAATAAATGCCAGATTAAATGTTTCAATTTCAATAAAAATGTATTATGGAACAACGCTTATTACAACATTAAACTTTTCATCTAGTACTAATGCAGATTGTCATATTTGGGAAGGAGAAATAAATGGATATATTATTGCTGATAATGCAACAAATGCGCAAAAAGCATTAATAACTATATTAAAAGGAGATGCTCAAGGAGGAATAAATAATAATGCACAATTTTTTCTTCAATCAAAATATGGAACTTCTGCTGAGGATAGTAATGTAATTAAAAATTTAGTTATTACAGCAATTCCGTATTTTGCTAGTGGATACCCAAATCCCTCTATTACCACTGAAGCAATTATAGTTGAAGCAGTTAGGTAATAAATAAAAAAATAATAAAAATGAAAAAGATATTTTTTATTTTAGTTGCACTGTTTTGCTACAAAATTTCTTTTGCGCAAATCAGTGTTGAACGTCAAGTAATCAGTTCAACTGGCAATTTGACAAATGTGGGAGCTATAAAAGCATTCTCTAATGTTGGTGAAACTGTAATTCAAACTTTTTCACAAACAACTCTTGTTATTACGCAAGGTTTTGAACAGGGGAATAAAATTTCAGCAACAGGGATTAATTTAGACAATATTTCTTCTAAAAACGAGATTTCTATTTACCCAAATCCTGTAGGAAATATTATAAATTTAGAATTTCAATCAGATAAAAAAGAGGAAATTAAAATTGAAATGATAAATTTATTAAGGCAAGTGGTTTTTAGTAAAAATCTTACAGCACAAATTAGTGAAAATAATTTTACTTTAGAAGTAAATACAATTCCTAAGGGAGTTTATATACTTCAAATAAAAGGTAGCGAAATTTTTACTAAGTTAGTAATAAAAGAATAAAATAAATTAAAAGAGTATAGATACTTGTTATTTATGCTCTTTTTTGTTTGGATAATACGCTTTTTATGTTATATAATATACATATTATGAATTTAATAATTAAAAGAATTATTCTTGTTTCAATTTTTGTTTTGCCTTTTATTTTTTTATCCAGTTCGTATTATCCGGCAGTTTTTCCAAAATCTCTTTTTATAGAAGCTATAACTCTTATTCTTGGAACTCTTTGGATAATTGGCAGATTGTTTAAAAAAGAAGAAAATACAATTCCTAAAAACATTGTTTTTTTAACATTTTTTGCTTTTATTTTTTTTCTTTTAATTTCGTTTTTTAACAGTGTCGTTCCAAGTTTGTCATTTTGGGGAAGCATTGATCATAGCACGGGTGTTATTTTTACATTATGTTTATTTCTGTTTTCTTTAATTGTCAGTTCTGTGTTTAAAACTATGGAAGATTGGCATAAACTTTTTACAGTTTTTATTGCCTCTGGAATTCTTTTTGCTTTTGGAACATTTCTATCAGAAATGGGTGTTCGTTTTTTTTCTCATAAATTAACTATTGATTTTACTATTGGTAATTCATCCTATGCTGGAATTTATCTCGTTTTTATATTTTTTATAAGTTTAGGAATTATATTTTCATCAAAAATTAAAAGTCAAAGAATAATTGGTATTTTAGGGCTTATAACAGCATTTTTGAATCCGATTTTAACCGGATTTATAGCTCAAACTCCAGGAACGTCCTTTGGTTTTATTGGATTAGCCAAAACGGCATCTTATTCTCTTTTGGTTGGGATTGGATTGTTTGCGCTTTATTTATTTTTTAGAAAAATATCATCCATTAAATGGAGAAAAATATTTATTGGATCTTTCATTTCTATTTTACTTGCGGGGGTATTATATGTTTCATTTATTGGATTTGGTTCTATACGTCAATGGGTTTCTGAAAAAGCTGGCCCTAATAGATTCGTTTTTTGGGATATAGCGTTAAAGGGATTCAAAGAAAAGCCGATTTTAGGCTGGGGAAATGACACTTATCATCTTGTTTATACCAAATATTTCAACCCAATTATAACTACCTCGGGTTATGCGCCAGAATATTGGGTTGACAGATCTCATAGTATTTATTTTGATGAACTTGTGTCTGGGGGAATTTTAGGTTTCTTTTTTCTTATGTCATTGTATGGAATTCTTTTATTTGGCCTTATCCAGAAAGCAGTCAAAGATAGAGGGAAAGAGGGTATTTTATATATGGCTTTATTTGCTGGTGTAGTTTCGTTCCTTATTCAAGGAGTGATGTTTTTTCAAACAGTTATTGGTTGGTTTATTATTTCTTTACTTATTGCTTTTGTTGCTAATTTTTGTTTTAGAAACAGAATTTTTACTTTTAAAACTAAAATTGATTTTTCAAAATATAAAGTTATTATTTCAATATTTTTAATTATTTTATTTTCTTTTGGCATGGTTTATTTTATATTTAAACCATACGGTATTTCACATAAACTTGCTTCCTTTCCAAGGATGGAGCCTAATGAAAGATTAATTATTTACGATAAAATTAATAATGCCTATATGGGGAATACAGCGGATCTTGGTACAGCCTTTCTTCCTTTTGGTGAAAGTATGCGTAAGGTGTTATTTAATATAAAATTATCTGAAGAAGACAAGAAAGGAGCAATCAATGAAATGAATAAAATTACTGATGTTTTAGAAAATGGTTTAAAAAAAGAAAATTATATGGATATGAAATTATTAATGAGTACAGTTGAATTTTACTCAATTCTTACTTCATTAGCTGAAGGTCAGGATAAAATAAATTATTATAATAAAGGTATCTCTTATATAGATAAAATGCTTTTAGTTTCACCTAAAAATCACATTAATGAAATGTCAAAAGGAATAATGGATTTTTCTCTTAAGCAAAATTTAGCAAATTTGCCAAGGTAATTTATAAAAATTATATTTATTTACTATTTGTTTTTAATGTTTTTTGTGATATTCTTTTATTATGAAAAGGATAGATATGGATGTTTTTTTAGTTAATATTTTGCTTTTTTTATTGCCCCTTATTTATGTTATAGGATTTTTCTCTTTTAATTCATTACGTTATTTTTTCTTTGGAACAATAGTTCTTATTCTTACAATATTTACTACGATAAGATTTATTAAAAATAAATGGCTTATAAATAATTTTTTTAAAAGCTGGTATAGTTATGGATTAATTGCTTATTTAACTTCTTTTTTTATAGTTTCAATTACAAGTATTGACCCAGCTCTTTCTTTTTTTTCTTCTTTTTCTAGAAGTGATGGATTTTTTGCAATCCTTTTCCTTTCTTTGTTTTCATTGTCTATTTATAGCATTATTTCTGTTTCTGAAAATAAAAAAGAAATTATTAAGCAATTTCTTGCTTCTTCTGTTTTGGGCGCGGTTGTATTATCAATATTTATTCTTTTTTCTTCAGAAGGGTTGTCTATCTTTAATTGGAATTGGTTAACTAAAACTGGGGGAGGAGCGATGACGGGGAACCAGTCTATTGCAGGTTCTTATATTATATGGAATATCTTTTTTGCGGTAATTTTATTTTTCAAATCAGATTTTTTAAAAGAAAAGATATTTTCTATTTTTTCCTTTTTTATTTTAATTTTTTCTCCTTTATTTTTTAATTGGCATTTATTTTTTGGAAAAATCAAATATTCAGGATTAACAAGTTTTGTTGGTTTAGCCAGAGGTGTGTTTTTAGGTATAATTTTTGGTTTTTTAGTAGCGATAGGAATCTATTTTTTATTGCAGAAAAATAAAATTAAAAAATATATTGGGATAGGGTTAATATCAATTATTTTTATAAGTACTATTTTAGGCGGAATATCACTTTTGCAAAAATCTTCTGTTTTGCATCAAAAATTTATTGAAAATGTTGGTGGAAATCGTTTTATTTTTTGGGATGCTGCATTGGAAGGATTCAAAGAGAGTCCTTTGGTTGGCATAGGTCCAAGTAATTTTGGGTATTCCTTTCATAAATACTTTAATGCTAAATTAGAATATGAAGTTATGGTTGATAAAGCGCATAATATTTTTTTTGAAAGTTTAGTTAATGGTGGAATATTGCTTATTTTAGCATTGTTATTTTTTATTACCTCAATTATTACCGGACTGATAAAATTGGCAAAAAAGAATGAATTTTCAATTTTAGAAATTTCTTTATTTATTGGAGTATTATTTGGTTGGTTATTTCAAGCTCAATTTGTATTTGATTCTATTTTATCTCTTTCGATGCTTTTCTTGATTTGCGGTATTTTATATGGATGTTTGGAAGAAAAAATAGAAAATCACAAAAAAATATATTATTTTTCTAAAAAAGAGAAATTAGTTATCTTTATCATTGTTCTTGTAATTATTTCATTATTTATTTATACAATTGCTCTTCCTTATAAAAAAAATAGAACAATGTATAAAACATACAGTACTAGCTTGCCAGCTCGTATTATTTTATGGAAAGATCTTTCCGGCATATCCCCAATGGGAGATTCAATTGATACTGTTGTAATGTTTGATAAAGTATTTAAATCTTATTATACAGAAATAAAAATGAAATATGTTGGCAATTGGGATATTCGTAAAAAAGAGATAATTCTAAAAGAGTTAGATGCTATTATTAATTATTTTTCTAATTCAACTTACCGAAAAGATGATTATGAATTTATTACTCTAAATATTAAATTTGGCTGGATAAGAATGTATATTGCTAATGATTTTTCTGGTTTTTTATTTGATAAAACTAAAGAACTTATTAAAAAAGCAATGTTATTGTCTCCAACAGATCCACAACCTTATTGGCTTGGTGTTCAAATAGAGATTGCAAATCAAAATTTTTCTGAAGCAAAAAGCTTATTGGAAAAAGCTTTTTCCCTTGAACCAAAATTAAAATATACTAATAATATGATTTTATTACTTGCAAAAGATATGAAAGATGAAGTATATTATAATTTTGCTCTTAAACGAGCTGGAGAAAATATTTCCAATTTTATTATTAATAATGAAATAAAATTTAAGTAAATTATTTATGGAAAAAATCATTGTTACAGGAGGGGCTGGTTTTATAGGATCACATATCGTAGATGCTCTTATTAATGAAGAATATGAAGTTCATATTATAGATAATATGTGTGCTGGAAAAAAGGAAAATATAAATTCTAAAGCAATTTTACATATTGTTGATATAAGAGATAAAGAAAAACTTGTTCCAATTTTTAAAGGTGTAAAATATGTTTTTCACGAGGCTGCCTTACCAAGAGTTCAATATTCTATAGAAAATCCAATTGAAACGCATGAAATTAACGTAACAGGCTTGTTAAATGTATTAGAGGCTTCAAGGGTAAATAACGTAAAGAGAGTGATTTTTGCCTCTTCTAGCGCCATATATGGAGATTCAGATATATTGCCAACAATGGAGACTATGGAAGCAAATCCGCTTTCCCCTTATGCGGCTCATAAATATATTGGAGAAATTTATCTTAAATTATATGCGCAAATTTATGGAGTGCAAACTGTTTGCCTTCGTTACTTTAATGTTTATGGACCGCGTATTAATCCAGATGGAGCTTATCCTTTGGTTATAGGGTATTTTTTAAAATTGTCTATGCAAAACAAACCTCTTACTATTACTGGAGATGGAAAGCAAACCAGAGATTTTACTCACGTGAGTGATGTGGTAAAAGCTAATTTATTGGCAATGAAATCTGATAAAGTGGGGAAGGGTGAAATTATAAATATTGGGGGTGGACAGAGATATGATATTAATTATATTGCCAAATTAATTGGTGGTAAGATAGAATACATTCCTTCTCGCATAGAACCCCATGATACAGAAGCTGATATTTCAAAAGCAAAAGAACTTCTTGATTGGGAACCGACCATTAAAATAGAGGATGGAATTTTAGAATTAAAGGAGATAAGTAAATTATTTTAATGAAAAAATTAAAAAAGAAAAAGAAAAAAATTGTTGCAGTAAGTGGTGGGTTTGATCCGATTCACATAGGGCATGTTCGTTATATGAAAGAGGCTAAAGCAATGGGTGATAAGTTAATTGTAATTTTAAATAATGATAATTGGTTAAAATTAAAAGGAAAACCAGTTTTTATGCCAGATAAAGAAAGAAAAGAAATTATAGAAGCATTTGATTGCGTAGATGAAGTAATTATTTCACGACACCCTAAAAATACTAAAGAAATGAGTGTTTGTAAGGAGTTGGCAAAAATCAAACCTGATATTTTTGCAAATGGTGGAGATAGGAAAGATTTTAATATTCCAGAATTTACATTATGTAATGATTTAGGTATTAAAATGGTTTTTAATGTCGGTCGTGGAGGTAAAATTCGCAGTTCTTCGGAATTATTAAAAAAATATTCTAAAAAAATATAAACAATATATGAAAAATAAAAAAAGAGCATTGATTACAGGTATTACAGGTCAAGATGGTTCATATCTTGCCGAGTTTTTATTAAAAAAAGGGTATGAGGTTCATGGTATTATTCGTCGAGCTAGCACTTTTAATACTGGTCGCTTAGATAATATTTACCAGGATCCTCATGAAAGCGGACGTCGACTTTTTCTGCATTATGGTGATATTTCAGATAGTAGTAATATTAGTCGTTTAATTGAAAAAATTAAACCAGATGAAATTTATCATTTAGCGGCGCAAAGTCACGTTCGGGTTAGTTTTGATTTGCCAGAATATACTGGAGATGTTACTGGATTAGGTACCGTTAGAATTTTAGATGCTATAAAAAATTCTGGAATCAAAACTAAATTTTATCAGGCCTCTTCAAGTGAAATGTTTGGTAAAGTTGATAAAAAAGATTTACCAATTACAGAAAAAAATCAATTTTATCCTAGATCTCCTTATGGTTGCTCGAAAGTATATTCATATTGGAGTACAAAAAATTATCGTGAAAGTTATGGTTTATTTGCTGTGAATGGTATTTTATTTAACCATGAATCTCCTCGTCGTGGAGAAACTTTCGTTACTCGTAAGATTACTAGAGGTCTGGCTCGTATAAAAAATGGTAAAGATAAAAAATTATTTCTTGGATATTTAGACGCTAGTCGCGACTGGGGCTATGCACCAGATTATGTGGAGGCGATGTATTTAATGCTTCAACAAAAAAACCCAGGAGATTATATCATTGCTACCGGCGAAACACACACCGTTCGTGAATTTATAGAAAAGGCAGCAAAATATGTTGGATTTGATTTGATTTGGAAAGGTAAAGATTTGGATGAGAAAGGAATTGATAAAAAAACCGGTAAAGTTATAGTAGAAATTGATCCGAAATATTTTAGACCAGCTGAAGTGGATATTTTATTGGGTGATTATAAAAAAGCAAAAAAAGAATTAGGCTGGAAACCAAAAGTTAAATTTGATGAATTAATTAAAATAATGATGGAAGCTGATTTAAAAAACGATAGAAAGAGTGAAGAATAATCAATTTATTAAAAATGAATTTAATACCACTAGAAACATATAAAAAAATCCATAAAAATATACCTATTCTTTGTGTTGATTTAGTTATTTTAGATAAAAAGAAAAATTTTTTATTAGTGAAAAGAGCTAATGAACCAGCCAAGGGAAAATGGTGGTTTATTGGAGGCAGAGTTAATAAATTTGAAACACTTAAAAAAGCAGTTGCTAGAAAAGCTAAAGAAGAAATAGGATTAAAAGTAAAAATATTAAAGTGTCTAGGTGTTGATGAAACAATTTTTAAAAATGGTCCATTTGGTTGGCCTACCCATACAATTAATGTGGTTTTTTTAGTTGAACTTGATAATAAATTAATTAAAATTGATTATCAATCTAAAAAATATGAATGGTTTAGTCAAATAAACAACAATTGGCCAAGTTATATAAAAAAATTTATTAAATTAGGTTTAGTTAATTAATTGAAATAATAAATATTTGTTTTAGTTTAGAGATAAAATAAAAATCTCCAACAATTAAAGTTGGAGATTTTTGTATTTGCGATTATTTTTTAAGTAACCTTAATTGTATTAAGGCTTTGTAAGAACAAGCTACGGCGCTTGTTTCTACAAAAAGCTCAGAATTTAAAACTTCCAAAAATTCTTCAATCGGGACTTCCAAAATCTCAATAATCTCGTTTGGTTCCGGATTTCTAGCTTTTTGTTTTTTTATCAAGCCGGTTGCTAAAAATAAATGTGCTGGTAGTCCATGGTCATTTGGTCCTGCTCCACGATATTTTCCAGATTCAATAATTACGTGACCAAGATATTTAAAAATTCCATCTCCATAGCCGGTCTCTTTTAAAAAGGAACTTTTAGTCTTTTCAGTAATTTCTTCTTGGGTGGCTTCAGGAGAAATTTTTCCAATACCACCTGGTGATAATTCCCAATTTGCCATATTTGTTCCGGGCTTCCATTGGATAATTGTTATTACTTTATTTTCTGTGGTGACTCCAAAGACAACACTCCATCCAAAATATCGAAGAATAGAATGATAATCTTGAATTCCAGTTGGAGTTGCTAGATCATAATCTAGTGTTTGACCAAAGAATGGGATCTTCGTTCCCAATCTGTATTCACCAACTAGTGGCCAGCCATTAAATTTGGCTTGGTTTGCAATTTTCAGAAATTTTTTAGTAATTTTCATGGTTTTTATTTTTAGTTTATGTTATTATGTAAGATACAAAGTTATCCTTTTATAGGATAGCATATGTTTGATAATATGTCAATGAATAAAAATTCAAAAATTTACGTCGCAGGACACAGGGGATTGGTTGGTTCTGCACTTACAAGAGCGCTGAAAAAAGGGGGATACACCAATCTTATTATGCGTACTCATCAAGAACTTGACCTTACGCGTCAAGCGGATGTTGAACATTTTTTTATGACTGAAAAGCCAGAATATGTTTTTCTCGCGGCCGCTAAAGTCGGGGGCATTATGGCAAATAATACATATCCAGCGGAATTCATTTATCAAAATCTAGTTATTGAAACAAATATTATTGAAAGTGCGAGAAAGAATGGTGTGAAAAAACTTCTCTTTTTGGGAAGTTCCTGCATTTACCCAAAATTTGCTCCTCAGCCGATGAAGGAAGAACATCTTTTAACTGGAACGATTGAGCCAACGAATGAGCCATATGCGCTTGCGAAAATTGCGGGCATTAAGATGTGCCAGAGCTACAATCGTCAGTATGGGACTAATTTTGTGGCAGTCATGCCAACTAATTTATATGGTCCGAATGATAATTTTGACCTAACCTCATCGCATGTTTTACCTGCGCTCATTCGTAAATTTCATGAAGCCAAAGAAGCTGGAGCTAAAGAAGTCGTGGCATGGGGTACAGGGTCACCCAAGCGAGAGTTCCTGCATGTTGATGATTTGGCGGAGGCATGTCTTTTTGTCATGAATAAATACAATCCGACTAAAGAAGAGAATGAAAAAGGTTCAATATTTATGAATTTGGGAACCGGAGAAGATATATCAATCAAGGAACTTACGGAAATGATAAAGGAAGTTGTGGAATTTAAAGGAAAAATTGTCTGGGACACAACAAAGCCTGATGGAACACCAAGAAAATTATTAGATGTATCTAAAATAAACAATCTCGGGTGGAAATCAGCTATAACGCTTGAGAATGGTATCAGAACCACATATGAATGGTTCTTGGGGAATTTTAATTAATTTTAATTAATTTTAAGATATTTTATGGAAGAATTAAAAACAAAATCAGAGTTTGAACAGAAAAAAAGTAAATATTTTATTTCATTAGGGTTTCGTGTTCGTGAAGTATTAGAGTTGCATAAACTTTATAATCTTTGGGGAGAGAAAGATACAAAAGAAGATTGGAGAAATGTATCTGAACATTGTCTTGTTGAAGTGGGGAGAGTAAAAAAATTTGCCGAGATTTTAAACTTTTCGGAGGAGACAAAAAATAATCTTATTCTTGCAGCTGGAGTGCATGATTTTTATAAAAGATATGAAGTAGAAGAAACGGCAAAAGCAGGACGGACTTGGGATAGTTATGAAAAAGTATCCAAAGAAGGAACAGAAAAAATGTATAAAGCTGGTTTGTCACCAAAAGTAATATATCTTGCAAATGCTCCCGGACATTATTCATCACTTGCTGTTATGGAAGTTCTTAATCATCAGAAACTTTCTGAGAATGATATAGCTTTTCTTGTTATGCATTATGTTGATGATTATACGATAGGTAGTGATTGGGCAAAGAAAGGACAACTCGAACTAAGGATACAACACAATGAAGCAAATTCCCAGTATACTATTTTAAATGAGGAAGGGAGGAGGTATTATAATGGGAAAACAACATTTGAAACACAAAGAGAGGTGAACAAAATAGTTGCAGAAAAGCTTCTTTTCTTTTTACAGGAAAATAGTCAGAATATTACTGACTCAGAAGATATTCCACTTTTTATAGATGAAAAGATAAAAGAAGAAATAGAAAAAATATAAAGATGATTATTTTATTTTTAATAAAAAACAAATAAATTTTATGATTATTACGCGACTAAAAGGAGGAATGGGAAATCAGATGTTCCAATATGCCTTGGGACGTGCTTTATCTATTAAATATAATGTTCCACTTGGATTAGACCTTGCTTTTTTATTGGATAGAACTCCGCGACCAAAATTTCACCAATTTTCTTTTAGGAATTATGATTTAGATGTTTTTAATGTGAATGTTAAAATTATTTCTCAATCAAAAATTCCATTTTTCCATAGACAGTATTTTAAGGGTAAAATTATGGTATATATTAATGGTTTAATTAGTATTTTTGATAAAATTTTTAGAAAAGAAAAATATTTTGTTTTTAAAGAGTCTGTTTTAAATAAAGGTCCGAATGCTTATCTTGATGGTTATTGGCAAAATCCAAAATATTTTGATGGTATAAAAGATATTCTTAGAAAAGATTTTACCATTAAGGATTTAACAGATCAAAATATACAAAATTTATCAAAAGATATATTAAGTCAAAATTCTCTGTGCATTCATGTAAGAAGAGGTGATTTTGTTAGTAATAAAAATCACGATATTGTTGCAAAGAATTATTATAATGAAAGATTAGAATATTTAAAAAAAATTGTTAGTGTTGATAAAATTTATGTTTTTTCTGACGATATTTCTTGGTGTAAAGAGAATTTAATATTTGATATTCCAACCATATTTGTAGAGAATAGTCTTTCTGGTAAAAAAGGAGAAGGACATTTATATTTAATGAGTTGTTGTAAGTATTTTATTATTCCCAATAGTACATTTTCTTGGTGGGGAGCTTGGTTGAGTATAAGAGAAGAAAAAATTGTAATTTGTCCTAAAAAATGGTTAAATAGTGAAGTAATTAATACAGATGATTTGATTCCTAAAGAATGGATAAGAATATAATTAAAATTAAAAATTATGAATAACGAAGAATTAAAAAATTTAATAATTTATACTGGGGTATTTTATCAAGATAACGAAATTTATAGAACTCGTTCCCAAATATGGTTTAAAACTTTTGATAATGCGCGAAAATTAGGAATTAAAGTTGTGGTTAGGAACGATGGTGGTTTGCCCGATGAAATGCTGAATAGAATAAAAGCATATGAGAATATAACTATTGTTGATAAAAAGGAAGGAGGAGCAAATACTTTAGGAGGAGGCAGGAGAGAGGCTTTACAAAAAGCAATAGAAATTGCTGACAAGGAAGGAAAGAAAAACCCTGTTTTTTTGTGGACTGAACCGGAAAAGGACGATTTAATAATGGAAAAGAGTTTATTATCAATTATTGCTGAAATTCGTGCTGGCTCTAATATAGCTGTTTTAGAAAGAGAAGAAAAAGCTTGGGACCAACTCCCTCCATTTCAACGTTGGGTAGAAAAAAGGGCCAATAAAAAAGCTAATGAAATAATTCAAAGTACCACTGGGTCTGAGATAAAGTTAGATTGGTGGTTTGCCCCAAAAGCTTTCGATAAAATTGGAGCTAGATGTTTTTTAGACTATAATTCTAATAAAGACAGATTGGATTTATGGGATTCAATAATGGTTCCTATTCTTAATGCGATTAGAGATGGAAAAAAAGTAAAAAGTGTACCTGTAGATTTTTTGTATAATAAAAAACAAATAGATAATGAATCAGATGAATCTAATAAAGAAATTAAAATAAAAAGAATAGAACAATATGCGCAGATTCTAAAAGAATTAGGGGATGAAAAATGGATTGAATTTTTTGAGGATTCAAAAGATGAATTAGATAAAATAAAAGAATTAAATAAAGGAGATTCGGTAAATAAAGGAGAATTATTAAAAGAAGCAAAAAAATCAGTAGTAAATAAATTTTTTAAGTAAAATAAAGTGAATAATAATATAAAAAAAATAATAGAAAAAATAAAAAGTTTATCATTGGAAACAATAAATAAAAATTTATTACTTATTGCGCTTATCTCTTTAGTTTTTAGACACGGGAGTTTTTACAACTCTTCTATTCCAAAACCGTTTGAGATATTTTTTGTCGTTCTTTTTATACTTAATGGCATATATTTGATAAAAAACAATAAAATTAAAGATTTTTTTCTTTCGGTTCCTAAAAAAATATTAATAGCTATAGGTTGTTTATTTTTTTCTATTTTTATTGGTTGGGCTGTAGCGATTTTGTTCATGGGGATGGCGACTACCATCCACACTTTTTTAGAATTTGGAGCTTTTTCGATTGGAATAACTATGTTTTTTCTAGTTTCATTTTATGCAAAAAATGATCAAAATTACGGAAAAAAATATTTTTATGCATTACTTCTTCCAATTTTTTATATAATTTTTATTTTATATCGTGGAACTATTGCAGGATTGGATAGCAACTCTCTTCTTACCTTTATGTTGAATCCGAATGTACTTTATAAAATACTGCTTATTCCAACATTTTTTTTCATCAGTAAATTATTATGTGAATTAAAAAATAAATGGATGACGATAGGGTATATAATTATCTCTTCTTTATTGGTTGCAGTGATATTTTTGACTGCTTCTCGAGGGGGAATAGTTAGTTTATTTTCAGGGGCAATTTTTATTTGGTTGGTATTTTCAGTTCATCAATTTAATTGGAAAAAGTTTTTTTTAGGAGGAATCGTTGTTTTGGCAATATTATCATTTGGATTTTTAATGATTCCTAATCTATCAAAAGAGGCAATTTTTAATAAAATTTTCTATACAGCTAGTATTTTTAATGATAACAAAATTCCAACTATCACTTTTAATACACTAAATAATAACAATAATAACAAAATTCCAACTATCACTTTTAATACACTAAATAATAACAATAATAAAAAAATTTCAACTATCACTGTCACTACCTTAACTCAAAATTTACCTCCTGAGGCAAGATTTATTGAATGGCCAATTTTTTTCAAATATGTATTGGTACATCCATTTGGTGTAGGTCCAAACAGTCATGCAGACTTTAATATTGTTGATAAAAATGGAGTTCATTTGGAATTCGGACCAAATAATACGTATCTGCTAATTTGGCTCTGGGGAGGATTGCTTGGGATAGGGAGTTTTCTTTATATTATATGGAGCGTTTTTAAGATGCTTTGGATAAAATTAAAAAACAACTTTAATTCAAAATCACTTGCATTGTTGAGCATTCTTTTTGCTTTATCAATTTCTATTACATTTGATGCTAGTTTGTCATTCTATTGGTTTTTTATAATTTTAGCGTTATCATTGAGAGAATGAATCCTGTTGAGAGTACAATAAAAGCTCCTTTAGCTAGTATTATTTTACCAGTTTATAATGGTGCAGATAGAATCAAAGAGGCCATTAAAAGTGTATCAAACCAATCATATACAGATTGGGAACTATTAGTTGTAGATGATGGTTCTACTGATAATACAGAAGAGATTATTAATAATTTTTTAAAAAATGATTCACGGATAAGATATATAAAAAATAAAGTAAATTTAGGTATACAAAAAAGCTTAAACAAAGGATTAAGAGAGGCAAAGGGGAAATATATTGCACGGATAGATGATGACGATATTTGGATAGATAAAGATAAATTAAAAAAACAGTTAGAATTTTTAGAAAGCAATAAAGAATATGTTTTAATAGGAACTGGAGTGGTTGTTGTAGATAAAAATAAAAAAGAATTATTTAGATATTTAATGCTACAAGAAGATCAAAAAATAAGAAATAAAATTTTAAGGAAAAATTGCTTTGCTCATTCAAGTGTTGTGTTTAGAAAAGATACTGCATTAAAATTGGGAGGATATAGCGAAGAAGATGACGTAAGACATATAGAGGATTATGATTTATGGTTAAAATTGGGGATTTTTGGAAAATTTGCAAATATCGGAGAATATTCTATTGCTTTCATGGAGAGATCAGGAAGCATAACTTCTGATAATAAAATAATACAAGCAAAACGAACAATATTTGAAATTTTTAAATTTAAATATCAATATCCAAATTTTATAATTGGTTATTTATTAAGTATTATGAGATTATTATTTTTTTTTATACAAAAGGTTGTTCCCTTTAATGAGAAATTTATATATAAAATAAAAAAAATATATAAACAACAATAAGTGTTACTTTTTAAATAAATTTATGTATTTATTTTAATAAAGTAACTTATGCAACTCTTCAGTTTTCTTTTTATTATATTCCTCAGTATAAAAGGGAAGCCAGTTACCGCCTGATTTATAATGAAATATAAAGCTTTCTGTAAAATCAGTATTTGCTGTTCTAAATAAATCCATCCAAAATGGTTTAGGGAAAGATGTATTTTTGTTTTTTAAATATGATTCAAAGGCAAGAAAGTTTTTAATTATAAAGTTATAATAATCTTCTTTTTCTTTTTGGTAGGGAAATGATTTTTTATCGGAAATAAAAAAGTCAGTTGTTTTTATGTCAATTAATTTATTGTCTTTTGTTATTTGAATAACAAATCGTATATTTCCATTAAGATTGCACTTTATAGTTTTTATGCCATCTATATTATTTTCTATATCTTCCAAGTTCCACATTTCTAAGTATAAAATTTTTATTTTTTCTTTGTATTTTTCTAAATAAAAATGATTCATTCCACCAACATCTACTTTATTTCCTAAAACACTACCAGTATTCCATTTTATTGTTTGTGGATTTGGTAACATATTCATATTAAAAAACATTAAACCGGTCCATGGATATAATACTTCAAAATTTCTTCCTCTGTATGCAGGTACAAATGCAAAATCATGCCCATTCATTAAAGTTTCAATAGAGATATCTTTTACAAAAAACATATCTGAATCTATAATCACAAGTATATCTTTTTCATATTGTAAGTAATTTTTCCATATATAATTTAAACTTCTTGCCACTTTTCTGCTTACATTTTCATTTAACCATTTAAATATTATGTTGCGTTTTTTCACTGCAATACTTTTTATATTTAATTTTTTACAAATACCTTCTATTTCATTAAATTGTTTTTTATCTTCAGAAGCATTATTAAAAACTATGTATTCTACTTCAGTGTCTTTTACAAATTTTTTTATTGAGTTATATTGCAACTCAATAAAATCGGGTCTTATAAAAGCTAATGAAACAATTTTAATTTTCATATTATTTAAATATTTTTTTATACTTCTCTTTATTATTTATAATATATTTTGGTAAATCTTTTTCATCTACCCAAAATTTAAAGTTTCTCCCTATAAAATCTTTATTTTGCTCAATCTGTTTAATAAGCATTAGTTTTATACTTTCTGTATTAAATTCTTGGTGCCCATAAGATTCAATTTTTTGTTTTATTTTTTCTATTCCACCAATATTTGTAAAATGCCAACCACCATTTTTAATATAAGTATATTTAGTTTTACTTATTGTATCTAAATGATTTAAAGAATTATTTTTTATATTTTTGTATTTTGTTGCAAAAGTACCTGCCCATGATTCACTTGAACGATTATTTAAGTAGTAAGAGTATACTTTTTGTTTAAATTTAAAAATCTTATCGCTAGTATAATCAAATAATAATTCTGGGTTCCAAATTTCATCTAAATCAGAAATAAAACATATATCATCATCTGCTAATTTATTTATGAGAGGTTTTTTCATCATTTCTTTTTGATAGAATTCTCTAAGCCAATGAATTTGTCCTTTTGGAACATTAGAACTATTATTTGCTATATCAAGAATTTTTTGATCACATCTGTCACAGATATTGTTATCTGGAGTATCTTTTATTACATAATGTATTATTTTATGATTCCATTTTTTAAATTGTTCTTTATTTTCTTCATAATATAAAGGTTTATGATTTCCTGAGAATGTTTTGGTAGCTTCTACTATAACAAAATAATCAACAGATGTATCTAATACTTGTAATCTTATTTCAAGTAATTCTAATTCATTAAAGAAAATAAAAATATCATATATTTTTATTTTCTTTCTATATTTTATAATTTCTTGTAATGAGGGTTTTTTATAAAAATATTCTTGAATAATGCTATTTATATTAGAAAGGTATGTATTTTTTAAAATACATAATCTTATTATTATGGCCTTAATAATACTCATATTATTTTATAATTTTTCTGGCAATTCGCTTAAGTACTCTCACTTTTTTTATTATCATTCTTTCTATCCAAGAATGGTGATATTTTATAGGTACAACTTTTCCAACTGTTAGATAATTAATATCTTTATCTAGAGAATTAAATTCTCTTATGTTGGGTGGATATTTTTTAATAAACACAATACTACGATATAAATGTAAAAATTCAACATTTTTTTCCCACCAAGTCATTGGTGGAAGTCGTTTTTGATTATACCAACCATCTTCTGGGTCACGTTCTATATTAGCTACTCCTGATTTTCCGCTAGAATTTACATCATCAATGAGTTTTTTAAGAGTGTCAATAAAAACTTGTTCTTTAGTGTTAAAACCTGGACCCCAATAACAAGCATGAAGGTCTTCTACTATATATAATCCACCTTCTTTAAGTAATGGAAAGAGAAATTCAAAACTGCATTTCATGTCACTATTAAGATGACTACCATCATCAATAATAATATCGAAAGGTCCATAAGTGTCATTAACTTCTTTTAGGAATTTAACATCTCCTTGATCTCCCTTAAGTATATGAATACGATCTTCTTCTAGTTGTTTTAAATCGATTATATCTATACCAACAATCTTTGAATTAGGAAAATACTCCTTCCATGTTTTTAAAGAATATCCTTTATCTATTCCTATCTCTAAAATACACAATTTTTCATTTTGTATTTGTTTAAAATATAAATCATACAACTTCGTGTAGTTATGGTACATACTTGATTTATCTGTATTGTAGCTAAGCGCTATTTCATCTAATGTTCTCATATGGCTATTATTCTATCAAATTAAATAAAAATTGTAAACTTCTATGCTGATCTATTTTAGTTAAAGTATTTTTTTATTAGTAATTTAACTTTATTTTTTATAGGTCTTAAAATTTTTACAATAATGGATGCCATTATTTTTTGATAAAGTATCAATATAGGGTTTTTTGCTTTTAATTCCAACATCTCAGCTTTTAACTCGCTGTTATGAGTCCACATTATATACATAAATCTTTCTATGATCGTTGCTTCTCCTGGTAGGGTTGAGTAATCAATACAACGTCTTAATTTTTCGTAAAATGACTTTTGATGTTTATGGATGTCTTTTTTTGTAACGATATAATTTGACCCTGGAGCAAATTTTAAATACTTTGGTATTTTCATACCAAAACCTTTTATAAACTGATTATAACTACTAAAATATTTTGCAGGATAGGTGTTTAAATACCAACTATTGTTTTTTTCATTAAACATTCCATCTTCTGAATAAAAACTTATTGGTAGACGTGTTTTACGATTTTTTCTCATTAAGGGAGTAAAAGTTTCATTATTGCAAAGGTTATCAAATTCTTCTTTTGAAATATATTTAGGGATATCTCCTTCTTGTGCATTATATCTAAAAAAGATATTTCCCTTAACCATTATTATTACATCAGGTAAATTATCATAATTATCTATAATATATGTGAATTTATCATAAATGTCCCATCCAATATTAGGAACTTTTATTACCTTTTTTGGGTCAAAAGGTTTTATCCATTCATCTGTGTCACTCCTGTCATAGATTATATAATTATCTGTATAATCTAAAATCCAACTGATATCAGCGTTGTAATTTGAAACCATTAAAAAATTCTTGGTAATTTTCATTTGTTATATTTTTATAAATCTACTTATGAAATTTTTTGTCTTGAGTGAAAGTAAGCCACCAATTTTCTTCTTTAAAAATGAAAGGATATTTTTATCATTTTGTTGTTTAATTGGCGTGTTTTTTGCATTGAAATAGTCTGGATGATGTTTTTGATATTCCTCAAATTCTTTTAAACATGTTGTATAATCACTTAATTTTCCATCTCTATCTTGATACATCCATTCTTTCGTTATATTGTATCCACAGCTCCAATAACCATCTGAAATATTATATCTTGCCCAATATTTTGGAGCAATACAGTATTTTAAATTTTCAGATAGCCATGCAGGGAACCAAGCGAAGCTTGAGTTGGAAAGAATTAAATAATGCGCATTTTTTATAATCACATAATCTTTTGCAATATTGAAATGAAAAACATCATAATTGGGGAAGAATTTTTTTGCTTCATATGTATCATCGGCAATAACGACAAATTTTAAGTCTTTATTTATTTTTAGCATATTACTCACAGCATCACTCCAATATTTCTTATTTAAATATAAATCTTTATGTCGTGCATATTCTCCACCTCTAAAATTTATAATACAAATATTATTATTAGCATAATCGTTGCACTCATATTCTATTTTTACTTTTAACCATTCTTTTATTTCATTTTTTCTGTGTTCAAAATATTTTTCATCTTGCATCATACCGTCAACCTTGGTATTTGGGTAAACATTCACCAGATCCTTATCGTAAAGTCTTATATCCGATCCATTAACTGGATGAATAATTTCCTTTTCACGGTAGTAGTAATTTACCCCATCCGGTAATTTTTTTGGAGGGCCACCTTCTGGGCCTTTTCCACCAATAACTTTTTTACCCCAATCTAAATTTAAAAAATCAGAACCTTTAAATTTTTCCGGATTCATAATACCAAAGTCGTAGCCTTTATCTAAGGCTATTGTTCTTGTTGTGACATAACAGGCGAGTTGATTTCCTAATCCTTGACCATTATACATTTCAGTAACTATTAAATTGCCTTTTTCAAAATTAGGATAACAAGAGTTTTCACCTATTGTTTTATGATAAACAAAAGTTTTTAATCCTTTATTTTCTGGTAATGGCATTTCTTTTCCAAAACGTAACGCTTCCTCAAAAGGAGCAAATTTGCAACCATTTTTTTCAAATATATGTCTCATATTTACACAAATATAGCCATCTTCGTTATAAAACCCATGGAAAGGTTTCCACTCCATTCCTATTTTTTTGGGTAATTGTAAAAGTTTTTTTGATCTTAAAGATACACTATTGCCAACTCTTTGGATCTTTCCATTAATATCTTTATAAGAAAAATTATCTGTTGGTAAAGGAAAAGGGGAACCGATAAAATCATAATTTAACCACTCATCACGCCATAGTTGTGGTTCTCCTATTCCTCCATCTGGGTGTATTAATAAAGCAAAATCTGTTTCTATATAATCTCCTAAATCAAAAACAACAGCTTTATTCCATTCATCAATAGTATTAGTAGATAAAATAATATTTTTAATTGCACCAAATTCTATATTTTTTGAACTATAATCAAGAGCCCTTTGTTGTTGATTTGTATATTTTTCAGAGCCAATACAACAAAGAGTTACATTAGGCAATTTCAATTTATTCATAATCTGTTGGGATAAACATTCCAGTTTCTTTTATATAATCATTAACACTATTTGGTTTAACATCTGGTCGAGTTCTCTTGGCAAGTTCAAACATTGTTTTTCTTCCTGTTCCAAGATATTCAAGCTTGCATGTTTTTCTATCCCACTCTTTTACTTTTTTTGCTAGTAATTCAGCAATAACATCAACATAGTCACCTTGAGTATATTGATCTATATATGCTTTTGGAAAAGGGAATGGATTTGGTTTGAATAATGTTCTAAGAATAAGATGAGCTGGATGTGTTTTTACGATTTCCTCCCCAAGTTTTTTTGTTAAAGCATAAACACCGAAGGGGTTGTGAGCAAATTCTGTTGAGATAAAAATAAAAGGAGTATTTTTATAGTATTCTACTAGATTAAATGTTCCATAAACATTTACCATAAAACATTTTTTTTGATCTTCAAATTCAGCTTTTTTAACGTCAGTATAAGCTCCAATATGTAAAATTAAATCATATTCTTCTTTTGGTATATCTTGCGTAAAATCAAAATCTTTACTTCCAACATAATTTCCCTCAAGATGTTTCTTGAGTTCGGTAGCCAACCGTCCTGTTCCCCCTGTAATTAATATTCTATTTTGCATAAAACTCTTTTACTTTAGAAATTATAAAATTTACTTGCTCATTAGTAAGCGCGTTATGGACGGGGAGAGAGAGTAATTTTAGCCATACTTTGTCTGTAACGGGTAATGGTCTTTTAATTGCCTTTTTCCAATATGTCATTTCTGAAAGTGGTTTGAAGTGTACAGAAGTCGCAATTCCATTATCTGCAAGAAATTCTGATAATTCATTTCTATTTTCACACTTCATTGTATAGTATTGCACTGTGTGTGAATGCATTGGTATTTTTATTTGAGACATATCTTTAAACGCTTCATTATACAGAGATTCAATTTCTCTTCTACGAGCATTTGTTTTTTCTAGTCTACGAAGTTGACCTAGTCCTACAACTGCTTGGACATCTGTCATATAAGCTTTAATACCTTGTGATTGAGTAATATCGTAGTCCCAAGTATATTTCTTTTTATCTACTCTATCATATGTAGATTTTTCTACTCCTAGCCATGTTAAAGTACGAAGTTTTTTATAAATAGCTTCATCGTTTGTTGTAATTGCTCCTCCATCCCACATTGGCAAACTTTTAACTGCTTGAAAACTCCAGATAGTTATATCTGCATCCTTACCTGCTCCGGGGGTATACATAGCATGAGCCGCATCTTCAATAATAAGTCCTTTAAATTTTTCTCGAATACCTTTTATATCTGCTAGTCTTCCATGTGAATCAACTGTAATAATTGCTTTTGTTTCTGGAGTAATAACAAGAGTTTTTGGATCAAGACAAAGAGTATCAGGATCAATATCAGCAAAAGTGACATCCATATTATTCCATTCACCAACAATAGCATCTGAGACAAAAGTCATAGGGGTCGTGATTAATTCTCCTCCTTTAATATTATAAACTTTTAAACACAGATCAAGAGCAGATGTCCCAGAGTTCATTCCTACGCAATATTTAGCTCCAACATATTTAGCAAATTCTTTTTCAAATTCTTGAGTTTTTGGTCCAAATCCCCACCAGCCACTATCTAGCACTTCTAATAATTCTTTTTTTGTTTGCTCATCAATTGTTGGTCTTAATACAGGTATCATGTTATTAATTTAATTATTTATAATAATAAAATTATTCTACCATAATTTAAATAATTTCAAAAGTTTATTTTTATATACATTCTGATTCTTATGTTTCTCTTTTACATAGGTATATTCACTTTTTTTTACTTTTTTATCTAACCAATTGGTTGTTTGGTGTTTTCCTATACCTATAACAACATTTACTTTATTTAAAATATCTGGTTTACCAAATTTATCATAATATCTCTTGTAATAATCACAATCATTTAACCAAATCAAAATATCATCAAACATTAAAGGATTTTCGTTTTTTATTGTAAGCACAGATGGTGCTCCTATAGTATTTTTACCTAGATATAATTTTTTGTTATAAGTAGGGAAGTGTGGTTTTATTATTTTCCCATCACCCCTGTCATGGCCACATCCAGTAACTAACCAATTTCCTTTAAAATTATCTACTATATCTTGTAAAGAATTTTCATTACTTAAATAATCATCCATATGTAATATTTTAATTAATTTTCCAGATGCTTCTTTCATTGCATTGTTTGTATTTATGGAAGCTCCTCTTTTAAAACTTTTTAAGTATTTAATATTTAAAGATTGGTAATTAGAATCTTTACAAAGATTTTCTATTACAGTATCTTCAGAATTATCAGATATTACTACCTCAAAATTTTTGAAAGTTTGTTTTTTAAACATATCAAAATTACGAGCAAGAAATTTTTTTCCTTCTCCATGCATTTCATAAGTTGGTATGCAAATACTTATCATTATTTTTTCCATTTTATTGTATTATTGTTTTAATATTTTTTTCCACCAAGATTCATTATTTTTATACCATTCAATGGTTTTTTTTATTCCTTCTTCAAATGATACTGAAGGTTTCCATCCCAATTCTTTTGTTATTTTAGAGTGATCTATAGCATAACGCATATCATGTCCTTTTCGGTCTTCCACAAAAGTTTTTAAATTATTTGGTTTATCTAGTAAACTTAAGACAGTATCAGATATTTCAAGCCCATTTTTTTCTGAATCACCGCCTATGCAATATGTTTCACCAATTTTACCCTTATGAAGAATTAAATCAATTGCAATACAATGGTCAATTACATAAAGATAATCACGCACAGCAAGTCCTTTTCCGTAAATTGGAAGTGGTTTGTTTTCAAAAGCATTTGTTATAAAAAGAGGAATAATTTTTTCTGGGAATTGAAATGGTCCATAATTATTTGAACAATTTGAAATTGTAGCTGGGAAATTATATGTTTCAATAAAAGCCCTTACTAAATGATCTGATCCAGCTTTTGAAGCAGAGTATGGTGATCGTGGAGAATATGAAGTATTTTCATTAAATTTTTCTTTTAAATTATCTAATGATAATGTACCGAAAACTTCATCTGTTGAAATGTGGTGAAATCTTTTAATTTTTAAATCTCTTGCAACTTCAAGTAAAATTTCAGTTCCAATCACATTTATTTGTACAAAAATTGATGGTCCAGTGATTGATCTATCAACATGGGATTCAGCCGCAAAATGAACAACAATATCGCAATCTTTCATTGCTTTTTCAACGATTTTTCTATTACATATATCACCTTGAATGAATGTATATTTTGGATTATTTTCTATACTTTTTAGATTTTCTAAATTTCCAGCATAAGTTAATTTATCCAGATTAACTATTTTATAATTTGGATATTTATCCATCATATAAATGATAAAATTTGAACCTATAAACCCAGCACCACCTGTAACTAAAATTTTCATAAATAAATTATAATTTTTTAATTATTAAAAACTAATATCACAATCTTTTAAATATGGTGCACTTCTATCTTTTTCTGATAAAATTGGATTATTATTTTCCCAATTTATTCCAATTTCTGGATCATCAAAACGAATAATTCTTTCTGTTTGTTTATTGTAATAATTATCAACTTTATATTCAAATTCAACATTATCAGTTAGTGTCAAGAATCCATGAGCAAAACCTTTTGGTATAAAAAGTTGCTTTTTGTTTTTTTCTGTTAGTTCAACTGAAACCCATTTTTTGTAAGTCGTTGAATTTTTTCGCAAATCAACAGCAATATCTAAAACAGCTCCCTTAACACAACTAACAAGTTTAGATTGAGCATATGGGTTATTTTGGAAGTGCAATCCTCTAAGAGTTCCATTTATTGCGCTGAAAGAATGATTATCTTGGATAAAATCAATATCTATTCCAATATCTTTTAATTTTTTTTTATTATATGATTCAAAAAACCAACCACGATTATCTTCAGAAATATCTGGTTCAATTATTAAAACATCTTTAATTTCTGTTTGGATAACCTTCATATATTTTATTACACTAAATATCAATTAATATCTAATTTTGCCTTCAGCAACTTTCATTAAATGTTGTCCGTATTGTGATTTGTTATATATTTTTGCGATTTCAATCAACTTATCTTTGCTTATCCATCCATTTTTATAGGCAATTTCTTCAAGTGCGGCAATTTTTATATTTTGTCTTTCTTCTATCACTTTAATAAAATCATTAGCTTTCATAAAAGAATCAATTGTACCAGTATCTAGCCAAGCAAATCCTCGTCCTAAAAGTTTAACATCTAAATTTCCCTCATCCAAATACATCTGATTAATACTTGTTATTTCAAGTTCGCCTCTATTGCTTGGTTTAACTTTTTTTGCGAAATTTACAACTTTATTATCATAAAAATAAAGACCAGTAATAGCATAATTTGATTTTGGATTTTTTGGTTTTTCCTCAACAGAAATTACTTTTCCATTTTTATTAAAATTAACAACACCAAATCTTTCTGGATCATTTACATAATATCCAAAAATAGTTGCGTGATTTTTATTTTCCACTGCTTCTTGTAAAATTTCTGTTAGACCATTTCCATAAAAAATATTATCACCAAGAATCATTGCAACATTATCCCTGCCTATAAATTTTTCACCAATAATAAACGCTTGCGCCAATCCATCAGGTGAGGGTTGTTCCGCGTATGATAATTTTAATCCAAAATTTTCACCATTTCCAAAAAGTTTCTTAAAATTTGGCAAATCTTGAGGAGTTGAGATAATTAAAATTTCTCTAATTCCAGCCAACATTAAAATTGACATTGGATAAAAAATCATAGGTTTATCGTAAATAGGCAACAATTGTTTGCTCATAGCCATTGTTAGTGGATAAAGTCTTGTACCACTACCTCCTGCCAATATTATGCCTTTTGTGTTGTTTTTCATTAGAATAAGATATTTTTACTTGATAAGTATGCTTTTAAAATAACATAAAAAAGGAATAGAATCAACAAAATAGAATTTCTTAATTTTATTGTTTAAAGATATTTTTTATTTTAAATAAGCTTTCCTCTTTTATTTTTATAAGTATTATGAAGTATAAGAAAATAGCTAAAATTATTAATAAATAAAGATTTAAATTTAAATATTTTAGAATATATAAAAATATTGACATTAGTATAGATGCTAAAATTATCTTAAATAAACCGCTAAATATTTTTAATTCAATAATTTTTCCTAATTCTTTCTTAATTAAAATCATTATTACGAATTGACTGATTAATGTTGCAATAGATGCTCCAATACCACCGTATTTAGGTATTAATAAAATATTTATTAATATATTCATTATAGTGCCAATAAACGATATTTTGATAATTGAGCTATGCTTATTAAAAATAAATATAATACTATTAAAAATCAAAGCAGGTGATACAAATAAAATACTTAATAAAGAAACCTGAAATATACTAATAGTAGGTATGTATTCTGATCCAAATAGTTTAATAATTAAATTATCTCCAATTACCAATCCTCCAAATATAACAGGAATAGAAAATAAATAAACTATTTTTATTAATGAATGTACAACATTTTTTATTTTTTCTTTATCCCTGATTTCTTTTGAAAGTGTTGGCAACAAAGAAGAGGTAAGTAGTCCGGGTATTATATATAAAAAAGCAATAATTCTCTGACTTGTAGCATAAAATCCAACTTCTCTTGTTCCTTTTATCCATCCTAGCATTACAACATCTGTATTTGACATAACTGATCCAAGAATTGCAAAAAAAGAAAAAGGCCATGCTATTATTATTAGAGGTTTAATTAAATCTTTTGAGAAGTTTTTAATCATATTTTTTAAATATTTTCGAAAAATAATCAATGTAAATATCATGCCTGATAAACTGCCTAACATATATCCAAGTGCAAGCGAGAATACTGTTTTTGAATTTACTAAAAATATATAAGCAAAAAGAATTATAAGTAAATTTGTAATTATTTTTACAAATGCTTCCACTTCCATTTTTTCCATTGATCTATTGATGGCAAAAGTAAAATCTCTGATTCCCTCAAAAACCATTAGTAAACCTACTAAAGGAATTAGTGTAAGTGATAAATTATCTTTTGCAAATAATGGAGCAAAAAGAATTATTAATGTAAATATTAATATATTTAATATTATTTTTATTGAAAAAGAAGTGGCTATATACTTATTTTTTTCAGTTTCATTTTTTGCTAGTTCTCTCGTTAATATTGAGGCAAGTCCAATGTCAGAAAATATCATAAATAGACCGCACAATGATATTACATAAGAAAATGTTCCCCAGTCTGAAACACCAAGGATTCTTATTGCATAAAATATTATTATTAATTTCAAGAGTCTGCCTGTAATCTCTCCAAAAGCAAGCCAAAATGTATTTTTTACCAATACTTGATTGATATTTTTATTACTTAATAGAAATATTTTAATTTTCGTGAACATATATATTTAAATTAATACTTTTGCAGTATCATTGCGATTGTTTTAAGAATAATCAAAATATCAAGAAAAATATTTCTATTTTTTATATAATAAAAATCGTATTTTAATTTTTCTTTTGTATCATTAATTGATGCTCCATATTTGTAATTAACTTGAGCCCATCCAGTAAGTCCTGGCTTTGTTGAATGTCTTAAATTGTAATAGAGTATTTCTTTGTTTAATGTTTTTGTAAATTCTGGTCTTTCTGGTCGTGGTCCGACTAAAGATATATCTCCTTTAATAATGTTTATAAGTTGAGGTATTTCATCTAAATGAGTTTCTCGGAGAAATAGACCGACAGTGGTAATTCGCGTATCCTTTTTATTATTTTCTGTCCATATTGCGCCATTTGTTTCAGCTTGTCCATCTTTTGATAGAGCGAGCATACTTCTGAATTTATACAGTGTAAATATTTCATCATTTTTTCCGACACGTTTTTGTTTAATTAAGACAGGTCCTTTAGAAGTTAATTTTACAAGCAATCCGACTATTATAAAAATAGGAGATAAAACTATAATTAAAAAAGAAGATAAAACTATGTCCATAATTCTTTTTTCAAAATTAAATATAAATTTATTATTATTATTTATATAATCTATTATTTCATTTTTTTCTATTTTTTCAGTTGGAACTTTTTGGAATGTTTCTTCATAAAAATTATTAATAGTAGCAACAGAAATATTTTCTTTTATAATATAATAAATATTATCAAATTCTTTTTCTTCAATAGAGTCAATAATCACTAAGTCTGGTTTTAATTCGATTATTTCATTAAGATTAAAATTATTGGTTTCTTTTATTATTTCATATCTAATATTTTGATTATTTTTTAATTCATTAACTAATTCATTATTATTTTTATTAACGATAAAAATTTTTTGATTAATCCTTTTTTTAATATAATATCTTTTAATTATTGTTCTTAAATAAAAATCAATAATTCCAAAAATTAGAGTGAATATTATTAAATTTGTTTTAGGAGTTAGTTTAAATAACCCTCCAAATGCATAGAAAATTAAAATAGAAATAGCAAATGAAATAATCAAGCTTTTTATAAAAGAATTGGTAAATTCTGTTATATTTCTGTTAAATCTAAAAGAATATAAATTAAAAATGTAAAAACTTAAAATGAATGAAATAATAATTATTAAAAATGGGATTAAATGGTTGTTTAATTGAGAGTAAAAATCATTTTTTCCATATCGTAATAAAATCATAAAAAAAAGAGCGCTAAATGCCACTGCTAAATCAACAATAAAAACAAAAAACATTTTTAATTGTATTAATAGTTTTTTCATTATTTATACACTAAAAAAATTATACTCATTTGAAACTAATGTAATATATCATAAAAAAGATATTTTTTACAGCTCTGTATTTTAATATTTATAGTATAATTAAAATATTATGAAAAAAGGATTTACTTGTGGAGCTTTTGATTTATTGCATGCTGGGCATATTCTTATGTTGAAGGAAATTTGCGCGCAATGTGATTTTCTTATTGTAGGATTGCAAGCAGATCCTACAATTGACAGACCAGAAAAAAATAAACCAATTGAAACAGTTGAAGAAAGAATGATAAGACTGCAGAGTTGTAAATATATTGACCAAATAATTTTATATAATACTGAAGCTGATTTATATGAAATGCTTAAAAAATTAAATCCAGATGTTCGTTTTGTTGGAGCAGATTGGAAAGGCAAGCATTTTACTGGTGATGATTTGCCTATTAAAATTATTTTTAATACTCGTAATCATAATTATTCCTCAAGTAATTTAAGAAAAAGGATTTTAGATAATTAAATAATTCTTTATGTTATAATCAATATATGATAACAAAACATTTTTTTAAAATATTGATTATTTTTATAGGAATAATAATTATTGGTTTAATTGGTGTCTTTCTGGTGGGGTATTTTGATGATGGGAAAGAACAATCTAAAATTTTAAATGGAGCGATATTAATATTTAAATAATTTCTAAATTTATTGACAATAAATAGATAAATTGATTTACTTTATACAAATAACAATAGTGTTATTTGAAAACTTAAAATCAATGAATTATGAAAAAATTATTACTTTTTTTGTTGTTTGCCTTTTTAGGCTTGAGTTTTTGTGCTAATGCTCAAAATTGGACTCAAAAAACAGATTTTGGAGGTACAGCGAGATATGGCGCTGTATGTTTTTCTATTGGGACAAAAGGATATGTTTTAACTGGATATGATGGAGTTAATAAACAAGATTTCTGGGAATATGATCCTTTGACTGATACATGGACCCAAAAAGCAGATTTTTGGGGGACAGTAAGGCGTTATGCAGTTGCTTTTTCTATTGGTGGTAAGGGGTATGTTGGTACAGGATATGATGGAGTTAATAAACAAGATTTTTGGGAATACAATCCTTTAACTGACACGTGGACTCAAAAATCTGATTTTGGTGGTACCGCTAGATGTCTAGCTGTTGGATTTTCTATTGGTGGTAAGGGGTATGTTGGTACAGGATATGATGGAGTTAATAAACAAGATTTCTGGGAATATGATCCTTTGACTGATACATGGACCCAAAAAGCAGATTTTGGAGGGACAACAAGAAGTGAAGCTGTTGGTTTTTCAATAAATTCTAAAGGATATATTGGGATAGGTTACAATAGTAATTTTAAACAAGATTTTTGGGAATATGATCCTTTGACTGATACATGGACCCAAAAAACAGATTTTGGAGGGACAGCAAGGGAAAATGCTGTTGGTTTTTCAATAAATTCTAAAGGATATATTGGGGTTGGCAATGATGGTAATCCCAAACAAGATTTCTGGGAATATGATCCTTTGACTGATACATGGACCCAAAAAGCAGATTTTGGAGGTGGCCCAAGATTTTATGCTATTGGGTTCTCTATGGGAAATAAAGGATATATTGGAACTGGGAATAGTGGTGTTGTATATAAAAAAGATTTCTGGGAATTTAATTTAGGAACAGACTATGTTAGATTTAATTATTTTAGTGATAATTTTTTAATTTACCCAAATCCGGTTGGAGATATCCTTAATATAGAATTTCAAGCAAATGAAGCAAGTTTAACTAAGGTGGAGTTATGTAATTTACTCGGACAAGTCATTTTAGAAAAAACTTTTCAGGTACAAAATGGTGAAAACAATTTTACTTTTAAAGTAAATACAATTCCTAAGGGAGTTTATATACTCAAAGTTGTTGGAGATAATTCATTTACAAAATTAATAGTAAAAGAATAATAATATTTTTAAAAGAGCGTAATTTTATTTTACGCTCTTTTTATATTGTAATAAAAAATATTTTTTTATATAATTTATATGAATAATATATTGTTATTTAAAAATTTAAAAAATAAAGAATATGAAAAAATTAAATTTGTTTATTATTGCTGTAATAATAAATTTTGCAGTATTTTTTCTGCCATTTAATTTATTTGCGCAAAATATAAAATGGCAGAAATCTTTTGGAGGTATATTAAATGATTGCGCGCAATCAATACAAAAAACCATAGATGGTGGTTTTATTGTCGTTGGATATACTAATTCAAACGATAGTGATGTTATAGGCAATCATGGTACTTATGATTTTTTGGTTATTAAATTAGATTCTTTAGGTAATATTTTATGGCAAAAATGTTTTGGTGGAATGTATGGTGATGTTGGATATTCAATTCAACAAACCACTGATGGCGGTTATGTTGTTGCTGGGGTAACTTCATCAAACGATGGAGATATGATTGGGAATCATGGAGGGAGTGATTGCTTAATAATTAAATTAGACGCGCTTGGTGACATACAGTGGCAAAAATGCATTGGTGGATCGGGTAATGAAGAAGCTTATTTTATTCAAAAAACTTTTGATGGCGGATATATTTTTTCTGGTTTTTCATCATCAAACGATGGCGAAATTGTTGGCAATCATGGTGGCTATGATTATTTAATAGTTAAATTAAATTATGCTGGAAATATACAGTGGCAAAAGAGTTTAGGGGGTTCAGGGGATGATGTTGCATATTGCATTAAACAAACTACTGATAGCGGATATGTCGTTGCTGGATATTCACAATCAAACAATGGTGATGTAACTGGAAATATTGGCAGTTGTGATTATTGGATTGTTAAATTAAATTCTACTGGTTCTATTGTCTGGGAAAAAAATTTTGGTGGAATTAACACAGAGTTTGCCCTTTCTATAGAACAAACTTCTGATGAAGGGTTTATAATTTCCGGAATGTCTAATTCAAATGATGGCGATGTTATAGGCAATCATGGAGGAACAGATTGCTTATTGTTGAAATTAAATTCAGGTGGGGATATTCAATGGGAAAAAAGTTTAGGAGGAACAGGTGCAGATTATTTGTATAATATTAGAAAAACTTTAGATAAAGGATACATTGCTGTTGGATATTCTAATTCAGATAGTTGTAATGGAAATTCAAATGGTGATTTGTGGATAGTAAAAATGGATTCATTGGGAAATATTTTATGGCAAAAATGTTTTGGTGGATCTGACGTGGATATAGGATATTGTATTGAACAAATTGATAGTAATAGTTATATTTTTTCTGGTATGTCAGGATCAAGCGATGTTGATTTAACAAATAATCATGGAAATACTGATTTTTGGGTTGTTAAATTATCTTCTAATTTTGAGAATATAGAAAATATAAATTTATTTTCAAATATTGAAATTTATCCGAATCCGGCTGAAAATTTTATATTAATAAAATTTTCAGCATCTAAAACAGATTTATATAAAATAAGATTATTTAATTTACTTGGACAAGTTGTGTTAGAAAAAAATTTTCAAACACAACAAGGCGAAAATCAATTAAATCTAAGAATAAATGAAATTCCTGTGGGAGTTTATTTGATTTGTATTCAATGTAATGAAAATTCTTTTATTAAAATAGTGGTAAAAAAATAAAACACTATTAAATTTAAATTTTTAAAAAGCGTATAACATTATACGCTTTTTTTATTTTTAATAATGCAAATTGCAATAGTTTGCATTTTGGGATTATTATGATATATTAAACATACCGCAGAGAAAATAGGCAAACAATAAGTCCTGTTTAGTGGGTCGATAATTCAATTAATTTTGGATTAATGCTTGCGGCGAAACCTGTCCGAAGTGCATGAGCACAACGATGCAGGCGGGGCCGTTTTTTTGTTTTAAAATTAAAGAAAAAAATAAATTATGTTATTAAAATCAAAAAAAGAAGAGATTATAAAAGATCTTGAAAAACTAGTTAAAGGATCTGAATCTGTTGTTTTTGTAAATTTTCATGGCTTAAATGCTAATGATGAGACAGTGTTACGTCGCGACTTGAGAAATCAAGACGTTGATTATAGAGTTTCTAGAAAAACTTTATTAAAGCGTGCATTGAAAGACAAAGCAGAAGGGGAAATACCAGAGCTTGGAGGAGAAGTGGCAATAGCTTTTTCTTCAAAAGATCAAATAGCTCCAGCTCGTGAAATTTATAATTTTCAAAAAACTCACAAAGGAATACTAAGTATTTTGGGTGGAGTTTTTGAAGGTAAATTTGTCGGTGGAGAAAAAATGATGGAAATAGCAACTATTCCTTCAAGAGAAGTGCTTATTTCAAAATTGGCATTCTTATTCAAATCTCCTATGCAACGTTTAGCTATAGGGATTAACGAAGTTGCAAAAACTAAGAATTAATTAAAAAATTACTTGTCCCGTTTGAAATTCATATAACGGGATGAAATTATTAAAAATAACAAATTATCTGTTTTTATATATTAAAGAATATATGTACGAATGGAATAATTTCTAATGGGATGGAAAAATTTAAAGATATATTAGAAAAAATCGAAAACATGTCTGTTTTAGATTTAAATGAATTAGTGAAAGCTATTGAAGAAAAGTTCGGAGTATCAGCTCAAGCTGTTGCAGCAACTGGTCCTGCAGCTGGTCCCGTAGCAGAAGAAAAAGATGCATTTACTGTTGTTCTTACAGCCGCTGGTGAACAAAAGATTGCTGTTATGAAAGTTGTGAAAGAAGTTCTAGGTCTTGGTCTTAAAGAAGCTAAAGATTTAGTTGATGGCGCTCCAGCGACATTGAAAGATGGAATGAAGAAAGCTGAAGCTGAAGAATTAAAGAAAAAGATTGAAGAAGCAGGAGGAAAAATAGAATTAAAATAGTTTTAAAAACAAAAAGAGCGAATACAAAAGTTTTTTGGCGAGCGAAACGAAGCCAGTGCTCACAGGCGAAAACTTTTGTATTCGCTCTTTTTGCTTGTTTTTTTATTTAAAAAGCGTTATAACATATACATGGAAATTCTAGGAAAAATATTGGGGAATCCAGCACGCGTAAAGATAATGAGGCTTTTTTTATTAAATAAAAGTAATAAGTTCAATAATAAGGATATTGTAAAAAGAAGCAGAATAACTCCAAGCATTGCTCGCTCTGAACTTAAACTTTTGTCTTCTATAGGTTTTATAAAAAAAAGAGGATTAGATTATTGTTTTAATTATTCTTTTAAATATATTTCTGAATTTGAAAATCTATTAGTTGTTCCTGATGCATTAGATAAAGATGCAATTTTGAATAATTTTAAGAAAAATGGAAGATTAAAGCTTTTACTTGTTTCAGGTGTATTTATTAAAAATAAAGATAGTAGAGTGGATTTGCTTATTGTTGGAGATAAGATGAAAAAGGGTAAAATCGAAGAAGGAGTACATAAATTAGAGGCTGAAATTGGGGCAGAACTCGTTTATGCCTTATTTGATACCAAAGAGTTTTTTTATAGATTAAATATGTATGACAAGCTTGTTCGTGATATTCTTGACTTTCCTCATGAAGTTGTTTTACAAACAAAAGAGTTATCCACACATACTTTAAAAAAGGTTTAAATATTGATATAATCTAAACACATAGCTTATTAAGGTCGAACTTAAAAAGTTTTATTATTAATCCCGGCGTAAAGTCGGTATTCCGACTTAAAAGTGTCGGGATTAAAAAATATTTATTATGAATAATATTTGGGTAACATGGGGTGACGTTTTTAATGCATCACTTCAAGATTTGTGGTGGGGTTTTATACAATTTGCTCCAAAGCTTATTGTTGCAATAGTTTTTTTTATTGTTGGTTGGGTTTTAGGTAATCTTGTTGCTAAAGCATTTGAACATGTTGTTAATGCTTTAAAAGTAGACAAGCTTTTTCAATCTGTTGGCGCAGATGATTTTTTTAGAAAAGCAGGAATGAATTTAAATACAGGATATTTTTTAGGACAAGTTGTAAAATGGTTTGTAATTATCGTTTTCCTACTACCATCACTTAATTTAGTTGGACTAGATTATATTTCATCTTTCTTGAAAGATGATGTGCTTGGATTTTTGCCAAGAGTTGTAGTTGCTGCATTGATTTTGATTATTGCAACAGTTGTTGCTAATGCAGTTTCAAAAGCAATTAATGCTAGTGCAAGAGCAATGAATCTTCGTTCAGCAAATATGTTAAGTACAATTGCAAAATATGCTGTTTGGATTTTTGCTTTCATAATTGCCCTTGGACAATTAGGAGTTGCCCCAGCTTATATGCAAATTCTTTTCGCTGGAATTATTGGAATGCTTGCTATCGCAGGTGCCTTGGCTTTCGGTTTGGGTGCTAAAGATGCAGCAGGACGATTTGTTTCAAAGCTTGGTGAAGACATAGCTCATCATCAATAATTTTTGAAAAATTAAAGATTTTAACAAAAAAAGATGTCACTAGTTGACATCTTTTTTTGTTTCGTATATACTCTTTTAATCAGTATGAAAATAACAAGAAACAGTTTAAAAAGGCAGCGGTAAATAGACGTTTTCTTTTGTCTGTTGACCGCCAAAGGCGGTTTTTTTGTTGAAAAATCTGTTCGGAATGAAAATTGAAAACTTAAAGCTATCACGACAATTAAAGAGGTCTTTTCGCGTCGTAGATAGATCAACTTTCAAAGTACGGAGCGGTCCGGAAAAGAAAGTTTTTTTGTTTTATTTTTGTAGACAAAAATAGAGCAAGAAGAATGTGGTTTATAAATTTCTTAACAGGAAATTAAGGGCGTATGGTGGATGCCTTGACTTTAAGAGGCGAAGAAGGACGTGGCGTTGCTGCGATAAGCTTCGGGGAGGTGCTTAGCAACCTTTGATCCGGAGATTTCCGAATGGGGAAACCCTATCAAGTAAACCTTGATAACTTTTGTCTTTATGATAAAAGAGCGCACCCTGGGAAGTGAAACATCTCAGTACCAGGAGGAGTAGAAACAAATATGCATTTCCTTAGTAGCGGCGAGCGAAAAGGAAGGAGCCCAAACTCATGTAGCAATACATGGGGGTTGTAAGGTAACAATTTTTATTTAATTAGAGAAGAGTCAAAAAATAAATTATTAGTTGAAATTGCTGGAAAGCAATACCGTAGACGGTGATAGTCCCGTAAGCGAAAATAATTTATCTCTTTTATTGTTATTCTTGAGTACCTCAGGACATGAATGGCCGGAGGGAATC
>JBAYHR010000003.1:0-93009 GCA_041666045.1 Minisyncoccota bacterium
AGTTCATATCGACGGCGGAGTTCGGCACCTCGATGTCGGCTCACCTTAGCGCGGTGGTGGAGAAGCTACCAAGCGTTTGGCTGTTCGCCAATTAAAAAGGTACGCGAGCTGGGTTCAGACCGTACAGGTCATGAGACACATAACGTATAACACATAACAAAAATGCAACTGTATTTTGTTACGTGTTACATGTTATATGTTACGTGCATTGTACAGTTTGAACCCTCAGAGGAAGAGAGAACTTGAAAAAGAACTTAAACTGTTTTAATCGAAATTAACCATATCGTAATATGCGATATCACGGCGGCATGAAAAAGAAATTTTTCATGGCAAGCTAACTTATATCGGAGAAACCCAAATTCTTGAAAAAGAAAGGGCAACGCCGAGGGAAGTTTGTTTTATGAATTTTAAAGAAGAAATTGTTCTTTGTTAAAGATAATTAGGTACTATCAAGGTCTACGACATAAGTCAACTTGATGAAAATCAATCGGGTTCCATCCTTAAAGATTTATGCGATGAGTAGGCTTGCTCCCTAGGGGTGGCCGAAGAGACGTCTTAGGAAAAGAATGATGGAAATATTCTTTCCATATACGGCCCTTATAGCAGTACCTTAACCAAGGATAAGTGGTCTAAACCACCACTTATCTCTTCTTTAAAATTCATAAGACTTATACCCGTAGAGACTGAATGTTAGCAATCTTGTAAAAGATTATGTCACAGTCCGATCCCTTCAGTAATGAAGGTTCTACTTTAATTTAAAAAGTAGATGTAAAACGTAGATGCGTGAGACAGGTTGGTCTCCTATCTACTGCACTCGTTGATTCTTGAAAAGATCTGCTTCTAGTACGAGAGGACCGAAGTGGACTAACCTCTGGTGTACGAGCTCTACTGCCAAGTGGACTGCTCGGTAGCTATGTTGGGAATGGATAACCTCTGAAAGCATCTAAGAGGGAAGCCAGCTTTAAGATTAGGAATCGTTAAGAACCGTGAGAGATGATCACGTTGATAGGCTTTAAGTGGAAGCGCAGTAATGCGTTAAGCTGAGAAGTACTAATGTTTCGATTCCTGTTAAGAAATTTGTAAACCACAAAAAATATTCAAAAATAAAACACTGATCAAATTTTCAGTGTTGGTGATTTGTCGTAAGGGTCACACCTCTTCACATTCCGAACAGAGAAGTTAAGCCTTATTGAGCCGATGATACTCTTTATGGGAAAAGTAGGCTATCGCCAACACTGAGTATTTGATTCTAAAATTAACCTTAGAAATAGGGTTTTTTGCTGTTTACGACAATTTGACTTATTGTGTTAGGAGAGGTAATATTAGAATATTATTAAATAATTATTATAATATATATGAAAGAAAAAATAAGTGGGCTTAGTAAAGTAGTAGAATCTAAAAAAGTTAAAAAAAGTTTTAATGATTACAAAAAAGAATTTGAGAGTTTAAATAGACAATATTTGAACGAGGATATAAATGATCCTAGTGGTACGGGAATCGAAGCAAAATTTAGAAATGACAATCGTCAAGCTGTGTTTGAAAAATTTTCAGATGAAATTAATGAGGATAAAAATCTTAGTTCTGAAGAAAAGAATAATCTTCAAAAATTATTTAATACTGAGGAGGATTAAAAATAGCACTCTTAAAGCATCTGGAAACAGATGCTTTTTTGTTGTATTTGCTTGTTTTTGTTTTTATGATATAATATAGGTATGAATAAAGAAAAATGGGCTTGGAAAGGAAATTCAAATATGAGTGAAGAAGAAAAGAAGGTTTTTGAAAGAGAAAAAGAGGCCACAAAAAAGGCTATTAATGAACATATTAAGGAAAATTCAAATCTTTTAACAAAAATTGAATCACAAAGTAAAGATATTCTTTCAAATGTTAATGAAGAAGATTTAGAAAAATTAGAAATTAAAAAAGATAAGTTGGAAGACGAAATAAAAGTACTAGAAAATGAGATAATAACAATGCGAGAAAATGCTAAAAGATCTAAAACTGAAAAAGGATATCAGCAAAAAATGAAAGACATAAAAATAAAGGAACAAGAGAGTGAAAGTAAAATGAAAGAAGTAAAAGAAATAGAAGGTTATTTAATAATGAAAAAGAAAGAAGTTCGTAATATTACTCCAAATCTAAATTAAATTTTAAAGTTTTAATTAAAAAATTAACATTTATTATAATTATATGAATATGCAAGAAGGAGTTTGGAATAAAAATATAAGTAAAGGAGAGAAAGAAGCTATGAAAAAGGCTTTTAGTGATAAGTTTGATGAAATTGAAAAAAATCCAAAATTAAAAAAAATTGAGGATTTTGAATCAGCAAGTAAAGAAATTATTGCTTTAAGCGAAGAAATAAAGAAATTGAAAAATGAAATTAAAAAATTGCAAGATGATATAGAATTGATTGTAAAAAATTCAAATAGCAATGATTATCAGGAAACAATAAATATTACTGGACTTAAATTTAAAAAAATTGGAAATATAGAAGGAAAAATAGAGCGATTAAGTGAAGAATTATGGATTGCAATGATGCAAGGTGAAAGAATAAATAAAATAGAATTGAAAACTATAAAGTCCAAATTAGAACAAGAAATAGTAAACTTGGAAAAGGAAATACAAAAATTGGAAAAAGGTGAGATAAATTCTAATTTTGATAAAGAATTTCAAGAAATAAGAAATTTAAAGCAGACAAAGATAAATGAGAAGGAAAAGAAAGAAAAAAAACTAAAAAAAATAGAAGATTATTTAATTATAGGTAGAGAAAAACAAAATTAGATTTTAAATTTCTAAGTAAGAAATTAACGTTTCTAACGTCTATATATTGTGGAAACTGTAAACACAAATGAGTCTTTTATAAAAGCATATGATGAGTTTTCTGATGCGATATTTAGGCATTGTTTCTTTAAGCTAAGCAATAGGGAACAGGCTAAAGATGCCATGCAAGATATTTTTATGAAGACTTGGGAATATGTATCTAAAAAAGGAGAGATTCGGAATATAAAGGCTTTTCTTTATCATGTAGCAAACAATTTGATTATAGATCAATATAGAAAAAGAAAATATGATTCTTCAATAGAAGAAATGAAAGAGACTGGTTTTGAAATTGTTTCTAATGATCATAAAAACATTTTTAATTTTTCAGAAGTTAGAAATATTTTAGAAATAATTGAAAAATTAGAACCGATTTATAAAGATGTTTTGATTTTCAGATATGTTGACGATCTATCACCAAAAGAAATCGCAGAGATTTTAAATGAATCAGAAAATGTGATATCAGTAAGATTAAATAGGGGAATAAAGAAAGTGCAAGAATTTTTTAATAAATAAAATTATGGATAAAATTTTAGAAAAATTAAATACAGTAAATACAGAAGCAAAGAAAATATTTTTAACTAAAGAAGAGAAATCTTCTGTTAGAAATATTTTAATTTCATATTCGCAAAAATCTCCATTCATAAATGAAAAAGAAGTAAAAGAAATAAGACAATTTAGCGTATTATCAAGTTATTCATTTTTAAGAAATAGAAGATTGGCAATTTCAGTATTTGTAATCATATTGCTTGTATTAGGTGGTGGTACATCTTATGCGGCAGAAGGATCTTTGCCAGGAGATATGCTTTATTCAATAAAAGTAAATGTTAATGAAAAAATTGTTGGTTTAAAAGCTTTTACCCCAGAAGCTAAAGCTAAATTTAATACAAAGATTATTAAAAAAAGGTTAGAAGAGGCTGATAAATTAGCTTTTAATGGTAAATTAAATGAAGTTAATAAAGAAAAAATTACAAAAGGTTTAGAAAAAGCATCTAAAGAATTAGATGAAGATTTGTCAAAATTGATTGATAAAAAAGATTTTAAAAATATTTCTGATGTAAATTCTGTTTTAAAAATATCTCTTGATGGGCATAAAAAGTCTTTAGAAGAAAAGACAAAACAACACCCTATTTCTAAAGATAATATTGATTTTATATTAAAAAAAATAGATGAAAAATCGGATGAAAATAAAGAAGTAAAAGAAGACGTTGATTCATTTGAAGAAGAGGATGGATTTTTAAATGAGATAAATTATAAAGATGATCAAAATGAAATAAAAGATTTAGAAAAAAGCAATCTAGAAATAGAAAAAGAAATTTTAAATATTACAAAGGTTAAAGATAGAAAGTTTATTAAAGAAAAAGTAATAAAAATAAACAAAGAGGATATCAAAAAACAATTTGAAAATAATTAGTTTATAAAAAACAAAAGAGTAATTTATTTAATGCGCTACTGCAAAAGCAATAATTTTCTTTGCTCCAGCTTGTTTTAGAATTTTTTTTGCTTCATTTAATGTTGCGCCAGTTGTAGACACATCATCTATTAGTATTATGTTTTTATTTTTTATTTTTTCAGGATTTTTAATAGAAAAAGAATCAGTAAGATTTTTTAATCTTTCATTGCGATTTTTAATACTAGCTTGGTGTTTTGTATCTTTTTGTTTTATTAAAACATTAGTTTCTAATTTTAAATTTTTATCTAATTTAATTAATTCATTGCAAATCACTTCAGCTTGATTAAATCCGCGTTCACGTTTTCTTTTTGGCGCTAGTGGGATAGGTATTAATATTGGATCTTTAAAATTTTCAAATGTCATTAAATCTGAAAGTTCTTCAATAATTCTATCGTACATAATTGTTGCAAAAATAGTTCCAAGTCTTTTTTTACCTTTATATTTTAAAAACCATATGGATTTTTTTACTAATGGATCATGATAATCAAAAATCGGATATATCCATTTATAATCTATGTATTCTGCTGATGAACAATTAGAAAGACACTCTAGGCATAAATCCATTCCACTTTTCCCACAAGAAATACAATATACAGGAAAAATTATATCTAATATTGTGTTTAAAAAATTCATTATATATGTTATACTTAATATGTATTTTATCATAAATTAAACATGGACAATCCGTTTAAAAAAATTTTTTCAAGTTCCAATTTGTTTGGAGATGGTTCGGGTGGTAGTGCTGTAGGAATAGACATCGGTTCTTCTGCTATCAAGATAGTTGAAATAAAAACAAAAGGGGGGAAAGCCATACTTGAAACTTATGGAATTGTATCACTTGGTTCTTATGCTGATCTTGATAATGGCCGTGTTACCAATCTTACATCTGATAAAGTTATAGAAGCTCTTAAGGAAGTTCTTAAACAATCAGGTGTGACTACAACATCTGTTGCTCTTTCAATACCAGTTAAATCAAGTTTAATTTTTACCATTGAATTACCATCTCAAATTAAAGAAAGTGAAATAGCATCAATTATTCCAACAGAAGCCAGAAAATATATTCCAGTACCAATTACAGAAGTTTCACTTGATTATTTCGTTCTTCCCAAAAAGGAGGCTTCGTTTGAAGAAGCAAATAATCCAGACATAAAAGTTACAGACCAAAATAAAACTGAAGTATTGGTTGTTGCCATACAAAATGAAGCTGTTTCAAAATACAGATCACTTGTTTCTGAGTGTTCTTTAGTGGCAGGATTTTTTGAAATTGAAATTTTCTCTTCTATTCGCGCAAATTTTGAACATGAACTCTCACCAGTTCTTTTAATGGATTTTGGCGCATCTTCCACGAAGCTTTCTATTGTTGAATTTGGCACTGTAAAAAGTTTTCATATTATCAATCGTGGTGGAGCAGATATAACTGATTCTATTTCTAAATCTTTAAGTATTCCTTTTTCCAAAGCTGAAGAAATGAAAAGAGAATTTGGACTTTTTGGTGATCCAGCGGAGAAAAGTTTGTCTGATATAATTAAAGTTCATACAGACTATATCTTTTCAGAAACTAAAAATGTATTATTAGGGTATGAGAAGAAGTATGGCCGTGCTATTAGCAAGGTAATATTTTCTGGCGGGGGATCTCTCTTGAAAGGATTGAAAGAAGTAGCTGTTGATAATTTTAAAGCAGAGATAGAAGTTGGGCATCCTTTTTCTAAAGTTGGCGCGCCGGCATTTTTAGAGAAAGTTCTTTTAGCTACAGGTCCTGAATTTGCAATTGCCATAGGTTTAGCTTTGCGAAAATTACAATAAAGTGAGATAATATAATGAAGGTATGGAACAAAATTTTCAAACATCATTTATACCAAAGAAACCAATGATTGAAGAACGTGTGACTTCTGCGCGTCCAGTTGGGCTTTTGACCGTTGTTTCTATTTTTATTTTTTTCACTGTTGTTATCGCTTCTGGAGGACTTTATTTTTACAAAGGAGTTTTAGAAAAAAATATTGTAAAAATGAATAGTGATTTAACTTTAGCTAAAAATCGTTTTGAACCTGCAAAAATAACTCAGCTTCAAGTTTTAGATAAGCGTTTAAGTGCAGCGGATTCAATACTTTCAAAACATATAGCAGTTTCTCCTATTTTTAAAGCGCTTCAAGATACCACAATGAAGAATGTTCGTTATACAAAATTTAGTTATGAGTTTAGCACAGACAAAGTTTCAAATGTGATAGTAAAAATGAGTGGTCAAGCTGTTGGATATCGCTCTATTGCGCTTCAGTCTGATATTTTTGCAAAAAATAAATATTTTATTGATCCAGTTTTTTCCAATCTTTCACTTGATGATAAAGGCAATGTTCTTTTTGATTTGGAGTTTTCGGTCGACCCAAGTTTTGTAGATTATAAACAAACGCTCTTGAGCGAAAATTAATTATGTTTAGATTCACAGTACCAGTCATTTTAATAGGAATTGCCATAGGAGGATTTTTTATGTTTACAAATCCGCTTTATAAAAATATTTCTGTGATTAATGCGCAGGTAACATCTTATAATGAAGCGCTTACCAATTCTAAAACGCTTGAAGCAGAACGGGATAAATTAACTCAAAAATATAATGCATTTGATCCAGAAAATTTATCAAAACTTGAAAAACTTTTACCCGACAATGTTGATAATATTCGTTTAATTCTTGAAATAGAAAAAATAGCGTCGCCTTACGGAATGGTTTTAAAAGATGTTAAATATGACACTATGTCTAAAGCGAAAATTGATGTAACTGGCGTTAATTTAAAAAATGCAGTTCAAAACAGTGCTACGGCTCAATCATTAAATAAAGATTATGGAACTTGGGATTTAGAATTTTCTACGCAAGGCACTTATAATAATTTTATTAATTTTATAAAAGACTTAGAAAGCAATCTTAGAATTGTTGATATATCTTCAATTCAGTTTGATTCAAATGTTAATATAGGAGCGAATGCGAATATTTCTTCTGGAGTATATAAATATGGATTTAAAATTAAAACTTATTGGTTAAAAAATTAAAATGGCTTCTATAATAAAAAACATAATAATTTTCATAGTAATTGCGGCAGCTCTAATTCTTGCTTATACTTTTTTCTTTAAAAAATCTCCAGATCAGGCTTCTTTAGTTTCAACTACTGGCGCAACTGTTTTGCCAACTGCTTCAACTGATCAAAATTCTGAAATAGGAAAAGATTTTCTTTCAGTCCTTTTAAATGTTAAAAAACTAAGGTTAGACGATACTATTTTTTCAGATCCAGCATTCAATACCTTGCACGATTCAAGCATTTTACTTATTCCAGATGGGACTGAAGGGAGACCAAATCCATTTGCCCCAATAGGATCTGATCTAATCGCTACACCTATAAATTCTTTAAGTACACAAACGCAATCTATAATAGAAAATTTAACAAATCCACAAGGTCAAACTCCACCTGCAACTGGAATAGTAAATTAAATAAATTATGAGTTTTTTAGAAGAATTAGCAAAAAAGGGGATAATAAACGAGACTCAAATAGGTGAAATTAAAAATCGTGCAAAAGAAAAGCATGATGGTAATGTTTATGACGCATTGGCTGAATCTGGGATATCGGAAGATGTAATTTTAGAAATTAAAGGAGAATATTTTCAAATACCAACAAAGAAAGTAAATGCAAAAGCTGTATCTTTTGATGTGTTAAAAAATATTCCAGAAGATTCAGCTATTTATTATAATTTTGTTCCACTTGATTTAAAAGATGGAGTATTGGAAGTGGGAGTAATAAATCCTGAAAATATTCAAGCAATGGATGCTCTGCAATTTATTTCTGCAAAATTAGGCATTCCTTTTAAAATTTTCCTTATTTCTAAAAAAGATTATACAGATGTGATGGAAAATTATAAAGGTCTTTCAAGTCAAGTAAGTGAAGCTCTGGATGAATTAAATGAAGATGTTGCAGATATAAAAGTTTCAGATGAAGCTCTTAAATTAAGCAAAGATATAAAAGATGTGAAACCTGGAGAAGAAGTAAAAATTATAGAAGATGCGCCAGTTATAAAAATTGTTGCTGTTATACTTCGCAATGCCATAGAAGGGAATGCTTCCGACATACATATAGAATTTACAGGAGAGAAAGTAAAAGTTCGTTATCGTGTGGACGGTTCTTTGCATACCAGTATTGTTTTACCTCCAAATGTTTATAGCGGGGTAGTGGCGCGTATAAAAATTCTTGCAAAATTGCGTTTAGATGAAAAAAGAAAACCGCAAGACGGATCTTTTAGCGCAAATATTGATGGACGCAAGATAGATTTTCGTGTATCTACGATGCCAGCATATTATGGAGAGAAAGTTGTAATGCGTATTTTAGATTCTGAAAAAGGAGTAAAACCGTTAGATCAACTTGGTTTGTCAAAAAGAAATCTTGAAATGATTAGAGAATCTATTAAAAAACCTTATGGATTAATTTTAATTACAGGTCCTACTGGTTCTGGAAAATCTACAACTTTATATTCTATGATGAATGAATTAGATAAAGAAAAAAGCAATATTGTGTCATTAGAAGATCCAGTGGAATATCATATGCCAGATATTAATCAATCACAAATGATGCCTGAAATTGGTTATACATTTGCATCAGGACTTCGTTCAATTCTTCGTCAAGATCCAGATGTAATAATGGTTGGAGAAATTCGTGATAAAGAAACAGCTCAACTTGCTATTCAAGCAGCGCTTACCGGACATCTTGTTCTTTCAACATTGCACACGAATAATGCTATCGGTGCAGTTCCTCGTCTTGTTGATATGGGAGTTGATCCATATTTAATTGCTCCAACTTTAATTCTTTCCGTTGCTCAAAGATTATCAAGAATGACTTGCGCTTCTTCTAAAAAACTTATACCAATGGATGAAAGTATAAAAATTCAAATTAAAGATCAAATGAAAGATTTGCCAGACGAATTTAAGAAAGAAATTGAAATAAAAAGTGAAATGTATGAAACTGTGCCATCTCCAGAATGTCCTTCTGGCACTAGAGGACGTATTGCTGTTTATGAAATGTTTAAAATAGATAAAGAAATGCAGAATGTAATTTTGAAGAATCCTGTTGATTCTGAAATTTACAAAGCAGCTCGCAATAATGGCATGCTTCTAATGAGAGAAGATGCAATGTTGAAAGCTGTTGATGGTATTATTCCTTTTACAGAGGTTTATAATTTTGGCAATGAAAATGAATAATTACCTTTTAAAATAGTCCTTGCTGATACTTATGTAAGTTGATATAATTTAAGTTGAAGTTGTTAACAAAATATTTAGTTAAAAGTCGTTTTTTATTATAAAATTAAAATATAAATATATGGAAGAAAAAAATAGAAAAATTTTAATAGTTGATGATGATAGTTTTCTTTTGGATATGTATGCGCTTAAATTCAGTCAGAATAATTTTGAAGTTCATACGGCTCCAAGTGGTAAAAATGCATTAGAACAATTACAAAGTGGTATTAGCCCAGATGTTATTTTATTAGATATAATTATGCCAGAGATGGATGGTTTTGAAATGCTTAAGAATATTAATGATAAAAAATTATCACCAAATTCTGTGAAGATAATCCTTTCAAACAAGGGTCAGCAATCTGATATTGATCAAGGAGTTAGTTTAGGAGTATCAGGATATATAGTGAAAGCAAATTCTACGCCAGCAGAAGTTATAGACCAAGTGATGGGAATTTTAAAAAAATAAATTTATTTTTAAAAATAAAAAATAATAATGATGGATTATAAAAAAGAGCTTGAAGAACTTATATTAACTGTTATCCATGAAAATGGATCTGATTTGCATTTAGGTGCTTTGCGTGTGCCTGCTATTCGTGTTTCTGGTGAACTGATTTTTCTTGTTAAGCATCCTGTTTTTACAAAAGAAGATATGGTTGGTGTTTTAGGTGAGGTGTTAGATAAAAATAAAATAAATATATTTATGAAAAATCAGGAAATTGATTTTTCATATGATTTTCGTGGTGAGGCGCGACTTCGTGGTAATGCTTTTTTCCAAAAAGGATTAATTAGTATAGCTTTCCGATTGGTTCCAAAAGTAAAACCTTTGTCAGAATTGCATTTACCAGAAATTATTTCTGATTTAGCTAGAAAGAAACAAGGTTTTTTCTTAGTAGTTGGACCTGTTGGTTCTGGAAAATCTACTACATTATCTTCTATGATTAATTTAATTAATAATGAACAAGCTCGGCATATTATTACTATTGAAGATCCGATTGAACATGTATACGTGCCTAAAAAATCTATAATTGATCAACGTGAAGTAAATATTGATACAAGTGATTTTCATACAGCACTCAAATCTGTTTTTCGTGAAGATGTGAATGTGATAATGATAGGAGAGATGCGCACACCTGAAACAATTTCAACAGCTGTAACTGCGGCAGAAACTGGGCACCTTGTCCTTTCTACATTACATACTAATAATGCTTCTCAAACGATAGATAGAATTATAGATTCTTTTCCGGGTAGTCAACAAGATCAAATCAGAGTTCAGCTTGCATCAAGTTTGCTTGGAATATTTTCTCAAAGACTTATACCAAGAATAGCTGGTGGTCTTGTTCCTGCTTATGAACTTCTTTTAAATAATAATGCTGTTTCTAATTTAATTCGTGAAAAACGTACACATGAAATAGACGTAGTTATAGAAACTGGTTTAGAGTCAGGAATGGTAGATTTAAATCGTTCGCTTTTGGAGCTTGTTAGAGCTGGTGAAATTTCAATAGAGAGTGCTTATCAATATTCGCTTAATCCAAAAGGACTTGAGCGTTTAATGTAAAAAGACCACAGGTCTGACCTGTGGAACAAAATAAAAAAATTATGTTATTCAAATATAAAGCTGTAGATGATAAAGGAATAAATAAAGAAGGAGAAATTGATGCTCCTACAAAAGATATGGCGGTGAGTGGTCTTCAACGTAGGGGACTTATTATTATTTCTATTAAAGATATAAGTGAAAAGAAATCAGTTTTTAAGATTTCTTTTTTTGCAAAAGTTCCAATGAAGGATGTGGTTATTTTATCACGTCAGATTTCAACTTTGTTTGAAGCTCAAGTTTCCGCTTTGAAAGCTTTTTCTATGTTAGCGGCTAATGTTGAAAATAAACTTTTAGGAAGCAAGCTTACTCAAATTGGTGATGATCTACAAGCTGGCGTGTCTATTTCTGGCGCGCTTTCAAAACATCCCGATGTCTTTTCAGATTTTTATGTAAATATGGTTAAGGCTGGAGAAGAAACTGGTAAATTAAATCAAACTTTTGCTCATTTGGCAGATTATTTAGATCGTCAATATGCTCTTACTTCTAAAACAAGGAATGCTCTTATTTATCCCGCATTTGTTGTTTTTACATTTTTTGTTGTTATGAGTCTTATGTTTGTTGTGGTTATTCCAAAACTTTCTGCTATTATTCTTGACTCTGGAGAGGCGGTGCCATTTTTTACACAAATAATTATTTGGTTGTCTGATTTTTTTGTTAATTATGGTTTTATTGTTGTAATTTTCTTTGCGCTTTTGGGAGTATGGCTATGGAGACTCTCATCAACTGAAAAAGGAAAAATATATTTGGATAAAATGCGTTTAACTACTCCTGTTATAGGAACTCTTTATAAAAAACTCTACCTTTCCAGAATGGCAGATAATATGGATACGATGCTTACTTCAGGAATTCCAATAGTTCGTGCAATAGATATTACTTCTGAAGTTGTTGGCAGTAGGACATATAAAAGAATTTTAAAAGAGACAGCAGATGGTGTAAAATCAGGTCTTGCTTTTTCTGCAACACTTGAAAAATATTCAGAAATGCCACCGATTATGGTGCAAATGGTAAAAGTTGGAGAGGAAACAGGCGCATTAGGTTCTATTTTAAAAACTTTGGCAGATTTTTATAAAAGAGAGACAGATGATGCAGTTGATACTCTAGTTGGTCTTATTGAGCCAGTTATGATTGTTGTGCTTGGTTTGGGAGTAGGAATTCTTTTAGTTTCTGTACTAATGCCAATTTACAATATGGCTGGAAGTATCAGCTAATAAGTGATGGTGGATTTCTTTTTTGTGTTTATGATATAATGTTTACATTAAAATAAAGTCGAAATCAGCTTAGGCTGAATTATTATAAGTTTTAATTATTAGTAAAAATATAAATTATGAAGAATTTTAAGAAAGGTTTCACATTAATTGAATTGTTGGTGGTAGTTGCTATCATCGGTATTCTAGCATCAGTTGTTTTAGCATCATTAAACTCAGCTCGTTCAAAAGGAGCTGATGCAGCAGTAAAAGCAAATATGGGAGGCATGAGGGCACAAGCTGAGCTTTATTATGACGATAATTCTAGTCGTTATAATGTTGATGGGACAACAGCTCTAGCGTCAACAGGTGCAACTGGGGCTGTTTGTGGCGTTACTACTGGTATGTATAGTGATCCTAATATAACTCAAGCTATAGCACAAATAGCAACACAAATGGCAGGTACCTCTACAATGACTTGTACTACAGATGCTACTGGTCAATTATGGGCAGTATCTGTAACCGTACTTAAAGGTGCAGCAACTTCTTGGTGTGTAGACAATTCAGGTTGGTCAAAAGCTGGAACAGCAGCTGCTGGTGTTTGTGCTTAATAGTTAAAATTTAAATTTTAAACAAAAACCACTTGAAAGTGGTTTTTGTTTTTAGTATGTTATAATTAATTTAATTATTAAATAATAAGTTTATTATGAAATTAAACAAAAATAGAGGTTTTACATTAATTGAATTGTTGGTGGTAGTTGCTATCATCGGTATTCTAGCATCAGTTGTTATGGCGTCACTTAGTACCGCTAATAAAAAAAGTAAAGATGCTTCTGTTAAAGAAAGTATGAAGTCTATGATGTTGCAAGCAGAAATTCTTCGTGGGAGTGGTTCTACTTATCCAGTTGATATGTGTGTTTCATCTTTGGATTTTGAAAGACTTATAAAATCTATTAATAAACAGGTTCCAAGCGCTAATGCTGTGATTTGTAATTCTAGTACAACAGCTTGGGCAGCTGATGTTAAATTAAATGATGGAACTGTTTTTTGTGTAGACAGTGTTAGTTTTGTTGGTATTACACAACTTAGAAAAGGTTCAGCTATAGCTTGTAATCAGTCACAAGGGCAATATCCGCCAATACAACTACCTAACGAGATTTAATTAAGTTTATTTTGTTGTTTAAAATTTTTAGTAAAAACCACTCTAATTAGAGTGGTTTTTGTTTTGCTTTCTTGTGATATAATTAGATAGCTTATTAATTAACCAATTTTTATGACATCAATTTTTGCAATTATTTTTTTTGTGTTTGGTATTGTTATAGGTAGTTTTTTGAATGTTGTTATTTTTAGATATAATGTTCAAAGATCTTTTGGTGGCAGAAGCGGATGTATGACTTGTCAGAATAAACTTCACTGGTATGAACTTATTCCTTTATTTAGTTTTATTGCAATAAAAGGAAGATGTTTAAATTGTAAAACAAAAATATCAGTTCAATATCCTTTAGTGGAATTGATAACAGGTATAATTTTTATGGGATTGTTTCTAAAATTCCAAGATATTTTTTATATGAATACTCTTGTATTTGCTGTAACTATGGCATTTTATGCCACAATGTTTTCTTTACTTATTGTTATAGCAGTATATGATTTGAGACATAAAATTATTCCAGATACGCTTGTTTTGGTTTTAGGAATTCTTGCTTTTTTAGGAATGTTTTTATTTTCTAGTTTTGGTTTTAATCCACATATTCCTTCTGTCTTAGAATTTTTAACGGGAATAATAGTAGCTCTCCCTTTTGCAATTATTTGGCTTGTATCAAAAGGAACTTGGATGGGGCTTGGAGACGCAAAACTAATGCTTGGGCTTGGTTGGCTTCTTGGACTTTCTCGTGTGCTTTCTGGTATGGTGGTTGCATTTTGGTCAGGTGCGATAATAGGACTTTTTCTTCTTGTTTTTTCAAAAAAGCACGGGATGAAAAGTGAAATTCCTTTTGCTCCATTTTTGGTTTTAGGCGCAATTATAGCTTTTCTTTTTGAATTACATCTTTTCCCAGTTGGTTTTTAGTACATAACACATAACACATAACACATAACACGTAACATGAGATACAAAATAAAAAATTTAATAAATGCTATGCGCTGTGTGTTACGTGTTGCGCGCAATAAGGGTATGACTTATGTTGAGCTAATTGTTGTTTTGAGTATTTTTGCTATTATGTCTTCCATTGTTCTTTTTAATTATGGCAAGTTTCAAGCAAAAGTTGATATAAATAATTTAGCGAATGATATTGCTTTGAAAATAGTTCAAGCTCAAAAAGACGCTATGTCTGGAAAATTACCAACGCAAACTCCTTTTGTTTCTCCTTGGAAACCATCTTATGGAGTTTATTTTGATCCAACAGTTCATTATAAATTTATTTATTTTACTGATTTATATAATTCTAAATATTATAATAGTTCTTCTTGTACTCCGCCTATTACCATAGAAAGTGGAGATTGTTTAGACGAAATAAACATAACAAAAGGGAATTATATATCTGAATTGAAAGTTTATCGCAATGATAATACGACAGAGATTTTAGCAACTAATTTATCTATAACTTTTACAAGACCAAATTCTGGAGCATTTTTTGAATCTAATGGTTTACCGCTAGAAGATGTTTCTTATATTCAAATAACTATTACTTCTCCGCAATCTGTAAGCGCTAGAATTAAATTATATTCTTCAGGTAGAGTTGAAATATTACCAGGTCTAACACAGTCGTCCCTAAATGAAAGTGTTCCTATTGATAATACGCAAGTAAGTTAATATGAAAAATAAATTTTTAAAAACAAAAAAAGGATTTACTATAATTGAAACAATGATAGCTGTTTCTCTTTTTTTAGTGATTGTTATGATAGGTATGGGAGCGCTTTTAAACGCAAATTTAGTTCATAGAAAATCTCAAGATATGCGTTCCATAATTGATAATTTGAGTTTTATTATGGAAGAGATGTCTAGAAATTTAAGAACTGGATACAATTATCATTGTATTGATGATGGTTTTGTTACCAAAGTAGATTTAAATAGTTGCACTTCAGACGGAAAAGGAATATCTTTTAAATCCAGCTCGGGTGCTCAATGGGTTTATGCAATATTTCAAGATGGAAATATTAGTAGTATTAAAAAATCTGTTGATGGTGGAGCAACTTTTACAACACTTACTTCTTCTGAAGTGATGATAGACACAAGTTCCAGTTTTTATGTGACTGGAGCAGAGCTTGGTGATGGCAAGCAACCGTTTGTTTTAATAAGATTGGTTGGGAAAATAACTTATAAAAATATTGATACGCCTTTTTCTTTACAAACATCAGTATCACAAAGATTAATAGATACAGGAGTTTCCTCAAATCCAAATTAAGATCAAATAATAATTCCACCAGTTAATTAATTATAAAAATATGATTAAATTATTAACACAAAAAAATAAAGGATTTACTTTAGTTGAAACATTGGTTGCTATCTCTATTTTTACTGTGTCAGTTTTAGCCTTAATGGTTATTTTAGGTCAAGGAATTTCTGATACAGGTTATGCAAAAAAGAAAATGACTGCCACTTATTTGGCGCAAGAAGGTATTGAATATATGAGAAATATGCGAGATACATTTTCTATTTCTGGTTTGGGTTGGGATGAGTTTAAAAATAAATTAACACTTGCTTCATGTGATATTGGATGTTATTTTGACGCTGAAGTTCCCGATGAAGTTATTTCTTGTGAAAATGGTTCTTGTCATCATTTATTATATGATTCAGGAAAGTATAATTATTATTTTGGTGTTGATTCTGGATTTGTGCGTTCGGTAAGAGTTGATGGTGTCAATGAAGATGAAATAAAAATAACCTCCACTGTTTCTTGGGGTCAAGAATCTGGCGCATATTCCATTGTTTTTTCAGAAAGTTTATTTAATTGGATACAATAATGAAAATAAAAAAAATACAAAAAAATAAAGCTTTCGTAATACTTTTCGCTGTTATGCTTTCAAGTATTATTTTAGCGATAACATTGGGAGTTTCAAATATTTCACTTAAAGAAATTAATTTCAGTACGTCAGCTAAAAATGCCAATGATGCTTTTTTTGCAGCTGATACGGGTATTGAATGCGCGCTTTTTTATGATAAAACAGGTCCTAATAATGCTTTTACAAGTGGATTAGAAATACCAATGAATTGTGCTGGATCAAATATAACTTTAACTCCTAATAATACACCTCCTACTTTTTGGAGTTTTGATATTGTTGGATTAGGAAGTAATGGCAAATCTTGCGCAAAAGTAACAGTGGATAAAGATACTATTCCAAATACTACGATTATTTCAAAAGGTTACAATAATTGTATTTTAAATAATAAAGTTGAGCGTGAACTTGAAGTAACTTATTAATCTCTTATGGATAAAAAAGAAGCAGAAAAGAGGATAAAAAAATTGCGTGCTGAAATTGCTCGCTTAAGAGAGGCATATCACATTGAAAATGCGCCAAATGTTACAGATAGTGTATATGAATCTTTATCTCGTGAACTTAAAACACTTCTTGAAAAATATCCAGAATATAATGATATTAATTCTGCTGAGAATAGAGTTGCTGGAAAACCATTAGATAAATTTGTGAAAGTAGAGCATAAATCAAGAATGCTTTCTTTGAATGATGTTTTTTCTGAAGAAGAATTATATGATTGGGAGCAGAGAAATTTGAAATTACTTGGCTATGGTAAATTTAACCCCGTTAGAAATCGCGAGGGCTCGCAGCGACCCTCTATTTCTAACGGGGTGAATTATTTTTGTGAAGTAAAATTTGATGGACTTGCTGTGTCTTTAATTTATGAAAATGGAAAGTTTGTAAAAGGAGCTACTAGGGGAGACGGATTTATTGGTGAAGATATTACAGAAAATTTAAAAACAATACAATCAATTCCACTTTCTCTTTCTGGAAATTTTCCAGAATATATAGAAGTTAGAGGGGAGGCGATAATGTCTAAAAAAACATTAATTGTATTAAATAAAAAAAATGAAAAAGAGGGGAATCAGCTTTTTGCAAATACTAGAAATGCAGCAGCTGGAAGTTTACGACAATTAGATCCAAAATTATCTGCAGAAAGAAAATTAGATTTTTTTGCTTATGATATAGCTGAAGTGGGGTGGGCTTCGTCACCTGCAAAATTTTCTTCACTGCGCCCTTCCCTGAGTACAGGGTGGGACCCTCGCGAAGAAAATTTCACAGATGACTTCGCTTTAAAAACTCATTCTGAGAAACATGCTCTTCTTAAAAAGCTTGGTTTTAATGTGGACAATAATGATGCAATTTCTAATAATTTAGAAGGCGTGATTTCTTTTATAAGAAAATTTGAAAAGATTCGTCCTGATTTTCCTTATGGAACAGATGGTGTCGTTATTTCTGTTGATGATTTGAAATTGCAAGAAACTTTAGGGGTAATAGGAAAAGCTCCACGATATATGTCTGCTTTTAAATATCCAGCAGAACGTGCTACGACAATAGTGAAGGATATTAAAGTGAATGTAGGACGTACTGGCGTGCTTACTCCGCTTGCTATATTTGAGCCGACGCTTGTGGCTGGATCTACAGTATCAAAAGCAACTCTTCACAATATGGATCAAATAGAACGTCTTGATTTGAAAATAGGAGATACTGTTGTTATTGAAAAAGCTGGGGATGTTATTCCGAAGGTTGTTGAAGTTCTTACAAATATGCGAACAGGCAAAGAAAAGAAATTTAAAATGGTTAGTAAATGTCCTGTGTGTGAAAGTAATATTGAGAAAAAAGAAATTTCTGAAAAAAAAGAAAAGTCTGTCGCATATTATTGTTCTAATCCTAAATGTCCTGCAAAAAATGAAAGATATTTAGAACACTTTGTTTCTGTGTTTGAAATTTATGAGCTTGGTCCAAAAATCTTACGAAGATTTAAAGATGAAGGTTTAATAACAGATGCATCAGATGTTTTTACTCTTACGAAAGAAGACATTGCTCCGCTTGAAAGATTTGGAGAAAAAAGCGCGGAGAATATTGTGAAAGAAATAGAATTAAAAAAAAGGATTCCACTTTCTCGTTTTCTTTGGGCTCTTGGGATATTGCATGTCGGAGAGGAGACTGCGAGAGATTTAGCCACAACTTTTGGAACTTTAGAAAAATTAATCAATGGAAATGCTGAAGAAATAAATGAAATAGAAAATATCGGCCCTGCTGTTTCAAAAAGTCTTTATGAATTTTTTCATGATAAAAATAATTTAAACTTCATAGAAAAATTGCAGAAAAATGGAGTAATTATTGAAAAAGTAGAAAAGAAAAAAGCTGGAAAGTTTACAGGGTTAACTTTTGTTTTGACTGGAACGCTTTCTAGTATGTCTCGTGAATTGGCAAAAGAAAAAATAATAAATTTAGGCGGAAAAGTTTCTGGTTCTGTTTCAAAAAATACTTCTTATGTTGTGGCAGGAGAAGAAGCTGGATCAAAATTAACTGATGCTCAAAAGTTAGGAGTAAAAATAATAGACGAAAAAGAATTTTTAAGTCTTATTAAATAATAGCTTGCGTCCATCTATCTGAGAGCTTATAATTAAAATCCACTTGTCCCGTTAGAAAATCATCGGGGTAGTGGTTTGTCGGTAAAGATTATAAATTAAATTTTCTAATGGGATGAAAGATAAATTAAAAATTTTAACAGTTTTTGTTGGGTGTTTTTTGTTTAGATTGATACCCTTACGAGCACCTAACGTTGAACCTATTATGGCTTCAATAATGCCTTTAGGGCGTAAATATGGAGCTTTAATGGCATTTCTATTTGGCTTTCTAAGTATGTTTTTATATGATGCTGTGACGCATTTTGGATCTTGGACTTGGGAAGGAGCTATTACTTATGGAGTTATAGGAGCTGTCTCCACTTTCTATTTTAATAAGTTTAAAGCATCTGCTTTTAACTTTGCAGTATTTGCATTTTTTGCAACAATTTCTTTTGATTTAATAACAGGAGTTTTATTTGCTCCGATGTTTGGGCAAACTATTTTAAACGCTTTAATTTTACAAATTCCTTTTACAGCGCTTCATTTGGCAGGGAATATAGGTTTTTCTTTAACTTTGAGTCCTTTGATAAACAAATGGCTTGTGTCAGAAAAATTTTTTGCACTTAAAAAATCAGCAGTAATTTCTGATTTAGTTAAAATATAGCTTGCGGTATCTTGGTGTTAAGTACTCAAAGGCACCCCTTTTCATAAGGGCATTTAGTACATTTTGGTAAATTTGCTTTTTTATATAGATATGATATAATGCGTTTAGCTAGAAAAGTTCTAGTTCTTTTAAATAATTTAAAAATAAATAAGATGATGACGACAAAATTGATCACGTCGAAAGATCCGAAAGGATTGCATGCTGTAAGCTTATTTGAATCTGCTTACAACAAACTTGGTCTGACTGATGAACAGGCACAAATGCTTAATGAAAAAGGTGGTGAATTCAAAGAGAAAATACAAAAAATTATCCGCGAATTGACTGTTAAAAACCAGTATGCCAATGAAGTAATAAATTCAAACTACACCTATCCAAAGGAATACAAAGGTCCTAAATTAATCATTGAACAAGTAAAAACCATTGCTGAATTATTTGGACTTGATCCGAAAGAAGCACTGGAATTTATAAAAACTTTACCTGCAATACCTGATGGCACAGAGGGATGGTTGGCTGTTCCAAAAGTATCAGCTGTAGCTAAGAAACATTTCCCTGCAATTACAGATCCAGCCATGCAGTATTGTGAAGCAGTAAAAATGGTACATGCAAAATTAGCTAAAAGCCGTAGATTTACAAACTATCGTGATGGAGAAATTGTTCCAAATAAACTTCGCCAAAGTGCTCGCACTTTGGATTTTTTAGAACAATTTATCGAAGCAAAACAACCGGGTGATATTATAATCATTGCCGTTCAATATGGAATGAGACATCGCGGTGAATCTGTTCGCAGGGCAAGAGAAATATTTTCCTTTAATGAATTTGGCTTAGGTGCATTTGCAATCGGTTGTATGGCTTTGGTTCATCCTGAACGTTATGTAAGATGGGAAGAATTAGACACAGACTGCGCTGGTGATGAATTTTCTCCGGGCGGTGATGGGGTCTTCTCGAAGGCTCCGGTCTTCTGCTTCGACGACGGCGAGCTGCGGTTTTTCACGCACGATGTTTCGGTTGCTAGCGTCGGCTATGGTTCGGCTTCCGGTTTTGTTCCGCAGGGTTGATTTTCTCATCTTGAATTCTTTAATCTTTTGAATTCTTTATTTTGATTCTTGAATTCGAAAATTTTTTTAAAGGGGTTATCCACAATTGGATAACCCTCTTTTTATTTTCATATTTGGTTTTTGCAAGAACCGTTCTTGCGAGACTTCATCAATAATTTCTGATTTAGTTAAAATATAGCTCGCGGAGGGTGGGAGATTCGAACTCCCGATGCCCTTACAGGCATACAGACTTTCCAGGTCTGCGCACTAGACCGCTATGCGAACCCTCCATATCCTTTAATCTACATTATTTTATAGAAAAAGAAAATGTGGTAATATATAAGTTATATATGAAAAAAATAATAACAAGATGTAGAGAAAAAACAACAGCTTATTTAAGTCACAGACCAAAGTTTTATGCGTTAATGGTTGGCATAGGTATCGTTTTATTTTGGAGAGGAGTATGGCATAGTACTGATTTTGTCCATACTTATTTTAATGTTTATCAAAACAATTTAACTGTTAGCGGATCTTTTTCACCTTGGTGGGACGGACCTCTTTCTTTAGTAGTTGGTATTATTATTTTATATTTTACTGGTGCTTTTATTTCTAGTTTTATAGGAAATGAATTAATTCTTTTGGGTCTTCGTGGAGAAAAGAAACTTAGTCAAAAGACGGAAGGTGAAGTTAGGACTGAAATAGATTCTATTTTAGATATTAAGAATAATCTTAGCGATATAAATGAAAAGATTAGAGAACTAGAAGAGAAGTTAAAAAACAAAGAAGTTAATAAAAAGAGTTAGGTTGTTGAAAATGAAATTTAATCTTAAAAAATTATTAAAAAGATATAAATCTGGCAACAAAGTTTTATTAGTTAAAAGTGGTGAAGAATATTTCTCTGTTTTAAAAAAAATAATAATAGAAGCTAAAAATGAAATTCATTTTCAAACGTATATTTTAAGTGATGATTCTACCGGCAGGATGATAGTAGATGAATTAATCGATGCAAAGAAAAGAGGTGTAGAAGTTTATCTATTGATTGATTCTTATGGTTCTCGTAATTTATCTAAAAATTTTACAAAACAAATAATTGATTCCGGAATTCACTTTAGATATTTTGCCCCAGTTATAACCTCTAAAGGTTTTTGTTTAGGCAGAAGACTTCATCAGAAAATTGTTGTTATTGATTCTAAAATTGCTTTAATAGGTGGAATAAATATAGCAGATAGATATATGGGGACAGAGGATAAAAAACCTTGGCTTGATTTTGCTTTGCTTATTAAAGGGAAGATATGCGAGGATGTTTCAAATATTTGCGATAGTTTTTGGGAGAGAAAATTCCTAAATAAAAAAAGAAAAAATAACATTAAGCAATTAACTGATAAAGTTTATCCATTATTAAGAATTAGACAAAATGATTGGATGAGAGAAAAGAATCAAATTTCTAGAAGTTATAAAAATGCATTTAAGAATGCAGAAAAATATATAACTATTGTTGGCGCGTATTTTTTACCTAGCAGGAAGTTAAGATATTTAATTAAAAAAGCAGTAGATAGGGGAGTAAAAGTAAAAATTATTTTATCAAAAAAATCTGATGAGAGGGTTTTTCAATTAGCAATGGATTATTTATACAGATGGATGCATAGAAACAATATTGAAATTTATGAATATCATCCTAGTGTGGTTCACGGTAAAGCTACAGTTGTAGATGATACTTGGCTTACAATAGGATCACACGATTTAAATTTTTTAAGTACATATGGTCTTATTGAAATGAATATTGATGTTTTAGATGTTTCTTTGGCTGAAGAATTTAATTCTTATTTAGAAAATATAATACAAAAAGATTGTATAAAAATAACAACAGAACATTTAGAAAAAAAATGGATATTTGAAAAATTTTTAAGTTGGTTTACTTATGTTTTAGTTAGAATTTCAGAATTGTTTTTGATTTTTTTAAGTAGAAATGATAAAAATAATGAGTAATTTTTGTTATATATGGGACAAAAATAAAAAAATAAGGTAATATTAAATTTATGATATTTTCAGCGTTATTAATAATATTAGGGTTAGTACTTTTTGAAACCATTTCATCAGTAGACAATGCGATAATTAATGCAGAAGTGCTCTCTACGATGAGTAAAAGAGCTAGAAGGTGGTTTCTTACTTGGGGGATGTTTATCGCTGTTTTTGTTGTTCGTGGTCTTTTGCCATTCGTAATAATTTGGGCTTTTAATACGTCTCTTAGTGCTGGACAAGTTTTTTCTGCTGCATGGTCTAGCGATCCATTGGTTCAAGAATCAATTCATAAATCTGCTCCTATTTTGCTTGTGGCTGGCGGAGTATTTTTGTTGTTTTTATTTTTACATTGGCTTTTTCTTGAAGATAAAATGATTGGTTTACCAAAAGCTGAAAAATTCTTTATGGCGAAAGGAGTTTGGTTTTATGCAGTTGTTTCTATATTGCTTGCTATTATTGCGTGGTTTGCTTTAAAACAAAGTAATTTAATGGGATTTGGGGCAGTGGTGGGTTCTTCTTTATTTTTTATCACTCATGGATTCAAACAGAACGCAGAAGAACAAGAAAAGAAATTGCTTGGTAGCGCTCAATCTGATTTAAGCAAGCTTTTCTTTTTGGAAATTATTGATACTACATTTTCTATAGACGGAGTTCTTGGAGCTTTCGCTTTCACTCTTTCAGTGCCCTTGATACTTATCGGTAATGGAATTGGCGCATTTGTTGTGAGAGAGCTTACACTACGAAATATTGAGAGAATTAAAAAATATGTTTATTTGAAAAATGGAGCGATGTATTCTATATTAGTTCTTGGTATTATTATGATATTGCACAGTTTTGGTTTTAAGATTCCAGAATACGTTTCACCAGTTTCAACATTCATAATAATTGGTTACTTTTTCTGGAAATCAAAAATACATATAAGATTAAATAAAATTTGATTTTTATAAGTTTTTAGTGTAATATTTTACTGAGATATTGTAATTTATTAATTAATTAAAAAAATATGGAGAATATGGAATCACAAAAGAATTTTTTAGAAATTGCGAGAGCTAATTTTCAAAAATGGAATGAAGCTTTGAAAACAAAAGACGCAAGTAAGGTTGCCGAGTTGTATTCAAAAGACTCCTCTTTTTTGCCAACTCTAAACGGGGAATTTAAGGCAGGACAAGAAGAAGCTGAAGGATACTTTGAGCATTTTCTACTTAAGAATCCTTCTGGAAAAGTTGTTGAAGAAAAAGTACAACCACTTGGTGATTCTTACGTTCATTCTGGTTTGTATGATTTTGAAGTTGGGCCAGCTGATAAACGTGAAATCGTTGAAGCTCGTTTTACTTATGTTTGGCAGGATATAAACAAAAATGGGCAGTGGAAAATTATCCACCATCATTCATCAGTAAAACCAGTAATTCATCAAAATTAAATAATTTTTTTTAAAAACCTTCTTAAATTAAAGAAGGTTTTTTATTTTAATGTATAATATAAATATGAAATTAACCAAAACCGATTATTTAATATATCGAGATTGCGCCAAAAATGCATGGCTGAAAGTGCATAAGCCAGATGTATATTTTTCAAAGCCATTATCAGCTTTTGATCAGACGATAATAGATACAGGTAATGAAGTTGATATTTTAGCTCGGGATTTGTTTCCTGGAGGTGTTTTGGTTGACGATCGTGATGATAGAGTTAAGACAATGAAATTAGTTAAAGATAAAACACCTGTCATATATCAGCCAGTTTTTGAAACAGATTTATATAAAATGGTTTGTGATATTTTAGTCTGGAATAATGATTCTAAAGTTTATGATTTATATGAAGTAAAAGCATCAAATAGTGGAGACCCCAAAGGAAAGGGTACTTCCTACGGGGCAGGAAATAAAAAAGCAAAAGATGAACTTTATGCATATGACATAGCATTTCAATATTTAGTTATGGAAGAATTAGGGATTCCTTTAGGTAAATTATTTCTCGTGAGATTCAATAATCAATATGTGAGGGGAGTAGAATTAGATTTGAATCAGCTTTTTATAAAAGAAGATTTTACGGAAAATATTAAAGGAGTTATCGATACAGTTGCTGGAGAAATGAAAATCACACAAGAATTTCTTTCTCAAGAAGAAGAACCATTTGGTGATTGTAAATGTATTGCCCGTGGAAGAAGTTCTCACTGCACTACTTTTGCTCATTCAAATCCTCATGTGCCAGAATATAGTGTGCATGATATTTCTAGAATTGGTATGTCTAAAAAGAAATTGGCAGATTTAGTAGATAGTAATATTTTTCATATTCATGAAGTACCAGATGATTTTCCTTTGAGTGAGAAACAGAGAAATCAAGTTGATGCTACGAAGTTTGATAAAATATTTGTAAATAAAAAAGAAATAAGTGATTTTCTTGAAAAAATTTCTTTTCCAATTTCATTTTTAGATTATGAAACTTTTGCGGCTGGTGTTCCTAGGTTTGTTGGATTTAGCCCTTTTAATCAAATAACATTTCAATTTTCATTACATATTTCTGAAGATAAAAATACAGAACCAAAACATAAAGAATTTATTTTTACAGAAAACAAAAATCCAGACGAAGAATTCATTTTAGCTTTGAAAGAAAAATTACCCAATAAGGGTTCTATTATTGTTTGGAATAAAAGTTTTGAAATTGGAAGAAATAAAGATTTAGCAAATAGAAATCCAGAACATAAAGCATTTTTAGAAGAACTTAATTCTAGGGTTATTGACCTTATGGATGTTTTTTCAGATCAACATTATATTCATCCAAAATTTAAAGGGAAAACCTCTATAAAATATATTTTGCCTGTGCTTGCGCCAGAATTATCTTATAAAGCGCTTGATATACAAGAGGGGGCAACTGCTTCAGATACATGGAATAAGATTGTACGCGGTGATTATTCTAAAGAAGAAGCACTTAAACAAATAGAATATTTAAAAACATATTGCAAACTTGATACTTATGCAATGTATGCAATTTGGAAACATTTAATTGAAATAGATTAAAATCTAGGGCCGTTGTCTAGCCAACCTAGGTAAAATGCTAATATTAAAAATATTGCGATTAATATAATTAAAAATATGTAAGGTTTTTTCATATTATTTATCGAATTTGTGCACCAAAAGTTTTTTGAGTTGCTTCTTCTATTTTTTTATGAAGTTCGTCGATTTCAGAGGAAACTAAAGTTTTATCTAAAGATCGATAAGTAATTCTGAAAGCATAACTTATTTTTTCTACTCCAAATTTTTCAGTGTTTTCATATTTATCTAAAAGTTTTACTTCCTCCACTAAATCAGGAGCATTTTCTCTAACTAAATCAAAATAATCATTTGGAACAAAAGTATTTGGAACAATAAAAGAGATATCACGCACGATAGGTGGATATTTACTAACTTCTTCGAATTTATTTCCAAGTTTTAATTGTTTGATTACACGTTCATCTTCAGACCAGAGTAAACGAATATCTGGTAAATCCATACTGATGATAGCTAGACGTTCAAGTCCAAAACCGAAAGCCCAATTGCTCCATTCATTTGGATCAAGTCCAAGATTTTTTATAATTGTATCTGTCATAATTCCACAACCGAGAACTTCAATCCATCTTCCAGCAATTTCAACTTCCATTTCAAGTGATGGGTCAGTATATGGGAAAGTGTCTTTATTGAATCTATATTTTATTTCAGGCCCAAAGACAGCTTTGGCAATATCAGCTAAAACATTTTGTAAATCTTCTATGCCTATAACTCTTTTGCTTTTTGGAATTAAGAAACCGCCATCCATTTGATGGAAAACATTCATATGATTGCGATCAATTTCATCTTTTCTATATACTTTACCAAAAGAGAAAAAGCCGACTGCTTCACCACGCGATATTTTTTCTTTTACTTCTGGCTGTGATAAATAGTAATACCACATTATAGTTGTGTGTGGGCGTAAAATATTTGTATCATCAATAAAATAAGTATCAGAGTGTGAACGAGCAGGATGATTAGGAGCGAAATTATAAAGATCGAAAGTTACACTTGTAGGTACTATTTCTGGACTTTTAATAATATCAAAATTTTTGAAATCAGGTTGAGCTAAAATTCTTTCTACTATTTCATTAATAGGGGAAGATGGAGTACGGGACAAGTCTGGCATAGACATATATCGTTTCATTTGGAGAGATTCAGTATCGTTCCTGGCTTCTAATTTTTGAAGTAATTCTTTTTCTTCTGGCAATTTAATATCGTATTCTTTGTTAGTAATCATTCTCTAAATATAATGAAAAATAGCTTAAAAGTAAAGGGGAAAAGACTAGTATTTAATACGAATTTTTGTTATTATATAAAAATAAATGGCTAAAGAAAAAGAAGACAAAAAGGTACATCATTATAACGCAGAAGACATTTCAGTTCTTGAAGGTCTTGAACCAGTACGACGTCGTCCTGGTATGTATATAGGAACCACTGGTCCTGAAGGATTACATCATTTGATATGGGAAATTTTTGATAACTCTCGCGATGAAGCGATGGGAGGTTTTTGTAATGATATTGAAGTTGTTGTGCTTCCTGGAAATCGTATTCGTGTAGCAGACAACGGCCGTGGTATTCCGGTTGATATTCATAAAAAAACAAAAGTGTCAGCTCTTGAAACTGTTATGACGACTTTGCATGCTGGAGGAAAATTCGGAGGTGAAGGATATAAAGTTTCTGGAGGTTTGCACGGAGTGGGTGCATCTGTTGTGAATGCTCTTTCTATTTATACAAAAGCAGAAGTGCATCGTGATGGAGGGAAGTATATGCAAGAATATGTGCAAGGAAAGAAAAAAGCTGCAGTTAAAAAAATAGGTTCATCAAAACTTAATGGATCTATTATTACGTTTCAGCCTGACGTAGAAATTTTTAAAGATATTAAATTTGATTGGAATACTATTGTTAGTCATATTCGTCAGCAAGCATATTTAGTGAAAGGTTTGAAAATTTTAATAATTGATGCGCGAGAATGGGACAATACAAAAGGACTTGATGATTCTGATGTTTTTTATTTTCGAGATCTTGGATTGGAACTTCCATCCACTTCTTTTTATTTCGAAGGTGGTTTAACTTCTCTTATTAAGTATTACAACAAATTTCAAAAACCAATTCAAAGTAATATTTTTTATGTTGAAAAAGAACTCGATAGTGTTGGAGTTGAAATCGCTCTTCAATATGTTGACGATATAGTAGATCGTATCATTCCTTTCGCTAACAATATTTACACAGCAGAAGGAGGTACACATGTGACTGGTTTTAAAACTGCGCTTACAAGAACTTTAAATACATATTGCAAGAAGAATGAAATGATGAAAGAGTCTGAAGGTGGCTTCACCGGAGACGACGTTCTTGAAGGATTAACCGTTGTTATTTCTGTAAAACTTCGTGAAATTCAATTCGAAGGTCAGACTAAAGCAAAACTCGGAAGTATGGAAGCTCAAGGAGCGGTAGGAACTGTGTTTAGTGAAGCATTTGCTGCATTCTTAGAGGAAAACCCAGATGAGGCAAAAGTTATCATTAATAAGTCAATTTTGGCCTTAAAGGCTCGTAAAGCTGCTAAAGCTGCGAAAGATTCAGTATTAAGAAAGGGTGCATTAGAAGGAATGACTCTTCCTGGAAAGTTGGCAGATTGTCAAAGTAAGAGTGCAGAAGAATCAGAATTGTTCTTGGTGGAGGGAGATTCCGCAGGAGGTTCAGCTAAACAAGGACGTGATAGACGTATTCAAGCTATCCTTCCTCTTCGTGGAAAAATTTTGAATGTTGAACGTGCTCGTATTGATAAAATGCTTGCTTCAAAAGAAATAAGATCACTCGTGATAGCTATGGGTACTTCAATAGGAGATACTTTTGATCTTGAAAAGATGCGTTATCATAAAATAATTATTGCGACAGATGCCGATGTTGACGGAGCGCACATTCGTACACTTCTTCTTACTTTGTTTTATAGATATTTTAGACAAATTGTTGAAGCGGGATATATTTATATTGCTCAACCTCCACTTTATAAAATAAAGAAAGGTAAAGAAGTAAACTATGCTTATTCAGATGAAGAGAAAATAAAAATTATTGGAAAAGGTGTAGATGTGAGTGAGATAGAAAATTTGGAAGATCAAGTTGGTGGGGAAGAAGCCGAAGGTCCTGAGCTTGTCGAAGGAAAGGAGAGTAAAACTAAATCAACCAAAGTACATATTCAAAGATATAAAGGTCTCGGAGAAATGAATCCAGAAGAACTTTGGGAGACAACAATGGATCCAGAACATCGTATCATTAAAAAAGTTGATATATCAGATGCAGAAGAAGCAAATAAAGTTTTTGATATTCTCATGGGCTCCGAAGTTCCTCCACGTAAATCTTTTATTCAATCAAATGCAAAATTAGCAGATATTGATATTTAAATTAAAAAATCCGCATTGTATTTGCGGATTTTTTTTAGGTTACCAGTTTTCAATGTCATCTGTAAATTCATTGTATTCCTTTTCATGTAAAGGTATCATTACTGGTCTTGTACTAAAGTTTGTAACTATTTTTTTGCAATATTCACAAAAAAAGATTCTATTGTACCAAGGAAATCTATTATTTTTTATTTTCTACTAGGTCTTTAATTTTTGCGTTTGATTTATGAGTTAACCTATGTTAACCTATATATATGCCTAAAAATAAAGATATTTTAGAAAAAAGAGATAAAAATTATTATTCTGCACCAGAGATAGCCAAACTCCTTGGTGTTTCTAGGGTGGCAATTTTTAAGAAAATTAAATCTGGTCAAATACATGCAGAAAAAATTGGTAGAAACTACATTATTCCAAAAGAAGAATATGCTGCTATTTTAGGTCTTGTTATACCAGAACGTAGAAAAAGGGATATAGAAAATGCGGTTGAAAGAGTTGTAAAAAAATATGGTCCTGCGCTTCGCAAGCTTGGGGAAGAATAATATATGGCACGTCAAGTAATAAAACGTATTAATTTGGCAGATGTGGAATATGTTGCTTTTAAGCTTGCTCAAAAATTTATGGAATGGAATGAACCTATTCCAGATTTTAAAACACGTTTTCCTTATAAATTAGAAAGTTGTATTGAAACACCATTCCAGACTTTTGAAAGAAAAAGTTTATATAAAGGTTTAGTAGAAAAATCATCAATACTTTTTTATTTGATGGTAAAAAATCATCCATTTCAAAATGGGAATAAAAGGATTGCAATTACAACATTGATTTTCTTTTTAATACAAAATAGTAAGTGGCTTTCTGTATCGGATCAAAGTATTTATGAATTCGCGCGTGAAGTTGCAGAAAGTAAACCTGAAAATAGAGATGAACAAATGCTTTCTATTCGTTCTTTTATTGAAAATAATATTGAAGATTATGATCCAAGTAAATAATCTTAAAAAAGTTTAGTTTGTTCAACAGGAGAATTTTCTTTTTCTTTGTTTTCTATTTCTTTTAAAAATTTTGGGATTTTTGCGAAATCTTTTTGAAGAGTTTCGCGCATTCCGCCGTTATATAGCGCAGCGGCTGGATGATAAAGTGGAAGAAAATATTTTGTTTCTATTTTGTTGAATTTTTTAATTAAAAGTTTTCCATGGATTGCGGAAATTTTTTCAAGAGGAAAAAAGTCATTCATTGAGTGACGTCCGAGGAAAACTATTAACTTTGGCTTTATAAAATTAAGTTCTTCTAAAAGCCAATCTCGGCAGGCGTCTTTTTCTTCTGGAAGTGGATCGCGATTGTTGGGCGGACGATATTTTACAATATTAGTTATATAAATTTCTTCACGTTTTAACTTTATGCTTTCTAACATTTCAGCTAGGAATTTTCCTGCAGCGCCAACGAAAGGCACTCCTTGTTCATCTTCACTTTTTCCTGGTGCTTCGCCAATAAAGACGATTTCTGATTCAGGATTTCCGTTTCCTGGGACAGGTTGAGTCGCTGTCTTTTTTAATTCACACTTGCATTCTAAAAACCACTTTTTGTGAATTTTCTTTAATTCTTCATTTTTATCCATAATTAGAATTATTTTTCTCCTTTTAGAATTATTTTCTTTTCAAATCCGCCTTTTTCTTATAGTTTTTTACTTTTAACTTCTTCCACATTAGCGAATTCCGACAATTTTTTAATCGCTTCGATAACTTCTAAAATATCTGCTAATTCTTCAACATTTTTTAATTCAAGAAATTCTTTTGTTTCTTCGTCAAGTTTTTTAAATAATTCTTCTTTATATTCTTCTGGGTTTGCAATCCTCTTTTCATAAGAAATACCTCTAGAATCTAAATGTTCTGGTATTTTATCTCTTACCAATTTATTATAACTTTCCATAGTTTTATTTTTTATTTTCTACTAGGTCTTTAATTTTTGCGAGGAAATCGGAAGATGTAATGTTTTCTAATTTTTCACCTTCACGTCCTTCTACTGTTAGAGTTTTTGTTTCTTTTTCTTTATCACCAATAACTACAAGATATGGAATCTTTTGCATTTTTGCGCCACGGATTTTTTTACCTAAAGATTCATTTGTATCATCAAGTTCTACTCGCACTCCATTTTCTTTAAGAGTTTTGAAAACTTCATTAGCAAAATCTAAATGTTTGTCTGTAGAAATTGGTAATATTTTCACTTGAACAGGGGAAAGCCACAAAGGAAATGCTCCTGCGAAGTGTTCTATAAGCACACCCATGAATCTTTCAAGTGAGCCTGAAATAGCACGATGGATTACCACAGGGCGTTCTTTTTCATTCTTTTCATTTGCAAAGGATAAATCAAAACGTTCTGGTAAGTTGAAATCACATTGTATTGTAGCAAGTTGCCATTCTCGGCCGATTGAATCTTTAAACATAAAGTCTAATTTTGGGCCATAAAAAGCTGCTTCATCTTTCGCTTCACGATAAGGAAGTTTTTCACTTTCACAAACATCTCTCAATGCTTTTTCTGCTGTGTCCCAAACTTCATCAGATCCTAGATATTTTGTTTTATCATCTCCGCGTAAAGAAAGACGAACCCAGTAATTGTTCATCATTCCGATAACTCCGTAAAATTCTTTTATGATATTTATGATAGTTTTTATTTCATCACCAATTTGATCTTTTCTGCAGAAAAGATGTCCGTCGTCTTGAGTGATAGCTCGTACGCGGGTGAGTCCACCTAATTGTCCAGATTTTTCATCTCTATAAACTGTAGCTGGTTCGAAATATCGGACAGGCATATCACGATAAGAATATTGATCATCAATAAAGATTTGCATATGGTGAGGGCAGTTCATTGGTTTTAAGAAAAACTTCTCTTCTTTTCCTTGAACACGGAAAAGTTCATCACCAAATTTTGCAGCATGTCCTGAAGTTTCGTAAAGTTTTTCTTTTGCTATATGAGGAGTCCATACTCTGGAGTATCCTTTGTCTTTATGTAAATCCCAAAGAAAATCTTCAATAGCTTTTCGAATAATCATTCCTTTTGGTTTTATAAGTGGCAAACCAGCTCCAACTAAATCAGAAATAGTGAAAAGTCCTAATTCGCGTCCTAATTTTTTATGGTCTCTTTTTTTAGCTTCTTCTCTTTGATTTATAAAAGCCTCGAGTTCTTCTTTATTTTCAAATGCAAGTCCGTAAATACGAGTAAGCATTTTGTTTTTTTCATCTCCGCGCCAGTATGCTCCCGCCACGCGATCTAATTTGAAACAATCAGGTGAGATTTCTTTTGAAGGATTTTCCATATGTCCTCCACGGCAAAGATCTGTAAATTTACCACAAGTATAAAGAGTTATTTTTTCATTTTTTAATCCATCTATCAATTCTGTTTTGTATTCATTACCAGAAAAATATTTTTTTGCTTCATCAAAAGTTTTTTCTTCTACAGAAAATTCTTTCCAAGTTTTTAATATTTCTCGCATCTTCTTTTCTATCTTTGGAAGATCTTTATCAGAAATAGGGGATTTGAAATCAAAGTCATAATAAAATCCGTCATCTATTGGTGGCCCTAAAGTCACTTTTGTTTCAGGATATATTTCCAAAACAGCTGCTGCTAAAAGGTGAGCTAAAGAATGTCTTAAATTGTGTAATTTATCGTTTGTTTCCATAAGTCTTATAATATCATATTTTTTTATTTTTTCTACTAATTTATTTTGCATTTTATATTTAATATGTTAGTATAGATTACATTATGGTAGTAAGAATGAGACATACAAAATCGCATACAGCCAACAGGCGTTCACATCATGCTCTAAAAAGCACGAGTTTTGCAAAGTGTGAGAATTGCAAGGAATTAAAGAGACGTCACACAGTTTGCCAATCTTGTGGATTTTACCGTGGTATGAAGGTTATTGATTTGATAAAAAAGACAGAAAAGAAGCAAAAGAAAGCAAAGGCTAAAAAAGTAGAAGCAAAATAAAAATAAGTTAATTTTTGTTTTTTAAAATTATGGCAAATAGGCACCTTTCCAGATCAATAGTGCTCCAGACGCTTTTTGAGTGGGATTTTAACGGCGCAAAAGAAACTAATATTAAAGAAATAGTAAATCGTGATCTAAACGAATTTGCTCCAGGATTAGAAGATGATGTATTCGTTTTTTCATTAGTTGAACAGATATTTAAAAAGAGAAAAGTTATTGATGAAATAATAGAAAAAGCTGCGCCAGATTGGCCTATTGATAAAATTTCTGTCGTTGATAGAAATATTTTAAGAATCGGTTTAACTGAGCTTCTTTTTGGCGATAGAAACCAAGTTCCTCCCAAAGTTGCTATTAATGAAGCGATAGAATTGGCAAAAACTTTCGGTGGAGAAAATTCTAGTAAATTTGTGAATGGAGTGCTCGGCGCAGTTTACAAAGAAATAGGGGAACCAGGGAAAGATGAAATAAGTAAAAAGAAAAAGAAAGATGACGAGCCAGTAGATATTACGAAACTACCAGTAGAAAAATTAGGAGGGGCTTTGATTTATGCAAAAAAAGATAACAATGTTTTGTTTGCATTAGTTCATGATGTTTTTGGTTATTGGACATTATCAAAAGGGCACATAGAAGAAGGTGAGAATGAAGAAGATGGTACAAAAAGAGAAATAAAAGAAGAGATCAATCTTGATATAGAAATAAAAGAAAAGCTCGGAGAGAATGAATATGTTGCTAGTCATCCAGAAAAAGGTAAGACTTTAAAGAAAGTAATATATTTCTTAGCAGAAAGTCCTTATCGAGAGCTTGTGCTTGAGAGTTCAGGTGGCCTTGATGGGGCAAGATGGTTCCAGCTTTCTGAAATTCCAGAGCTTCGTATTTATAACGACATTATTCCATTAATTGAAAAAGCAATTGATATTATTAGTAAAAAAAAGTAACTAGGGCCCTAGGCTTTAGGCTTTAGCAAAAATGCTAGCGCCTAGTGCCTAATGCCTATAATCAAAATGATTAACTTTTCAGATTTTGAGAAAAAAACTAAGGTAGTTTTTAAAGATAAAGGTTTACTCAAACAAGCTTTTATACATCGTTCTTATATTAATGAAAATCCAAATGTTGGGCTTTCGCACAATGAACGATTGGAATTTTTAGGCGATGCAGTGCTTGAGCTTATCGTTACAGATTTTCTTTATAAAAAATATCCTTCTTATACAGAAGGAGAATTGACTGCTATTCGTTCAGCTCTTGTGAATGCGATAATTATTTCTGAAATTGCTTTAAAAATAGGAATGAACGATTTCTTGCTTTTATCAAAAGGTGAGACAAAAGATGTTGGTAAAGCGCGTCAATATATATTGGCTAATACTTATGAAGCATATGTTGGTGCAGTTTATTTAGATCAAGGGTATGATGTCGCAAATAGATTTATTTCAGAATCTCTTTTGCATCATACAGATGAAATAGTTTCAAAGAAACTTTGGCGTGATGCAAAAAGTTTGGTTCAAGAAAAAGCTCAAGAATTCGTAGGGGTGACTCCTTCTTATAAAGTTATAAGTGAATCAGGTCCTGATCATGACAAGCATTTTACTGTAGGTATTTTGTTCGGAGGAGAATTAATAACAGAAGGAAAAGGGAAATCTAAACAAGAAGCTGAGCAAAAAGCCGCCGAATCTGCATTAAAAATCAAAAATTGGTTGGATTGAACCCGGAAGTAGATTTTGAGATAGATTATGAAAAGTGAAACAAAAAAATGTCAAAACTGTAAAAATGACTTCATAATAGAGCCTGAAGATTTTAATTTTTATGAAAAAATAAAAGTCCCTCCACCAACTTTTTGTCCACATTGTCGTTTTGTAAGAAGAATGGCTTATCGTAATGAAAGAACTTTATTTAAACGTTTTTGTGATTTATGTAAAAGAAATATTATATCAATATATCCCTCAAGTGTAGTTTTTCCAGTATATTGCAAAGAATGCTGGTATTTGGATAAGTGGGAAGCGACAGAATATGGTAGGGATTATGATTTTTCTAGGCCATTTTTTGAACAGTTAAAGGAATTATTTTTTTCTGTTCCTCATCTTGCAATTTGGCAGAGAAATGTAATAAATTCTGAATTTTCAAATATGATAGGTGAGTGCAAGAATGTTTATCTTTCTTCATCAGTTGTTCTTGGTAGTGAAAATGTTTTTTATTCAAAAATAGTTGATAAATCCAGTAATATTTTTGATAGTTATGGGATAAAAGATTCAGATAAACTATATGAAAATCTTGAATGTGAAAAAAATTATAATTCACAACATTTAATTCTTTCTAATAATTGCTTAGATTCTTATTTTCTTATTGATTGTAGAAATTGTAGTAATTGTATTTTATCCAATAATTTGCGTAATAAACAATATTTTATACGTAATAAAAAATATTCCAAGGAAGATTATTTTAAAGAGTTGGGAAATTTAAATTTAGGAAGTAGAAAATCACGTGAAATTTTAATAAAAGAATTTGAAAAAATAAAAAAGAATGCTATCTATCGTTTTGCTAATATTAACAAATCAATTAGTTCAACTGGAAACAATTTATTGAATGTTAAAAATTGTATAAATTGTTTTGATGTTTACAATACTGAAAATTCAAAAAATTGTTATCGTGTTATTTCCAATAAAGACAGTATGGATGTTGATTTTGGAGGAGTGGCAGAATTGCTTTATGAATATAGTACTGGTGCATTAAATGACTACAATGTTAGATTTTCATATTCAGCTATGGAGTCAGTGCAAAATGCCGAATATACGGAATCTTGTATTTCTTCATCTAATATTTTTGGATGTAACAGTTTAAAGAAAAAGGAATATGTAATTTTTAATAAAATTTATTCTAAAGAAGGATTTTACGAGCTTCGCGAGAAAATAATTGAGCATATGAATTCTATGCCATTTATTGGTAATAATGGCAGGGTATATAGATATGGAGAATTTTTTCCTGTAGAATTTTCTCATTTTTCATATAACGAAAGTTGTGCTCAAGATTTTTTTCCACTTACAAAAAATGAAATTCTAGAGAAGGGATATATTTGGCATGAGCCAGAAGAAAAAAATAATATCTACACTATTTCTGCTGAACTTATCCCGGACGATATAAAAGAAGTTGAAAATAAAATTTTAAATGAGGCCTTACAATGTTTACATAACAGGGAATGCAATCATCAATGTACGAAAGCATTTCGTTTAACACAAGATGAGTTTTCTTTTTACAAAGAACACAATATTCCAATTCCAAATAAATGTTACAATTGTAGATATTATGGAAGATTTCAAAAGATTTTACCTCTCAAACTCTGGTATCGAAAGTGTATGAAAGAAGGATGTAATAATGAATTTGAAACAAGTTATGATCCAGAAAGACCTGAAATCGTGTATTGTGAGCGTTGTTATCAGCAAGAGGTATATTAGTGATATAATCAAAGTTATGCGACTTAAGAATCTAGAAATAAACGGTTTTAAATCTTTTTCTAAAAAAACAACTTTGGAGTTTTTGAGCCCGATAGTTTCAGTTGTTGGTCCAAATGGTTCTGGAAAATCAAATGTCGTAGAAGCTATTCGTTTTGTGCTTGGAGAACAATCAATGAAATCAATGCGTGGAAAGCTAGGGCTAGATTTGATATTCAAGGGATCTAAATTTTTACCAAAAGGCTCAAGAGCATCAGTTACAATTTATTTTAATAATTCTGATAAAGTTTTTAAACTTTCAAATGAAGTTGGTGAGAATGTTGATTTGAATTACGATACTGTTTCTATCTCCAGAGAAGTATATTCTGATGGTGTTAATAAATATATTTTAAACGGTAGTGAAGTAAGATTGAAAGATATAAACAATCTTTTAGCTTCTGTTAATATTGGTTCTTCTGGTCACCATATCATTTCTCAGGGTGAAGCAGATAGAATTTTGAATGCGTCAGGAAAAGACAGAAGAGAAATGATAGAAGATGCCTTAGGTTTAAAAATTTATCAATATAAAATAAAAGAATCTGAAAGAAAACTTGAACGTACCAGTAATAATATGAAAGAAGTTTCTTTGCTTCGCAGAGAAAACGCTCCACACCTTAATTTTTTAAGAAAACAAGTTGAAAAATTCGAAAAAGCAAAAGAGATGAAGATAGATCTTCTTTCTTTGTATAGAGAATATTTAAAGAGAGAAGAAATTTATCTTGATAGTGAAAAAAATGTAATAAATTCTGATAAAAAAGATTTAGAAGAAAAACTTTCAGTTATAGAGCATAGTTTTTTGGAATTAGGGAGTAAGCCAGAAGAAAAGGAAAACAATGCTTATGGAGAAATGCGAGAGGAAGAAAGAAAAATATCAGAGCTAAGAACTCTTAAAGATGAATTTTCTAGAAAATTAGGACGTACACAAGCAATGCTTGAATTAAAAGAAAATAGAGTAAAAATGGCAGGTAAATGTCCAGTTTGCGGTAGTATTGTTGCGAAAAAAGAAGAAGATGAAAAAGAATTTGCTGAATTAAAAGATACAGAAAATAAAATCAAATCTGACATAGCTGATCTTATAGAAAAAGAGAAAGAATCACAGGCAAAAATAGAGTCATTCAAGATTGTTATAGACGTGGATAAAGATAAAAAAAGATCAGGAGATGTAAAAAGGCTTGAGTTAACAATGGATAAAAATAAAATTTTATCAGAACTTAATTTGGTAAAGATTAAAGAAGATCAACTTTCTCATATAGAAAATGATTTTTTGAATGAAATAAAAGAAGGTGGGGCATTAATAGGACAAGATATATTATCCTATAAAAATTTTCAAACTGAGATGGTTGATAGAAGCCTTCAAGAAGAAGTAAGAAGAAAAATTGAAAGAATAAAAATAAAATTAGAAGATGCTGGAATGGGTGGAGGAGTTGAAGTGATAAAAGAATTTGAAGAAGTAACAGAACGTGATAAGTTTTTGGAAAAAGAAATGGAAGATCTCTCAAAGAGCATAGAGTCATTACAGAAATTAATGGCAGATTTAAAAGAAAAGATAGATATAGAATTTAAAGAAGGTATTAAAAAAATAAATGTTGAATTTCAAGAACTATTTTCTCTTATGTTCGGCGGGGGAACAGCAAATCTTTTAATTACAACTGAAGATAAAAGAAAGAAAGATAAAGACGATGATTTTGCTGGAGACGTTGAGGAAAATGAAGAAGAAAAAATTGAACAGGGAATAGAAATAAATGTATCTTTACCTCATAAAAAAGTTAAAGAACTTCATGCTTTGTCAGGAGGGGAAAGATCTCTTACTTCTATCGCATTATTGTTTGCAATGTCACAGGTGAATCCTCCACCATTTTTAGTGCTTGATGAAACTGATGCCGCTCTTGATGAAGCAAATTCTCGTAAATATGGAGATATGTTAGAGAAGCTTTCAAAGCATTCACAGCTTATAGTTGTGACTCATAATCGTGAGACAATGAGTCGCGCTGGGGTACTTTATGGAGTGACAATAGGCGCTGATGGGGCATCTAAGTTATTATCTGTCAAGTTTGAAGAGGCTACAGCTATTGCAAAATAAGGGTTTTATAACTATTGACTTTATACTATATATGGTATATAATACATAAGGAGTATAGTTTTAGTTAAAAATTTAATAAAAACCAATAATTATGGAAAATTCAAATTTCAATTTACCTGTTTCTATTCAAAATGGACAAGAAGAAGTAAAAACAATTTCTTTTGGTGGAAGAATTATTTTTGGGATGTCAATGTTCTTTTGCTTGTTATTAGGAACACTTGCCTATCTTGACAGATGGGTACCATTCTTAAATCATTTATTGAAATAAAAAATTTTAATTAAAAAAACGTTGAGTATTTACTTGGCGTTTTTTTATTTTTTAAAAATCTATTTTTTCTTCTTTGGCTTTTGTTACTGTTTCTGGCTTAAAAACTTTATTTAGATTTACTATATTTTTCTTTATACTCATTGTTCCATTTTTATTTAATTTAATTTCAAGTAACATTCCTTCCATTGTATTTTCACTAAAATATTGATCAAAAATAAAATTACCCAGAGAATAAGCTATAAAGCCATCTTTGTAAATTTCAGTATCTTGCATTACATGCGGGTGAGTGCCTATTATTATTTTTGCTCCATTGTCTATTGCTTTGTGCGCCAAGTATTCTTGTCTGTCATTGTGTTTTGTTTGATACTCTTCACCGAAGTGAAATGTCACTATTAAATGATCAACTTGTTTGGAAGCATTTTTTATAATTTCTTCAAAACGTGGATTGTTCGTCAAAAGAAGTCCTGATTTATTTTCACTTGCTTGCATGTTTGGTCCAACATCAGAGAATCCCAAGTATCCTATTTTTATTTCATACTTTTCTATGATTACTGGCTGTTCTGCTTCTAATGTATTTATTCCGCCTCCAGTATAAAGAATTTCATTTTCTTTTAATCTCAGTAATGTGTCTGTGTATGCATCACGACCCCAATCTCCGACATGATTGTTCGCTACTGAAACAATACTTAACCCTGCGCCTTTCAATGCAGGTATTACAGAAGGATCCATTCTGAATGAATATAAATTTTTTCTGTCACTGCCTTTGTTTGAGGCTGGTCCTTCTAAGTTTGCAAAAGTAACATCAGCATCTTTTAATATATCTAAGTTTTCAAATAAAGAAGAGTAGTCCCCATTAAAATTTTTGTTTACTGAATTTTTAACTCCACGGTCTAGCATTATATCTCCGCCAAAGACTAGGTTTATAAAATTGGGATCTATGTCCTCTAATATTCCTCCTTTTTGTTTAACCCAAGCTAAGCTTGCGTCACTTTCCAATCCATAATATACATTTTTTGTTAAATAATTATAAATACTATTTGTGTCTTTATATCTGTCAGCGCTTCTTAAGATCACTATACCTATATTTCTATTGTTTTTGTTTTCAAGAGGAATAGAAAATATAGATAATGATGTTTGTTTTGATTCATCTATATATCCTCTTTTTCCGCCCATATAACCTTCAAATCTTAAGAACTGGCTATTGTTAAACCAAACATGTTTTTTATTATCAAAACTTCTTTTTGTTGTGATTGATAAAAGATCAGGTTTGTTTAATTTTAAGTATTTAGAAAATTTAAAAAGATCAGATACTGTTGATTGATTATGTTCTGAGAGTCCGCTTGGATCTTTAAAAGAAGTTGAAAAAAGTCCTAAGTCTTTTGCTTTTTCATTCATTTTTTCTATAAAAATATCTCTTCCAGAATATTCAGCTATTGCTTCAGCCGCGTCATTGCTTGATTCAAGTAAAAGAGGATATATCAAATCTCCAACTTTTATTTTTTCATTTACACGAAAGTTTCCATTCTCTCCGTATGTAGAGAGAGATCTATTTGATATTTTAGTTATTTCTTCTTGATTTTGATTTTCTTCTGAAACTGTGGCTGTCATAAGTTTTGAGACTGAAGCAATAGGAAATCTTTTATTTGAATTTTTTTGTAAAATAATTTCTCCAGTATCTAAGTCGCCGATGAAATAAGCTTCGGCATTTACTTTTAATTGTTTTTTTGGATCTTTTATAAAATAAAATTCTTTTGGTGTATTGTCTTCCAGTATTTCATTTTTATTTTGAATTATGTTTATATTTTGGGATATTTTTTTATAATTAATATTATTGGTAATTGTAAAAATAAAAAAAATACCAATTGAAATTGAAAAAATTGTCCAAAAAATATATTTTAATTTTGTTTTTAAATCTGGATTCATACCAATGCGTAATCTATTGTTTTTCTTTCTAGGTCAACACTTTTTACTTTTATTTTTATACGTCCGCCTAGACGATATTTTTTGTGTTTCTTTTTACCAACGAGTTCTATTTTCTTTTCATTAAAAATATAAAAATCATCTTTCAAATCTCGGACTTTTATCAAGCCTTCACATTTTGTTTCTATTTCTTCAACATAGATACCCCATTCTGTGATACCACTGATTACTCCTTCAAAACTTTTACCAATACGAGAAGACATATATTCTACTTGTTTGTATTTTATAGAAGACCGTTCTGCGTCAGACGCGCGTTTTTCTTGTTCGGAAGATTTTCTAGAAATTTGTTCATACATACTCCATTTTTCATTTGTAATTTTTTTGCCAGAGAGAAAATCTGTTAAAAGTCTATGAACTATTATATCTGGGTATCTTCTGATTGGGGAAGTGAAATGAGTGTAATATTCAAAAGCTAATCCATAGTGACCAATATTTTTTGTAGAATAAATTGCTTTTGCCATAGAGCGGATAACTGCGCGATGAATTGTATCTTTTGCATTATCTTTGGTGTCTTCTAAGTCTTTTAATATTTTGTTTATTTCGCTTGAAGGTATAACTTTATTTTTTAAGGATACTTTGTGGCCCAAACTTCGTAAAAAGAATGCTAAATCTGCCATTTTTTCTTCACTTGGGATATCATGTACACGATATACAAATACACCTTCTTTTTTAATGCCCTTGGATATTTTCTCTGCGACTTTTTTGTTTGCTAAAAGCATAAATTCTTCAATCAATCTATTTGAATCTCCACGTTCTTTTTTAATTACTTTTATCGGAACTCCTTTTTCATTTAAAACAAATTTTACTTCCACTTGATCAAGCGATATAGCGCCATTTTCAAATCTTTCTTTTGTTAGTTTTTTTGCTAAATTATTCAAAATAAAAAGTTCTTTATGAAATTTTGAATTTGTGTTTTTTATTGTTTCACCAGCTTCTTCGTAAGTGAATCTTTTGTGTGAGTGGATAACAGTGCGACCAAACCATTCACTTTTTATTTTTGCATTTTTATCAATAGTAAAAACTGCACTCATTGTGAGTCTGTCTTTATTTGGAACTAGGGAACATAAATCATTTGAAAGAATTTCTGGAAGCATTGGTATTGTGCGGTCAACTAAATATACAGATGTTCCACGTTCTTTTGCTTCATTATCAAGATCACTTCCACTTTTTACATAATATGAAACGTCAGCAATATGTATTCCTATTTCGTATTCATCTTTCGATAATTCTTTAAATGATATAGCATCATCGAAATCTTTTGCATCAGAAGGGTCTATCGTGAAGGTGAGTGTCTTTTTAAAATCTCGTCTTCCAGCATAATCTTTTTCTTTAATACCTTCTTGTTTTATTTTTTGCGCTTCATTAATAGTTTTTTGATTTAAGTTTGAATCAAAACCTTTTTCCATAGCAATTGCATGCATTTCTGTATCATTGTCGCCGGGTTTACCTAAAATTTTTTCAACTTTTCCTTCAGGTGCTTTTTTGGAATCTTCCCAAGAAAATATTTTAACAAAAATCTTATCTCCAACTTTTGCCCCATTTAACATATTTTCAGGTATTAAAATATCCGTATACATTCTTGTATCATCTGGTTTGAGAAAAAATATTCCATTTTCTTCTTCTAAAACTCCAGCAAAACCATTTTTTGCGCGCGAGATTATTTTTGATATTTCTCCAGTAATACGATCGTGCATTTTAGGATGAATTAATACTGCAACAGTATCTCCGTGTAATGCTGTATTTAAATGTTTAGAATCAATTTCTATGTCTTCGTCTTTTCCTTCTATTTTTACATAGCCAGTTCCTTTTGAAGAGATAGAAATGACACCTTCTAATTTATTAGTTATTTTGTGTGTTTTTTTGCTCATTAGTTTTAAATATAACATATAACTTGCCCCGTAGTGAATCGCTAGAGGCAGTTCTACTATGGGGTTTGCCTTTTTTATAAATTATGATAGACTGTTTTCATGTTAAAAATAAGATTACAGAGAATAGGTAGAAAAAATGATCCAGCGTTTCGTGCTGTTTTGACTGATTCAAAAAATAGTACAAAAAGCGGAAGATTTTTAGAAATAGTTGGTACTTATAATCCAAAAGCTGGGGAGACAAATTTTAAAACTGATAGAATAAAATATTGGGTTTCAAAAGGCGCTCAACTTTCTGATACTATGCACAATTTCTTAGTGCATCAAAAAGTTATAGAAGGGAAGAAGAAAAATGTATTGCCTAAGAAAAAGCCAACTTTGAAAAGAAAGGAATTGAAAGCTAAGAAATAAAAAGATATAATATACTGTAAGCAGTTGCTTTGGTCGGAACACTGCAATGATTAAAAATATTTATTCTGAACATTATGCAAGACGCTGATAAAGAATTTCTAGAATATGTAGTAAAAGCTCTTGTTGACAATCCGAACGATGTAAAACTCGATCGTACTGTTGATGAAATGGGAGTGCTAATCAGTCTTACTGTAAATCCTGCCGATATGGGTAAAATCATCGGAAGAATGGGAAATACTGCAAAGGCTATCAGAACACTTCTAAGAGTTATTGGAATGAAGAATAATGCTCGCGTTAATCTAAAGATTAACGAACCAGAAGGAAGCACAAGACCTGAAAGAACAGAAAGTTCTTCTATGAGTTCAACAAAAACTGTTGACCAAGCTATGGAAGATTTAAAAGGAATATAGTTTTTTAAAAAAAGAGCGAATACAAAAGTTTTCTGGCAAGCAAAAAGAATCCAGTGCTTGCAGGCAAAAATTTTTGTATTCGCTCTTTTTGTTTGACAAATTGTACAATAAAAATTAAGATAAAAGAAAAAAGTATGAACATTAAAAATTAAAAAATATGATATTAGATCTAATTTTAAAGGGTAATTTTTATGAATTAAAAATTCATAGAAAATTCTTTCAAAATGAATCAATTCCACTTGAACTTTTTCAAGAAGAAAATCAACTGACAAAAAAATATTCTTATTTGGGAATTTTTCAAATAAAAGGTAATACTTTTGGTTTTGATGGTTGTTTTGTAAAACAAAAAGGTTCTAATGATGAATATGTAATTTACAAATTTGATTTTCCAAAATCAGAAGATGATTATTATTTGGGAATGAGAAAAATGATGCTTACTATGTATTTATCTACTTACTATGTTGTAGAACAAATGCATTATGCAAAAGAATTTTTCAATGACACAATTTGGGACGACCAAGCATTTTCTTTTGTCATTTTTGATGGTAATAGTGGTTTTACTGGTGGTTATGCTATTGGTGGTCAAATTTATTCTTGGATTAAAAGAAAGTTGCTTGCTCTTAATGAAGAAGACTTAATAAATTTAAATAAATATGTTGAGTTTGAGGTAAATAGAATAAGTAATTATTTTTTTAAAAAAGATGCTAAGTATAGTCAAATAACCATTACTCAAAACTCCATATTTATTCAGGTAAATATGCAAGGTAGGTGGATTTCATGGACTAATTCAAGAGATATTTTTAAAAAAGAAGAATTTAGTTCTCACAACATTGACTTTCATAGTGATCAAGAATTATGTTTTGTTGCTATTGTTGCTATAAATACGTGGCTAAGAGAACATTAATAAACTAAAGGGCTTCAAATGAAGCCCTTTTTTGTTTGACAAAATATGTGATAAGTAGTAATCTAATTATAAATAGAGTTCTAAACAATTAAATATATAAAAATATGAAAACATTTGAATGGGTTGCTGTCATTGATAGCACTTCTAAATTCGGGAAGTTAATGAAAAGATTTTTCAAAAATAAAAATCTAAATGAAAAGATAAGATTATTTAATAAAGCAAAATTATTAAATATGTTTTTTGCCACAAAACGTATTGCTATTTATTCAATTTGGGATAATTTTTATAATCTTAGTGGTCATACTTGTTATCGTAATGATGCTTTTTATATGGCATTTCATTGTGGTTTGCATACACTTAATAAATATAGTTCTGGATTAATAAAGAATGGGATGTTGGGATACTTTGAAAAAGTAACTCATGATGGATTGCCACTTTTTCAACTTCTTCAGGATGAAGGATTTGTTGAAGCTGATGATCTTAAATCTGTATTAGAATCAAAAAATGGAAGATATTATTTTTTATCTCCAAAAGCTGTTTTCAAAATTGCTGAAGCTTGTAAGATGTCTAAAAAAGAAGTAGAGTGGATTGCTTTCAAGATTTGTTTTTCTTTGGTGAATTATGATTCATCACATCCATCTAGTGAGTTTGATCTTGATTGTTCACCATCAAGAAATCATGAATTTGTGATGGAAATTGCAAACAAATATCTTTCTGTAAAGATGAAAACATTTTTAGTAGATTATCTTGATATAAAGATTCCAACAGAAGCATAAATGTTCAATAAGAAATTTTACAAAAGTCCTCAAAATTGAGGACTTTTTATTTTTAAATTTTTAGTCTATAGTGTTTTTATGCGTTTTCATATAATTACAATTTTTCCGGAGATTTTTGACTCATATTTAACTGAGTCTATTATTGGGCGGGCTATAAAAAATAAGCATATTTCTGTTAAGTTTTATAATCCTAGAGATTATGTAAAATCTCAGAATAAGGCGAATTATAAGCCTGTAGATGATAGACCATATGGTGGAGGACCTGGAATGATAATGCGAGCTGAGCCAATTCTTAAAGCAGTAGAAAAAGCAATTTTGGTAGCTAGTAAAGTTTCCTCGGGTCCTCAGTTTGGAGCCAGACCAGCTCGGAAACTTTCTAGCCACCAAAATAAAATTTTAATTATTAATTTTGTACCAAGTGCAGAAAAATTTACTACAACTTTTGCAAAAAAAGTTTCAAAAAAATATACAGATATTATTTTAATTTGTGGAAGGTATGAAGGTATTGATGCACGAGTAGATAAAATCCTTCGACAAGCTCAGGACAAGTTTTTAAAATTTAAAAAAATTTCAATAGGGGATTATGTATTAACTGGAGGAGAACTTCCAACGATGATTTTAGTAGATTGTATTTCTCGCCAGATTCCTGGGGTTTTAGGTAAGTATGAATCTCTGGAAGAAGAAAGAGTTTCTTCTAGTGAATTTTATACTCGCCCAGAAAAATTAGTTTATAAAGGAAAAAAATATAATGTGCCAAAAGTTTTACTTTCAGGGAATCATCAATTGATTGAACAATGGAAAAAGTCTAGTAAAAAATAAAAAATCTTGAGGTTTATCTCAAGATTTTTTTAAGTTGTTGCGAATTTGTATTCTTTTTCTTTATCATAATAAAATACGTCATGCATTTTATTACTAATAATTTTTCTTATTTTTCTTTTTAATTTAAAAGAAAAAAATTGAATTTTAATATAAATTTCAATATCTCTACCTTTAATTTCTGATTTTCCTGATATTGCTTTTTTGTTTATGATAAAATTAAATTTTCCTAATTTATTTTCTTCTAAATTTAAAATTAAATTTTTATGTTCCAATGCTGTTTCTTTTAAAAGCAAACCAAGTCTTTCAGAAATTTGTTTTTCTGAAAGAAAATGTGTGTATAATATTTTCATATTGTAATGTTTTTTATGTTAAGGAATTAGTTTCTTAAAAGTATAGCACATTACTTACTAGTAATTTAATTAATATCCCCAACACATATTTGACTTTTTTAATTTAATGATTATACTTACTTTGATTGATAGATTGAGTTTTGACTGCATTCTTTATATATTATAAGGTTTTTAACTTAATCATAATTCTAAATAAATTTTAAAGAAGCTTAAAAAGCGTTTTCCTTTTTGTTTTTTTTAGAGAAAACTATCTATGCAAACACAAACCAAGCGTCCAAAGAAGTATTTTTCAAGGTATAAGAAGCCATTAATAGAATTTCCTAATTTGATAGAAGCGCAAGTAAAATCTTTTAAATGGTTAGTAGAAACTGGCATAGGGGAAGTGTTTAAAGAATTTTCCCCAATCTCTGATTATTCCGGTAAAAAATTTCAACTTGATTTTACATCTTTCTCTCTTGGTGAACCTAAGTTTGATGAAGGTAATGCAAAAATAAACAAGCTCTCCTACGAAGGTCTTTTAAAAGCTCGTGTGAAATTAACAAATAAAATTTTAGGAACTGTTAAAGAACAGGAGATTTTTATATCTGAGATGCCTTTGATGACATCACACGGAACTTTTATAATAAATGGTGTTGAGCGTGTTATTGTCCCTCAGCTTGCCAGATCTTTCGGTGTATTTTTTACAGAATCTGAAAGTAAAGGTAAGAGATATTTTGGCGCAAAAGTTATTCCTGCTCGTGGAGTTTGGATTGAAATAGAATCTGAATCTGATGGAGGAATTTATATAAGAATAGATAAAAAGAGAAAGTTTCCAGCAACTGCATTACTTCGTGCGATGGGTTTTCACTCTGATGAAATGATATTAAAAGCATTTGGAAAAAATGCTACTTACGAAGAAGCTATGAAAGCTTGTTTAGCCAAAGATCCAGCTAAGACTGTGAACGATGCGTATATTGAAATATATAAACGTTTAAGAGACGGAGATATGGCGACAGCTGATAATGCTAAAGAATTTTTCGATGCATTATTTACTTCAGAAAGATATGACCTTTCTCCAGTTGGAAGATTTCGTTTTAATAAAAGATTTGAAAAGCCAATGGATGAGGTGGAATTATTAAGAAGAACTATTTCAAAAGAAGATTTAATTACTGTATTTAGTAATATTATAGATTTAAATAATGATCCACAAGCTAAAGCAGACGATATAGATCACTTGGGTCAAAGACGTGTGCGTTTCGTTGGAGAAATGCTTCAACAAAAAATTCGTACAGGTATGATGCAAATTAAGAGAAATATTCAAGACAGAATGTCTACTATTGATGTTGATACTGCAATGCCTATACAAATAATAAATCAGCGTCCACTACAAGCTCGTATTAAAGAATTTTTCACAACAAACCAACTTTCACAATTTATGGCACAGGAAAATGTGCTTTATGAGATGGAACATTTGCGTACTTTGTCAGCGCTTGGACCCGGAGGTCTCACACGTGAAAGAGCAGGACTAGAAGTTCGTGACGTGCATCCTTCTCACTATGGAAGAGTTTGTCCTATACACACACCAGAAGGTCCAAACATTGGACTTATTTTACATATTTCTACTTATGCAAAAATAAATGATTTTGGAATTATTGAAACTCCTTATATAAAAGTAAAAAATGGAAAGATTACAGGAGAAGTTGTTTATTTAAACGCTCTTGAAGAAGAAAAATACAATATTGCGCATGCTGGAATTCCTTACGATGAAGATGGAAAAATAACAGAAGATAAAGTTGAAGCTAGAGTAAAAACTGTACCAGGTATGATTTCAAAAAATGAAGTTGATTTTATTGATGTTGCTACAAATCAAGCTTTTTCTATTGCAACATCTTTAATTCCATTTCTAGAACACAATGATGCAAACCGTGCACTCATGGGATCAAACATGCAGAAGCAAGCAGTTCCATGTGTATTGCCTGAAGCGCCACTCGTTGCAACAGGTGTTGAAGAATTAGCATCACGTGATTCAGGTAGATTGGTAATAGCTATAGAAGAAGGAGTAGTTTCTTATTTAGATGCTAAAAAAATAATAGTAAAAGGAAAATCTGAAAAAACATATCCACTTGTTAATTTTTTAAGAAACAATAATTTCTCCGCATTTCATCAGAGACCAGCAGTAAACATAGGGGATAAGGTTAAAAAAGGTGATGTGTTAGCAGACACTTCAAGTACAGTAAGCGGACAGATTTCAATCGGACAAAATATTTTTGTTGCGTTTTTATCATGGAGTGGATCAAACTATGAAGACGCTATAATAGTTTCTGAAAGATTAGTTAAAAATAGCAAATTTACTTCTATTTACGTAGAAGAATTTATTTGTACAGTTCGTGATACAAAACTTGGACCTGAAATAACAACTCGTGATATTCCAAACATTGGTGAACTTAAACTTAAAGATCTAGATGAAGATGGAATAGTTCGTGTTGGAGCAGAAGTTCGCGAGAATGATATTTTGGTTGGTAAAATTACTCCAAAAGGTGAGAGTGAATTAACTCCTGAAGAAAGATTGCTTCGTTCCATCTTTGCTGAAAAAGCTCGTGATGTAAAAGATACATCATTGCGCATGGAACATGGAAAACGTGGACGTATTATTGGTGTGAAAATTTTCTCACGTGATTTAGGACATTCTCTTGAAGCAGGAATTATTAAAAAAATAGTAATAGAAGTTGCTCAAATAAGAAATATTTCTGTTGGAGACAAGCTTTCTGGACGACACGGAAACAAAGGTGTTATATCAACAATTCTTCCAGAAGAAGATATGCCATATATGGCAGATGGTACACCAGTAGATATTATTCTTTCACCACTCGGTGTTCCTTCTCGTATGAACTTGGGACAGATTTTAGAAATACACCTTGGTATGGCTGCAAATAGTTTAGGATATCAAGCTATCGTTCCTCCATTTTTAGGAGCAAAACATGAAGAAATAAGTGAAGAATTAAAGAAAGCAGGTCTTCCAGAAAATGGCAAGATGAAACTTTTTGACGGACGAACAGGAGAGAGTTTTAATCAAGATGTAGCTGTTGGTTATATGTATATGTTGAAACTTCACCACATGGTTGAAGATAAAATACATATGCGTTCAATAGGTCCTTACTCTTTGATTACTCAACAGCCACTTGGAGGAAAGGCTCAAGGTGGAGGACAAAGATTCGGAGAAATGGAAGTGTGGGCGCTTGAAGGTTATGGCGCATCTTATACGCTTCGTGAAATGTTAACTATTAAGTCTGATGATATTATGGGTCGATCTGCAACTTTTGATTCTATTATAAAAAATGAAGTTATTAAATCACCAAATTCTCCAGCTTCATTTAATGTGATGTTAAATTATTTAAGAGGACTTGCGCTTGATGTAAGTTTGAATAAATCTTCTTCAGATAAAGAGTAAAAATATTAAGAATAAAAAATAAATTAAAATATATGAAAACTTTAAATACAACTGAATTTGATAACATTACATTAAGACTTGCTTCACCTGAGCAAATTAAAGAATGGTCTTATGGGGAAGTTACTAAGCCTGAAACGATAAATTATCGTACAGGCAGATCTGAACGTGGCGGTCTCTTTGACGAAAAGATATTCGGTCCAGAAAAAGATTACGAATGTTATTGTGGAAAATATCGCAGGATTCGTTATAAAGATATTATTTGTGAAAAATGCGGAGTTGAGGTTACTCGTTCTGCTGTAAGACGTGAGAGAATGGGGCATATTGAACTTTCTACACCAGTTTCTCATATTTGGTTTTTGCGTGGGGTGCCATCTAGAATGAGTATTCTTCTTAATATTTCTGTTTCTGATCTTGAAAAGGTAATTTATTTTGCTGGATATATAATTACTGAAGTTTTTGAAAAAGAAAAAGAAATAATTATTCAAAATTTGGATAAAGAATATAAAGTTAAATTAAAAAATTCTGCAGATGATGACACTCGTGAAAAATTAAAAACATTACTTTCTATTACGAAAAAAGAGATTGGGGAAATTTATGAAGGAAAAGTTTTAAATGAAATTTCATTTCACCATTATTCCTTAAAATATGGTACATGCTTTGAAGCAAATATTGGCGCTGAAGCTATTTATTCTATTTTTAAGAATTTAGATTTAAATAAACTTAAAATTCTTACCGAGACGATGATTGAAAAATCTAGTGTTGCAGAAAAAGAAAAATTACAAAAAAGACTTTCTCTTATTAGGGCTATGACATATGCCGGTATTCGTCCAGAATGGATGTTTCTTACTATTATTCCAGTTATTCCACCAGTTCTTCGTCCAATGGTTGCGCTTGATGGAGGACGTCATGCTACAAGCGATTTAAATGATCTTTACAGACGCGTGATAAACAGAAATAATCGTTTGAAGAAATTGAAAGAAATAAATGCTCCAGATGTAATTTTAAGAAATGAAAAAAGAATCATTCAAGAAGCAGTAGATGCTTTAATTGATAACTCTATAGCAAAACAAAATGATTCTGCTGCTATGAGTCAATCTCAAAAGCGTCCATTGAAATCATTGTCTGACAATTTGAAATCGAAGCAAGGTCTTTTCCGTCAAAACTTGCTTGGTAAGCGTGTAGATTATTCTGGACGTTCCGTTATTGTTGTTGGTCCTCAGCTTAAATTAAATCAGTGTGGTTTGCCAAAACATATGGCTCTTGAGCTTTTCAAACCTTTCGTAATTTCAAAAATCTTACAAGCAGAATTAGCATTCAATATTCGTGGAGCTAATAAATTAATAGAAGAGAGAACACCAGAAGTTTGGGCAATGCTTGAAGAAGTGATACAAGGTAAATATGTTCTTTTAAACCGCGCTCCAACTTTGCACCGTTTGGGTATTCAAGCTTTCAATCCTATTCTTATTGAGGGTAATGCTGTTCAAGTGCATCCCCTTGTTTGTCAGGCTTTTAATGCGGACTTCGATGGAGACCAGATGGCTGTTTATCTTCCTCTTTCAGAAGAAGCGCAAAATGAAGCAAAAGAATTAATGGCTGCAAATAAGAACTTACTTAAACCTCAAAATGGAGATCCAATAGTTCATCCAAGTAAGGATATGGTTTTAGGTTCTTATTGGATGACAAAATCTGTTGATGGAGAACCTGGAGAAGGAAAGTATTTTTCAAGTCCAAATGTGGCTATTACTGCATATAAATTTGGGGTTGTTTCTCTTAGAGCAAAAATTAAAGTAATGGCTACTGATACTATTAAGTATAAAAAATTTAATGGTGAAATTTTTGAAACATCTGTTGGAAAACTTTTATTCAATAGTATTTTGCCAAAAGATTTTGCTTATGTTACAGAGGAAATGACTCAAAAGAGATTGTCTTCGCTTGTTGATGAACTTATTATGTTTTATGGTGTTGATAAGACTCCACCAATATTGGATAAAATTAAAGAATTTGGTTTTAAATATTCAACAGTTTCTGGTACGACTTGGGGATTAGACAATGTTAAAGTTCCAGTAGAAAAACCAAAAATAATAGCTGACAGTAAAAAACTTGAAGATGAAGTTATTTCTCAATGGAGCGATGGTCTTTTGTCTTTAGATGAAAGATATCAAAAGATTATTGAAATCTGGACTCAAGCTAAAAAGAATTTAGAAAAAGTTTTACCGAATACTCTTGATAAAAATGGTTCAACTTATGATTTGTTTACTTCTGGAGCTCGTGGAACTATGACAAGTTTAGTTCAGATGACAGGTATGAAAGGACTTATCCAAAACAATCAAGGAAAGACATTGGAATTTCCTATTATTCCTTGTTATCACGAAGGACTTTCTCCAATTCAATATTTCGTTACTACTCACGGTGCTCGTAAGGGTGCTTCAGACACAGCTTTAAATACCGCTAAAGCTGGATATCTAACTCGTAGATTAGTTGATGTTGCGCAAGATGTTGTAATAACAGAAGAAGATTGTGGTACAAAAGAAGGTAAAATAGTAAAACGAGAAAATATTTCTGGAATTGAAATTCCACTTTCAAAAAATATTCGTGGACGTGTTTTAGCAACTGATCTTAAAGATAAAAATGGAAATGTGGCTTATAAAAAAGGATTTTTAATTACTAAAGAAGAAGCATATAATATTGAAGGAGCAGGATTTACTGAAGTATTCGTTCGTTCTCCTTTAACTTGTCGCACTACTCATGGTATTTGTCAGATGTGTTACGGATTGGATTTGGGAAGAAATCATTTAGTTGATTTGGGAGAAGCTGTAGGCATAATCGCAGCGCAAGCTATCGGTGAACCAGGCACACAGCTTACACTTCGTACATTTCATGCTGGAGGAGTCGCAGGTACTGACATCACTACAGGTCTTCCACGTATTGAAGAAATTTTTGAAAGAAGAATTCCAAAGAATCCGGCAGTTGTTTCTCAAACAGATGGAGAAGTTATTGAAATTAAAGATAAAGATGGAAAAGAAAAAATCATAAAAGTTCTTTCAGATTCAAAAGTTGATGGAAAACCAAATGAAATAGAATATGTTGCGCCATTCAGAAGAATACCTTTAATTAAAGTTGGCAGTAAAATTAAGAAAGGAGAACTTCTAACAGACGGATCTGCTGATATTGCCGAAATATTCAAATATGGAAATAAAGAATTGGTGGAAGAATATATAATTAGAGAAATAAATAAAGTTTACGAATTACAAAGCGCGTCTATTGCAAGAAAGCATACAGAGATAATTGTCCGTCAAATGTTCTCACGCAGGAAAATAAAAGATACTGGTGAAACTAATTTCTCTATCGGTGATATTGTTGAAAATTCTGCGCTTATTGAAGAAAATGAAAGAGTTGCTAAAAATGATGGAAAACAAGCTAAAGCTGAAATAATAGCGCTTGGTATTACGGAAGTATCTCTACGCACTAAGAGTTGGTTGTCTGCCGCTTCATTCCAAAATACAAATAGAGTTCTTATTGAAAATGCCATTAAAGGCGGAGTAGATTATCTAAGAGGATTAAAAGAAAATGTTATTATTGGACGCTTAATTCCAGCAGGAACTGGATTTAAGAAGAATGCAGTTTCATCTGCAAAAGAAGAATAATTTTTAATTATTTATGAACTCTCCAGTACAACAAATTAAGGAGAGGCTTTCGATAGAAGATGTAGTCTCTTCATATATAAAATTAGATCGTGTTGGCTCAAATTTAAAAGCCAAATGTCCTTTTCACAATGAGAAAACACCATCCTTTTTTATTTCTCCTGACCGGGGAGGCTATTATTGTTTTGGTTGCGGAGCAAAAGGAGATATTTTTACTTTTGTTGAAGAATTTGAAGGACTTGATTTTAAAGGCACGCTTAAACTTTTAGCAGACAAAGCTGGAATTAAACTTGATGATTATAATTTTAAAGATGAAAGTGAAAAAGAAAAATTATACAGAGCGATGGAAGAAGCAACGAAGTTTTTTGAAAATAATTTAGTTGGGAATAAAGATGTATTAAATTATTTAAAATTACGTGGTTTAGAAGATAAAACGATAAAAAATTTCAGAATTGGTTTTGCAAATAATGATTGGCGTTTACTTTTTAATTATTTAAAATCAAAAAACTTTAGTGATAAAGAAATAGAACTTGCTGGGCTTGCTAAAAAACCTGATGACAAAAGCAAAGCCATGTATGATAGATTTAGGGGTAGAATAATGTTTCCAATTTCGGATTCAAGTGGGAGAGTGATAGCTTTTTCTGGAAGGATTTTTATTGACGACGGAAAGTCAGCAAAATATCTAAACAGTCCTGAAACTCCAATTTTTAGTAAGTCCGCAGTGTTATATGGTTTAGATAAAGCAAAAGAATCAATTCGCAAGAATAATTTTTCTATTTTAGTTGAAGGACAATTTGATTTAATATTGTCTCATCAAGCAGGATTTAGGAATACAGTTGCCACTTCTGGCACAGCTCTTTCAGATTCTACTTTATCTAAAGAAAAAGTTGTTTCTAATTTAGGCTTGATTCGTCGTCTTTCAGGCAATATTGTACTCGCTTTTGATGCAGATAAAGCGGGATTTAGTGCGGTTAATCGTGCTAGTAAAATCGCTTTATCTTTTGGAATGGATGTGAAAGTGGCTTCTATGGATGATGGTGTTGATCCAGCTGATTTGATTTCTAAAGGTGGTAATGATAAATGGAAAGAAGCCATTAAAAATTCAAAACATATAATAGAATTTCTTTTAGATAAAGTTTTAAAAAATTACGGAAATGATATGCGTAAGGCCGGGAGAGAAATAAAAGAAAAAATATTACCTTATGTGAATGCTTTGGATAGTTCAATTGAAAAAATGCATTTTATAAAAAAAATAAGTGATGCGTCTCAAATACCAGAACAAGCTTTAAAAGATGATTTGAAAAAAGTTGAAGAAGAATTAAAATATGAAATAAGAGAAATAAAAGATATAAAAGAAGTTGAAAAAAATATTTTTAAAAAAGACAATATATTACACAGATTATTAGGAATAATACTTTGGCAAGAGACATTAGTAGAAAAAATAGTTGATTTTGAAAGTATTTTAAAAGAAATTGCAGATACTTTAAATAGTACATCAGAAAAAGTATTAGAAAAAACGAAAGATAATAGAGAAGACTTGATTTTTGAAGCAGAAGTTTTTTATGGCAAAGATGCTGATTTAAAAAAGGATGTTAGAGAATTACTTAATAATTTTAAAGAAGAATATTTAAAAGAAGAATTATTTTGTAAAATGAAAGAATTGCATATATCTGAGATAGAGAAAGATAAGTTAAAATCAATTGAAATTTTAAAAGAAATAAATATTATAAATAATAAAATACAAAATATTAAAAATGGTCGTTTAAATAAATAAAATTAATTTATGAATCCCGTTAGAAATCAAAAAGTTAAGTAATTTTTCACGGGATAAATAATTATGGAGTATATAAAAGTCATTATTAATAAATTAACTACGGAGATCTAAAGATTTCCTATTTCTAACGGGATGAAAAAAATAAAAGTAAAAAAAGTAAATAAGAAACCAAAAACAAAAGCTAAAAAAATTGTTAAAAAAGCTAAAAAAAGTATTAAGAAAGTAAAAAAAGTTTTATCAAAGAAAGATAATAATAAAAAATTAACCGCAGCAGAAAAAAAAGTTAAAGAATTTACACATTTAGCAGATGAGCTTATAGAAAAGGGACGTAAAAGAGGATTTATCATCTATGATGAAATATTAAAAACTTTTCCTGATATTGAAAATAATATTTTATTTTTAGATGAACTTTATGAGAAATTTAGTGTTGTTGGTGTTGATGTTTTAGAAGGAGGTAATTTGCTTAATCTTGATAATGATATTAATGATAAGGATTTAAATAAATCAACTATTCATGATTCCATACAAATGTATCTTAAAGAAATCGGTCAATATCCGCTTATTCATGCCAGTGACGAAAAAGATTTAGCAAAACGTATAGAAAATGGAGATGAAGAAGCAAAAAATTTACTTGCTCGCGCAAACTTACGTTTAGTTGTTTCAATTGCAAAAAAATATGTTGGCAGAAGCGCCAATCTAAGTCTGCTTGATTTAATTCAAGAAGGGAATTTGGGTTTATTTAAGGCTGTTGAAAAGTTTGATTGGACAAAAGGATATAAATTTTCCACTTATGCCACTTGGTGGATTCGTCAGTCTATAACTCGCGCATTAGCTGATCAATCTAGAACTATTCGTATTCCAGTGCATATGGTTGAAACTATTTCAAAATATAAACAAGTGCACAGAAGACTTAGTCAGGATTTAGGCAGAGAGCCATTAGCAGAAGAAATTGCAACTGAAATGGGAATACCAGTTGAAAAAATTCATGTTATAGAAAATATAAGTCAGGAAACAATTTCACTTGAACAACCTATTGGAGATGATGACGATAAATCAACATTAGAGAATTTTATTCCAGATGATAAAATTTTGCGTCCAGATCAAGATTCTTCTCGCAGGATTCTTTCTGATCAAATTCGTGAAGTTTTAAATGAACTTAATCCAAAAGAAAGAAAAATTCTTGAAATGCGTTATGGCTTGATTGATGGTATACAGCATACATTAGAGAGAGTAGGGGAAGAATTTGGAGTTACTCGTGAGCGTATTCGTCAGATTGAAGCAAAGGTGCACGAAAAACTTCGTCATCATGAAAAAATCGCTCGCTTAAAAAATTATTTTGATTAAATAAAAAGATTGTGAATTAGACTACGAATTTGTTATAATTTACTTATAAATTTTTTATGTATGAACAAAATTTAACCACAAATCGAGAGAGAGAGAGAGAGAGTAGCTTCAGCTCTAAAAATATTTTTGGGTTGTTTTTTTATAATAATTTTTATTTTTGGATTGGTTGTTTTAACAAAAGTAAACGCTGATGCCGATCAAATATATTTGCATTATGCAGATAATACAGCTGGAGCAAAAATTTTAGATATTTATCAAAAAAAAGCTAATGCTGGTACCAATTCTGATAAATGGTTCCGTTGGGAGTTTTTTCAATATACTAGTGACGCTTGGGATTTACAACAAAACTCGGTTGGTCATGTTTCTACCTTAGATCTACAAACAACTAGAGATGACTTTACTTATGTGAATGGTTCTGGCGATGCAGGAACTTGGACTGATGTTACTGTTGGTAATATTGTGGCTAAACGAAGAATCTCTTCAACAAACTATGAACCATACAGTGCTTATGCCACCTATACAGCTACTGATAACTATAATGATGTCTATTTAGGTGTTCATATGGTTGGTACTGTAGGTGGTGTGATAAGGGTAAAAATTAATGGTGTTGTTTCGACAAATAATTTAGTTGGGTTAAATACCACTATGGGGTTAAATACAAATGGGGAATTCGACGAGGGACATTATTTAACAGACAATGTTAATCCTCGATGGATTCATATTGCTACAAATATTAACACTGGTGATGTAATTACAATTGAAGTAAAAGGTAGTACTGACGCACACAATAGACATGACATCACTGGATTGAAATTATATAAGGATGCAAATCCAGGTGATGCCAATTGGGTCTATTTAAAATCTCATGATGTAATGGATAATCCAAGTGAACAATATGTGGCGATCAGTGGTAATATCCCCGGTCAAGCTGTTGGATATAAATTTGGAATTGCTCATGGACACGAATATAACGCGGCCATTACCATTAATTTAGATGGCACTGCTTATGTTTTAGATTCTGATTTGTCATACAACCAAGTTATTATTGGAAATACTTTAGACATTACTGGCATTTCCACTTGTTATGGAGATACAAAAACTACTGATGATTTTGGTACTTTAACTCGAGCTATGGTATTTGAGGGGAATACTTTAATTGAATCGTGGGCATTAGCTTTTACTACCGATTTTCAAGTTGCAAATGTTTATACTACAATGTGGCCAGCCGATTATAGCACCGATAAATTATTTCGCTATGTAAAATTTAGTGATAATTTCGTTGTTGACCTTCCGAATGATGGGGTTGTTTTTCCAATGCAAGTTGGCCCAAGTGTTGCTAGTGGACGAATGGAATATTTTGGTGGAACAGCAAACTTAAAAGTTACCATACAAACTACCGCCCCATTGCAAGAAGAATGGATTACAAATAATGGGCAAAAAAGTTATTTTCGTGGTTCTACAAATCACTATGTTGGTTCGTTCCATAATGGTGATTCTTTTAGCAGTACTGCTACTATCACTTTAAATTACGAAACTCCAACTGATGTAGATTGGTCTGGTAAAACTTTATATATTGCAAAAAATAAAACGATAAGTACGAATGATGATTTTGTTCCTTTTGATGGTAAGGGTTTAGTAACAAAGTTTATGGCAGGTAGTAATCTAGGACTGACCTTTAATAATTTTGCACCAACAAAAACATATTTTACAAGTCAAGATGATGACAGTATTGGAATTGAGGAACGAAGTTCTGACCACTCTCCAGCGAAAGAGGATTGGGCAGGAATTTCGGTGAGTGGTGTGGCTAGTGCTACTCATAATATATTTTCTTATGGTACAACAGGTTTAACTTTAATTGGTAATGCTAATGCATATAATAATAGTTTTAATCAAAACACCACAGGTATTAATGCCTCATCAGGTTCAACAGTAAGAAATAATGCGTTGGTAAATATTACAACTTATACAACTGGTGCAGGGGATTTTGATTACAATTATTTTTCAGGAAATACAGAAACTCATGGTAAATCAGGTGATCCTTTATTTATTAATGCTACTAATGCGAATTTTTCACTACAATCAACCTCTCTTGCAATTAACTCAGGAACCAACGTTTCTCTCACTAGTGATTATTTAGGAAACCCAATAGTAGGACTTCCAGATATAGGAGCATACGAATTCCAAGCTCCAACAGTACCAACTTCACTTTCTCAATACAAATCAGATGGAACAACAGCAATAATTTCTGGAACTTTCACGAATGAAAATAGTGTTGTTTTGAAATTCAATATGTCTTCATCAGAATATAATTCATCTGATTCACTAACTCCACAAGTCGAGATTCAAGAATTAGGTACTGCATTTACGAACATTGTTACTAACTCCGGAGATGCGGTTGCTTACTCAGGTTCGGGAGTAACAGGAACAGTTTTGGTTACTGGCTTAACGAGTGGCAAAACATATCATTGGCAAGCAAGAATAAGTAATTCGGCTGGACAAAGTTCCTGGGTTGCCATGGGAGGTAGTCCAGATTTTCAAGTTGATACAACAATTCCAGTAATTACCTTACTTGGGGAAAGTTCAATTACTTTAACAAATGAACAATCATACACAGATGCAGGAGCTACAGCGATAGACAACATTGATGGAGACATTACTTCTTCCATTATCACAGTTAATCCAGTAGACGTAACTGTACCAGGAACATATACTATAACTTACAATGTTACAGATGCTACTTTAAACGTAGCCACAGAAGTAACAAGAACAGTACGAGTGGAAATTTCATCAAGTACTGGTAGTAGCGGTTATCTTTCAGGTTCCTATCTCCTAGGTTATTTACCAAAAGCAATATCAACTATAACTTCAAAAATAGAATCAACAACTTTAATAACAACTTCAACAATTTCTGAAATACAAAAAGTAACAAAAGATTTAAAGTTTGGAATGACAAACAAAGATGTAAAAACACTGCAACTATTTTTAATTAAGCAAAATAAAGGGTCAAACGCAAAAGCTTTAGCAAAATATAATGGAACTAATTATTTTGGAAAGTTAACAAGATCTGCTTTAGCAGAATGGCAGAAAGCAAATAAAGTAATTCCTTCATATGGATACTTTGGAAAAATAACCAGAGCGAAGATTAAATTGTTGAATTTGTAAATAAAAACATAAACTAAAAATCCTCCGACGTTACGTCGGAGGATTTTTAGTTTTAATTATTATAATATTTTATCAATTTTTTGAATTATGTTTTCAATTGGTTCTGCTCCGTCGATAGTATCAACAATTTTTCCATTTTTTAGGATGAAGCTTTTTGGAGTTCCATTTACACCAGCTTTATTTCCACTATCCATATCAGCTTGTACTTTTCCTTTTGTTTTTTCATTTGTAAGACAGTCATTAAATGAAATAAGATCAAGCCCAATATCTTTTGCAATTTTTGGAAGTTCTGTTACATCAAGTCTATTATTTGATGTTGTTCTTACATAAAGTTCATCAGTATATTTCCAAAAAGTATCATTTCCACCTTGCTCTGATGCGCATTCCATTGCTACAGATTCATTGAAAGCTTTTGGATGAAGTTGCACAATTGGATAATGTCTATATACCCAAGCAACTTTTCCATCATATTTGGTAATAACTTGATACATTGTAGTGTGGAATATTTTACAGAAAGGACATTCGCTATCTGAATATTCAACTATCACAATTTTAGCATCTGGATTTCCTAAAATATGATCATTTATTGAAACGGGTTCTATTTTTATATTTTTTATGTTAGCTTTATTATCTAGTGAGTTGGGGGCAACAGCAGTACTGCCTTTTAATAAAATAGCCCCAGCTATTATCAATCCAGCTATAATTATAGCCCCAGCTATTTGTTTTTGATTGTTATTTTTTTCCATAAATTTTTAAATTTAATATTAATATTTTATTATAGCATATTTATTTTTTATGTTATACTTTTAATAAATTATGAATATAATTTCAGGAATAGTATTTGTTTTAACCTTTTTATCTGTATATGTGCAGGTTTTTTTTCTTATTACCTTTTTAGAAAGAAAAAAAAATATCCTTATTAGGACTGGTTCAATAGAGCTAGATGAATATCCTGGGGTTACAATAATTGTCCCTTGTTATAATGAAGAGAAAACAATAACTATTACAATTAATTCGTTGTTAAATTTAGATTATCCAAAAGACAAACTGCAATTATTTATTGTTGATGATGGAAGTAAAGACAATACTTGGCAAGTGATTCAAGAATTTACAAAATATGAAAATATAAAAGTTTTTCATAAAAAAAATGGAGGAAAGTACACTGCTCTTAATTTAGGACTTGAAAAAGTTGAAACTCCTTTTCTTGGTTGTCTTGATTCAGATTCTTTTGTTGATTCTCAAGCATTAAAAAGAATTATGACTTATTTTTATGATAAAGACACAATGGCAGTAGCGCCCTCTATTATAGTGGATAAACCAAAGAATATTTTACAAGGAGCGCAAAAAGCAGAATATGATATGGCTGTTTATAATAAAAAAATGTTGGCTTTCTTGGGAGGGATACATGTTACTCCAGGACCTTTTTCAATTTTTAGAAAAAAAGTTTTTGAAGATTTAGGTCCTTATAGACATGCTCATAATACTGAAGATCAAGAAATAGCGCTTCGTATGCAAGAGCATCATTATAAAATTGAACATTGTCCTGATGCTTATGTTTATACTATTGCTCCAAATACTGTTAAAAAATTATATCGTCAAAGATTAAGGTGGATTTATGGTTTTATAAGAAATGCGATAGATTATAGAAGACTTCTTTTTAGAAAAAAATATGGGACAATAGCTTTTTTTACATTACCTTCTGGAATAATATCAGTTTTATCTGTTATTTTTTTATTTATAATGTTGTCTTATAATTTGATTAATTTTATTGTTCGTAAAGTAATACAAATTAATGTAGTTGGTATAAGTAATAGTTTTTCAGGTTCTAGTTTTGATCTATTTTTTTTTGATACAAAAACAATAGTATTTATTTCAATTATTTTGTATACTTCAATTATAATATCTCTTCTTTTAGGAAGAAGTATATTAGAAGGGAAACCGCGTGTTTCTTTTGATATGTTTTATTTTATGATTATTTATAGTGTAATTGCGCCATTTTGGATTCTAAAGGCACTTTTTAATGCTGTAAGATCCAAAGAATCAAGCTGGACTCTTGAAATAGATAAAAGAGATGCTAGAATGGTTAAACAAAAAAATGCAACAACAATTTGATTTTAAAAGATATATAATAGTTTTTTTTATAACTCTTGGCCTGTTTTTGACAGCTGTATATTTGAGTAATTATTTTAGTGATAAAAAATTAAATCAATTAAAATCCATTCAAGATAAAATTTCTATTGATATATTATCTTCAGAAACTCAATTTTCTCTTCTTTCGGAGCTTTCATGTAAGAATGTTTCAGATTCTGTTTTATCAGGTGAGTTGAGTGAATTGGGACAGAAAATAGAATGGGGTCAGAATAATATTGGTACAACAGAAGAATTATTATATTTGAAAAAATATTATTCTCTGCTTCAAATAAAAGACTATATTTTAATGAAAAAAATTTCTAGTAGGTGCGGAAAGAAATCTGCATTTATTTTATATTTTTATACAACAGCGCAAAATTGCAGTGAATGTGAAAAAGAAAGTATTGTGCTTACAACACTTCGTGATAAATATCCAGAATTACGGGTTTATTCTTTTGATTACAGCACTGATCTTTCTGCTCTAAAAGCTATGTTAGATATATATAAAATACAAGATACAAAACTTCCTGCTCTTGTGATTGACGATAATCTTTTAACTGGATTTCACTCAATGGATGAATTAGAGTCTATGGTTAAAGAATCTTTTAAACTTCAAGATATAAAAACAATAGACGAGAAAAAGACTGTTAAATAAGGATCTTTTTTCTATTGATTTTTAATAATATATAGTATATAATAGTTTTTGGTATTTTAAATTTGTTCTTTTATATAAACTTAAAAACTATTAAAAAATGGGGAAAAATTCTATTGCTATCTCAGCTCAACTGAAACAGTACGGTTTTACTGGTAGTCATTTTAGTGATTTTATTTCAAACAATAATGAAATTTTTGAAATAAGAAATTGTATATCTATGGAAATTCCTGATGGTGAATTTGGTGAAAAGGAATTTTTAGAAAGATTACAAAATAAGGGTTTAAAGAAGTTTGTTTTTTGTGATGATTTTAAAAAATATTTGAAATCTTGCAAAACAAGGCTTTTATCAAGGAAAATTTTAATAACGTCCTGTTGTTTAAAGAAACAATTGGATGATAGTAAAATTTTACCAAAAGATAATCATTTTAATCATTCAGATATATTATGGATCATTAGTCATTTAATTACAGAGACAGAAGAACTAAACATAAAAAATATGTATCCTAATATTTTTTATGTTAAACAAGGATTTAGTTTTTTTGTAATTATCGTTTATTTTACTAAAGAAAATAATCTTTGTATAGGTAAATTTTCTTTAGGTGAACATAAGCCATATAAGAAAGATTCATATTTATTTCTAAACTGATTATATTTAATTTTTTAAAAACCTAGAACTTGAAGTTCTAGGTTTTTTTCTTGTAAATAAAGGATTATATATATAAATAAATAACTTATCCACAGTTATTTTGTTATATTATTAGTATAAGAGTAAAATATAAGGTAGGTCTAATAATCTTAAAAATAATTTGTTTTAAAAATTAAGAATAATCTAGTATGAAAAAATTTAAAAAATATTTAGTTTTTGCTTCTGTTTTTGCATTTATATTTAGTTTATCAGGTTCAGTTATACATGCTGCAGGTCCAGCAATAGTAGATCTTGGGTCAGCAGGTGATTTTGTTATTTTAGCAAAAACAGGAATTTCAACAACTGGAACTACTTCAGTCGTTGGAGATATTGGAGTTAGTCCAGCCGAGGCAACTTATATCACTGGATTTGATTTAATTCTTCCTGCAACGAGTGCATTTTCTACGTCTGCTTTAGTGACTGGAAAAGTATATGCCCCTAGTTATGCAGTTCCAACTCCAACTAAAATGACTACAGCTGTAAGTGATATGGAAACTGCTTATACTGATGGTATGGGTAAAACAAATCCAACTGCAACTGAATTGGGTGCTGGAAATATTGGTGGAATGACACTTGCTCCAGGATTATATAAATGGAGTACTGGTGTGACAATACCAACAGACGTTACTCTTTCAGGTGGATCTAATGATGTTTGGATTTTTCAAATAGCACAAAATCTTGATATTAGTTCAGGTAAAAAAATTATTCTTAGTGGAGGAAATGCTAGTAATGTTTTCTGGATTGTAGCTGGACAAACAACTATCGGTACAACTGCAGTATTTAATGGAAATATATTAGATCAAACAGCAATTGTGTTAAATACTGGCGCAACATTAAACGGTAGAGCTTTAGCTCAGACGGCAGTTATATTAGATGCAAATACTGTTACAGTTTCTTCTGGTGGGGTACAAGGATGTGCTAAAGATTTGCATATTTGTTCTGATGGAACTACAGTTTCACGTTCAGGATCTGATTGTGCTTTTGATGCTTGTCCTGTAGTTGAGACTTCAAATAATTCTTCTTCAAATAATAATTCAGAAAATTCTAATTCATCAGCAAATACAAATAATGCTAGTGCTTCTAATACTTTATCTAATCCATCTCTTTTTGGACAAACAATTAGTGCAATTGCCGGTAGTTTAAGAAAGGGTAGTATGGGAAATTTTGTAAAAACTTTACAACAATTTTTAATGTCACAAGATATACAGAATCAAGCTCTTAAAAGATATGGAGCTGATGGACAATTTGGTCCTGTTACTAAATCTGCTTTAGTAAAATGGCAATTAGCTCACAATTTAACTGGTGATGGAATTCTTGGTCCAAAAACAAAAGCTAAGATAAAAGATCTTGGTTTGTAAATTATTATTAGTTAATTATTAATTTAATCCCAGTAGTAGAGCAAAGCTCACTACGGGACAAGTAAAAAAATATATGAAAATATTTAAGTTTAATAAGATTTTAATTATTGTTTTAGTTTTTGGGTTTACCCTTGGTTTAGTTGGATTAGTGGCAGTTAAAGCTGCGACTACAATAGATCTAGGCACAGCAGGTGATTTCTCAGTTTTAGCTGGTTCAGGTATTACTGATACTGCTCCTTCTAATATTATTAGTGGAGATGTTGGATTAAGTCCAACAACTGGTGCAGCTATTGGGATACCCTCAACAGAGGTAAACGGAGTTATATATTCTGTTGATGGAGCTGGTACAGGTGATATAATGGATGCTAGTCGTTTAACTACAGCTAAGGGTGATTTAGTTACTGCTTATAATGCTGCTGCTACTGCGGGTTCAGCTACTACTATTACTGCCAGTTCAACTGACTCTTTTGGTTCTGGCACCATAACTAATGGCAACTCTTTGACACCAGGTGTATATAATTCTGGTTCTACAATTGGTATTACGGGAACATTAGTACTTGATGGTGGTGGTGATGCAAACGCAGTTTTTATCTTTCAGGCTGGATCTTCACTTACTACAGCAACAGATAGTGTTGTTAGTCTTATAAATGGTACTCAGGCTTGTAATGTTTTTTGGCAAGTTGGTAGTGATGCAACACTTGGAACAAATTCTGAATTTTATGGAACCATAATGGCTATCTCTTCAATTACAGATGATGGTGATTCAACAATTGAGGGAAGATTATTAGCTGATGCTAATGATAATACCACTGGTGCAGTTACATTAAACAATACAACAATTACTGAATCTGTATGTGCTGTTGTTCCTGCTTCAGGAAGAACTCGTTTTATTGCGCAACTTCCACCTCCACTTATCAATGTTACAAAAATACCAAATCCATTAGCTTTACCTTTAGGACCAGGATCTGTTACTTATAATTACATAGCAACAAATATAGGTGAAATTGCAATGAGTGATGTATGGGTTAGAGATGATAAGTGTAGCTCTGTACAATTTATTTCTGGTGATGATAATAATAATTCTTTGCTTGATATAAATGAAGGATGGAAATATAGCTGTACTAAAACAGTTTCTGAAACTGAAACAAATACAGTTACTGCTCATGGTGCAACAACTAATGGTGAAGTATGGGATACTGCAAATGCAACTGTTGTTGTTGGTATACCAGTAATTCCACCATTAATTCATTTAGTAAAAAAACCAAACATATCTTTACTTCCAGCTGGTGGTGGAGCCGTTACATATAACTATACAGTAACTAATCCTGGTACAGTTCCATTAAACAATGTTAGTATCACTGATAATAAATGTACTGGTTTACCAGGTCGTGTTTTATCACATCCAGGAGATTTAAATAAAAATAATCTACTTGAAAGTAATGAAACATGGAGTTTCACTTGCCAAACTAATATTATACAAACAACAACAAATATCGGTACAGCTGAAGGTCATGCTAATGGTTTAACCGCGATAGATTTCTCACCTGCTACTGTTGTTGTGGCACCAGTAGTTCCAAAACTTCCTAAAACAGGCTTTGGTTCTGAGAATAATATTTCTTGGAATATTATAATACCAGCAGGTATTATGGGAATTTTAATTTCTTTTTATCTTGCTCGAAAAAAACAAACAAATTAATTTAGTTGTTTAAAATAACTAGTAAATAATAACCAGGCAAGTTTTTGTCTGGTTATTATTTTAAAAAATTATGAAATTAAAAATCTTACCAAAACAAATATACTTAATAATTGTCCTTACAAGTTTTGTATTTTTTTTAATGTTTCTTTTTTATTTTTTGTTTAAAAGTCCAATTCAAAATGATTCGTCACTACTTGTTGGAAACGTTATTTCTGTTCCACAACAAGAACAAATAAATTTTGGCTTACCGGTACGTATTAAAATTCCTCAAATAAATATTGATGCTTCAATTGAAACGGTTGGTCTTACATCTAGCGGAGCAGTGGATGTGCCTAAAGGTCCTACTAATACAGCTTGGTTTAATTTATGGCCACGTCCTGGAGAAATAGGAAATTCTATTATTACTGGTCACTCTGGGTGGAAAAATGGTATACCAGCGGTATTTGATAATTTATACAAATTACGTAAAGGAGATAGGTTATATATTACAGACGACAAAGGTATTATTATTTCTTTTGTTGTTCGTAAAATTCAAAAATATAATCCAAATGATAGTGTTCCAGACGTGTTTATCCCAAGTGACGAAAAAGCACACCTTAACCTTATAACTTGTACTGGAATTTGGAATAAGATTAATAAAAGTCATTCTAATAGACTTGTAATATTTACTGACAAAGAATAGAAATTATTATGCTATAATAGTTTTATGAATACACTTCTTCAATCACAAATATTCTTTTTTATTTCTTCAATTGGATTTGTTCTTTTGTGGATTTTAGTGGTAATATTTTTGTTTTATCTTATTCGCGCGACCAATACTTTCTATAGAATTATGGATAAATTAGAGAAAAATGTAGATAAAATTAGTGATACAACTAAAGATTTACTTGAAGAGGTAAGAGATAGTACCATGTTTAGTTTTCTTTTTGGAAAAAAGAGGAAACATCACAAAAAATAAAAATAATATAGTCGTAATAATTTTATTATAATAATAATTTATAAAAAATATGAAAAAAAATAATACAAAAAAGAAAGGTGGAGTATCTATGGGTAAAAAAGTAGCAATTGGCGCTGGAGTATTAGCCCTTGGAGTAGGAGCATATTATCTTTTAGGACCTAAGGCTAAAGAACATCAAAAAAAAGCAAGAGTTTTGATAGTAAAAATAAAGAAAGAAGTAGAAAGTAAAATAAGAAAAGTAAAAAATGCAACAGGACCTATGTATCACAAAGCTGTAGATATTATATCTTCAGATTATATTAAAAAATATAAACCACATGAAAAAGAGATAAAAGCTCTTGCTCAGAAATTAAAAAGTGATTGGAAGGGTGCTCCAAAATTTGCAAAAAAAACAGTCAAAAAAGTTGTTAGAAGTTTAAAAAATAAAAAATAATAAATTTCTTGTTTTATAATTAAAATCCCCTAGGTTTTACCTAGGGGATTTTAATTTGGAGCCGCCTCTCAGATTCGAACTGAGGACCTTCGCTTTACAAAAGCGTTGCTCTACCAACTGAGCTAAGGCGGCTTCTATTTATTATAACATACTTTAATTAATAATTATTCTCTTCTTCTACTATTTTATCTTTAATATTTTTAATTTTATTCTTATAATCTGAAACCATTCTTAGAAATTTTGAAACTTCCTTCTCTTTATTTTCTTTTACTTTATGTGGGAAGTATTTGTGATATATTTTTATTATTTTTTTCTTAGTTATAGTATATATATACTTTAGAAGAATAGAGGTTTTTATATAAAAACGTATTACTTCAATAAGTATTATATAACCATACCTTTTTGAATTTTTTGCAGTAACATTTTTTATTTCATCTAAATTAGGAATATTAAATAAAACTCTTTCTGTATATTCAATTTTTCCATTTTTTAATAATATTAATTTTTTTCCGATCATAACGGATATACCAATAAGCGATATGAAGAATATAATTAATATTATATACATTTAATTAAATTGAAAAACGTTTTACTTCTTTTATCTTTGCTTTTGATTTTTCTAAGAGTTTTTCTATTGTCTCTTCTCCATTTTTTATGAAAGGTTGGCTAAGTAATGTTTTTTCTTTGAAATAAGTTGATATTTTTCCTTCTAACATTTTTTTCTTTATATCTTCTGGTTTGTCTACATTTGCAACTTCTTTCTCAAAGATTTCATACATTGTCTTTTTGTCTTCTTCTTTTATATCATCTTGTGATATATACTCTGGCTTCATTGCAGTAATATGCATTGCTATATCTTTTGCAAGTTCTTCATTTCCTCCTTCTAGGCTTACAATAACTGCAGATTTGTTATTGTGGATATAATTTCCTAAAACAGTTCCTTCTACTGTATATGCTTCACCAAGTTGGATATTTTCTCCAGTCTTTTGAATTATAGGATTGATCATATCTTTTGAAGCTTCTTTCATTTTTTCTATGCCATCTTTCATAGCAATATCTGTAAGATTTGAAAGTAGGGAAGTAAAGTCTTCATTTTTGGATACGAAATCAGTTTCACAATAAAGAGCAACTAATACAGATTTGCCATTTTCTGATTTTACCATCACTGCGCCATCAGCAGTATTTCTGTCTGCTTTTTTAAGTGCGATATCAGAACTAGTTTTTTTTAAGATAGCTAAAGCTTTCTTCATATCTCCTTCAGCTTCTTCTAAGGCACGCTTGCATTGCATTACAGAAATACCAGTAGCATCTCTAAGTTCTTTTACTAATTCTGTTGTTATTATTGTTGACATAAATTTAATTCAAATTAATTTCTAGTAATTTTTCTAGAACCTAGAACTTAAAAGCTATAACCTAACTTTTTGACATTTGACCCATTTTGTACGCCTTAACTATAGAATCTGTGAAGATTCTGATTGATGGTATTGCTGCGTCGTTGCATACTACAGGGTAATCAATACCTTTAATATTTGAATCAGAATTTACTAAAGCAACTACAGGAACATTTGATTTTCTGGCTTCAGTTGCTGCTATGTGTTCTGCTTTTGCGTCTACTATATATATTGCGTCAGGAGCTTTCTTTAAAGACAGTAATCCTGTGTAATATCTTGCTAGTTTTTCCATTTTCTTAGCCATAACTACGCGTTCTTTTTTGGTGTATTTTTCAAGTTCACCAGTTGTGCTTTCTTTATTGTATTTTTCTAATTCGTTAATTCTTTTCTTTATTTCTGTGAAATTACTTAAAGTTCCACCAATCCAACGTTCTGAAACGTAGGGCATATTTAAAGATTCTGCCATTCCTTTAATAACTTCTTTAGCTTCAGGCTTTGTTCCAACAAAAAGAACAGTTTTGTTTTGAGAACCTATGCTTTTTATAAATTCCATAGCTTCATCGAGCATAATTTTTGTCTTTTCAATGTCTATGATATCAGTTTTGTTTTTAGTTGTGTATATAAAAGAAGACACAGACGGATGTCTTCTAGTCTTTGAATAGCCGTAATGCGCTCCGGCGTTAAACAATTGCTCCACTGTTACATCATTATTTTCTACTTTTTGCATAGGATTTATACTATCAGAAAGCTCCATTTTTTGCAACTTTGACCAAAACACTTTTTTCGGTTAATATGGGGGGATGAGACAATCAAAACTTTTTACTAAAACAAAGAAAGAAAACCCAGCGGATGAGGTATCCAAAAATGCTGAATTTTTAGTGCGTGGAGGATTTGTGCATAAAGAGATGGCTGGGGTATATAGCTATCTACCTTTAGGTGTACGTGTGTTAAAAAAAATAGAAAATATTATTCGAGAAGAAATGAATTCTGCTGGCGGACAAGAAATTTTAATGTCGTCTTTCCAACCAAAAGAAAATTGGGAAAAAACTGGCAGATGGGATTCAATGGATGATTTGTATAAAGTTAGTGATTCATCTAACAGAGAAGTTGCGCTTGGACCAACACATGAAGAAATAGTTGTTCCTATTTTGAAAAATTATATTTCTTCTTATAAAGATTTTCCTGTGGCTGTGTATCAAATTCAAAATAAATTTAGAATGGAACTTCGCGCAAAATCTGGAATGTTGCGCGGGAGAGAATTCATTATGAAAGATATGTATTCCTTCCATACATCAGCGGAAGATTTTGAAAGTTTTTATGAAAAGATGAAAGAAGTTTATAAAACTATTTTTAAAAGAGTTGGTATCGGGCATTTGACTTATATGACTTTTGCTTCAGGTGGAACTTTCTCAAAATATTCTCATGAATTTCAGACAATTACTTCTGCCGGTGAGGATACTATTTATATAGATGAAGAAAGTAGTATCGCTGTAAATAAAGAAGTTTATAATGAAAAAGTTTTAAAAAGTTTAGGACTTGAAAAAGATAAATTAGTGGAACATAGATCAATAGAAGTTGGAAATATTTTTGATTTAAAGACTAAATATTCAGCACCATTTGATTTAAAATATACAGACGAAAAAGGAGAAGAACATGTTGTTTTAATGGGTTGTTATGGAATAGGTCTATCTAGACTTATGGGGACTGTGGTGGAGGCGTTAGCGGACGACAAAGGCATAATATGGCCAGAATCTATCGCTCCATTTCAAATACATTTGCTTTCTTTAGGGGATGATGAAAAAGTAGAAGAAGAAGCAAATAAAGTTTATGAAAATTTAATTAAAGCTAAGATTGAAGTTTTATTTGATGATAGAAAAGATTTGTCTGCGGGAGAAAAATTTGCTGATGCAGATCTTTTAGGAATGTCTTACAGAGCGGTTGTTTCTTTAAGAAGTATCAAAGAAGGTGGAATTGAATTAAAAAAACGAACTGAAGAAAAAGGGCAAATTATCAGCATTGATGAATTGTTGAATTTACTAAAAACTAACAACTAGAACCTAGCACCTAATTATTTTATGTTTAAAAAATTTTACAAATTAATTTCAAACGATATTGGGATAGACCTAGGCACTTCAAATACCTTAGTTTATTTGAAAGGTCATGGAATTGTGATCAATGAACCTTCCGTTGTTGCTGTTAATCAAAAGACAAATCAAATTCTTGCTGTTGGCGCAAAAGCAAAAGAAATGCTTGGAAGAACTCCAGGACATATCAAAGCTATTCGTCCGCTTGTTGATGGTGTTATTTCAGATTTTGAAGTTACTGAAGAAATGCTTTCTTATTTAATAAATAAAGCAGACAAAATGTCCAAAAAATTTGCCAGACCCAGAGTTTTGATTGGAGTACCTTCAGGCACTACAAATGTTGAGACACGTGCAGTTTATGATGCGGCTCGTTCTGCCGGCGCACGCGAAGTTCATTTAGTAGAAGAACCAATGGCGGCAGCTATAGGTATTCGTCTTCCTATTAAAGATCCAGTTGGTTCTATGATTATAGATATTGGAGGAGGGACTACAGACATTGCTGTGATTTCTTTAGGAGGAATAGTAAAATCTAAAAATCTTAAAATAGCTGGTGACAGATTAAATAATGACATCATCACTTATATGCGTGATGAATTTAAAATACTTATCGGGGAAGGTACAGCAGAAGCAGTGAAGATAGCAATAGGTTCTGTTATGCAAGGGGCATATATGGAGACAGAAGTTCGTGGACGCGACCTTTTAACTGGTCTTCCAAGACAAGTTGTTGTAACAGATTCAGATGTTCGTGAAGCATTTTCAGCTTCGATAAAAGAATTTGTGGAAGGAGTGAAAGATGTACTTGAGACAACTCCGCCAGAAATTCTCTCTGATATAATGCATAGAGGTATTACGCTTTCTGGGGGTGGAGCATTATTAAATGGCCTTGATAAGCTTTTACAAAGTGTACTGAAGATTCCAGTTTATGTAGTAGACGATCCACTTTCTGCCGTGGCGCGTGGTACAGGTATTGTGTTGGATGATATTGAAACTTATGAAGAAGTTTTGATTGGAAATCAAAATGAGTTACCTCCTAGATAAAAAAATAAAAAGAAATAATTTTTTAAAAATTGGTTTAGGCATTTTTATTTTGCTTGTTTTAATCTATTTTAGAACAAGTGTTTTTAATGGTTTGTCTTATATTACAAATAGTATTTTTCGTTCAGTTTTAATTTTTGGAAATAATGCTGGTGAAAAATTTTCAAATGTTGGATCTTTTGTTTATTCTAAAAAATCTCTTTTGAAAGAGAATGAAGATTTAAAACTACAAGTAAACGAATTATCAAATAAAATTTTAAATTATAATTCTATTGTAGATGAAAATGTAACCTTGAAAGAAATATTAGGAAGAAAAGATGATACTCCTATCATGACTTTATCTAGCATTTTATCTAAACCCAATCAATCTATTTATGACACTCTTATTATCGATGCAGGGGAGAATCAAGGAGTATTGGCAGGACAGAGAGTTTTTGCTAAAGGGAATATTCCTATAGGAAAAATAAATGCAGTTTATCCAAAATCTTCAAAAGTTATTTTATATTCAAATCCTGGAGAAAAAACTGAAGTTATAATAAGTGGCAGGGATCTTTTTATGCAATTAATCGGACGTGGGGGAGGAAATTTTGAAATGACTTTACCAAGAGATTTAATATTAGAAAAAGGAACGGAAGTAGTTTTACCAGGAATTATTCCTTATATACTCGGAACAGTTGAGACGATAGTTTCAGATCCACGTGATTCTTTCCAAAAAGCATTACTTGTAAGTCCGGTAAACATACAAGAAATAAAATTCGTTGAGGTGGAGAAATAAAAATAGAAAACCCACCGAAGTAGATTTTCTACCGGTGGGTTTTTTTTGTTTACTTACTTAATAATTGAGAGGTCTTAATACAATTTGTAATTAATTTTTTTTGGTTTTCACTACAAGAATATATAATAATTTCTTCTTGTGAATAACTCTCAAATTCATCAAATTCAAATCGATCAAAATATTTCTTTTTAGCAATTACAACATGAGAAGGAACTTTTTGAGTTCTACAAATTAGAGTAATTAAGTTACGTTGATTTTTATTATCAAGTTCAGTTTCAATTAAACCCAACTCAATATCCCAAATGTAAATTTTATAGAATGTTTCTTCTAAGAGAGCTATTCTTAGCTCACTTATATATAAATCTTCTAAATTTATTAGTTCTTTAGAGATAGAAACTTTTTTAGGTAATTGCGCTACCATTTTTAGTTCTTCAGAAGTAGTTTTTTTAAAAACTTCTTTTTTAAGAAATAAGTGCGTTAATGCACCTTGGCCGATTTTTGCAAATGTTTTCATTTTTCAAAGTACAGATTTTCTTCCCAGTACCATTGGGAATATTTTATTTAAGAGAAATAAACAACCCAGGTAATTTTTTTGCTTATGCCATTCTGCGAGTTTCTCTGTTCTCGCTATATCTACTAATTAAGGGAATAGAACAACCTATACTAGGTAATTTATCATGTTTTTATTAAAAAGTCAAGAGATGATAAAATCATTATTTTTGTTATACTTTTTACGTGCAATTTAAAATCCAAAAAAAGTTAAAAAATAGTTTAGGAAGAGTTGGCGTAATAGAGACTCCACATGGAGTTATTGAGACGCCGGCTTTTGTTGCTGTGGGAACTAAAGCGACAGTGAAGTCTTTGACTCCTGACCACGTTAAAGAAGTTGGAACGCAAGTGGTATTAGGGAATACTTATCATTTATATCTTCAACCAGGGGATGAAATAGTGCGTGATGCGGGAGGAATAGGGAAGTTTATGAATTGGAGTGGACCTACAATGACAGATTCTGGGGGATTTCAGGTGTTTTCATTAGGAGTTGCTTATGGTAAAGATATTTCTAAAATAACGAAGATAACTGACCCAACAATGATGATCCCAGAGCGTTTTGATGATTCTGATGCTCCTAGGCTTGCGAAAATAGGCGCTGACGGTGTTTCTTTCAAATCGCATCTTGATGGATCAATTCATTACATTACTCCCGAGAAATCAATTGAGATTCAACATAATCTAGGCGCTGATATTATTTTTGCTTTTGATGAATGCACTTCACCAGCAGAAGATTTGAAATATCAAGAAGAAGCTCTTGAGCGCACACATCGCTGGGCAGAGAGATGTTTGATTGAACATAAAAAATTAGGAGGTGAGCAAGCATTATTTGGAATAGTTCAAGGAGGTCGTGATAAAAATTTAAGACAAAAAAGTTCTGAAATAATTTCTTCTATGGATTTTGATGGTTTTGGAATTGGGGGATCTTTCGCAAAAGAAGATATGTCTTCTGCTGTGAAATGGGTGAATGAAATTTTACCAGAAGAAAAGCCACGTCACTTGCTCGGTATAGGAGAACCAGAAGATTTATTTATGGGAATAGAAAATGGAGTAGATCTTTTTGATTGTGTTTTGCCGACACGTTTGGGACGCAACGGGACGATTTATACAAAGTATGGAAAAATAATTATTACGAATACAAAATATAGAAATGATTTTACTAAAATAGAAGATGATTGTGAATGTTATTCTTGCAAGAATTATACGAGAAGTTATATCGCTCATCTTTTTCACGGAAAAGAAATGTTGGCAGGAACTTTATCTTCAATTCATAATTTATATTTTATTGTTAATTTAGTAAAAAAAATCAGGCAGTCTATTATCAATGATACGTTCTATGAATATAAAAAAGAATTTTTGCAAAATTATAAATCCCGTTAGAAGTAGGACATTATTGTCCGCGACTTCTAATCGGGATGACTTCAAAGAAGAGTTTTTGAGAATATATAAAAAATAGAATTAAACTGTTAATAAAGTATTTACATTTTATTGTCAAGTTGTTATACTAATCTTCTAATATAAAAAATATTATGCCTAAGAAAAAAACAAAAAAGAAGGAAAAAAATTGGAGAAAATTTTGGAAGCTAGGCATTGATGAATTCAATACGCAATTTTTTAATGTAAATAAAGAAGGCAATTTGACTGTTACAGAAGGAAACAATGTTTATAATCTAAATACACTAGCGCAAAAATATGGCACACCACTTCAAGTGATGTTTCCATTTATAATAGAAGACAGACTTAAAGATCTTATTGGTTATTTTCAGGCTTATATGAGAATCTATGGATATAAAGGTAAGTTTTTTTATCATTATCCAATGAAAGTAAATCAGAATAAAGAATTTGTTTTACCGCTTCTTTCTGAGGGCGCTAATCTAGAAGTAACATCTGCCAATGAGCTTTGGTTAGTAAAAAAACTTTGGGAAAGTGGAAAATTCAACAGTAAAATAAGAGTTTTGTGTAATGGTCCAAAAACCGACCAATATTTAGATCTTATAGAAGAATTGCGCGCAAAAGGCATGAATATCGTGCCTATTATAGAAGGAGAAGAAGAGATAGAAAGAGTTTCAAAATATAAAGGGGACGTGGGTGTGAGAGTTGATCTTTCAATTAAAGCCGATACTCATTGGGATAAAAAGTTTGACCGTTTTGGTCTTTCTGAAAAAGATGTTTTGAATTTAGATAAGATGAAAAATCTTAAAATAATGCACTATCATTTAGGTTCTCAAATAAAAACACAAAAAAGTATTTTTGATGGGATAAAACATGCATTTAGCATTTATGTGGAATTGCAAAAAACACATCCAAATTTGGATACATTAGATATCGGGGGAGGTTTTGGTGTTCCTTATGAAAAGAAAAAGTTTTACACAGCAAAAGGTGTCTCAAGTAAGATTATAAAAATATTAAAAAATTTATCAGACAAAGCCGGAATAAAACATCCAAACTTAGCAGTTGAGTGGGGACAATATATTGTCGCTCCATCTCAAATAACAATTTATAAAATAATTTCTAAAAAATATATTCCTAAAGCAAATGCGAAAGCTTGGTATGTTATTGATGGAAGTTTTATAAATGATTTAAAAGATACTTGGACGATACATCAAAAGTGGCACACAATACCAGTAAATAATATGGATGGAAGTTTGAAAACAGTTTGGCTTGCAGGAAGCACTTGTGACTCAGATGACAAATATACTGCTGGAGGAAATTATATTCTTTTACCAAAACTTTCTGATGATGAAGATCAATATATTGCAATTTTAGACACTGGTGCTTATCAAGATTCACTTTCGTCACACCACTGTCTTTTGTCTGTTCCAATGAAAATAACTGCGCAAGATGGGACGGTTAAAATAATTCGTAAGCGTGAAACAGCGGACTATATCGGTAAACTTTTTGGTTGGACAAGTGGAGATAATAAATAATATGAATTTTAAAAAAATTTCTCATTTTATTATAATAATTATTTTTATTTTAATTATTAGTTTTCTTTTAATTAATAAAAATAAAAATTCTGAAAATAATTTTGATGTAAGACATACTAAATATGTAAAAATTGGAGATGAAATTATTAAAGTTGATCTTGCTTTGACTCCAACTGAACAAGAGTTGGGACTTTCTATAAAAGATAATTTAAAAAATGACGAAGGAATGTTATTTATTTTTAATAATTCTGGCGTGTATCCTTTTTGGATGAAAGATATGTCTTTTCCAATAGATATAATTTGGATTGGGGATGATTTTAGGATAGTTTATATCAAAAAAGATGCGAAAAAAGATTCGTATCCAGAAATTTTTGATCCAAACAAAAATTCAAAGTACGTTTTGGAAGTTAACGCTCTATTTTCAGAAAAGAAAAATCTAAAGGAGGGAGATAAGGTGGAATTTTTGCCTTAAAAAGTCTTTTAAAATTAGGGATTTTAAAATGTGCTATTTACAATACTTTTAAAGTGTTTTTCTTCGCTGTTTTTTCTTGTTTTTGCTCGCATAAAATATTTTTTAGTAGTAAAATAATTCATATGAAAAAAGTTGATATTTTGAGCAAAAAAGAATCAAGTAAAATTACTAGCATTAGAAATCGTGAAGGGGAAAGTATCCCTTTTAATTTAGAAAAGATTATTGATGCTGTAAATAAAGCTTTTATTGTCACTTCTGAAGGGGGAGAAAATGATGCTCAAAATGTCGCAAATAAAGTTTTAAACAAACTAAACCATCTTGGACTTGAATATAAGGAAAAAGAGTTTATCCCTACTGTTGAAATGGTTCAAGATTTTGTAGAAGCTGAGCTTATGGATTTAGGATTTCACTTAACTGCGAAAGCTTACATTTTATATAGATCAAAAAGAGCAGAATTAAGAAAAGAAGTTGGCACTATTCCAACTGAGAACAAAAAAGTTTTTGATGAATCAAGTTCTTACTTTGTCAGTTCTTATGAAGAATTTATTTTTTATAGAACATATTCAAAATGGCAAGATAATTTAGGAAGAAGGGAAACTTGGGTAGAGACCATTGATCGTTTTATTGCTTATATGAAAGAAAATCTTGGGGATAAACTTTCTGCCGAGGAATATTCCGAGGTTCGTGAAGGTATTTTAAAACAAGAAGTTTGTCCATCAATGAGATTGCTTTGGTCTTCAGGTGAGGCATGCAAAAAGACAAATGTTTGGGCTTACAATTGTTCTTTCGTAGCGCCTTCAGCTTGGCAAGATTTAGGAGAAATAATGTATATACTTATGTGTGGAGCAGGATTAGGTTTTTCTGTTGAATCAGAAACAGTACAAAAGTTTCCACAAATTAGAAGACAAACTGGAAAAAAATTAGCGACTCATTTTGTTGAAGACGATAAAGAAGGTTGGGCAGATGCATTTGTGCTTGCTTGTAAAACTTGGGCAGATGGTTATGATATTGATTTTGATTATTCTAAAGTGCGTCCAGCTGGTTCTCGTTTGAAAGTTGCTGGAGGTCGCGCTTCAGGTCCACAACCATTAATAGATCTTATTAATTTTTCAAAAACTAAAATTTTAGCTAGACAAGGGAAACGTTTAACCAATATAGATCTTCACGATATTATTTGTCAGATTGGACTCATTGTTGTTGCGGGAGGTGTTCGTCGTAGCGCGCTCATATCCTTGTCTGACATAGATGATGAATCTATGCGTAAATCAAAACAAGGACAATTTTGGGTTGAAAATGGTCAGAGATCTATGGCAAATAATTCTGCTGTATATAATCAAAAGCCTTCAGCTTCAGAATTTTTAAATGAATGGATAGAACTGATAAAATCAGGAACAGGGGAGCGTGGAATATTCAATCGTGGCGGTCTTATGACACAGCTTCCAAAACGCAGAATTGATAATTGGAAGAAAGCTGGAATTATAGATGATCAGAATGTTATTGTGGGTCTGCCTGGATCAAATCCTTGTGGAGAAATAACTTTGCGTTCTAAGCAATTTTGTAATCTTACTTCAATGGTTGTGCGTCCAAATGATACTGTTGAAGAATTAAAGAGAAAAGTCAGAGTTGCTACAATTTTAGGAACATATCAAGCTACTTTGACAAATTTTGGTTATCTTTCGAAAGAATGGAAAGATAATTGTGATGAAGAAGCATTGCTCGGAGTTTCTATTACTGGATATTATGACAATAAAATAATAAGAACAGAAGAAGTTTTAAATGCTCTTAGAGAACAAGCGATAGAAACAAATTTAGATTATGCTAAAAAGTTTGGTATTAATCATTCAACTTGCATAACAACAATAAAACCACACGGAAATTCCGGACAGCTTCTTTATGTGGGTTCTGGAATGCATCCATGGTATGCAAAATATTTTATAAGACGTGTGCGTATTGCTACAAATGATCCTCTTTTCCAATTAATTAAAGATCAAGGAGTTCCTTCAAAAGCAGAAGTTGGATATTCTACAGCGAATTCAACTGTTGCAGTTCTAGAATTTCCGATTAAAGCTCCAGATAATGCAATAACACGTAATGAAGTTTCAGCTATTGATTTATTGGAAGAATGGAAAAGATTAAAAATAAATTATATTGAACACAATCCATCTGTAACAATTTATGTGGGTACTGATGAATGGATAAAAGTTGCAAACTTCGTTTATGAAAATTGGGATATAGTTGGAGGACTTTCTTTCTTGCCACGTTCAGAACATGTTTATCAGCTTGCTCCTTATGAAGAAATAACAAAAGAAGAATATGAAAAGAGAATGAAGGAAATAAAGCATATAGATTTTTCTAAACTAATGTATTATGAACAAGATGACAATACTACTGGGGCTAAGGAATTTGCTTGTGTTTCAGGAGTTTGTTCTCTAGATGATGTTGTTTCAGAAGATGCCAAGATTGAAAATATAAAAGAAGCGTCTATAAAAGTTGAAGAATAAAAAAAAGAACCCCATCTAGGGGTTCTTTTTTTTATTAGGAATAATTTATTACATTGGCAAATTGTCTATATCACCGGATGTTCTTTTTCCTGAACCTTTAACAGCGTAATTTGAATATAGATTTTTTCCAACTATTGCAAGTCCTAAGATTACAAGTAAGAGTGCAAGCCATCCCAAGATGGTAGAAGGTAAAAAATTTGTTCCGAATAATGGATTAGCTTGTAAACCGATTCCTTCAACTATATGATTAGTTGCATATGCAATTTCATCTTTAGTTTCAGTTGAACCTTCTTGATTGTAAGACATAACAGCTGTTGTTATAAGTATATTATTGTTTTGCGCTTTAGAATTTACTTTACCTTTAATTGTAATTGATCCAACTTGATCAGCAATCAATATTCCAGGATTGAATTCTACAAGATCATTATCAGAATTCAATTCACCAAAGTTAGATTCAACGAAATCTACTTCTTTTGGAAGTTGTACTGATAATTTTACATTTTCAAGATTTTTAGAATCAGTATTTTTGAAACTTACAAGATAATTAATTTCATCTCCAACAGAAATATTATCTTTCTCATTTATGATTTTCAATATTGAACTTTCAGTTGCTATAACTGTTGGTTCAACATTTATTGGTTCTGTTGTTGGGTTAATTATTCCTCTTGAAGTTTTAAAGACAAGAATATTTCCATTATTAGCTGATCCTTGGCTATTAACCACTGCGCGGAAGAAGTATATTGTATTTGGGGAAAGATTTGTTACGAAGTTTGAGAAGCTTACAGAAGAAGATGTTCCTAAATTTTTATCGGCTGTTCTATTTCCCAAAGATGCAGTTTTACCATATTCAAAGTGTCCTGATGCTGAAGTTCCATTTGGATTAATAAATAATCCATTTAATTTTGCAGAAGTTACGGATTGGCTTGTTGCTTGCACTGTAGTTACGGTTCCACTTCTTACACCAGTTGTAAAAGAATATATATTTCCTTTCATTGTGCCATATGTATTATTTGCGACAGCTCTGAAGTAGTAAGTAGTGCTTGGAGTTAATCCACTTATGCTTTGTGCTAATGCTGAAGCAGAAGTTCCCGAACCTTGGTTTACATGTACAGTTTCACTTACTGAAGAAAGATTACTTGAAGTTCCATATTCAAACCATGCAGTTGTTGTGTGTCCGTTTGGATCAATTGTTCCGTTTAATATTGCAGAGCCAGCAGATGTATTTGTTGCATTTAAAGTTATAACTGAAGCATAGTTATATGAAGATGATCCGCTTCCACTTCCACTATGTCCACTACTGCCTACAGTATTGATTGTGAAAGTAACTGCATTTGAATCACATCCTGAACCGTTAGTTACAGTTATGTTTTTTGTGCCAGAGTTTGCTAAATCAGAAGCAGTCAAAGTCATTGTAAGAGAAGTAGAACTTGAGAAATTTGTTGTTCTTGGTGAACCACTAAATTCTGCAGAAGAAGTTCCATTTATAAAATTAGAACCGGTTACAGTAACTGTAGTTGCCCCTGCGCCCTCATTTACATTATTAGGAGAGATTGAAGAAATAGTTGGTGTGGTGCATTGATTACCACTGTTTGTTAGAGTTGTGAATGAAATCCATTGACCATCCGTAGTTTGGTTGTTTCCATTAGCTGCAAAAACTTTAAATTGATAAGTTGTTCCCGGAGTTAAATGAATTAAAGTAAAAGAAGGAATTGTTACACTAGTATTTCCATTTCCAATATTTACTGTTCCAAGTGGTCCAGAAGAAAGTGTAAAAAATGATACAAGAGTATTATATCCCATCGGATTAACTGTTCCATTTAACATAGCTGTTGTTTGTGTGATGTTTGATACTGTGGCAGATGTGATAACTGGCGCACCACTGGAAGAGCTTAATGTTATAAATGAAACCCAACCGCTATCGGTAATTAAGCCGTTTGCATCAGTTGCAACAACTTTAAATTGATATAAATTTCCAGGATTTAAACCTGTTAATGGATAATCTGGAAGTGATACACCAGCATTTCCACTTCCAACATTTACTGTTCCAAGTGGTCCGGAAGAAAGTGTAAAGAATGATGCTAATGTATTTACTCCATTAGGATTAACTATTCCATGTAATACAGCTGATGTTTGAGTTAAATTAGTTACTGTCACAGAAGAAACAATAGGACCAGATGCTATCATTTGTCCTGAAGGTGGTACTGCTTGAATTGATCCTCCGCTATGACTTGGTGCAACATGCAAAGAAACTGTTTTTGAAAAAGCTGCTAATGAAACGTTAGCTCCAATCATACTGAAGATTACGACTAAAGTTAAAACTGATATTAATTTTTTTGTAATGTTTTTCATAATTTTATTATCCCTATAAGGGAAGCTTAATTTATAATGCTTTTTGACCTATTTCTTAAATACACAAAAATTGTAGCATAGTGCAATTTAAAAGTCAAGTATTTAGACCCGAATTGTGGTAAGAGGTCTTGACAAGTAGGCACCTCCTATGCTACACTATTCCAAGTTTTAGATCTTTGAAAATCTTTGTCTTTTAATTGGAAACAGCATTTTTGTGCATCTATTTTTCGTGTAGGTGTTTAAAAACGCTGTTTCCAATAGTTATGATTTTCATAATAGTTGGTTTCAGTAATTAATCCAGTTGGGTTAATTTAAAAAATTTAAAATAATTTTAAAATCAATTTTATTATGAAAAAATCAATCATTTTTTTCGTTGCAGTTTTAATGACTGCTATGAGCTTAAATGCTCAAACTGTTACTATCAGCTCGGTGTCTTCAATTACAAGCACCTCAGCTATGATAAATCCTTTGTTCAATAATGTAACTGACACTATTTTTGCCAGAGCACAGTGGGGTGATTCAGCTCAAGTTAATGAATACTGGAGTGTAGGTTATATGATTACTCCTGGAACAACTATATTTAGTGGTATTCCAGTAAACAATCTTAGCCCCAGTACAACTTACGTATGTGTAGTACTTATTTACTATCCTACGATGATAATGAGTGCAACTGTAACCTTTACCACAGACTCATGTGGTTTAGTAGTTAGCATAAGTTCCGTTGTAATAAATAGCTGTTCAGAACAGCTTACTGCTACAGGAGGATTCAATTCTTATCAATGGAAAAGAAATGGAGCAATCCAAGAAGGAGAAACTGATAGTGTTATGATTGCATCTTTAGATGGTTCTTACACTGTTGTTGTTGGTAATACTACTGCTTGTACAGGAACATCTTCTGTAGTTGATGTTGATGTAAATGAAATTACTGTTACAGTTACTGGCGATCAATCTGTTTGCAAAGGAAATCAAGTAACATTAACTGCAAGTGGAGCATCTTCTTACTCATGGAGTAATGGCTCTAGTGGTTCATCAATAACCCCTACGCCACTTACAACAACTTCTTACACTGTAACTGGAACAAGTAGTGGTTGTTCAAATACTGCAACTTCTAAAGTTACAGTTAATCCACTGCCAGTTTTTTCTGTAACTGCCTCTGCTACAAATATTTGCACAAATTCTACTGATCCAATTTATTTGTATCCCGTAGATGCAGATTTTACTGAAAACGGGAATCCTGTTGGTTCAATTTTTACAGCTACTGCTTCATCAGTAATTGGACCACACGATATAATGGGGACTATCACTGATGATAATGGTTGTCAAAGTACTGACGTTGTAACACTTAATGTAATAGCTAAATTTGTAATTAACCCACCAAATTATAATTCTCTTTCTAAGATTTTAATCTTATCTGGAAGTTTATCTGGTCAGATTCAAATTAGAATCAATAACGATCCAACTGTTTATCTACCGGCTTTCCCAAATGATGATGTTGAAGCGACATTTGCTGGTATTACTATTGGAGTTAACGATCTTATTATTGTTGAATCTAAGGGTGGTGAAGGATGCCATACTGGGGTTATATACAGTAATGTTCCTATTATCCTATTTGGAGATAACAACTTAAAAGACAAGGACTTAAGAATTTTTGACATAAATGGTAATTTTGTTTTTGACGCAAAAGAAAAGAGTGATCTTAACTCAGTTTTTAATTCTCTTGCAGATGGAATGTATTTCCAAATATGTAGTGGAAAATTCACAGTGGTTAATGGAAGGGCAACTTTCTAATTAATCAGAAAATATTTAAAAACCTTACACTTGTTGTAGGGTTTTTTTATTGCATTTTTATAAATGAAAATCCCCATCTTTTGGACGGGGATGATCATTTTATGTGGGTGTTTATAAGCCGAATTTTGTGTTTCAACACAAAGTTGAATGATAGTTATTTATCTAGGCCTTAAATTACTCTAAGGCTCAAGCGATTCTTCTGCCTCATCGGCAGACACGATCTTGCACACGCATAAGTATTTTGCCGTTTCACCCGAACTAAATCGGTTCGTCACTGTTCGCAACTCTACCCTTACGGGCGACGGGGGTTACCCGCTATGTTTAATGAGCTAAAGCTCAATGTGTGTTCGGACTTTCCTCACTCCAACGTTACGTTGGAGTGCAACTATCTGACACCTACATTAATATTATATAGGACTTGCTTTTTTATTTCAAGTATGCTAGACTGTATTTGTGAGAGTGAGGTGATACTCAACATAAATCGTAACAACATAAGTGCCGAGAAAAACGCCGAAAGGCGTTTTTCTTTTGCCAATTTTAATAAAAAAATGGCTTCACTTTTAAGTGAAGCCATTAATTAATTTTTTTATTTTTACATTTAAATTCAAACAGTTACAGGTAGTGATACAAATAGTTTTTGTAATCCTTTCCACGATATTTTCGTGATTTTATAGGGAGTACTTTTTATTTCATTATTATCAAATTCCCATTGATGATCTAAATGTTGTAGTAATTTTTCTAATAGTTTTTTATCTTTTTTTGACGAGATTATACAACCAGAAACATGTTCTCCATGATCTCTTTTTGCATGAACAAAAATATCATATTGGAAAATATTAAAAACAAAATTTTCTAAAAGGGAGTGATCTTTTTCAGAGATAAGAAAACATACAGTTTTGTTTTCTCCTTTAAATGAAAAATACTGTGGTTTAGAAGCATTTAATTCTCTATATACTTCTTTGTAGTGTTTGTATTCATTTTCGATAATTTCGAATGATTTTTCGATAACAACTTTTTTAGTTTTGTTTTTGTTTTTAATATCGTTTATTTTTAGCAAAATAATTTCTTTATTTGATTTAAAAACTTTTAATATAGAATCGTCTGTATTTTGCAAATTACTTTTAGATTTAATTTGAAAGAATAAATTAAAAATTTCTTTACTTTCAAATTTTTCACTAATTTGATTTAGAATTTGTTTTTTTGTGTTTCTTTCTTTCAAATAATTTTTAATAATCTGTACCATAATTAGTTTTTTTAAATGTTTAACAATATTTAATTTTTAATGAACAAATTGTGTAAATTTGCACATAAGGAGATAGTATAAGGTATTCTAGTTTTTTGTCAAGCTTTTTTAGATTTATATTTGCATTATAATTTAAATCGTATAAAATAGATTTTGTCTGGGCCCTTAGCTCATCTGGTAGAGCGCCTCATTTGCAATGAGGAGGCAAGGAGTTCGAGTCTCCTAGGGTCCACAATAAAGCAATTTATTGCTTTATTTAGAGACTCGAACGGCGGAGTATAAAATTTTTAGTAAAAAATTTTACGAGCCGGTGCCTAGACCAAAATTTTTCGACGGAAAAATTTTGAGTCGAAGGAGAGTCTCCTAGGGTCCACAATAGTTCTTTTTAATTAAAAAAATTCCGGGGTAGCTCAGCGGTAGAGCGGTCGCCTGTTAAGCGATTGGTCGTAGGTTCGATCCCTACCCCCGGAGCCAAGTAGGTTGATTTGCAAATGTGAGTATATGATTATACGGAGAACGTATTGAAAACTCTAGCTTTTTTCCATTTGCAACGCAGTTCTGAAGTAGGTAATTCAGGATTGCTCTCTTTTCAGGAACTTCAGAACTTTTGAATAACTCAAAAGCATTTTTTGCTAGATTTAACACATTAGAAGCCGTAATATAATAATTTTCATCTGCTCTGGTGTGGTCCTCAATTTGAATATTTATATCATACTGTTTTTCTTTCATCTCTTTCAACTTTTTATCATAGTCATCCTTAGTAATACACCCTTTTTTATTCTTGACACTGGCTTTACTGGTGATTTGCAAGTTACCCCTCAAATTGCACTGGACCTTGGTCTGCAAGTTACTGGGGTAATAAATACAAGAATTGCAAACGGGCAAGTTGTGGCAGTTCCAACAGCTCAAGCTCTAGCTTCTATGGAAGGTGCTACAAATTTTATTCAAGTTCTTATCTCTGAAAGTCTACCCCTAGCTGGTATAAGTTTTTTATCAAAATTTAATTACAAAGCGATTGTGGATTGTAAATATAAAACAGTTACGTTAGAAAGGGTTTCTTGATTACTAATTAGGTGCGAGTAATTGAATTACTCCACTAAACTGTAATTCACTCTTAATACTGGTCCAATTAAGAGTTCTAAACGTATCCAACCACGGGAGCATCAAAAATAACCTTATTTTACAAGGATTATTTTGGTTACCTTATAACAAGTTCGAACCTATGATAGAATTAAAACATGAAAAAATTAAATATTAAAAAAATTGTTAAAGAAGGATACAAAAGAATAGTAAAAAATAATTCTGGATGTGGCTGTGATTGTGGCAAGGCTAAGAATATTTCTAAAAATATAGGTTATACCGACGAAGAATTAAAAATTGTTGGAGAAGCAAACATGGGGCTAGGTTGTGGCAATCCACTTGCATATGGAAAAATAAAAGAAGGAGATATTGTTTTAGATTTAGGTTCTGGGGCAGGGATAGATGCTATTTTAGCTGCTCAGAAGGTAGGTAATAGAGGGAAGGTTATCGGTGTTGACATGACACCAGAAATGATAAATAAGGCCAAAGAAAATGTTAAAAAGCAGAAATTAAACAATGTAGAATTTTTATTAGGTGAAATAGAAAATCTCCCATTAAAAGATAATTCAGTTGATACCATTCTTACTAACTGTGTTATTAATCTTACTCCTAATAAAACAAAAACATTTAAAGAGGCTTATCGAGTATTAAAGCCTGGTGGAAAAATTTATCTTTCCGATATTGTTCTGTTGGGAGAACTTACCGAAAAACAAAAAAATGATAAATCCTTAATTACAGGGTGTGTGGCAGGAGCTTTATTAAGAGAAGATTATTTAAATAAAATAAAAAGTGTGGGTTTTAAGGTAAAAATTTTATACGAAAATAGGAACATAAGCAAAGAACAATATAATGGTATTCCCTTGGAAAGCATAATGGTTGAACTAGAGAAGTAGTTTTTTATTCCCCATTTACAATATAAATTCGAACATCCTCCCAAGTTCAGAGCAAAGTAAGTAACTTGCCATAAGTCATCTTTTACGGTGGTTATTTTTTGTGTATAATAAATAGTATGAAAAACAATAAAGGTTTTGGTTTAGTTGCGTTGTTGATAATTATAGGTGCTCTAGTTGTGAGCAGTGTTGCTTATTATAAAAATAAAAGTTCAAAAGTAGTTGTTTGCACAAAGGATGCAAAACAGTGTCCTGATGGTTCTAACGTTGGACGTACAGGACCAAATTGTGAATTTGTATGTCCAGAGGTGAATAGTTTTGATAATAATTTAAACACAAACAACCTTTTATATAAAAATGTTGCTATTTGTAACGAAGAAATAAAACCAGAATTAGAAAAGTTTAATAATGAATATACGGGTGGCGGTAACGCTGGCATTGCTGTACCCGTGGGAATATTTTACAAATGTTTAGAAAGCAAAATGGTTGTTACAGATGAAATAAGGGATTATATTCAAAAAAATTCATCTAGTGTTGCACCTCCCTTTCTAGAATAGATATTCGAACATCACTTCGATAAGCTCAGTATAAACTCTCCCAATTTTGGAGCAGATTTTTGAGCCATATTTTATAATGGTTATTTTTGGTACCCCAGATGGTATTATGAACTTGTGATATAATTAAACCATGAAGAAAATATTTATATTTTTGTTTGTTGTCGGATTATTATTAATAACAAATTCTGCATTTGCAGAGAGTCCTACAATTATAACAAGTCAGACAGAAACAATTAAGCAACTCAAGGAACAAATACAATTACTCCAAACACAGATAGTGGATTTAAAAACCGAGGTACAATCTGTAAAAAAAGAATTAGAGTTTACTAGAGTTTTAGCAAAAGGAGCTAAAGGAGAAGATGTAAAACAATTACAAGAGTTTTTAAAGAATTTTACAGGGGTTTATCCTAATGGCTCAACTGATGGTCGTTTTGGACCACTTACTGCGAATGCCGTTAAAAAATTTCAGAAACAGAATGGTATTAATCCAATAGGAACAGTGGGTCCAAAAACACAAGAAAAATTAAAAATGCTTAATGACGCTATCCCAACTGTCACAACCACACCAGCAAATTCTATCCAACCTAATGGTCAAACTATAACTACACCAGTTATTACACCAGCTATACCAGGAGAATTAACTACGTCAGCAATTCCTCCTACTGGAACAGAATTACGATCACTTCCTACAACTGCTACTAATTTTATCCCAGCTACGCCATGTAAAACTCCAACAAAGACTGAAATTCAATCCACTTTTATTAAAGTTCTTTCTCCAAATGGAGGAGAGCAGTGGAAAATAGGTGGAACTTATACTATAAAATATTCTGCCAAAGATATTGCTCTTAATAAAGCTTTATTGATTTATTTAGAAAAAGGATATGATGCGCCATCAACTAAAACTGGAGTAAATAGTGGTACATTAATTGGAATTACTACAAATTTAGAAAGTTATACTTATACGGTTCCATCCAATATTTCAGGATGGCCTGGTTTAGGAAATAATTATCAAATAAAAATTATGGTTGAAGGTTATGATGCTTCTTGCGGTGGAATTCCTTATATTGGAGACTCTAGTGATGAAAAATTTAGTATTGTGGCAGGGCAACAAGTTAATACTGTGACTACTACTCCTACTGGTGCTCCGGCTATTTCTGGAGGTTCAACTACCTTTGGTGGTTCTATTAATTCATCAGCAGTAGGAACTTCTTCTGCTACTACTGGTGGAGGAGGGTATGGCAAAGAAGATAAGGCGAGAAGTTTATTTAATAAAATTGATGCTCTACAGAATCAATTAAAGAATATTACCGATGAGGCAAAGAAAGCTTCTTTAATGACTCAAATTACTGAATTAAAAGCTCAAGTAAAAGCATATCAAGCTAGTTTTGATACTACTACTTCAGTAATTATAATTCCCGTTATGACAATGAGCGATGCTGGCTTTGGTCAACATTATGAAGATAAAAATCCAGCAACTGCTGCCTCTATGTTAACTAATCAGGGAAAAATAAACGCTTTAGTAAAGGAAACCAGTGCATTACATTATCAATTAGATAATGCTACTGATGAAACAATGCGAGCTTCTTTGAGAAATAAAATTACTGAATTAGAAAAGCAAGAGCAAACACTTCGAGATAAAATTAGTGCTATCTCTAAACAAATCAGCATTTTACAGACTCAATTAAATAATACTACCGACATGGCAACAAGGAATTTTTTGACGAATCAAATTACTGAATTAAAAATACAAATGGAATACATCACTTTAGATTAAAGTGATGAGCAAAATAGACTATTTTTCAATTTAAAGTATAATAGAAGTTATATTATTAATTGTTTATATAATAATTTTATGGCAAAAGGAAATTCACATCCTAAAAAAGAGGTTAAAAAACCTAAAAAGGCAAAGAAATAATCTTGTGTTTAATAATTATGTCTAAAAAACCAGAATATGATGTTATTATTGTTGGCGGTGGAGCGTCTGGAATGATGGCAACTGGCAGATGTGCTGAACTTAACAAAAAAGTGCTGTTGATAGAAAAGAATAAATATTTAGGTGAAAAATTAAAAATTACTGGCGGTGGTAGATGTAATATAACAAATGCAGAATATAATAACAGAATATTATTAAAAAACTATGGGGATGCAGAGCAGTTTTTGTATTCTCCATTTTCCCAATTTGGAATCAAGGAAACTTTTGATTTTTTTGAAAAAAGAGGATTATCTTTAATTGTTCAAGCTCGCAAAAGAGCATTTCCACAGACGGAGAAAGCCATTGATGTTTTAAAAGTTTTGGAGAAATATATGAAAAATGAGGGAGTAACTATAAAAACAAATTCTCCAGTTTCTAAAATTTTAAAAGAAAAAAATAAAATTATTGGAATTAAGGTTGGAAATAAGACTTATACTGCAAACTCATATATTATTTCAACAGGAGGAACTTCTCATCCAGAAACAGGTTCTACTGGAGATGGATTTAATTGGTTGAAAGATTTAGGTCATAATGTAAAGTCTCCAACTCCAACAGTTGTACCGCTTATGGTGAAAGATTCTTGGGTTAAATCTATGCCAGGAATATCTTTATCGTTTATGAAAATTACTTTCTATGTTGATGGAATAAAAAAGTTTTCTAAAATAGGCAAATTACTTTTTACACATTTTGGACTTTCTGGTCCTTTAATATTAAACTGTGCGGGAAAAGTGAGTGATTTATTGCATTTAGGATCTGTTACAGCCAAGATTGACGCTTATCCGGACACTAATGAGTTTGAACTTGAGAAAAAAATAATAAAAGTTTTTGATGAAAATAAAAATAAAATGTTGAAAAATGTTTTAGATAAAATTGTACCTCATGGAACAACAGGGGCAATTTTGTCACTTTTAAAAAATGTGGATCCTGACATAAAAGTTAATAGCATAAAAAAAGAAACTCGCAAGAATTTAATTATTATTTTAAAATCTTTACCTGTAGTTATAACAGGACTTATGGGGCTTGATAGAGCCATAGTTGTTGATGGTGGGGTTGATTTAACTGAAATAGATATGAAAACTATGAAATCTAAAATTTTTAAAAATCTTTTTATAACTGGAGATTTACTTCACATAAATCGTCCAAGTGGGGGATTTTCTCTGCAACTCTGTTGGACTACTGGATATATTGCTGGTAGTAATGCCTAAGTTTTTTACTTTTTACTGGATTAAAAATTATATTATTGATATAATATAAAAATGGAAGATTTTGATCAGTTAGAAAATAAAAGAGACTTTAGAAAAATGATTTTAATTATTAGTGGCATTGTTATCTTGGCTGGCGCAATTACTACTTTTTTGCTGTTAAAAAAAGGATCAAAAGATACTCTTAATCAAGATGCACAAAATTCAGATACACAAGTTTTAGCAACTGCAACTGTTAAATCAAAACCACTTTTTTCACAAGATACTGCAACTTGGAAAAATTACTTCTGGCCGGGGAAAATAAATACGCATTATCCAAGTGATTGGCAACTTACCGAAGAAATAAATACTGATGGGCTGGTTTCAGGTATTAAAATAACATCGCCAACTGGTGATGTGGAGGATGTGATTTTTATTGGTGGAGCTTTTGTAAAGTGTTCTAGTGTTTTAAAATATTCAAAAAATAAATGTTTAAAAAATAAAATTCAAATACCTTTCTATACAAACAGTAAAAATGAAGAAGTGTTGAATGCTTTTGATTTAATCTATCAGAATTCAGTTTTAATTGAAGAAGAAAAATAATTTTTTTAATTGAATTACTTAGAAATAAGTACTTTAATGTAGCTAGATATTTTTATTAATTTAAAGTATAATAGAGATATCTTATTAATAATTTATATAGTAATTTTATGGCAAAAAGAGGAACAACACTTAGTCCAAAGAAAAAATCAAGACATTCTCATAAAACAAAAAAGAGACTTGAAATAAAGAAAGCTATGCTTTCAAAGAAAACAAACAAACGAAAGAATAAATAAAATTTTCACTAAAATAAAAAACTCGTTTAAAAGCGAGTTTTTTATTTTTTATAAGTTGTTGATATGATCAGTTATTATTTTTGTATTTTTGTTTAATTTATTTTTTATATATATTTTTCTTCCAATAATTACGAGTGCCATTATTACAAGCAATAGCGCAAAATATCCTAAAAGATAAGGAAGGGAAGCTATGCTGAATAATGGGTTTGCTTCAAGTCCAGTTGATTTCTCAATTATATTATTTGTAGCATACGCTATTTCATCTTTAGTTAAAGTTGTGCCAGCGATACCATAAGACATCATTGCAGTTGTAACAAGAATTTTATTAAGTGGGGCATTTGAATTTACAGTACCTTTAATTGTTATAGAACCTATTTGATTAGGAACTAAGTTTTTAGTTTCAAATATAACTGTATTATCATCTCCTTTTGTTCCTAAATTAGATTCTATAAAATCAACTTCTTCTGGTAATTGGACTATGATTTTTATATTTTCAAGATCTTTAGAAGTTATATTTTTTAATTTAACAATATAATTAATTTCATCTCCAATTAATACATTTTCTTTTTCATTGGTAATTGTAAATTCTGCTGTTGTCATATTTGAATAATCAATTTGATCTTCCACAAGAGAACTTTCTAGAGAATTTACAATTATATTTTCATTTACATTTTCTGCTAGAGTAGGAATGATAACAGTTTCTTTAAGAGTTTTAAACACAAGAATATTTCCATTGTAAATTGTTCCTTGATTTTTTGCGACAGCTCGGAAGAAATATATTGTGTTTGGATCAAGATTTGTGATTATTTGCGAGAAACTTGTAGAAGAAACTAAACCTAGGTTTTTTATAGCAGTTGTTTTTCCTAAAGAAGAAATTTTTCCATATTGGAAATAACCTTCTGCGTTTGTGCCAGTTTGATTTACAAATATTCCATTTAACTTTGCGGAGATTGAAGTTTTATTTATTGCTTGAACTGTAGTTATTGAGACACTTGGTATTGGAGTTGTGGTAGGAATAATAACTGTTCCTTCTGTTTTCAAAGAAAATATATTTCCCTTAATTGTGCCATAAGTGTTGTTGGCAACTGCTCGGAAATAGTAAGTTGTATCAGAAGATAGATTAGTTAAATTTTGTGATAATGCAGTTGCTACATTGCTTAAACCTAAAGATATATGAGCTGTTTCTAATCCATTGGAAACTCCTAATGAAGTTGCAGAAGTTCCATATTCAAACCATCCAGTTGTCGCATATCCATTTGGATTAACTGAACCATTTAATGTAGATGAATTTATTGTTATATTAGTTCCATTTTGAGTAATAACTAGAGGTGTGTTATATGATGTGCTTCCACTTCCACTACCACTTCCACTACCACCTCCTCCTCCATTATTTCCATTTCCGTTACCACCAGATGAATTTACTGTGAAAGTTTGAGAACCAGTTGTTTGTCCTCCACTTGTTACTATTACGTTACGTGCACCAGTAGTTGCGCTTCCTGATATTGTTATATTAGCAGTAAGAGAAGTTGCGCTGTTAAAAGTTGTTGAGTTGATTGTGATGTCTGATCCGAAATCAGAAGTAGCTCCACTTGCGAAATTTGTTCCAGTTAATGCAACATCCAAAGTTTGTCCTTGAGTTCCACTTGTTGGAGATAGGGAATCTAATGTTGGTGTAGTGGAAGGAGCTGAAACAGTTGTAAAAGAAATATTTTGTGTAGGAAGATTAGGTCCATCAGTAACTACAAGTGTATAAATATATGCAGTGTTAGCTGAAAGTCCAGTTAAAGAAATAGGTGGGAGTGGTACATTATCACCA
>JBAYHR010000004.1:0-71000 GCA_041666045.1 Minisyncoccota bacterium
CGTCCCAAAGGGACTTCATCAATCACGCGGCGTCGCTCCATCAGACTTTCGTCCATTGTGGAAGATTCTCGACTGCAGCCACCCGTAGGTGTATGGTCCGTGTCTCAGTACCATCGGTGGGGGCCAAGCTCTCACTCCCCCTAAACGTCATAGCCTTGGTGAGCCATTACCTCACCAACTAGCTGATATTGCACAGGCCTTTCCCAAAGCGATAAATCTTTACTCTTGCGAGACCATCGCGTATTAGTTCGGATTTCTCCGAATTATTCACGACTTTGGGGGAAGTTCCTGCGTATTACTACCTCGTTCGCCACTAACTTTTCACGACCTTTGACTTGATATAATCTCATCATCGAATATGAAAAGTCCGTTCGACTTGCATGCCTTATCCACGCCGCCAGCGTTCATCCTGAGCTAGGATCAAACTCTAACTAAAAGTTAGAACGAAACAAAACAAAAAACAGCAATGATTTTTGTATTTAAGATTTTCCAAACAAGACTGCCTGTGAAAAATCTCTTTGTTCCTAGCTCGTAAATTATTTTTATTTACTCAAAAAAACATATTGAGACTTGCTCCCAGCTCCTAAGCTGGGGTTCTCAAGTTATTAACTTGTCAAAGATTCTGAAACAAAAACGCCATATCCAAAAGATAGACGCTTGAAAGAGTATATATGAAAGCAAAACTGAAGTCAAGGAAAAATTTATACCAAAATACCCTTTCTTTTAAAGGGTATTTAAAAAATTTATTTTAATGGATTCTTTCCACGAATAACGCGAATCAAAAATAAAATAACAGCTACAACTAAAAGTATATGAATGAATCCTCCTAAAATATGAAAACCAATAAAACCTAAAATCCACAAAAATAATAAGGCAAATGCAATTATTGTAAGCATATAAATAAATTAGTTAATGAATTAATAATATATTAATTATAAACCTAATCTTTATTAATAACCATCTATTTCACTTCACATTTAATTTTGAGTTCTACCAGATCCATATTAGTGAGAATCATATTGTTACCTTGATTAAATTCGTACATTATAGCTTTCGGATCATCCACGTGACCTAAATCTAAGGCATGTCCAAGCTCGTGTGCTAATACACGCACAAGTTTTTCCCGACTACTAAATTCGTAAATATCTATTTCTCTTTTTAACCCATCACTAGAATATACTCCTTCTTCAAATGATTCTCCGAGCGAAACATTCGTCGTATTATATTTATCAACAGAAAGATTAAGTGAAGTTATCAAACGATTCAAGGCAACAACAAATGCATTAATTTCCTCAACCATTTCATTAAGATGTGTTTGCGTCACCTGTAATTCTTTTGCCTCATTTTCTAATGCCAAACGAGTAGTTTGAAGTGTGTCATATTCTTTTTGTGGTGCCCCATCTTTTTTATTCCAAAATTTTACCTCTTCTTCGTATGTTTGCTGTTTTTGATTAAAAGCTTCTACTCGCACATTAAAAGCATTTTGCTCTGTATCGTATTTTGCTTTTAACGCCGTAAATTTAGATTTAAGCATATCATATGAAGCTCTATTGTCTTTTACTGTAATTCCAAGACTTGCAAGTTTACTCGTTGCCTGTTGGCGATAATCATAAATTAAATTAATTTTCAAAGTATCCTGCACAGAATCTGTAGGCGCATAAGTAAAAAGATCTTTGCCAAAAGGTTTCTCCCAAATAGCTTCTGCGTCTACAAGGGCACTAAGAAAATAATTTTTAGAAATATTAAATTTAGTATCAAAAATTCCAAGATTATAAAATATCGGTTCTACACAAGAAATTTGTTTTACAAAAACTGCACTGAAATTATTTTTTAGATTATTTAAAATAGGCAAAAACCGTACACTCAATGTTGGCCAAAATTGATACACTATCAACCCAAGAATAATAGGAAGTATTAAAATTTTTAAAATGCGTTTCATAATTTTATTTATTCTGAAATCAATCCGAGTTTAATAAGTCTAGATTTTATTCCTCCTGTTTGCCTACCAAAAATTTCTGAAAGTTCTTTTATTAATATTCCACTTTTAAAATTTTGAATAAGTTTACCTTCTTCTTCTTTACTCCACGGTCTATAAGCATTTTTATATTTTGCGCGAATTTTTTCCAAAGGACTTGGGGCTTTAGACGAATTTGCCTCGCCTTGGCGAGGCAAATTCTCTTTCCATTTTCCATTCAAAGCTATAACAAAATTTTTATGCATCTTTTTTAATTCATCAACAGAGATTTCACCAAAAGTTTTTTGCGCTTGAACAGATGCGGTTCTAAAAACATTATCTTGCTCTAAAATTTGTGGATGCACTTTAAGCGCGTGATCATTTATACCAAGAAGATAAAGCCCAGAAAGACGCCTAACTCTAGAAAGCGCCACATAGCCTTGCCCAAATTCAAACACATCCGATAAATCCATAACCGCCGCATCCATACTCATACCCTGACTTTTGTGCACAGTTATCGCCCAAGCTAAACGGAGTGGAATTTGAGTAATTTTTGCTTTTATTTTTCCATTTTCTTCTACAGACCAATCCATTGGAGTGATTTCTATTTTTCTACCATTTTTTGTTTTGATAATTGGATTACCAGAAAAAGATTCGAAATCTTCCACAACACCGAGCGTGCCATTCACAAATTTTTCTTTCGGATTATTTTTAGTGCACATCACCACAGCATTCTTTTTAAGTATCAATTTTTCCGGAGAAAGGCATCCTTTTTTCAAAGCTGAAACTAAAAAATCTTTCCCAGCTGAAATCATTTCAAATTCTTTAAACTCTCCTTCTATTTTAGAAAGCATTTCTTCATTTACCTGATCCACGTCAACATTATGCGAAAAAAGTTTTGTAATATTTTCTGGAAATTTATCACGAGCGTTCTGACGAGAACGAATATGTTTCAAATGAGAATCTTCTACTGTTCCATGACGTATTGCAGAAAGCACTGAGAGAAAATCCACATCATCTTGACGATGCTGTTCAGTTAAATAACAAGTAACAGGAGCTAACCTTCTCCAAGCTTCAGATTCATAAGCAAAACGCGCTTTTCTTTCTTGTATCAATTTTACTTGTTTTTGTTCAGAATAATTTTTCTCAATAGGTGGAAGTTGAAAAAAATCTCCAACTAAAATTACTTGTATTCCGCCAAATGATTCACTGTTTTGTTTTATTTCTCGACAAACTGCATCCACCATAGAAAGAGTTTCTGCACGCAACATTGAAATTTCATCAATAATTAAAACTTTCGTTCTTCGCACCCGCCTATTTACATATTCACTCGAAGCGATTTTATCTAAATCATATTTAGTCAAACTTTCTTTTATCCCAATTCCACTCCAAGAGTGTATCGTCATACCACCAATATGAGTAGCAGCTATACCAGTAGACGCTGTAATTGCAGGCTCTATTTCATGTTCTCGTAAATATGAAACAAATTGATTTATTGTATGAGTTTTACCAGCTCCAGGCTCGCCAGTTAAAAAAACATTCGCGCCAGTTTTTAAAATATTAAGCGCTTCATTTTGAGTCATAAATTTAATAATACCATTTCGTCAGCTTCAATAAAATGGTTGTGGATAAATTTTTTAATATTTTATAAATCGTCACGAGTATGCCAATTTTTTTTCAATTTTTGAGTATGCACTGGACAATCTTCATCTTTACAATTACCAGATAGACACTTGTCGCAATAATATATATCGCAACGACATTTCACATTGTATGTATCTTTCTCTGTATGAATTTTATGGTAATGTTCATCAAAATGAGCACCGCAACGACCATTAAATTTTTGATATATCTCTTTTTCGTCTATATAATTTTGACAACCAAATTCACCACAAAATTTTGTTTTATCTGGCTTAATAGCAAGACATATAAGAAGAAGTGATAAAGAAATAATTCTTTGCCAGTCGTTTAAACTGCCTAATATATATAGAGCGAAAATAATTGTTGTAATATAAAGTATTATTCTTAAATATTTAGGAATGGTCATAAAATTATTTTATTAATTTTTTATTTCTCTATAATATTATATCTATCCAAAATAGCTTCAAACATTAACGGCACTACAATTGTCGCATCGGATTCAATGACGAACATTGGAGTGTGTTTAGTAAGTTTGTCCCAAGTGATTTTTTCATTTGGAGTAGCTCCGGAATAGGAGCCATAGGAAGTTGTGGAATCGGAAATCTGACAGAAATAACCCCAAGGGCGAACTTCTTTTTTTAAATCATATTTAATTGAAGGCACTACACAAATCGGAAAGTCTCCTGAGATTCCTCCACCAATTTGGAAAAATCCTAAACCTGGTCCATCTTTTGCAAGTTCTGTATATCTGTCATAAAGATACATCATATATTCAACTCCAGTCTTCATAACTGTTGGACTCACTTCCCCAGCCTTACAATATCCAGCAAAAATATTCCCTAAGGTTGAATCTTCCCAACCTGGCACAACGATAGGTAAATTTTTCTTTGCTGCTTCTAAAAGCCAACAATGTTCAGGATTTCCTTCATATTTCCCTTTCAATTCATCTGATAAAAGTATTTGATAAAAATATTCATGTGGAAAATATCTCTCACCTTTCGCTTCTGCTTCCTTCCATCTCTTTAATATAATAGGTTCAACTACCCGAAAAGCTTCTTCTTCTGGAATGGAAGTGTCAGTCACTCTGCGTTCTCCTCTATTTAAAATTTTCTCATCATCTTCTTTTGTAAAATATCTATAATCTGGATAATCTTTATAACTATTGTGTGCAACAAGTCTAAATACTGATTCTTCCAAATTTGCACCGGTGCAAGAGATAGCGTGGATTTTTTCTTCCTTTATCATAGGTGCCAAAGTCACACCCATTTGAGCTGAAGACATAGCTCCACCCATTGCCACTAACATTTTTCCACCACCATCAAGATGTTTTTTAAATGCCAAAGTAGCGTCTTTCATCTGACGAGCATTAAAGTTAAAGAATAATTTTTGAAACAAACCTAAAACACTATTTTCATTTTTCATACCATTTATTATACAAAATAATTCATAAAAAATACAATATAAATAATATATTGCCTTTTGAGCTATTATATGCAATAATAGCCAAATGCAATTAGTCGCAAAAATACTGCCTTATGTGCAGATAATCCTTTCAATAGTATTAGTATTAGCAATCTTACTCCAGCAAACTGGCGCAGGTGTTGGTGGCGCATTAGGAGGAGGAAGTGATGGATCTTTCCATCATACACGTAGAGGTTTTGAAAAATTTCTTTTTTACTTATCAATAGTTTGTGGAATTCTTTTTGCCTTGTCTGCTTTTATCGTTATAATAATAAAAGCTAATAGCTAAATTCTACTGTAACTTACATTTAAGTACTTTTTTCTTTTTATGGAAAATCCATACAAAAATATACGCAATTTAAAATTGCCATCAAAAAACGAAGTTAGATCGGCTATTTTTTCGTTTTCAAAAAAAGAATGGTTTATATTTTTAGGACTTGCTGTCGTTTTATTTGTAAGCACACTAATAATACTTGAAAGTATTAATAAATCTTTTATGACGGGCGTTCCCATGCGTGGAGGTTCTATTTCTGAAGGAATCATAGGAACACCACGCTTTATTAATCCAATACTTGCTCTATCTGATGCTGATCAAGATTTGGTATCACTCGTTTATTCAGGTCTTATGAGAAAAAACACAGATGGCACTTTAATTCCGGATTTAGCCGAAAAATATGAAATGTCAAAAGATGGATTATCTTATACTTTCACTTTAAAAAACAAAATATATTTTCAAAACAGTAAACCTGTAACAATTGAAGATATTTTATTCACTATAAATGAAGTTAAAGATCCAATAATTAAAAGCCCATATAAAGCAAACTGGGAAGGTGTAAATGTTGAAAAAATTGACGATAAAACTATAAAATTTAATTTGAAACAACCATATGCATCATTTTTAGAAAATACAACGTTTGGCATAATGCCAGCACACATATGGAATGGTTCCCCTATTGAACTTAATGATGCTAACACAAATCCAATTGGATCCGGACCATTTCAAGTTGCAAATGTAAACAAACAATCATCAGGACTTATTAATTATTATGATTTAAAATCATTTAAAAAATTTATATTAGGCTACCCTTATCTTAAACAAATAACTTTGCGTTTTTATCCTAATGAAAATGATCTTATTTCTGCGCTTGAAAAAGGAGAAGTAGACCAAATAAGTTCTATGACTCCAGCTAATACAAAAATTTTAAAAGAAAAAAAATATCGTATAGAATCTTCAGTTCTACCGAGGGTATTTGGACTTTTCTTTAATCAAAATCAAGCTCAAATATTTACAGATAAACATATTATAGAAGCTATTGATCAAGCAATAGATAAAGATAAAATCGTAAATGAGGTTTTAGAAGGATATGGAGTTGCGATTGATGAACCAATACCACCAAATATGATTGAATACCAAAAACTAAGTACAGAAAATAATTCTTCACACGAAGAAAAATTAAAAAAAGCACAAGAGATATTAACAAAAGATGGATGGAAGAAAAACTCTGATGGATTTTTAGAAAAAACAATAAGTGATAAAAAAAAGAAAACTAAATCAACAACAAATATAGAATTTTCTATTTCAACAGGAAATGCTCCAGAACTTTCAAAATCTGCAGAATTGATAAAACAAGATTTAGAAAGCATAGGAATGAAAGTTGATATAAAAACTTTTGAAATTGGAAACTTAAACCAAGGAGTTATACGACCACGCAAATATGACGCGCTATTATTTGGACAAATAATAAATCACGAATCTGATCTATTTGCATTTTGGCATTCATCACAGAGAAATGATCCCGGATTAAATGTTGCTATGTATACAAATTCAAAAGTAGATAAAATCTTAGAAGATGCATTTACGATAATAGATGAGAAATCTAGAATTAAAAAATATGCTCAATTTGAAGATGAAATTAAAAAAGATATGCCAGCAGTTTTTTTGTATAGTCCTAATTTTTTATATATAGTATCAAAAAATCTTGGAGGACTTTCTATAAATCATATTACATCTCCTTCAGATAGATTTTTAAATTCATATTTATGGTATACTCAAAAAGATAATGTTTGGAAAATATTTTCTAAATAAATTACTCTATTAAAAATAACTAAACTAATTAAAAAAAAATGATAAGAAAAAAAACTAGACTATCTTTCAGCTCAGTCAGTATTGAAAATAAAAAAGAAAATAAAACACCTACTAAACCATACAACTCTGGCTATTCTGGTATAGAACATAAAAGCCAAGAAAAGAAAAAACTTATAAAAAGTTCCACTTACCAGTATTCCAAATTTGGGAAAGGACAAAATAGAAGAGGAAGCCGTCCTTTTAATTCAAATAATCAAAATGAAAATAAAATTTCAAATATAGAAGAAGGAAAAATACGTATCATTCCATTAGGTGGAGTAGAAGAAGTTGGAAAAAATATGACAGCCATAGAGATTGGCAATGATATTATTGTGATAGATGCTGGTATGCATTTCTCCAACGAAGAAACACCTGGAGTAGATTATGTAATACCAAATACTACTTATCTTGAAGAACATAAAGATAAGATACGCGGTTTATTTATAACACACGGACACTTAGACCATATCGGCGGTGTACCTGTTGTTTTATCTCGTATTGGAAATCCACCAGTATATTCTCGTAATATTTCTGTACTTTTAATGAAAAAACGTCAAGCTGAATTTCCTCATTTACCAGCAATGAAAGCAATAGTTGTAGAAAAAGATGAAACAATAACGTGCGGAAAAATAAAAGTTAGATTTTTTGGTGTCACACATACAATACCAGACTCAATGGGTATAATTATAGAAACTAATAACGGATGGATAGTTACCCCTGGAGATTATAAATTGGATCAAGTGGACGGCATAGTGTCACAAGAAGAGGAAAAGGAATATTCAATTTTTGACAAAGCAAAAGTTCTTCTTTTAATGACTGATTCTACAAATGTTGAAAATGAAGGATTTTCATTGCCTGAAATAAAAGTTCATCAAGGACTTGAAAATTTAATAAAAAAAGTAAATGGTAGAATTATAATTGCGGCATTTTCTTCATCTATTACTCGCTTAACTCACATCATTAAAGTTGCAGAAGCATTAGGTAAAAAAATAGCTATAGACGGACGCTCAATGAAAACAAATATAGACGTAGCAATTGAAGCAAATTATTTTAAACCTAAAAAAGATACGATAATTCCAATTGAAGAAGCAAATAATTACCCTCCAAATAAAATGGTAATTCTTATGACTGGGGCTCAAGGTGAAGAATTTGCTGCACTTTCACGCGCTGCAAATAAATCTCACAAAAAATTCGCTATAAAAAAAGGAGATACTATAATCCTTTCCGCATCTATCGTTCCAGGAAATGAAAGAGCTGTGCAAAAAATAAAAGATAATTTATCAAGACAAGGTGTAAAAATTATAAGTTTTCGAACTCCTGGAGAAGATTTCGTGCACGCAACAGGACACGGAAACAAAGAAGATATTAAGTGGCTACACAGAAAAACTCACCCAAAATTTTTTATCCCAATACACGGAAACCATTTTATGCTAGAACTTCATAAAGAACTTGCTATGGATTTAGGAATGTCTGAAGAAAATGTAATTGTTCCTGACAATGGTTCAATTATTGAAATATCTCAAGATGGACAAAAAATAATAATGCGTAAGGAAAAAGCGCCTTCAGCCCCAATGATGGTGGATGGACTTGCTGTGAGCGATATCCAAGATGTTGTTATAAGAGATAGACAAATGCTTGCGCAAGATGGAATGTTCGTGATAATAACATTAGTGGATCAAAATACTGGAAAATTAAAAAAATCTCCAGATCTTATTTCACGTGGATTTATATATCTAAAAGAAAATCAAGAACTCTTGCGCCAAGTTAGAATAATTATAAAAAAAGGAGTTGAAGACGCAACCATTAAAATGAATCCTATTGATTTTGATTATATAAAAAATAGTTTAGGTGAAACTGTTTCAAAATTTCTATATCAAAAAACTGCAAAAAGGCCTTTAGTTATACCAGTAGTATTAAGTGTTTAAAATATATATAATATAAAGATGCTAAATCCCAAGAAAACTTTGCGTATACTATATGCGACAACGTTTCTTTTTTCTATTCATATGGCCTTAACAAGCTATATTAATTCCAGTTTTTTGGGGACTTTTATTAATCCAAAATTTGTTGGCCTAATATATACAATAACTTCTTTAATAGCCATCTTAGCTCTTCTTGAAATGCCTAAAATACTAAAAAGATTTGGCAACTACCACACTATTTCTTTTTTTTTATTTATCAATATTATTTCTCTTTTTCTTCTTTCAACATTAAATAATAAAACATTTATTATTCTAATTTTTATAATTTATTTAAGCACCATTAATCTAATAATAGCTTCTATTGATATTTTTGTTGAAGATTTTTCAGCTAAAAAAGCCACAGGCAATATTAGAGGAATATTTTTAACAGTTCTTAATTCAGCTTGGGTAATAGCCCAGCTTGCTATGGGATTCTTTGCCAGTAAAATTTCTTACAATGGATTGTATGCTATCTCTTTCTTTTTTGTTATAGCTGTTTTACTTATTATTCGTTTTAAACTTAAAAAATTTGAAGATCCTATTTATAAAAAAATTCCTGTTAAAGAAACTATCTTAAAAATTCTGCAAAATAAACACATAAGCAAAATATATGCTTCAAATTTTCTTTTACAATTTTTTTATGTTTGGATGGTGATTTATACACCGATTTATCTTAATCAAAATATGGGTTTCGGGTGGAGTAAAATTGGTATTATTTTTACGATAATGCTTTTGCCTTTTGTTATTTTACAATTACCACTCGGTAGACTTTCTGATAAAATTGGTGAAAAAAAATTATTAAAATTAGGTTTTATCATAATAATTATTGCTACTGTATCTTTAGCATTTATAAATAGTAAAAGCATACTCATTTGGGGAATAATACTTTTTGCAACAAGAGTAGGAGCATCTATTATTGAAGTAATGAACGAAAGTTATTTTTTCAAACAAATTACCGCTCGTGACGCTGATATTATAAGCTTTTTCCGTAATGCATCCCCTACTGCCTATATCATAGCTCCACTTATTGCCACACCTTTTTTAATTTTCTTTCCTTTTAATTCTATATTTATTTTTCTTGGATTAATAATGACATTGGGTTTATATTCAAGCTTCACTCTCAAAGATACAAAATAAAAAAATCCTTACGTCAGTAAGGATTTTTTTATTTTAGATATATATTTATCTAGTAACAGAAATAGTTGCCAAAAGCTCAGCATCAGGAGCAGCTACTGTGATTCTATCATTAGCTGTTTTTAAAATTGTATATCCAACACCAATATCACCAACAGCCCAAGAAGGATCTTTTGGAATAGCAGTTATATATTTTTCCAAATCAGTTAATACAGAAAGATTAGTAAAGGAATTTGCTACACAAGTAGCATCTGCTGTTGCGGGAGTCCAACAAATTTCTCCTACGGCAACACCAATTGCTGGAAGTTCTGTTGGAAGAACACCACCATTATCTATGGTATATTGATAAACTGCATTCAAGATAGTATTAACATCACTTCTTCTTTGAGCATTTCTTGATTCAGCTAATTGCTTTGCAGGATTGATAGCGATAATAACTATTGCTGCTAAAATGGCTATCATTGCAATAACTAACAAAACTTCTAGAAGAGTAAAACCTTTTTGTTGCTTAAACTTATTTTTGAACAAATTAAACATTTTCATATATTTTTTTTTATTAAAAAACTAATAATAAATTATAGACCTTATAATAATATAATGATAACAATCAGATTATCAATCTACAAATTTTTTATGGGGATAAAGTGGATAACTCTAATTTTTACAAAACTTCTTGCCAAGAAGTTATATTAATTGATGGATTTATTTGATCAATAGTAATTAAAATTTTTCGTACAACTGTTCCTACAACACCATCTACATTAATTGTTCTATTTTCTACTCCATTATCAACAACTGTATAAGTGCAAGAATTTGATCCAACACTAATTGTATTAGTGCCAACAAATGATGTTAAATTTCTGATTTCTTGTAAAGATGCTTCTGCACATAAATTTGCCAATGATTTTGCTTTTGCAGATTCCTCAATAACAAAACCTGTTTTTGAAGCGCCAAGACCTAGTAATAAAACGGAACTGGCAATAGCTAAAGCAACTGTGCCAAAAATAAGCACACTAAACATTGTTACAAATCCTTTCTTCTTATTAAAAAATTTTTTATTTTGATTCATAAAATTAATGTCGCAAGCTTGCGCTTCCATAAAAAGTTCGTGAATAATTATATTCATTCCTACCGCTTGGATTTATGTGTGACAATGTAAATGAAATGCCAATTGTATTTGGTGTTAGGTTACGTGATAAGTTCTCAAACAAAAGTCCAGAAGCAATAACTCGCAAATTATTGGTTAAAGACACTGCTGGATTAAGACCTTCTGCAATATTTATCTCATTACCTAATAAAGCAAAAACTGTTGGATCCAATGCTGGATTAATAACGCTAAGAGATAACGAAGTATCATTTGTTCCAAATATTGGAAAATTAACACTATTTGCATTACGTATAGTTTGAGTAATTATTTGCATTACTTGCATACCCTCTTGATCCACTTCTAATATAGTTTGATTTTTAATTCTGGAATCAAAAAAAGTAGAAAGAGCTATCGATATTACAAGAAGCATTCCAACAGCCAAACTAATATATAACATAAGCTCTATTAAGGTATACCCATTATTATTTTTAAAGTTTTTTTTCATAAATTAAAATGGTTTCCAATTAGTTAAATAAGTAGTTAAAACAACGTTGCCATTTCTTTGTAAATTTTGTTGCCATAGAACTGTGGATATTATTAATTTAGTATTCGCATCAACAGTTGAAATATTTATAGTTCTGGTAAAAATATCAGTAACATCAGGCAATGCGGAAAAATCCCACTGATTCCCTGCTTTCACAAGACCATAAGGTCCATCTACTAAATTAGTAAAATTTTCGTCTCTTATGTTTCTAAGTGCTTCAAGCCCTTCTTCGGCAAGAAATACTGCCTGAGTGCGTTTTCCACCTAAACTTGAAGATTCTTCTCCAATACTTAAAACTCCAAGTAATGCGACTATAAACATAGAAAAAATAGCTACAGTAAGCAATACTTCAATTAAACTAAAACCAGAAATTCTTTTATTAATATGTAAGTATACCTTTTTCATTTATTGTTATTGTGCGAGTATTACTAGAAGCTGATAAATTAATAACACCTGTAGTATTTGGTAAACCGTTTAATTTTGAAAAAACAATTTCATCTAAACCAGAAGGAGAAATTATTGATAATATATCTGACACTTCATCAAAAGCAGTATCACGAGTGGCAAAGTTTATTCCTTTAAATAAAGTTATTTGATTATTTAAAATAATAACTCCCCAATTAGAATCTCCATCAACAGCCATGGACAACACTTGCGCTCTTCTTAAATTTTCAACAATTGTATTAACTCCCGTATCCATACCATTGCGAATCTGATAATCCTGATAAACCGGCGCAGCTATGCCAAAAATTAAAACAACAATTGCCATTGATAAAACAACTTCAATTAACGTAAAGCCATTTAAAAATTTTTTATTCATAATTTTTTATTTTCACCTAATTTGATTATTCATTCCTCCGATTAAACCATAGATTGGCAAAATAACAGATAAAGCAACAGATAAAACTCCAAACCATACGAAAATCAAAAGAATTGGCTCAAGCGCAACTGTTAAATTCTTAACTGTGTTATCAGATTTCTTTTCAAAAACTTCTCCAATATTTTTTAAAACTCCCGACAAATTGCCAGATTGCTCACCTACTATAATCATTTGAGTAATTGCAGATGGAATTAATTTATTTGTATTTTTAAAAAGCGCAAAAGATTTTTGAAACGAATATCCTTCTTCAATATTATTTTTTAAATTCTCGTATAATTTTTTGTAATTTAAAAGTCTAGTAGAATCAGAGAGTGCTGAAAGCGAATCGTGAAGCGGTATGCCAGAACTCAAAAGATTCCCTAAAATATAACCAAATCTTGAAATTTCAACTTCTCTAATTAATTTTTTAACACCTGGAATAGAAAATAAAAATGCCTGACCGATAAATTTTGTCTTTGAATAATAAAAAATAAAAAAAATAATTAAAAATAAAAAAAACAAAAGAATTGGAACAAAAATCAAACCATAATTTACTAAAAAACTGCTAAGGCTAATAAAAATTTTAGTTATAAGAGGTAATTTAACATTGAGTTGAGTAAAAATAGGCACTAATTTAGGTATTACAAACCAAAAAATTCCAACTGCAATTATAAGTGTAATTGATAACACTAAAACAGGATACGCCATTGCACTTTGCAATCTGGACAAAGATATTTTATCTTTTTGCTGTTGTATTGCTATTGCAGACAAATTAGACCCAAGTTGCCCCGATTGTTCTCCTATTTTTATTAGAGATATTATTGAAGCATTAAAAAATTTTGTATTTTTTAATGCTTGCCAAAGTGGCATTCCTTCTTCTACTTCTTCCTTTATATTTAAAATAATATTTTTTGTTTTTCTTGAACGAAGACCACTAGCTATAATTTCTAAAGATTCACCTATGCCAACACCAGCATTAATAAGCATTGCTAAATTTTCAACAATATAACTTTTTTCTTCACTAGCCGAGATATTTGGCAAAAAATCAAAATTGATTTTTTTACGATTTATTTTTTTATTTTTTATCATAAATATTTTGAGTATGAATAGGAGATGCAACTCTTAATAATTCTTCAAGCGTGGTTATGCCGGCTTTTACTTTTTCTAAACCATCTTGAAATAAATTTTTTGCGCCTTGTGTTTTTGCCAAATCCCAAATTTGCTTTGCTGAAGGATTTTTTAAAATAAGATCGTGAACTTCTGGTGTTATATGCAAAAATTCAAAAAGCGCTGTTCTACCTTTATATCCTGTATTATTACAAGACTTACAACCTGCACCTTTATATAAAACCATTTCCTTTTCTAAATATTCATCTGTAAAAAATTTATTTATATTATAATTTTTTAATTCATCTTCAACTTTACAATTATCACAAATCTTTTGAACTAAACGTTGTGAAATAATCAATTCAAGGGTAGAAGCTAGAAGAAATGGACTAATACCCATATCTATAAACCTTGGTATGGCTGTCGCAGCATCATTGGAATGAAATGTTGAAAGAAGTAAGTGTCCTGTTAAAGCAGCTCCTATTGCAATTTGAGCAGTATCTTCATCACGTATTTCCCCAACTAATATAATATTTGGGTCTTGTCTTACTATAGACTGCAAACCTTTAGCAAAAGTAAGGTTAGTTTGTGGGTTAACTTGAACTTGATTTATACCTGGAATTTTATATTCAACTGGATCTTCTATTGTTGTAATATTTACTCCAGAATTATTCAAAACTTTTAATATAGAATAAGCTGTAGTCGTCTTACCAGAACCTGTAGGCCCTGTTACAACAATCATTCCAAATGGTTTTTTTGACGCCTCTCCAATAATTGCTTGATGATCTTGAGAAAGTCCAATGTCACTAAGTGAAAAACTTCTAATATTTTCTGAAAGTATACGGACAGCTATTTTTTCACCATCAAGTGTTGGCAATATTGAAACTCTCATATTAATCGTCACATTATTTTTAACATATCGTATCGCTCCGTCTTGAGCGGAAAAATGCTCATCTGTGCGCAGATATGCTTGTACTTTAATTCTATTTAAAACATTTTCATAATATTTTTTTGCAAAACGTCCAACTTCTTGCAAAATACCATCAATTCTAAAACGTACAATAACTTCATTCTCTTGCGGTTCAAAATGAATATCAGAACTTAAATATTGCAAAGCATCATTAAATATTTCTTCAATTATTTCTGGTGCAATTCCTCTACCAGAATTTATTATTTCAATAAAACGAGCCTTCAGTGATCTATTATAATTTTTAAATGATTTATCAATATCTTCTGAAAGAGAATAATATAATTTAATAACTTTTTTAGTTTCAAAAAATTTTTCTAAAACAGATATATGATTTTTCAAATCTTTTGGCACATCAGTGGTTATAAAAATATTTTTATTATCTTCTTTTAAAAATACAGCTCTGTATTTCTTGGCAATTTCTTCTGGGATTCTTAATACTTGTTCAGCTGTTGCTGGATTTGAACTAAGATCAAAATAAGAAACACCGAACCATTCTGCAATAGCTTCTCCTAAAATATTATTGTTGATTAAACCTTTAATTAATAAACATTCAATGATAGATATATTATTAGCACTAGAAAACTTTTCAGCCTGTTTAATATCTTCTGGAGTAACATATTTTTTACGTAATAAAATATCTTCAACGACAATCTCGCCTGCTAAATATTCTTTAATTATCTTTTTTTCTATTAGATAATCTAAAATTGATATATTTTTAGATTTTGCCAACTTTTCTGCTTTTTTTAGATCTTCACTAGTAATATATCTTCTTTGAACTAAAATATTTTTTACGTTTTGATTAGTTGTATCCATATAAAATAGTGATATTTATAAATGCACCTTATATTTAAGAGTATCACAAAAAACTCTTACATAATATACATTTATGTGGATATCTTAATATTAAAAATAAAATGCTATAATAAACCTAAACATTCTTAAAAAACTAAATATGGCAATAGAAAAATCAACTGGTTTAATCGGCACAATTGTTGATAAATCAAAAGCGACTAAATGTCTTAATCAAGTAGTTCCCGCTTATTCGAAAGATTCATATATGATGAGATTTAGATATGGATATTTAAATAAAAACAGAACAAAAAATAAAAGATATAGAAAAAAATTCAAAAGCAGAATTCGTGATTTTTTTAAAAAATGGTTTAATTTTTAATAATTAAAAATCATTAAATATGGAAACATTAATTAATAAAACCAAACTAACATTTGAAGCCATAAGTGAAACTGAAACAAAAGCTATAGTTGTACGTGAAGGAAAAACATACACAACAAGAGTATCTCACGCTTCTTCTAACGATATAGCAGAATTTAAAACATGGAAAGAAAAATATCTTTCAGAAAATAAATTTTTTGTTTAAGTTACCACTATCACAAACATTAAAGCTATATTTTCATATAGCTTTTTTATTTCCTAAAATTTAAAATTACAAAATAAAAAAGCAGTATTTTTTTAATAAATACTGCTTTTAAAAAATTAAATACTTTGATATTTTTTACTTAACTTAACAAGCCAATCATACACTTCACTCCAAGTTCTAATATTAGAATTTTCAAATTCTTTTTTCCATATAGAAAAAGTAGAATCAGCTTTTCCTTTTACATGGGAAAAAATAATTTCAGAATTTTCTTTCAAATTAAAAAGTCCGCTTGATCCAAGAAGCTGACCTTCTTTAATATATGTCAAAAATCCTCTGTGGCTTCTAGGTACATTAATATTAATCAAATGTCCAAAGGAGGGATTAAAATTACTAATGTTTAACGCATACATTCCGGGTATTTTGTTAAAACAATCTACCCATTTTTTAATATCCTGTTTTCTTTGTTCAGATGAATCATATTCAGATTCATTTTTAATTTCTGGAAGATTCTGCTTTTTATTTTTCATGTTTTTAAAATTTTAAAGAATTATTACTATACACCTTTCTAATTATAGACTAACTGAAAATCTTTGACTTGTCAATTGTTTTATACTAAGATTATATTGGATATGTTTGGGGTATTCTCCATTAAACATTAAATTGTAAATCAATTGTTTAATCTTTAAAAACTAAATATTATGACAGAAGAAAAAAAAGTAAAACTTCAAGAAGATTTCGATAAAAACTATGAGGCTTTAAAGAAATCAATTAATGAACCTCAGTCAAAATCAGCCAAAAAACAAAAAAAGGTTTTTGATTTTATTGAGTTCAGTAATACTTTAAATAAATTACCTGAACCACCAACTTCAATAGAAGACATCAAGTTCCGCGGTTTTCATTACGAAAGTTAATCTATTAAATAAAATCTTTTAAAAGCTCTTGCAGAACGCAAGAGCTTTTTTATTTTACTATTTTTATCCACATCAAAATTTGACAGACATTTTAGAAAGAATAAAATAAAGAAGTTCGTTTAACAATTTTAAAAAAGTGATTGAGGAAACTGGTTAAATTCCAGTACAGTGCCGCTACGGTAAGCCCACGACGTTATGTCGGGGACAAGTCCGATTATCAATCATTTTAGCTTGTCCCGTACTGAGCTTTGCTCTAGTACTGGGATTAGTCCCGAGCAGGATATTCCTATATTTTTAGGAACTTAAATTCTGCCCAAAGCAGGATTTTTTTTATGACAAGAAGAGAAAAAACAAAAAAACTAATATTGATAATATTTTTACTAATAATTTGTTTAGTATTAATTTATATATATAGAACTCCTCAAAAGGAAAGTAAAAAAATAAATGAAATAAGCCCAACTGAAACACAAGCAAAAACAATTACCCTTTTAATAAATGACACAAAATACGAAACAGATATAACTGAAAATAGCACAGTCTATAATCTTATGGATAAAATTAAAACAGAAAGCAAAATAGATTTTAAAGAAAAAAATTATTCTGGAATGGGAAAATTTATTGAAGAAATAAACGGAGTAAAAAATGATGAAAAATATTGGATTTATTATGTGAATGGAGAAAAAGCTACTATTGGTGTTTCAAAATATCAAATCAATTCTGGGGATGTCGTGTCCTGGAAATATGAGAACAGTTATTAATAGTTAGTTAATAGTTATTAAAAAAATATATGAAAAATATAAAAGAAATTTTATTTATAACAGTTTTATTATTTGCTTCAATTACTTCAACAGCTTTTGCTGATACAACAATTATTCTTGATATAGAAACAGATACTGGTTCTATTTATAATCAAAGCATAGACGTAGCTCCATGTGATAGTGATAATGATTCTATAACTCCAGATACAACAAGTGCTTACTGTACATTAGTTCAATCAGGAATTGCAAGTGATTGGTCTGGATTATGGATAAATTCTATTAACAATGTTTTAAATAATGATGGTGGTAATGGTATTTATTGGATGTGGCTTGCAAATTTAAACATAGATAATCCCTATTCTGATTTTACTTGTCACCAAGATGCTCCATCTGGATGTTCAGCTAAAGAATACATTTTAAATTCTAATGACAAAATATTATTTTACTACAACACAAACCCATTAAATATTTTAATAGATAATTTAAATCCAACGGTTGGAGATACTATAACAATAAGTATAAAAGAATTAGGGTTAGATGGATGGACTTCAGTTTGGAATCCTGCAGTTGGAGGAAAAGTAATTATTAATTCAAATACCTATGATCTTGATTCTAACGGAGCATATTCTTTTTTAATTTCTGATACTACTCCACTTGAAATAAAAGGACGAAAAGATGGTTTTATTGATACATCACTAATAAACATAACCCCATCTCCCAAACCAGAACCTCCTCCAGAACCAGAACACCATAGTTCAAGTGGAAGTTATATTTCTCCAACTATTGTTAATATTCCCATAAAACCAACTTTTGATATTAAAAAAGCTTTTGATTTTATTATATCACAGCAAAATGAAAACGGATCTTTTGGTGAAGATATTTATACAGATTGGACTGCACTTGCTCTTGCAACTGACACATTACATCAAGATCAAAAAAACAAAATTATAAAATATCTTTCAGAAAATAAATTAAACGGAGAAAATTTGACTGATTATGAAAGACATTCTATGGCACTTATGGCTTTAGGATTAAATCCATATAGTCTAAACGGAGAAAATTATATTGAAAAAATTATTAAAAATTTTGATGGCATACAATTTGGTGATTTAAATCAAGATAATGATGATATTTTTGCTTTGATAGTTCTACAAAATGCTGGATATACACGAGATGAAAAAATTATTACAGATACAATAAATTTTATTATTTCTAAACAAAAAGAAAATGGGTCTTGGGATGAAAGTATAGATATGACTGGTGCAGGCATAGAAGCATTAGCGAATTTTAAAGAAAATGAACAAGTTAAAAATGCATTAACAAAAGCTAAAGAATATCTTAAACAAAACCAAAAAGAAAATGGCGGATGGACTAATGTTTCATCTACTGCATGGGCAATACAAGGAATTTTAGCTCTTAGTGAAAAAATTGAAGATAAAACTTTAGAATATCTAGCTTTAAATCAAGACATAGATGGTGGAATCAAAAACGAAAATATGCAAAATAAAATCTGGCAAACAAGTTATGCTTTGACTTCCCTATCTGGAAAAACATGGAATCAAATAATGCAAAAATTTGATAAATTAGAAATTGAAGCTCCAAAAATAATTCCAGAAAGAAATCTTGCTTCAAACATAAATTCTTCACACAAAACAGAATTTATTAAAAAAATATCCAAGTTCCAAAAACAAAAAATAAGTGAAAAAAACATAGAAGAAACTGTAAAAATTGATGAAAATCAAACAAAAGAAATTGCACCAGAAATACCCAAAAAAGATAATTGGTTCAAAAGATTAATTAAAAAAATTTTTAGTATTTTTTAGTTAATATAAAAAAATCCTAATATAACTGCAGTAAGATTAAGGGCTGCATGAGACCACGAAACTAAGAGTAAATTAGGATATTTTAAGTAGAGCCAAGCAAAGAAAATCCCTGACACAAAAGCAATTGGCAATCCTATCCCTAGGTTTGGATAAATTACATGAATTAATGTAAACAAAAGAGCATTTACTAAAATAATAACGTAACTACTTGTAAAAATTTGTTTTAATTTTGGTATTAAAAAAGAACGAAAAGCAAATTCTTGAAAAAAAGAAACCGGCAAGAAAAATACGAAGGTTTTAATAAAAAAGATTTTTGTATCTATGTCTGGCATATTTATTTTATGATCAAGTAAAAAAAGAAATCCTATTCCAAGGATAGTAAAAAATAAATAAAAAAGAAAAGCTTTTTTAAAATTATCATGACGCAAACCCATTTCTTCGTGTGTCCAATGCTCATGACGAATAATCCCATAAATAAAAAGAGAGCTTATTGCAAGCAAAACCATACGCCAATTAGGAGATAATATATTAAAATAAAGCACCAAAACAGGTAAAACAAAAATTAAAAAAATCTGCGTTATTATTAATCTTTTTGAAGGTTTATTTTCCATTGTTATTTATTTTAACACAAAAACCCCGTCACTTGTAAGTGACGGGGTTTTTAAAAATTATTCTTCTTTTGTTTTATGTGATTCATGATCACAACTTTCTCCTTCACATTTATGACCTTCATCTTTTTTACAGCAATCCTTTTCATCCTTTCCAGATCCACAATCACACTTTTTTTCTTCTTCCATAATTTAAATTCATAGATTAATTAATAATATATCTACGACTATTGCACCAATATTGTAGCATATTATTTCTTTTTCCGCCATTCAACATTTTTCCCAATATCACGCTCTATTTTATCAGCCAAACGCAATTTTTTAAAAACCTTTTTGGACGCAATATCATAATGTTTTATTTTATCCAACTCTTCATCTATTCCCCACAAATCTTTTTCCTCAACTTCCCATCCTTTTTTAAAAATATTTAAATCAAGCGGTTTAGAATATTTACGTAAAGTCTTTACTCCATTATCCAAAAAATATTCATGAAAATATGACATCACAAGCTCACGTATATTTTTATAAACAGGCTCGCGATAACGCAAAACTCCATGATTTGTTTTAGATAAAGCCCCCCATAAACCATCTTCCTTAAATAAGTTGATTATGTGATCAAAGTCATGTTTAGTCGTCTTTAAATGCAAAATCAAAGGTTTATGACCATGTAATGAAAGGATATATGCTCCCAAAAGTGCCCCTTCCATACAATGTGCATTTTTATCTCTCAAAACCCTGATTGGTGACTTTAAAGTCCCAATTCCATCTTCCTCAAAATTAAACTTCAAAGTATTCAAAAAATCCTGCACCTTCACTGGTGTATTTAATTTTTTCATTAAAGCTATTTCTTTTTTTGTGAAAGATAACATTAAAAACTAATTTTCAAAACATTTATTCTCGCCACCAAATTTTAGACAATTTTTTAAAATTTTCATATTTGCTTCTTGATTAATAACCTTTTCATATAACATTATCTCATTATTGTCTTTTTCAAGACTAGACCTAATTAAATCTAAATATGAAAGAGCAACAGTAGCTAACATCACTAAAAAGACTATAAAACCTAAATAAACTAGATTTTCTGTTTTTTCAATTCTTTTGACAGCCGTTTTAGTGTTTTCTTCAAGTGTAATAAAACTTTGAACTAGATTGTTTTTCTCTACCTCATCAGCAGAAGAAACAGGCCTAGAGACGCTTGTATCAATATTACCTGTGTTAGTATTAGTGGTAATACTAGCATTAGAAATATAAATAGATTGATCTAATGTATCAAATCTTTTTTTATAAAAGAAAACAACAGACAAAAACCAATTTTTAAATTTTTTCAACCAAGACATAGTGTTTTTCTGAATCAGTTATTGATTCACCATCTACAGAAACTTTAATCCAATATTTACCAAATACTGGGAAAAGAATATTAATAAAACTACCAACAAAATTAGCTATACCTGTTTCTTTAAATTCTAATTTCTTTTCAACAAATGCAATCATTTTATTATTATCACTTAAATTAATAATTTCTATTTTTTGTATACAAGAGGTATTTGGAGAACCTATTGTACTTACAGCAACAGAAAACTGACTATGAACTGCTGGTGTACTTGTAGCTTGTATTTTTTCAAATACACCAATAAATGAACCTTTACCTTTTTGATCTATAAGTACCTGATCACAAACTAACATATAATTTAATTTAATATCATTTCCCATATTTTTATTTTTTATCTCCTAAATCTTTTAAATCAGCCATTTGGATTGGGCTTTGTATTTGCGGTGGTGTCATGTCAATCACCCCAAATTGTTTTTCATAATTTTCTATTTGCTTATTCATCCAAATTGCTATACTTTTCATTGTTTGTGGTGTTGTTGCAAAAGAATCCAAATTATTGCCAGAAGTTAAAGCAAAAGAAAAAAGTTCTTTGCCAAAAGCGCCAATTGCTCCATCGCAAAACTTCTTTGGTAATTGATTCATATCTACTTTTGTTGGATCTATCATAGTTTTATATTATTTAAATTTATAATCTTATCGAGCCATTATAGCACACTTTTAGTAATTTTCAAAATCAAAAAACTCTTATTTCTTATAAAAACTATCCTTGTAAATTATTTAAAATATATTTTATACTATTCAATCTTGTCTGATTTTTGTAAATTATGTTTCATACAAAGTAATTTAACATTACTTGAAGACAAGCTTGTTCCACCTTTTGAAAAAGGTAAATCATGATCAAAATGAAGATTTTTTGAATCACCACACAAAACACACTTTCCTTGATCTCTTTTCCAAACTTCTCTTTTAACTTCTGAAGGTATTAATCTAGTATGTTCAAGTTTTATATTTTCTACGCCAGAATTTTCTTCTCGATTAGATAATTTTAAAATATACCTAAATACATTTCGTTTTCCATCATTAACAACTTTATAATCTATTAAATCAAAATATCCTTTTAACGACCAAGTTCCGGGTAATATTTTTTCGTAAACTTTAACTAACTCTGGTTTGTTATCTTTTTTATATTTATTAACAGCTTCAATAAAATATCCATTTTGTGTTAGTTTTCCACTTGGTAACTTTTCTGGTTGATCTTGTTCTTTAGAGTTTTCAGAATAATTTATTGCTAAATCATGACCTTCATATTCAATAGTTATTCTATCACTATGAATTTTATCAGAATATGGAGCATTTGATTTTTGAGACATTAAAACAACAGAGTACAAAGGATTCATACGAAAATTCATTCCACGTTGCATAACCTCCTGATTTTCAGCCTCACACATTTCTCTATAGCTTAATATGTCATCTAAAATTTTTCTCACAGCTGCAGCATATCATAATCTATAAATTATTGCAGCGAAAATATTCCCAAAGCAAAAAAGAACCTCTTGTGAGGTTCTTTTTTGAAAACATTTTTTATTTCATTGCTTCTGCGTCTACTTTTGACATAAACTTAAACATATTTCCTCCACAAACAGAACATTGTCCTTTTGCAGAATATCTTCCATTTTTTTCTTCTACTTTTGGATCCTTCATCACTTGCATGGTTGGCTTATTTTCTGCACTTCTACACTTCATACACAATGCTTTTAATTCCATATATTTTTTTATTTTATTATTAATAATAATTAACTTATAAATAAATTATTCTGTTGTCTTACCGTCAAAATGCTCAGCTTCATCTGCCTCTGCGTCAGCTTTAGTATTATGAACAACTCCATCACGATGATTCGCTGGAGCATAAACTGTGTAAAGTTTCATTTTTGTTGCTCCTGTATTTATAATATTGTGTTCTGTCCCAGCTGGAACCAAAATAGCAAAACCATCTGAAATATCATGAGACACTCCATCAAGCACTGCTTTACCTTCCCCACTTTCAACTCTCAAAAATTGATCAAGATGATGCACTTCAGCACCGATCTCTTCACCAACATTTAAACTCATTAAAACCAATTGGCAATTTTTCGCAGTATAAAGAACTTTTCTAAAAAGCTCATTATCTAAACTCAACTTCTCAATATTTTCTACAAATCCTTTCATAATTTTTTAAAGTTAGTTAATAATACTTACTAAGTATAGTATACATCATTTAAACTTCTTTTACTTTAATCTCTTTCGGAAAACTATTTAAAGCTTTTGTAGTGGCGCGGATAGAAAATATCACAAATGGTAAAAAGAAAAAAGAAGGTATCATAATAAGCCAAAATAGAAATTTAACTATTCCATAAGGCCCTGCGATAAGTGATGTATAACCAAAAATAAAAGTTATTATAAGCAATAAAAGGTTTATAATAAATATAGTTATAGCTGAACCTCTAACCTCTTTAATAAGAAATTTACTACCAAAACTTTTTGGGTCACGAGAAGCTTCTTTTGCGTCTTTTATTAAAGACGGTATCATAAAAATTTTAAAGATAAGCATCAAGTTGTTTTTGTTTTTTATAAAACCTAGCTACAACTAAAATAGTCATAAGAGCAATAAAAGTAATAAGAGATAACATAGGAAAAGAAATATATCCGCCAAATTCATCTACAAGTCTCTGCACACAAGACACTCCTGATGGATCACAAGATTCTGTGTTAGCTTGAAAGTAATAAATAAAATTCTGATAAATGGCAACAAAAAAACCAGTAATTAAAAGCGGAAAAGAATAATGCGCTACTTTCCTATCTTTTTTAATATATGCCATTCCAAAAAGAACTACTTGAGAAAATAAAAATATTCTTTGGAACCAACATAATTTGCAAGGCAAAAATCCTATAATTTCAGAATAAATTAAAGAAAATGCCATCGCAAAAAAAGAAATTATAAAACCAATAATTAAAAAATGCTCTTTAATGAAAGAAAGAAATTTATTTTCTTTAGGACCAAAAAATAAAAAGATAATAGCAAGCACAGATAAAAACTGTAAAATTATTGAGAAAATTCCAAGTGTAAAATTTAAATAACTTATATAAGTAGGCATAATTATTGTGGTATTTCTGGTGGTAAAACACAACCAGTTTTTTCTGCAAGCGTGACTAAAGGAATTTCTCCACTTAAGCGCGTATCATCAGCAAATATCCAAGTTGGATAACCTTTTATATCTTTTTCTTTGCAAATTTGTGTTTGTTCTTGCGCATCTGGAGTTGAACATTCAACATAAGAAAGTAATTTTTCCGATGAACCGAAAAGCTCTTTTTGCGCTTTGCAATGTGTACACCAAAAAGCGCCATAAAAAACAGCTCCTTTATCTTTTAAACAAATTGCAAAACTGTCATATTTACTAGATGTTTTTGGTGCAGAATTTTTAGAAACAATAGTTATAATTGAACCTAAAACCAAAATAATAATTATACTAAAAAAGATTTTTATTTTCATATACTAAATATAACATAAATATTATTAATAATAAATTATATAAATTCTATCTCAAAAGGATACATACCCATTCCACAAGTGCCCTCAAATGTGCCTACTTTTTGTATTCCTATATCAATATCTGTTGTACCAGACATTGGTAAATTTTTAGTTAAATTCATACTAGGAATTCTAAGAATAGAAGAACAATCAAAAGTACCATTGGTGTTAACTCTTAATATTGTAGGAATACCAGCTTTCGCAGTACTTTTTATTGGGAAAAATCCACCCTTAGCTTTAACTTCAACAATTTGTTTACCATCTACAATAAAAACATTATTCACATTCTGCTCTTCTATCACCTTTTTTCCTTTAGGAGAAGAAGATGAAAAGTAAATTGCTCCGCCAACAATTAACCCTGCAACTATAATAGAAATTATTATTGACGTATTTGAATTATTTATTTGTTTTGTTTTACTCATTGATTTTACGAAATCACGTCGCGCAACCATCAGATTAGCGAAACGCGGTTAAAAATTAAAAATTGGAGGTAAAATATTTATTACAACCAATGCATTAATAAGATTAAAAATTGCAAATAATATTACGACTAATCCGGCTGTCTTAAAGAAAATTCCAGACTTTGAACTTTTTTGAATACTGAATGAACTGAAAGAAAGAAGCGCAAGTACTGGGAATGTTCCTAATGCAAATGATAACATAGTGAATGCTCCTTGTGAAAAATTACCAGTGGAAAGTGTAAAGATCTGCATTGATTGAGTAAAACCACAAGGTAAGAAAAAAGTGGCAACACCCACTAACGCTGGAGTAAGCGTATGATTTAGTTTTGAAACACCCATAGCATGCTTGGAAATAAATTTTGGCATTCCAGGTTGAAGTTTTTTTGCCCAATGAAAAATATCAAGCAAATTAATTCCTAAAATTAACATCACTATCGCAATAATAAAACCTAATATAAATGTCCCAATTGAGCCAAGTTGAAAAGCAGATCCAATAGCGCCAATCACTCCTCCTAAAATAAAGAAAGAAACTAGTCTACTAATATGGAACATCGCATGTGGTTTTATTTTGCCTGCCCCGTAGGAAGTACTCTTTCCTTCGGGGTCTCCTTCGCGCGCAAATGTCGCAGACATAGAAAGCACAAGTCCTCCTACTACAGCCATACAAGAAGAAAGCGATGCAATAATTCCTATAATAAAAGCCGTACCATAAGAAATATTATCTGTCGCAATTAAATTTACTAATCCAATTTTTTGTAAAAAAACATAAAACACTACAAAAAAAATCGTTATAGGTATAGCAATTTTAAATTCACTCCATTTCACTTCTTTTTTATGTTTATCTACTGCAAGAGTATAACCGTGTTTTACTAAAACTGTATTTAATTCTGTGGCAATATCTTCTGGTAATCTATCTCCGAAATCTCCAACTACTTCAACTAAATTAGAATTTAAGCTTGCTTTAACTTTTGAAATAAAAGGAAATTCTTTTAATTCACTTTCCGTCATTAATTCACATGATTTACAATGCATTCCTTTAATATGAAATTTGTATGTTTTTTCCATAAATTTTATAATTTCTTTGCCTTAATTCTTAATGAATTTGAAACGACCGATACACTAGATAATGCCATGGCCATCCCTGCAAAAATTGGATTAAGTAGCCAACCAAATATTGGATAAAAAATCCCTGTTGCAAGTGGAATACCTATAACGTTGTAGAAAAATGCCCAAAAAAGATTCTGTCTTATTCCACGCATAGTAATTTTAGACAATTTTATAGCTTTAGCAAGTTTTGAAATGTCTCCGTATAAAAGCGTAATTCCTGCAGATTCTATCGCTACATCTGTGCCTGTGCCCATTGCTATACCTACATCAGCTTGTGCAAGCGCTGGAGCATCATTTACGCCATCTCCAGCCATAGCGACAATCTTACCTTCTGCTTGTAAAGACTTAATAGTATCTAATTTATCTTCTGGCATTACCTCGGCTAATACTTCATCAATGCCAACTTGTTTTGCAATATATTCTGCTGTTTGTTTATTATCTCCTGTAAGCATTATAATTTTAACTCCAAGCTTGTGAAGTTCAGCAACTGCCTGCATTGATTCTTTTTTTATAGAATCTGCAATCATAATAAAACCAAGAACTTTTTCCTTCGTCATTAAAACAACTGGCGTCTTTCCTTCCAATGTAAATTTATCTAATTGCGCTGTATCAAAAGAAATTTTTAAATCATTTATCAATCCAACACTACCAATAAAATATTCTGTATTATTTATTAATCCTTTTAACCCTCTTCCTTTTATGCTTTCAAAATTGGAAACTTCTTTTAGTTGAATTTTCTTTTCTTTAGAATAATTTAATATTGCATGAGCAATCGGATGTTCTGATTTATTTTCCAAAGACGCAAGAATAGAAATCTGATCTACATCTAAATTTTGTATATCAATAAGTTCTGGTTTACCTTTTGTTATTGTTCCTGTTTTATCTACTACTACAACATTTACCTTATGAAGTTTTTCCAATGTTGCAGCGTCTTTTATTAAAATTCCTTCTTTTGCTCCTTTACCAACTCCCACAATAATAGCAGTTGGTGTAGCAAGTCCAAGCGCACAAGGACAAGCTATCACAAGAACACTAACAAACGAAACAAGACCTAAAGACAAAGCGCTAGATAAGCCAAGCGTGCTTGAACCAAGAAATATCCACAAACCTAATGACAAAAATGAAATAACTAAAACAATCGGTACAAAAATTCCTGAAATTTTATCCGCTAATGCTTGAATCGGTGCTTTACTACCTTGCGCTTCTTCAACCATTTTTATTATATGTGCAAGCAAAGTCTCAAATCCTACTTTCGTAGCTTTAAAATTAAATGACCCGCTAGTATTTATCGTCCCTGCGGAAACTGTATCATTTATTTCTTTATGAACTGGCATAGGCTCTCCAGTTATCATTGATTCATCTATATACGAACTCCCTTCCACTACTACTCCATCGACAGCTATCTTAGACCCTGGTTTAACGACAATAATATCTCCGTGTACAACTTCATTTACAGAAATTTCAACTTCTTGTCCACCTCTTACAACCAAAGCTGTCTTTGCTTGCAAATTTGAAAGTTGTTCTATAGCATCTCCTGTTTTTAATTTTGATTTAGCTTCTAAATATTTTCCTAAAGTTATAAAAGCAATGACGATAATAGTAATATCAAAATAAGTTTGATCTACATTTAAAAAATCCTGAAGTTGCGTAGAAAAAAAGGTAATTATCATACTGTATAAGTATGCGACTGAAGTTCCTATTCCTATCAACGTATCCATATTTGCTCTACCATAACGCAAAAATCTATACACCCCTAAAAGATATGGCTTACCTACAAAGAACAACATATATGTAGCCATAACTGGCAACATATAAACAAAAAGTTTTTTAATTAAAATAGATGGCTCAGATACTAATTCATATTTCATTAAAATATCCCAAACCATTACAAAAAGACTAATTATTGCAAGTGGTATTGCAGACATTACTTTTAATTTCATACTATTTATTTCAGCAAGTTTATCTTTTTTATTTTGACCTATTCCTGTATGCGCCTTATGTTCATCTTCACTCATCCCCATCCCGTTAGAGGCAGAGGGTCGCTGCGAGCCCTCGCGGCCTCTAACGGGACCCATACTCTCTGCAGTCTCAGTAATTAAAGAATACCCTAAGTGTTCTATGTTTTTAGAAAGATTCTCCACATTAATTTTATTTTCATCAAAAGATAATTTTGCAGATTCATTCCCATAATTCACTTCAGCCGAAATTACTCCATCTATTTTCTTAAATGTCTTTTCTATTATTCCTGCGCATGAAGCACAATGCATTCCTTTTATTTTGTAAATATTTTTTATCATTTTATTTTCTCTTAAGCTGATAAACTTTTAATATTTCTTTTGTGGCTTTAGCTGTTTGCCCTTTTTTAATTTGATTAATTAAACAATGCCCCAAATGTCCTTCCATAAGCATATCTTCAATATTTGAAAGACCTTGCTTAACAGCAGAAGTTTGAGTAATAACATCTATGCAATATTTGTCATTTTCTATCATATTCAAAAGACCTCTCACCTGCCCTTCTATTATTTTTAATCTATGCGCAATTTTTTGTTTATTATTTTGCATACGACAAGTATATACCCCCTAGGGGGTATATGTCAAGCATTTTGTGGAAAACTATTATATTAAGTATACGGAGGGTAGCCCTCCATATCAAATGACTATAAAAAAAATCCTGAGATAAGTCTCAGGATTTTTTATTAAATTTTTTCCAATTTAGTAAAAATACTTTTACCATTATTTTTTTGAATAACTAAATCAAATCTACTCAATAATAAAGGAAAAAATATTGCTACCAATAACAACACATAACCAACATTGTTATTGTTTACCAAAAAACAAAAACCAATTCCAGTAATTATTGCCGTTGTTAATATGAATAAAAATGTCTTCCAAAATGATAAACTATGATTATAAACAACAGTAGTTGCAACTATACACATAAATACAACTGTAGCTAAAACTGTAACTATAACTGCAATAATAAAATAACTAGAAATAATAATACAAATACTAACATAAGCAGCTATAATAAACGCGACAATAGTAGCAGTAATAAATGTAAAATAATCATCATCATAATCAATTACAGCAATAACAAAAGAAATAACAGAAAAAACAACAGCAATGGCAATAATAATGGCAACGGTGGCAACTTTTGAATCATTTGTGATATTAAAAGTTATCACATAGATACACATAAGCACCAATAATACCACAACCATACTTAAGGCTAATTTAAAAATCTTTAAATTTAGTTTCATTTTAAAATCTCCTATATATTAAGTTAAACAATTATTTCAAAAAACTTTATCTAACAAAGAATATCACACTACACTATATTTGTCAATACAACATAAAGTGAATTCAACATTGAAGTGCAACACTTAAGAGTTCAATATAAAAACATATAATCTAGCTTACTAGGCAAGACCTAGTAAGTCTATAAACTATTTTTTCCCTACCATTATAAAAAATGGGGGTAAATTTCTTGGTTCAAAAAATAATTCTGTTTTAGAAAAATACTTTCTTAAAACTCTAAGCATCATGGGAGTCGTTTGATAAACAATAAAAAGCCCGTCTTTATTGAGCATATTTGCTGTTTGCTCTACAATCTTTTCTGTATTTTTTTTACTAATATGAGTGAAAGGAATACCTGAAACAACAATATCTGCTTTTTCTATTGTCTTAATAACATCCAACACGTCCCCTCCCGCTACCACAAGACGCTCATCTTTAATATTACGAAGATCTTCTAAAAAGTTTTTATTGATTTCAATTGCTGTTATTTTCCCATTCTCTGGCAAATATTTTAAAATTCTTTTTGTAACTACCCCATCACCAGCTCCATATTCTACGACTTGCAAATGCTCTTTTTTGAATTGTTTTAATATTTTATCTACAACATATTTTGAAGATGGCATTATCATAGCTACTCTCCAGAAATCTGTTAACATTGTTTTTAAAAATTTTAAATTTGGCATAATATTTTTAAATTATTAATAAAAAATTATTGATATTGAATATAAACCGGTTTTGGATTTAATTCCAAAACATCAGCTGGTTGCATTAATACAGTTCCTGCAGTCTTTATATCATTTTTATAAAATAACTTAAAACCAGTAAACTGCACAGGCTCTTTTACTATGAATTGATTATAAGTATTTTTCTTTTTAGCTTCTCCTCCCCATCCATCCATATGCATAACTATCTGAACTTCTGGTAATGGCTTTATATTTTTATAATTTGTAATCATTTTTTGTGTGTAACGATGCACTACAAGAATTTTAGGAGTTAAATTATTTTCTTTTACAAGTTTAGTTAAATAATTCGTAGCGTAATTTATATCTTGCGCATCAAAAGTACCCACAACAGTCCCTGGTCTTTTTCCTGTCTTCATTGAAAACTCAGCATCTATTCCTAAATGCACTTGTGGCATTTTTAAATATTTTTCAAATATAGGTAGTTCAGCTTGTAAATTACTTAAACCAACTTGAATATCAAGAAAAACAATCGCATTTATTTTTTCTGCCATTGCAAGAACTTTATCTATTTCTTTATCTGGCATACGGAATCTATACATTCCACTTTCTCCGGGACTTCCTTGCGCTGTAACAGCAATATAATGAAGCGCTGGAATTGCAGGAATCGTAGGATCAGCGAGAGTCCATTTTTTTACTTCTCCTTGAAGTTTATTAAGCATTTGAGTTTCTGGATATTCTCCAAGAGCTCCCATTTTTGTAGAATATAAATTCCCATAATAAGCGATAATACGATTGAATGGCAAAATCGCTCCAGCGTTTGGATAGACAGTCTTCACTGGCCATAAATTTGGTTTGGGTTGTGGTGGAGGAATTACTTGCCCTGTTTTCTCGTCTATTTTAGGTTCAACTATTGGTGGAATAGGATTATTAGCTAATTTTTCTAAAAGAGAATCATATAAAACTGTATCTAATGGAGGAAGAGTTTCTACTATTGGTTCTTCTATTTCTATATTTTTTTCATAAGCTATTTTTTCTCCAAAAATAAAACCTACATCAAAAAAAGAAACAATAAACAATAAAACCAATACACAACAAGTTGGTATAAAATAACGATGTTTAACTATTTCCTTAGTTTTGTCTACAATTTTCTTTTTCATTAATATGAAGTATAACAGAAAAATAAAAATTTGATAAATTTGATAAATTTGATAAACATCAAATTTTATATTATTGTATCTATATTGGGAGATCGTCTAATGGTAGGACAATGGTTTCTGGAACCATTTATCTAGGTTCGAATCCTAGTCTCCCAGCCAAAAAATAGAATCGCCGTTTTCGCCAAAATTCGGAGCGTCGCAAAGCGACGCGACTGGGGTTGACTTTTTGACTTCAATATGTTATACTTTATATCAATAAAAGTTATCTGAAAACACTAAATATAAACCTTTTAAATCTATAAAACCATGGCAATTAAAGAAACATCCATCGGTGAAACTTTTACCGATGACCAAAAGAGACTGATCGCTCTTTACGAAAAACAAATCGACGATCAACTATTAAATTATTATGTTGAAGGTAAAAAATTAGATGTTAAACCTGAACCTTACCCAAACTTTCACAAAGTTGGCAAAAATCTCGGATATGGTTGCGACGAAAGAGTAGTGAGTGAAATTCTAAGAAAATACAGAGAGGCTGGGTGGTTAATCGAATGGGTATTTAACGAATTCCAAAGGAGCGGAGATTGGGTTTTTAGGTTAAAGAAGATCGACAGCTTTGCTGACTTTAAGGGAAAAAACTTAAAAATTTCTTTTACCTGCAAAAACCCTAAAATCGTGGTTACGGAACATGAATTGATTATTCCTATATTAGGAGCATGTAAAACCAAAGTTGTTTCTGAAACTAAGGAAGATCTAGATCTAATTGAGTACGTGAACTTTTGTATACCATCTAATTTATATATAACAGATGTTAATATAATAAAATACGTAAGGTATTACAACAAGGATAACCATTGGATGGTCTGTCTTCAAGACGAAACCTTTGTTTTAGAAAATTTGAAGGTTGAGATAATTTAAAAATTTCAACAAATAAAGCACATTGATATATTTTATATTGATGTGCTTTTTATTTATTAAATAATTACTTGTTTATACTTTCTAAATGTTTTTCAATATTAATAAAAAAACATTCATTTATAATTCACTTATTAAAAGTTTCTGATGCTTCATTAAGCAAATCGTCTAAAGAATAAGTAATTTTAATATTTTTATTTTTCAAACCAACTTGTATTTCTACATCTCGCTTCCTTGAATAATTTGGATCTACTCCAACTAAAACAGATGCATTCCTTTCTAGAGCCGAGCCTAACTCAAATAGTACGATAGGATTTTCAGAACCAGGAGAAAACCAAAATAATAAAACTTGGGCTTCTCTAAGTCTAGAATATTCCCAAGTTATTTGTTCTTTTTCTGCATTTGGATCTTCCCTTGGATAATTTTTTCTTCGTGGATTAAAAACAGTAATATCCAAACCCTCGGAATCCATTTTTTTTACCATCTCGCTCTGCCAATCAGGACAATTTGTAATTCCCCCAGCAAGGAACAAAGATGGTTTTTCAGCCTTTTCTATACTTGGTGATTCTATGTATTGAATTGATTTAAAAACTTCCTTGGATAAATCCCCTTCTATTACCTTATTCTTTTTTTTGTCACCCGAAGTTATATTTTCCATTTTATAATTATATTCCATTACCAGCTACTTGTAAACTACCCCAAACTTGCTTCACTCATAGGGTTACAGCCGAGGGGAACGATGTTTGAATTAGTATTTTAGGAAAATAAAAAAGAGAAAATAATTAGAATTATTCTCTCTTTAAATATTATTTTGGTGTTGCAGGTCTTAGACGAAAATTTTCAAACATTTTTTCAATGTCTTTACGTCTAACTTTTTTACTTTGTCTGATAATCCATCTTTGTATGTATAATCTCTTTAAGGCTTCAGTGAATTCTCCTTTTTTATCAAGTTCATCAATGGACTTTTCTTGTACTGGCTCTTCGATTTTAAAAATCAATTTACCTTTAACGATTTTAGTTCTTAACTTACATACTTTCATATTATTGATTTTAATTGTGAATACTAAATAAATCCTTCTCCATAAATTAAATTCGCTAAATAAATCTGTTTTTCAATTAATAAACTAAACATTGATGAAATTCTAATTGATGGAAAGTTAATCCATAGAAAAGCTACAAAAATAATACTCAAAAATAAAAGTAGACTAAAAAACAATGTTACAAAAATTGAAGTAAGTAACACCCCAGCGAGAAGAGCTAAAAAAGCTATTAAACAAATAAAAAATCCTGGATATTCATTATCCCCTGAAAATAACCAAATTAATGTAAATACAAGTATGCATAAAGTTTGACTTAAAAAATATAGAGTAAAAGGATTAATCTCTTTTATTCTATTTTCAATTGAATTTAATAATTTTTTTACTCTTTTATTCTTTAAAATAAGATTTTTTAAAAAAGTAATTGACATTAAAAACAACAAGATAGCTGTTCCAGCAATTAGTGGAATAATACTTGGTTGATTTAATAAACGACTTGGAAAATCTAAAGGGAACACTATAGTAATTGAAATTAAAACAATTACTAAAAAAACAATTATTTTTTTCATATTATTAGGTATTAAGTTATTTCGAAAAACTGTTATTTTATAAACAATAACATAACTAAGTAAAAAATCAAGAACTTCGAATTTGGAAAGATGTTCGAATAAGTATTTTGGGGAAATAAAAAAACAGCTGGATAAAACCATGCTGTTTTAAAAAAAAATACCAATAATTCATTAATCAAAATTGTATTTGCTCTTTATTTCTTTTACTTTAGCAGAAAGAAGTTCGTCTTTTTTTTCAACTGCACTAAATTCAGAACAAAGTTTATTTGCTAAATCTCTTTCCTGAATTAACCAATCTTTAAACTTTTGGGAAGTTTGATTATCAGTGTACTTTAAGTCAAGAGAATACAGGAATGTACTCGAGCTTGCATATAAATATTGCTCCAATAAAATCCATTGACATCTATCTAATGTATCAAGTCTATGTTTAATTTCGGCTTTTACCTGAAAAACAGATTTACCCAACAATTTGAATTTGAAATTTTCTTTGCAAATGGAATCAAAATTATTGACTAAATTAGTGTAATAGTTGTACACAAATTTATAATTACGCAAAGCAACTTCACATTGTTTTTTCCTTATCAACATTGAATCAATAAATTGCTGCTCGGTCATTTGTGCTGAGCAAAAGAAAGATAGTGTCATAAGAGACACAAGAAACATTAATTTTTTCATAATTATTAAATTTAAGGTGAATTTATTCTGTGAATTATCTTAATCCCCATTAAGAAACTAGGATAATCCACCGAACAAATACCAACCCAAACCAATTTCAAAGAATCATATTTGGTTATATGATATAATATTTATAGTTATTTGTCAACAATGCTCCGAACTTTGGATAAAGTTCGAATTTTTGTCACTTTTACCACTTTTTTAAAGTGCACGAGACGCGTCGAAATAATATTATAAAAATAACCTTACAGGGTAAAGCACTGAAAAGTTCTAACTCGAGAACGCCAGCCAAAAAATAGAATTTGTTCGAATTCATAATTATTTTGTGATATAATTATCCTATGAATGAAAACATGAACACAGGTTCAAATTCAGAAGAAATAAAAGGACAACAAGAAAAAGAAAATTCTGAATTTTTAGCGAATTATCTTTTAAGACACCCCGAGCCAGTAATTTCTCCGGAAAGTTTAAGAGAAGCTGGGACAGAAATTATGGAATTAGAAGAAATGTTTATTTCATTTGAATTAAAACATTCTTTAGAAGAATTAAGTTCAATTATTGACCTTACTCCGGCAGATGCACCAAATCATCCCGTACGAGAACCAGCAAAAGTTGCACTTATACCCATTGTTGCATTACTCAACACTTTAAAAAAAGAAACAAATATTTCTACTGAAAAACACGAAGAATTAAAAGCAAAATATAAAAGACTATCAAGAGCTGTTGGAATGATAAATAATAATAAGGTTGACCACAATAGGTAATTTAAACTTTATTTTTTAATGCATCACTAATTTTTGTAAAAATCTCTTTATTATTTTTATCTTCAATTATTTGATTAAAGAAATCACTTTGATCTTTTTCACTCATTTTACCATCTAAATATTCTTTAATACCTTTTAAAAAATTGAACTCCGCATATGCTTTCGATAAATCTGAATTTGTCTTGTTTATTTCTTCAATCCCCGTAAATTTAGATAAAACCAAAGCTGATTTAGCAGAAAACAACGCTTCTTTCATTTCTTTAGGATATTTCCCCACAAATTCAAGAAGTTTCTGTATTTCTCTTTTTGTTAAGGAAAAAATGTTTAACACACCATCTGCACTCTGACGAAGACGCTCTTCATCACTTTTTGTTATTTCAGTATTTTTTGCCTCAAGTTCTCTGCGACGCTCTTCATATGGACGATCTTTTTCTTTTTTTATTTTTTCATAATTCCTAAATGTCTCAGTCCACAAGAATAATTTTCTGCAAGTTTTCCAGCATAATGTCTTTCAATATAATCTTTCATTTTAAAATTTTTCTCCATTTCACTCTCTATTTGCTTTTTTTGTTCATCTTTTGCATTTTTATTAATATAAATAAGATATTTTTCAATAATATCTGCCAATTGTTTTACTTCTTCTTTTTCTTCTTGATTAGCATTTTGTAAAAAAACAAGTAATTCTTTTTCTGTATTAGAGAAAAATTCTCCAGAATGTCGTTGCGCATATAAAAACCAAGCCATTCTTTCATAAAACTCATTTTTATCTTCAAAATTTTCATAACTTTCAAATCTATTCATGCATATATTATAACAGAAATAAGACAAAACTAAAAAACACTCCTCTTGGAGTGTTTTTTAGTTTTTAATCTTTAAAGATTATGCACGTTGTACGTTTACTGCATTTAAACCTTTTGGAGATTCTTCTGTATCAAATGAGACAGCATCACCTTCTCGCAATTCTTCAAAAGAAACGCCTACGAGAGCATTAGTATGAAAAAATAAATCTTTTTCCATACCTTCTGCTGAGATGAAACCAAAACCTTTATCTGATACCATTTTTTTTATTGTACCTGTAGCCATGATTTTTTAATTAGTTAATAATAGACAAAATAGAAAGATAGAAAATCGACTTATTTTTTTAATACTATTTGTTTTTTACACAACCATATTTGCACCAATGTGTCACAATACAGTATTCGATTGATAATAATTTACAAAACTTCAGCGTTTTGTGGAAGCCAGTCAATAACTTTCTTTCTGTGTTGATCTAGTGACCATTTATTCTTTCCTTTGAAAAAAGAAGCATGGCTTTCTTTAAATTTTATAAGTTGCGCTTCTGTCACTTTGGGAAAACTGGAAGGCATATTTTTATTAAAAGACACGAGAAACTCTGCGAGAGTTATATGTATTTCATTTTCCTTAGGTCCTAGTGGTCGTTTTTTCAATAGCTTTAATGACTTCATACTTGCATGATATCACAATTTCATAAAAAAAGCAACGTTCTGTTAAAATTCCTTTAATCAAACTGCAAGACAATAATCCCTTTTTTTAAGATATCTTCTTTTTGACCAAAAAGATCTAAATCAAATTTCAAAACATAGTTAATATATTTTTCCATTTTTCTTCCTGTATATTCATTTTTACTTGCATCAAATTCTTCCAATATCAAAAGATCCCCTTCTTTTGCGTCAAATTCAGCTAAACGCAATTCAAATTTCTTCTTACCTGACTTGATAAGTTCAAAATATTCTGGAGGAATTTTTTTTGTTATTATTGCCATCCCAGTACTAAAATTTTAAATTTTTATTAATAATTTTCATTTCTTTTTTCTTTCTAATTATACTTATCATAATAACATTTACTTAAAAATTTAGTACGGGACAAGTCTTATAATTATTACTTTTTCTTTTTACCAACGCAAGCTTTTATAAAAGCTGAAAATAATGGATGTGGAGAAAGTGGACGAGCTAAAAATTCTGGATGAAATTGACTACCTACAAAAAATGGATGTTTATTTTTTGGCAATTCAGCTATTTCCATTAAATGCCCTTCTGGTGAACGTCCTGAAAATACAAATCCTTTTGCTTCAAGCTCTCCAATAAATGCTGGATTAACTTCGTAACGATGACGATGACGCTCTATTATTTCTTTTTTACCATAAGCATTGCGAGCTATCGTTCCATCACGAAGAATTGCCTTATAAGCACCAAGACGCATGCTTCCTCCGTAAGAATTATTTTTTAAATGCTCTTTCTGAGATTCCATAATATCAATAACTATATTTTTTGAATCTGGATTTACTTCCCTAGTATTTGCATCCTTAAGATGCAAAACATTTCGCGCATATTCTATAACCATCATTTGCATTCCATAACACAAACCAAAATAAGGAATTTTATTTTCACGCGCAAACTTTACAGATGAAATTATTCCTTCAACTCCACGAGAACCGAAACCTCCCGGCACAACTATGCCATCATATTTTTTAAGCTCCTTTAATTTGCTAGAATTTTTTTCAAAATCAACTGAATTTACCCAAGAAATTAACGGTTTTTTGTTTTGCATATAAGCAGAAAATTTTATCGCTTCAATCACTGAAAGATACGAATCGGACAAAATAAAATCTCCTGTCTCAAAATATTTGCCAATCATTGCTATCTTTAAAGTATCCTTGCAATCGTGAGTTTTCTTTGCAAAATTTTTCCACTTACCCCAAGCTTTTTCATCTGCTTTTCGGCAAACAACTCCAAGTATTTCACAAAGTTTATTTGAAAGTTTTTCTTTTTCAAAATTAAGAGGTATATCATAAATACTTTTCACATCAGGAGCTGAAATAATTCTATCAGGAATAAAATTACAAAGAAAAGAAAGTTTCTCTTTTCTTTTATCATCAAGACTAGTTGCCCCTCTTGCAATTAAAAAATCTGGCTGAATACCTGATGCATTAAGAGTTCTTACCGCATTTTGAGTAGGTTTTGTTTTCATCTCACCAATAGTATATGGTGTTGGCAAATAAGAAACCATTACAAAAATAACATCTTTGGGAAATTCTATCTTCATCATTCTGGCAGCTTCTAAAAAGAGCATATTTTGATATTCACCGACAGTTCCACCAATTTCAATTATAACAACATCAGCTTTGCTATTTTTTTGCGCAGTTTTAATTCTACGAATAACTTCAAGCGGAATATCTGGAACAACTTCCACATTCTTGCCTTTATATTCAAGATTTCTTTCTTTTTCTATAACAGTCTGATAAACCAAACCAGTAGTCATATAATTTATGCGAGTCAAATCAATATCTAAAAATCTTTCATAATTACCCATATCTTGATCTGTTTCATTTCCATCTTTCAAAACAAAAACTTCCCCATGTTCTGTTGGGTTCATAGTTCCAGCATCAACATTTATATATGGATCAATCTTTATTGAAGTTACTGAAAGACCGCGATTTTTTAAAATTAAACCAATAGAAGATGAAGTAATACCCTTTCCTACTCCAGAAATAACTCCCCCAACTACAAATATGTATTTGCAATTATCTTTTTTCATAAAAATCTATGATCTTATTTATTTAAATATCTTCTAACTGCAAGGAAAGAAGAAAGCATTCCTAACATAACTCCTGATAATAAAACTATTCCCGAGATTTGAAAAAAATTTGAAAGATAATAATCGTATAAGTTAAGACCTAGAAAATCTGTCATATTATTGCCAAGCCAAATTGTTACAGGCAAATATAAAATTAATGTTATCGCTGTGGCAATAAAACCATAAATTGCGCCTTCAATGACAAAAGGTCCGCGAACTTGCATTTTACTTGCGCCAACAAGACGCATTATGCCTATCTCTTCTCTAGAAATAAAAATGGCAAGACGAATAGTATTGAAAGTAATAACTAAAGAAATAATTATTAAAATAAAAGTAATAATAAATCCTAATTTTTGAGAACCAGCAATAATTGAATTTAATCTATCTATAACTAATTTATTTTGATGATAATTTACTTTATCTATTATAGATGCAGAACCAAGCACAAGCGCATTATCAGACTTCATAAAATTTGCAATAGTCTCATATTGAGAAACTTCTTTTGCTTTTACATTAAGATATCCTCCTAAAGGATTGTCTTTTATTTCATCAAGAGCTTGAATCGTAGGATAATCATTTGAGTGACGTTCACGGAAAAGTTTAAGCGCTTCTTCATCCGAAGTATAAGAAACTTGAGCTACTTCTGGTAATTTTTCAAGAGATGCTTTTAAAGCTAAAATTTTATCTTCTGAAGAACCAACATTAAAATAAATTGTCACATCAACTTTATTTTTAATCTGATCTAAAGAAGAATACAATACCGCGTGTAAAAATATTATTGTTGCTATAACAGATAAAGTGATAGTTGTGACCAAAACAGCCGCCCATGAAATAATCCCATTTCTTTTAAAATTCACAAAACCTGATTTTATAATTCTTCTTAATCCAGTCATCCCATTAAAAATTTTAATTAATAAGCTTAATCTTCTAACCAAGTCCCATGAATTTTTAACGGGACAAGTATGTTAATTATATAATATATTTACCATCTTTGTCATCACGAATAATTTTTCCTTTTTCCATAGTAACAACCCTTTTACCAATTGAATCAATAACACCACGATTATGCGTAGTTAAAATAATCGTCGTGCCTAAATCATTTATTTTCTTTAAAATTTGAATAACTTCATAAGTATTGACTGGGTCTAAATTGCCAGTTGGTTCATCGGCAATAATAAGCTCCGGTTGATTAATAATAGCACGCGCTATAGCAAGCCTTTGTTGTTCACCTCCAGACATTTGATGGGGAAAATGAGAAATTCTGTTCCCCAAATCAACAAGTTCTAAAACATGAGGCACATCTGTTGCTATTTCTTCTCTAGTTTTTCCTACAGCCTCCATTGCAAAAGCAATATTTTCATACGCTGTCTTATTAGAAAGTAATTTAAAATCTTGAAATACTGCGCCAATACGACGACGAAGCTTTGTTAAATCCTTACTTTTTAACTTATGCACATTAACAGATTCAAAAAAAACGCTTCCATTGCTTGGACGCTCATCTGCCATAATCATTTTAACAAGAGTTGTCTTGCCTGCGCCAGAATGCCCAACAATAGATACGAATTCACCAGCAGTTACCGTCAAGCTAACATCGTCCATCGCTATTGAATCTCTATTATAAATTTTTGAAACATTATTAAAATAAATCACATCCTTAGTTTATCACAAATTCCTTTCTGCTTCAATAAACATACTAAGTTTATACCCATTCCCATGCCCCAGCATCCCCAAATACGAAGCAATGGTATTAGGTTTTTGATTATTCTTTAAATTCCTAAACATCCTTTTCTTTGTGCTATTTCGTAATACTCTGTGTTTAGGAAAATGTACCCAGCCTAAGAAATCCACACCTGAATAAATAGTTTTAATAAAAACTTTATCTGGATGCATAGTTAATTTTAATTCATTTTCTAAAAACTCTTTCATTTGTTCTAAAATATTTTCCAAATAATTTTTGTCTTGCGATAATATAACAAAATCATCAGCGTATCTTATATAATATTTCACTTTCAATTTATGTTTTACAAATTGATCAAATTCATTCATATAGATATTTACAAGGAGTTGAGAAGTTAAATTACCCAAAGGCAAACCTTTTGAAAGTGACACAAACTCTGCCATGGCAGAGTTTGTGTCACTTGTATAAAAACTATCTATAATATTATCTAAAAGCCAAATGATATCTTTATCTTTTATAAATTTTACTAAAATACTTTTTAAAATATTATGATCAATACTCGCAAAGAATTTTTTAATATCACATTTTAAAACCCAACAGGTTTTTGAATTATTTTTACTAACTTTGCGAAAATAATCCCTAAACTTATTCATTCCCTTATGAGTACCTTTCCATTTACGGCAAGAATATGAATCACTGATAAATTTTGAATCAAAGAAAAAATACATTTTTTGATAAAGAGCGTGATGCAATATCCTGTCACAAACAATGGCTTTATGTATATCACGAGGTTTTGGATCAGAAATTTTAAAAGCATAATATCCTGAATGTTTATAATTTTTTGTTTTTAAATCATTGTGAAGTTTTAATAAATTTTCCATTAAATTTCTTTGCCAAATTTGAACATCTTTTTTATTTGATTTTTCGCTCCTAAAATTTTTCCACGCCAAAAGTAAATTTTCCAAAGATATGATATCATTGTAACTATGAATAAAAGTTTTTATCATTCTTCTGATATTACCCCCCCCCCCGACGATTTTGCCAGTTATGCAAAGGGTAAAAACTGTGTATATCCTATGGTTTGAATATTATAAAAAATTAGAAAAAACACACAAATACACGCTTGGTCAAAAAATTGATAATTTATTTATAGAAATAATAGAAGCCGTATCAATTGCCACATTTTTAGATAAAACAGAAAAACAACCCTGGATAAGACTTGCAATACGGAAATTAGATACAATAAAAATACTTTTAATGATACTTTGGGAAACAAAATCTCTTGATAATAAAAAATATATAAACATTTCCAAACCAATAGATGAAATAGGCAGAATGCTCGGTGGTTGGAATGGACAGCTTACAAAACAAAACTCTCCCAATAAATAGGGAGAGAAATGAAAAGAGTTGCGAGAGAGAAAAACAAAGCGATTGTTGCCACTCCACTTGTTGTCTAAATTCCCATTATTGTTGTTAAGCCACAACCCATCGTTATTGCATTCCACATTGAAAATCCTAGGATTGCCATCGCGATCAGTATATATAAACTATCATCTATGCCACCACCCTTAGAATGCTCTCCGGGTTGAATTTTATTTAGTATCTAAAATACTTCAATAGTTTATACCAAGTAATTTCATTTTTTAATGAAGTGTCTGCACACATTACACTATTTTTAATCTTAATTAAAAATATTCTGAATGCATGGATACTGGATTCGGTAGTGAAAAACCTTAATCTTTCACATATTCACCTACTACCATTTTTATTTTATCATACTTTTTTTAAAAAAATTCAAAGTTCAAAAATCAAAGAGTCAAAAGAATTCTAAATTGCAAAATCCTAAGTTCTAATTCTTGCGAGAGAGAAAAACAAAGCGATAGTTGCCACTCCACCTGTCGCCTAAATTCCCATCATAGCTGTCAAGCCACAACCCATCGCCATAGCATTCCACACCGAAAATCCTAGGACCGCCATCGCGATCAGCAATAGAATCCATCGCAATTCTTAACCATTCTCCCATAAGTTGATCTTTATAATTAAGTCTAAGCTCTGGACCAACTTGTGGTGGACATAATTCTAAACCAAGTTTTTTTGCTTTATTGTATATTTCTTTTAAAGTAGCTCCATTTGGAAAACCGAGTTGTTCTATTGAAAATGAAACTAGATTAATTTTTTCTTTTTGTTTTAATGGCTCTATTTTATTTAACATATCTTGAGCATAAGAATATATTTTCATTCCTTGTACTTTTATTTCTTTTGTATATTCTTCTGATGTTTTAGTTGTAAGTTCTATATTTTTTCTAAATATTTTCTTTTCAGGAAATGATTCATATAAATATTCAATATTTTTTGGAATCTTTTTTGCAATTTCCGGATTCCATTCTCCTATATATGCTTTAGTATTTTCGTTTATTTCATCTTTATTATATGCAATCTGTTCTGAATTGCATTCAAAAATAATTGATGCATCTTCTTTGATATTTCTTTGTTTTCTTAATTCTAAAATTCGTGGATCTTTTTCATAACCAAAACTTGAAATAGAATCATTCATCTCATATAGAAAAACTAAATCTTGTTTGGTAAATTGTTCATTCTTTTCTTGTTTTTTAACAAGCTCAGTCACTTTTTTCATATCATTTGATTTTTTATCAAATTTTTCTCCACCCGGCAAAGAATGATATTTTTCTTGTGCAGTATCTATCAAAACAGGTTCTAATTCTTGTCGGTGATTCACTCCACGCACTTCTGCTATTTCATCTCCTTGCATTCTAATTGCAATTCTGGGCTCAGAATAATTACCAGCTGTTCCTTTAGTGTAATAAACATAAAAATCACCACCTTGCAGATGACTTGGCGCGCTTCCTTCGGCTGTACACCAGCCTGTGCCTTTGCCACGAAGTGCATTTTCTAAAATATGATAATCAGAACCTTGATCATATTTTACCCATTCACCTTTTAATGATTCACGATTTAATGTTCCAGCTGTTTCTATTTGAGCAAAAGTGTAAAGTTTTACAAAATCTTTCTTTTCTATCATCTTTTCTAAATCAGCTCTTTTTTGTTTTTGATCTTCCCCTGTGAATTCTTGGCTACCGATACCAGTAGTTAGCATTCTGTAAACAAAACCAAGCGCTTCGGAATTTATTTCTGGAAATGGAGCAATTGTATAATCTGTGCGTTTACTATACTCTCCTTTTTCTTTATTAAGAGTTCCCATTTTAGACAAATTGCGAACAATAAAATACCGAAACCAAGTCGGATATTCTGCATCGTTTTGTTTTAAGTAATCAAGCCAGCCATTTAATGATTTTACTTGAATTTCTCTTTTTTCTTTAGCAAGATTTTCATAACCTTTTATTAGCTCATCATTATCTTCCAACTTCATTATTTCATTGCTTCTGCCTTGTTCTATTGCAATTCTTTTTTCTGATTCATAAAGACCAACAGCGATTTTTGTAAGTGTATCTTCATCTTTAGTGTCTATGGCTAAATCTTTTATTATTTTATTTTTTAGTAATTCCCAACCTCGCTCGTCTTCCACTATTTTATCAAGACGATCTAAATACGCTTCTATTCTTTCATCACGAGAATGCGGAGCAAATTTTCTTTCTGGATCTTTTTTAGCTTTTTCTACTGCTCGAACAACCGGTTTTGAACCCGGTAAATCTGAATATTTTTGTTCAAGAAAATTCTTTTTCATATTTTTATATTACCATATAATTTATAAAAATCCAGCGTTTAAAATCACAAATTCCTTTCTGCTTCAATAAACAAATCCAAATCTCCTTCTAAAACTTCATCAACATTTGAAGTTTCAACTAGAGTCCTATGATCCTTAACCATTTTATATGGATGAAGCACATAAGAACGAATTTGACTTCCCCATTCTATTTCTGTGCCTTTGGAAATCTTCATACTTTCTTCTATGCTCTTTTTTTCTTCTTGCGCCTTTTTAAAAATCTTTGCCCGGAGAATATTCATGGCTTGCTCACGATTTTGTTCCTGAGAACGTTCTCCTGAAGCGTGAACAGAAATATTTGTAGGAATATGTACTATGCGTACTGCTGTTTCCCTTTTATTTACATTTTGTCCGCCTGGTCCTCCAGCACGAGCAAATTCTATTTTTAAATCAGCTGGAGGTATTATAAAATCTTTCTCTTCTAATTTTGAAAATTTTGGCAAAACTTCAATTAAAGAAAAAGAAGTATGCCTTAACTTTTTTGCATTAAAAGGAGAAATCCTAACCAAACGATGCACCCCACTTTCATTTTTCAAATTCCCATAAACCCCCTTACCATCTATTTCAAAAGAAACATTTCTATATCCGCCATGATCATTTTTGTGTTCGTGTATAAAAGAAATGTTCCAACCTTTTTTATCAGCATACTTCATATACATATCCAAAAGCATTTTAGAAAAATCTTCCGCGTCATCTCCTCCTGCGCCAGAAATTATAGTCAAAATAGCATTACCTTTATCATATTTACCAAAACCTTGTTTCTTATTTTTTAAATCTTCTAATTCTTTTAGAGTTGTCTGCGCTTTATTTTTATCAGCCCAAAAGTTAGGACTTAACATTTCTTCCTCCAATTCTTTTATTTTTTGTTCTATTTTATTTTTTTCTTCATCCATATATAGATTATAACTAATTTTAATAGATATAAAAACAACTCAGAAAAGACAAAGCTTCTCTGAGTTATTAAATTCTACTTATGAATTAGTGACACAGTTAGAGTTGGTTTTAAATAAAAGAAACACACGGATAATTTTTTGCAAAAAAATTATCACTAAGTTCTAGTAATCTTTTTTTTCTGCTTAAATACCCTTCGCCAAGGGTAGTAAACATTAAAGGAATTGACGAATGCAGGTTAAAGTGTTTATCGGCAATTCGCTGTTGGTAAATAAGATTTTTATTTTTTATTCCTTTCAGTTGGAGTGGCATTATGCCACTATTCCACTCTACCTGAAAATCAATACCAATATGATCATACTGATAATCGCATGTTAAATTTTTAAAACTAACACAAGATTTATTATTTGACTTAAAAAGTGGCAAAAATTTCATATAATCATATTCTATTTCTATGCCAAAATATGCATTCTTTATTGAATTTATTAATAAATCTTTTAAATGATTTTTAGAAACAGAAGGTAAAATAATTCTGTTAAAATCATTTATATAAATCCCAAGAAATTTATTTTTTAATGAAAATCTAAAAAATAATTTCAAGTATTTTGTTTCAGCGAAAAAGATTTTATATAAGATAATAAATTCATTATCATGTATAGGCTTGCATTTTTTTACAAAAAAAATCATTTTATCATGATATAATTCTTTAAAAATTTCTGAAATTGGCAACATTTGCACATTTTCTACACTCTTTTTTATAAGAGGAAATTTGTGTTCCTTTAAGATTATCATTAAAGGTGGAACATAAAAATCTTTATTTTTTTTCATATATTATAGTTTTTTAAATTTACAGGTTTATTAGACTATAACAATTTTATAAGTTTCTGTCAAATTTTTAACGCCACTATTTTTTTATATCTTCTGCAAGTCTAATATTATAACTAATTTTAGTATAAAAAAATAAAGCCGTTTGTTATAAAACATTCGACTTTATTTAAAGCAAAACAAATATTCTCTCTTACCTTCTTTTTCTAGGGTATGCCATTCTCCTGAAAAATTTAAGATAGGATACTTTTTTTTAAGTTCATCTCCCATTTCCCAAATAACATCTGTATCAATATAAATTCCCTTATCAATTATTGGGATGCGAACACATTTATTTTCTTTATCTAAAAAACTTTTTTCTATATCCCAACGCTCTTCTTTAAATGTTTCTTTTTTTATTTGATTTAATTTTCCTTCTTTCATAATAAGAAATTTAAATTATTTAACAACTATATTATCTATTTTTATACTATCATTATAAATAAAAAAATCAAAAAATACTTTGAGCCATCCCCGAGGATCGAACTCGGGACCCCGTCTTTACGAAAGACGTGCTCTACCAACTGAGCTAGGATGGCAAAACTGAGTGGTTTTATGATTCCGCTAGAACCTACTTTACCAAAAATCCAATAGAAACGCCAAATCTAAAATTTGAGCTATATTTTTGTCGTCGGGCATAAATTAATTATATCAGAAATTAAAATATATCTGATATCTTTTTTATTCTACAAAGAAAATGATATACTAAATCATATGTGGCAAAAACTTTCTAACATATTAAAATCTTCTTTCAGTGTAATCTCAATTATTATTGTGCTAGTTGTTTGGTCTACCGTTTCATATTTAGGAATATCTTTTGGTAAAGAATTTTTTTCTAATGCTGACACTTCTAGTGTTGAGGAATCATCTGAAAATGAAGATTGTAATGTTTATGGAATAAATATTCATGGTGATGTTGTCACATACCATAGTAATGACGCTTATAATGATCAAGATAAATTAATCCTTGACCAAACTTCTGCTGATGAAGTGGAGTGGGCTATAGACAAAGCCGAAAATACAGACACAGTAAAAGCTATTCTTATAGAAATAGATTCAAGTGGTGGCTATGGTGAAGCAGGAGAAGAAATGATGCGAGTTTTCAAAGAATCTCAAAAACCAGTAGTAGCCTTTATTCGCGGTCAGGGTTTGTCGGCAGCCTATTTAGCGGCAACGGGAGCAGAAACTATTTTTGCATCTAAATTCTCTGATGTTGGAAGTATTGGTATCACTATGTCCTATTTACAAAATACAGAAAAGAATAAAAAGGACGGGTTGACTTATATAGATCTAAGTTCAGGAATATATAAAGATTCCGGTAGTCCAAATCGTCCAATAACTGATGCTGAAAAACAAATTTTTATGCGAGATGTTAAAATAGCTCACGAATATTTTGTAAATCTTGTAGCACAAAATCGTAATTTAGATATTGAAAAAGTAAAAGCCTTAGCCGATGGCTCTAGTGTGATGGGTGAACAAGCTCTCAAAAATGGTCTGATAGATAAAATTGGATTATTCCCAGATGTAGAAAATTTCCTCACAGAAAAAATAGGTGCTCCGATTACAGTTTGTTGGCAGAATTAGAAAGTGATTTTTATAACTCTTGCCAAAGTTTGATTTAGCGAAATCATGTCGCGCAACCGTCCTTATAGCGCGACCTGTTCGTCAACATCTAGTCCAGTTGTCTGATTTTGCGAAATCATGCCGCGCAATCGTCCATCAAAGCGTGGCCCTTGCTAAGCAAGGACGGTCCTTGCTATCCAAATGATTTTTTATCCACAGCCCAATTTATAATCATTGCACTTTTACTATTAAAAAACATAAAAATATATCATCAAAATAATTTTAAAGACGCTATTAAGATGCATAACTCTTTTTAAAAACCTAGACTTATGCTATATTGTAAACTACCTAAAAGTATGACTATAGAAGATATAAAACCAGACGAAGAACCAACATCTCCACAAGAAACAGGAGAAGTAAAATCCCCCGAAGGTAAAGCCCCTTGGTCTTCTTTAAACTCAATAATTCAAGAGCAAGATATAAAAAGTGTAAAAGATTTTAAATTAGTTAGTAAAATGTTGCTTGGAGAAATTAATCGTTTAATAAAAGAGGTTGGGCAGTTAAACTCTCTTACAGAAGATTATAACAAAAAAAATACTGAATTAGCAGTCTTAAAAGAACGACTAGGGGCTTTCAATGTTAGATCATTTTTATTTTCCATAGGAGGTTTATTGGGTGGTGTCGCTTTTATACCAAATTTATCAACTAGTCAAGAAATTGGAGTAGTTTTGTTGTGTGTTATATGTTTTATGATAGCTATGTTAAACCCCGATTGGTTAAATAATTTGTTTGGTAAAAAATAATTTTATGAAATTAAAAATAACAAGAATTATAGATGTTGGAAATAAAGAAAAGGAACGAATTGTCCTTAAGGCTTTAGATGATGTTAATGTTGGTAGCTATGTAATTTTTAAATCTAAAAAAATTGGAGAAACAATGGTATCTAATATAATCCCTTACACTTTTTGGTTTAAAGACCAACAGGTTAAAAAGAATGATTTGGTTGTAGTTTATACAAAAACAGGAATACCTAAATCTATTTTGAATGCTACTGGAAATACTTCACACTTTTTTTATTGGAATCAAAATAATTTTATATTAAATAACGATAATGATGCTATTGTTTTATTGAATGTTAATGAATGGAATTTAAAATTCGTAAAAGAATAATAATACCTAGTAACAATTTTTAAAGTAAAAAAATGAACTACTTTGATGAAATGTAATTATAGTTATGACACTTAAAAGAGAAAAAGACCTTAAATTTCAAGTTTAATGTTACCAACAATTTTTTCTTTACCTTCGTCGTCTTCTATCCATTCTGAATATCCAATCCTGAAAAAATTCCACCCTGCGCTTTCTAAAACTTGCTGTCTTTGTATATCACTTTCCACATAAATACCATAAGCTTCGTCTATATTATCTTTAAAATGAGTAGGACCATCACATTCAATTGCTAGCTGATTACCATTCTTTAAATTTGTAATAACAAAGTCAATTTTAAAACCACAACTTTCTACTTGATTTTGAATTGTATACCCCCTACCAAGTTTCTTTTTTAATAAATAATAAAATTCTTCTTCAAAGAAACTATCAAATTTTTTAAGGGCTAATTTAGAAGCTGAAACCTCTCCGTTATCTCTAACATATTCCAAGTATTTCTTTATCCATATACCATTAGGAATTTTCTCAATAGGTAAACTTAAAATACAATGAACTTGTAATCTTGCTCGTGAAAATGCAACGTTCACTCTACCAGCATTTATGTCAGCTTTTATATCTCCAGTTTCCCCAGTTAATGGAATATACTGCCTTTTTTGAGAAGGGTCTCTAATTACAAAAGAGTAGATTATAATATCTTTTTCGTCTCCCTGTATACCTTCAATCACCGCAATTTTTAGCTTTTCGCTTTCTTTAATCCTATTATCTTCAAAAACCTTTCTAATTAGTTCTGCTTGGTCATTAAAAAAAGTTAATACCGCAAATGTTTTTCCCTCGTATTTCGGATCATCAACCATTTCTTGATATAGTTCAAAAGCTTTTATAGCTTCAGCTCTATTAGTATTATCACTTATTTCTCCTACACCATTATTTTGAATGTTATGAAGAACCATTATTCGGTTTGTATCTTGGTAGGTTAGATATTTATTATTTAAAGCTATCAAACGTTTACCTTTTGGTTCATAAAAGTATTTATTACTAAAACCTATCAACTCCATTGGAGAACGATAATGATATTGGAGTATTTTAGGTATACCAAATCTTGTTTTTGCAATATCTAAAACTGATTGAACGGCTGTTCCAGTTGGTTTTATTTGTAAACTTTCAGGAACTTTGAAACGACTAGCAAGTTGGTCAAAGGCATTGTTTGATTTAAACATTACGGTGCTATCCCTCATTTGTTCAGGGTCACCTACAAATATAGATTTCTTGGCTCTATACATTGAAGGAATTGTGTAAGCGATATTACATTGAGAAGCTTCGTCAAACACTACATAATCAAATAAATTTGCCACCAAAGGAATAAGCCGACTAGCGTCGTCTAAATCCATAATCCAAACAGGAACTACATTTAATATGGTCTCAAAGTTATTTGGGTCGCTCTTTAGTTTATCAAAAGTTTTAAATGCTTTTTTTGATTTTTTAAATGCTTTTTGTAATTCTTGAAGTTTTCTGTATATCTTAACCTGTGAGACATTTCTCTTGATATTATCTTCTATAATTGCCGACAAATACTGTGAAATAATTTCTTTTCTTGTAATATAATTTTTGCTGGTTACTTCCTTTTTGAGTTTAGTAATTTCATCAACTAAATTTTTTTGGTCGTGATTTAGCGTAATACGGTCTGATAATTTTACTACTAGTTCAGTAGCTGTTATAGATTTTTCTTTCAAGAATTTAAATAATTCGGAAAGGTTCTCCCTTGATAAATCTAAATTATCTTCTATTTCTTTAAGAGAAATTTCTAGCTTTTCGTTTTCAATGGTTGCTTCCCAATAACTACAAAATCGAAGTAGCTGTTCTAGTTCTTGTGTAGCAATATGGCGAGATATGTCTTTCCCAAGAATAGAATTTATTTCTTCATAGATTTCTTTTGGTAATTTGGTTAAATGTGATTTAAGTCGGATCTTTCGGCTCAAATTATTTATGTATCTTCCTAGATTAAATGACCTATCAAAGCCAGTTTTTTTAACGTCAAGAAGAACGGTTTTAACCAAATCTGAAAAAGCAAAATCAGAAAATAAACCTCTATCAAGATTGTATTTTCTTGAAATCGCTTCCAAGCTCTCAATTAAGGTATTGTTTTCTGATATTCTTTTTTGTGTTTTTATATATGAACTATGTAATTCTTCAGTAAGGTTTGTTAAAATCTTTTCTTCATTCAATTCAGGAAGTTCTTGCAAAAAATCATACTCACACTTTTTTTCTTCAAGTTCATACACATTTCTTTCAAGTGCGATAGACCTGTCTCTTTTACTTAAACTTTCGTCGGTGGTTTGAGTAAATTCTCCTAAATTTGAATTGTCTTTTATGTTATTTTTTTGAGCGCCGTAAGTATCCAAAGAAGCTAATTGAGACGATATTGTGTCACTTTCTTCGTCATTTAATTGCTGAAATTTTACGCTAGGTATGTAGCCAAAAAGTAAAGGCACTTCCAGCGTTTTCAATTTGTCTTTTACAACACGCAGGGCTTGTGGCTTTTGACTTACAAATAATACTTTATTCTTATTAACTGCTAAATGTGAAATTATATTGGAAATAGTTTCCGATTTTCCTGTTCCGGGCGGTCCTTGAATTATGGAAGCTTTATTGCCCAAAAGAGAGGTTGTTGCTCTTTGGAATTTATCGTATGGGAATGGAAAATATAAAGCTTTTTCTTCGCAAACATCAGAATTGATATTTAAACCTTCTTCTGAAAACCAGCCAGATAGAGAAGTATTTTCTAAAAGTTCTTCTTTTTCTCTTGAAAGTTTTGTTAGGTCTTCAACTAAAAAGAAATTTGCTCTTGGTGCTAATGTTAATCTCAATTCTTCAAGTGTGAAAGATTTTTCATTGAAAGTTGCTTCGGTTAGTTTCAGCTTTGCTTTTAAAATATGCCATAAATCTAAAAAAGCTTTTTCGGAAGTAATGGGAATAGAGAACGCTTCCTCGCTTTCCATTTTTACATAATCATTTAAAAATTCGTAAACTAAATCTTCTTTTTTATATGTTCTAAAGATTTCATAGAGTGGGGGTAAATTTAAACGAACTTCAAAATCAACTGGTGTAATTGAGTATCTGTCTGTATTATTTTTATCCTTTTCTTTATCAACCCTCACTGGTAGTGAAAATAAATAAAATTGTTTTAACACTAATTTTGCTTCAGCATTTTCAATAAGCTTTAGTTGTATATTTTCTTCAACTTCTTCCTCGTTTTCTATTATTGGTTCTTCTAAAACTTCAAAGTCAAACTTACCGAAGCGAAGAATTGTTTCTTTCGTGAAGGAGTCATTTTTTGCCTTATTGTATATTTCGTCTATCTGCAATGCGAGAGCTTTTTCTGCTTTATACTGCTCTGCAATTTCTTCAGTAATATCCTTTGGGTCGGTATTATAATAACAATCCAAGTTAACAATTTCACTCAAATTGCCGTCAGTATCTCCATTGATAAGATTTGTTAAAGAAAAGTATTTTTGCGGTAATTTAATGTCTAGTGATGTCCCCCTATTAAAACCTGTCGGCCTAGTTAAACTTAAATATCCCAAACAGTATTTAATATAAGAATTTAAGGAAAATTCCATAAGTAAACTCAATTATAGCAAAATAAATGAATAAATAATAGTGTTGTGTAATTACAATTATGCAACATTAAACTTCTCAAAAACCTGAAATACGTCCACTGTTTTCTTCCTAATATCAATCTCGTCGTCATATACGATAAGCATTTCAAGCGAAGAATGTCGGCTAAACTTTCTTACGTCTCTGACATCAAGTTTTTTGAGCAAGGCAGTAATGAAGAAGTGGCGAAATCCGTGAACTCCTTTTTCAATCCCAACTTCTTTACACAAAGAACCTAGCTGGCGTTTTATTGTCATTGTGGTTATCCTTTCACTTTTTCTATTTCCCATACTTTTAAACAAAGCTCCACTTCCGACTTTATTAGTTTTTATGTATTCTCTCAAAACATTCACAGTTTGCGGTGCTAAATAAATATGCTAAGCAAGGACGGTCCTTGCTATCCAGAGATTGAACCGGAGACCTCGTTTCCGCCAGAGGCGGACAAGCTTACCAAGAAATGCGGCATTTATCCCGTAAGAGCCGACAATCAGATTTGCACTGATGACCTCGTTCTTACCAAGAACGTGCTCTACTACCTGAGCTATGTCGGCTCTTATGGGACCAACTATTCTTACAAAATCATATTAGTTTATTTCTGATAATTTTGCAAAAATATTAAAAAATACAGTTAGAAAATTTTCGAGCTGGTCTGGCCCCAAACCGAGGACCCGAGAAAATTTTGCTAACTGTATTTTTTTTGTTTAAATTACATACTTTTTTGTTTAAAACATTTATTCCAAAAATATGCCATAAACCAGCCAAAAATATAACCTACAACAAAAGTCATAATAATTAGTTCTAATGCTTTCATTAAATTAAAAGGCATTATAACTATTGGCATAGTAATCATATGAAGGTTAAGAACAAAATTCATAAACATTTGCGCAATACCTAAAGCTACTAAAACACTCCATAATAAATGCATAAAAGCTATTAAAAAACCAAATGTTAAAGCTGTCTTACTTTTACTTATACTCATATCCATAAAAATATTTTTAAAATTTCAATAATAATGATAATGATATAAGGACAAGACCTTCCTTATATATCTATATTTAGATTATACACTCTTAAAAACTTCTGTCGTTAAATATGGGGATAAATCATAAACACCAACATTACAAAACTATAAATTATAAATTTTTTTGAATTTATTATTTATGATTTGCCAATTTAAATTCTGAAAAAACGCTTCAATATATGATTTTTTATCAGAGTTGAAATCAATAAAATACGCATGCTCATACATATCCAAAACCAAAATTGGTGCAACGCCCCAAACAGCATACAAGTTGTGAGCATCCAGTAAAAAGTTTTTTAATTTTCCATCATTAAAATCATAACCCAAAACTACCCAACCCCGACTACATAAACCTAAAGCCTTAAATTCTTCCAGCCATTTTTCAAAAGAATCAAAATTTTTTTCAATGGCTTTAATAATCTCACCCGTTATTTCTCCTTTTCCGCCAAGAATATCAAAATAGGCTTCATGCAAAATGATAGCATTAGCTATAAAACTTTCTTCTACTTTTAATTCTCTTAAATCAGAAAAAGATGCATTCGCCAAAGACTTATCAGCTTTCTTTAATTTTTCTTGTATTTCCTGCCACTTTTTAACATAACCATCGTAAAGTTTATCATGATGAATAGTGATAGTCTTTTCAGAAATTCCAACTAATAGATTTTGAAAAGACAACTTTTTTGTTTCTGTATAATTTTTCATATATTAATTATAACATATTGTAAAATATGCCTAATCTTGCGCGACCGACCGGATTTGAACCGGCAACCTCCCGCGTGACAGGCGGGTGCTCTAACCAGTTGAGCTACGATCGCATTATTAATACATAAACAGATATTTTATTTTACCACACAATCGTTCCGCCTAGGCGGGTGCTCGCTATAGTCTGGTCTGAGTTGAGCTACGATCGCATTATTAATACATAAACAGATATTTTATTTTACCACACAATCGTTCCGCCTAGGCGGGTGCTCGCTATAGTCTGGTCTGAGTTGAGCTACGATCGCAGATATTTATTAAATTAACATAAAACAGAAAAAATATCTATTTTACTGTGTCGACGGGTGGAGTTGAACCACCGACCTTGGCTTTATGAGTGCCATGCTCTAACCACCTGAGCTACGTCGACATAGTTGTCAGAATATCATATTTTAATATTTTTTCAAATTCCTTTGCAAAAAATCTTATTTTGTAATACAATGCAAAATACGTTGTGTTTTATATAGCGGGGTAGAGAAGAGGCATCTCGTAAGGCTCATAACCTTAAGACCCACGTTCGATTCGTGGCCCCGCAACAATAATAAATTAAATAAATCCAAATTCACGGAAAACTTGCTCATATAAAGCAACTACCCTTTTTGCTTCCCTACTTGTAAGTTCAAATTGTAAACCTTCATGCGCTATTCTGTTTCTTACAATATGGGCTTCCCAAGCATCATCAACACTGCGAAACCTATCTCTATCAATCATTTTTAATTTTTCTCCCAGATTCTCTCCCTTATATCCAAGTTGATCCAGCAACGCTTCAAGCATAGAATCTGCTTCTATTATTGCAACTTTCCAATCAGCTGAATTTTCTGAAAAAAGATGATCTAATACTCCTTCCCATCTTTTATTTTTTTGTCCTTCTCCTTTATTCATCAATGCCTTTTCTTTTTCAGCTTGCTTTTGTGCGTATAATGCAATTTGTTGATGTAAAAATTCTTTTTCTTTTTTTCTTATTTCAAATATGCGAATAGCGCAATAAATAATTATAATAAGAAAAAATAATGCAAGAAAAAAAAGTATAAATTTTAAAATACCTACAAATTCAGCATTAAAAAGATTACGAAAAAAATTAAGAATTTGATTGAATAAATATTCCAAATTCAAAAAAGTTGGATCAAAAAGTTTATTTTGAGTAGCTGTATTTAAATTTAATGATTGTGATAAATCCATCCCGTTAGAAATAGGAAATCTTTAGATTTCCGTAGTTAATTTATTAATAATAATTTCTATGCACTTCATAATTTATATATCCCACGAAACACAACTTAACTTTTTGATTTCTAACGGGATCCATATTATATATTTTCTCTTAAATCCTTTTCAATAGCAAATAATGACTCATCAGAAAATGCTGGACCAGTAAATTGTATCCCAAATGGCAAACCATTTTCTGAAAAACCAGAAGGTATTGAAATTGAAGGAATCCCAGCAATATTTGCTGGTACAGTAAAAATATCAGATAAATACATTTGCAAAGGATCTTTCTTTTCTCCAAATTTAAAAGCTGATGTAGGAGTGGTAGGTGTAACAACAAAATCAACTTCTTTAAAAATATTTTTAAATTCTTCTTCTATGGCATAACGAACTTTCCAAGCTTTATTATAATAAGCATCATAATATCCATGAGATAAAACGTAAGTTCCCAAGATTATTCTTCTTCTAGTTTCCGCTCCAAAGCCAACTGACCTGCTTTTTTTATATGTTTCAAATAAAGTATCTCCATCTTTTCGCAATCCATATCGCACTCCATCTAATCTGGATAAATTGGTAGAAACTTCTGCAGGCATAATAATATAATATACTGCCAAAGAATATTTTGAATATGGCAAATCTATATCAATTATTTCATAACCTTTATCTTTTAATTTTTGAATTGATTCTTCAAAATTTTGTAAAACTTCTTTATCTACTCCTTCTTTTAACCAATCACGCGGAATGCCAATTTTTTTGCCTCTTGATTTAGAAATCAAACCAATACTAGTAGAATCCATTTCATCTTTTCCAGAGATAACATTAAAAATTATTTGCGAATCTTCTGAATTCTTTGCAAATGGACCTATTTGATCTAAAGAAGAAGCCATAGCCATAACTCCAGAACGCGAAACAATGCCATAAGTAGGTTTCATTCCAACTATTCCGCAAAAACTTGCTGGTTGACGTATAGAACCTCCTGTATCAGATCCTAAAGCGCCAAGAGCCATACCAGATGCCACAGCAACAGCAGAACCGCCAGAAGACCCGCCGGGTACGCGTGAAATATCAAATGGATTTTTAACAGAACCAAAAGCAGAATTTTCAGTTGAACTTCCCATTGCAAATTCATCCATATTCGTCCTACCTATTAAAACTGCGCCAGATTCTTTTAATTTTTTAATTACAAAAGCGTCATAGCTCGCAGTATAATTTTCTAACATTTTAGAACCTGCGCTTACTTTTTTTCCAGTTATTAAAATATTATCTTTGATTGCAATTGGTATACCTGTTAAATTGGTTCCCTTGCCAGATTTTATAATTTCATCCGCTTTTTTTGCTTGATCTAAAGCATCAGAAAAAACTTCAAGAAATGCATTTAATTCTTTATTTTTTTCTTCTATATTTTTTAAACAAGCTGAGACTAATTCTACAGAAGTTAATTCTCCAGAATTCATCATTTCCCCTGCTTTTTTAATAGTTAAATTTTTTACATCAAGCATATAAATAAAATTACATAATCTTTTTTACTTTAATAAAACCATCCTGCGAATCTGGAAATTGATTAATTATTAATTCACTAGAAAAAACCGAAGAAATCGGCACATCTTCTCGCCAAACATTTTTATTTTCATATTCTATATTTACATCTTTTACCTCAATAGATTCTATTTGCTTCACATAACCTAAAATACCATCTAAATCTTTTAATAAAGTTTCCTTTTCTGTATCTGAAATCTCTATTTTAGCAAGCTCTGCAAGCTTTTCTACATCTTTAATTTCCATCCCGTTTAGAAACAGGTCGCGGTCTATTTCAAAAAATAAACTACTCCTGTCTTACTTATTTAAATAATAATACAACACAATACCCCCTTAAAAACTGCGACCGCGGTTTCTAACGGGATCCATTATTAGATTATAGCAAAAATTCTATCTTCCTAAAAGAGCCTTTACTCTAGCTTCCATTGGTGGATGAGTTGAAAATAAATTAGATATTTTTTTAACTCCAAAAGGATTAGAAATAAACAAATGCGCTGTCGCTGTATTTGCACTTGCCATAGGTCGAGAATAATTTGAAATTTTTGTAAGAGCATTCGCTAAACCTTCTGGATAACGAGTAAGTAGTGCGCCTGATGCATCTGCTAAAAATTCTCTTTTGCGAGAAATTGCCAATTGAATAAGTACAGCAAAAATCGGCGCAAGAATAGACAAAACTATACCTACAACTAACATTAATCCGCCACCTCTATCATTATCTCTATTTCCACCACCAAAAAACATTGAACGCAAAAACATATCTGCAACAATAGAAATAAAACCAACTAAAACCACCACAACTGTCGAAAGTAAAATATCTCTATTTCCTATGTGAGAAAGTTCGTGGGAAATAACTCCTTCTAATTCATTTTTGTTTAATATCTGCAAAAGCCCCGTGGTCACAGCCACAACTGCATGCTCTTTATTTCTTCCAGTTGCAAAAGCATTTGGAGAAACATCATTTATGATACAAAGTTTTGGCATAGGCAAACCTGCTGTGATAGAAAGATTTTCAACAATATTCCATAATTCTGGATTTTCTTCTTTTTTTATTTGTCGTGCCTTATTAAGTTTTAATGCAATTTTATCAGAATACCAATAACTCATCACATTCATCCCAATACTAAAAATTACAAAGAAATATAAAATATTTGGATTTCTATAATATTGAGAAAAGAAAAATCCAATACTAATAACTATCACAAAAAACGCGCTCATCAAAAGCCAAGTCTTTGTAACATTTCTTGATTGATGTGTATATAACGTCGCCATTTATTTATTGTATAACAACAGGAATCAAGATAGATTTATCATTTTCAGGAAGACCTGAAGCATTATCGTTATGTAATTCAATATAACCAGGACCAGCAACTAAACCAGTGAAATCTAAAGTTGTATTAAATGTCACAGGATCTATCGTCATCCAAGCGCTTGTAGCTGTACCATAAGTAGTTCTTAACACACTTTTACTAGAATCAAGAATTCTCACAATAATATTTCCTTCAAAAAAGTATCCTCCTCTTACTGAACCATTAGCTTGCACTACTCCAGTAACGATTGAACCTACTGGTATTGAAAAAGAAACTAAATCACTTTTATTTCCCAAAACACTTACATTTGCAATAGGTTTAGTAGAAGTACTTGGTTTATTAGGAGTATTAGTATTTACAGTGTCTTGATTAATATTTACACTATCATCTGTAATAATTACATTATCTTCTGCTGTAGGAATTGAAACATCATTTACTACTGGTTCTGTAGTTTTTTTATTTAAAAAATAAACAGTTCCTCCTAATGCCACCACTACCACTATCACTAACAATAATTTTCCAAAATTTGTCATAATATTTTTTAAGTTATTAATAATTAAAATTTAACTTCAACTGGATTTTGAGCAACATCATTATCTGGCAGATCAAAGAATTCCATTTTAGAAAACTTAAATGTATTAGCTATCACATTTGATGGGAAACTTTGGATACTAATATTTAGATCACGAACATTTGTATTATAAAATCTTCGCGCAGCTTGAATCTTATTTTCTGTATCAGAAAGTTCTGATTGTAAACCTAAAAAGTTTTGATTTGCCTTTAAATCTGGATAAGCTTCTGCTATAGCAAAAATTGATTTCAAAGCGCCTGTAAGCATATTTTCAGCTTCTGCGTGACCTTTTGTAGGCCCTTGCGCTCCCATAGCCATAGATCTTGCTTTAGTAACATTCTCAAATGCAGAAGATTCATGAGTCGCATAACCCTTCACAGCATTTACTAAATTAGGAATCAAATCATATCTTCTTTTTAATTGAACTTCAATGTCAGCCCAAGCTTCTTGTGCTCTATTTCTAAGAGAAATAAAACGATTAAACGCATAAACCACCCATAAAATCACTACCCCTAAAATTATCCAAAGATACATCATATATTTATTAAAATTAAGTTAATAATAACTATTAAAAAATTGAAATTATTTTTTCTTTGCTTGCCACTCTTCCATTAAAACTAAAAGAGGCGAAGCCAAGAAGATAGATGAATATGTTCCAAAGAACATTCCAGCTGTAAGCATCAAAGCAAAATATTTTGTAGATGTAGGACCAAAGAAAACGAGAGATAACAATACTAATATAACAGTTAAAGATGTACAGATAGATCGCACGTATGATTGTTCTAAACTTTTACCAACTGTTTCATTAAAAGTAGTTTCAACTCTGTTTTTTAAATTTTCTCTTATTCTGTCAAAAATAACAATAGTATCAGAAACTGAAAGTCCTAAGATAGTAAGTACCGCCACAACAAACAAAGTATCTAACTCTGCTCCATAGTAATGTGAAAGCATTGAAAAAAGTCCAACAGGAATAATAACATCATGCAATAGAGATATAACAGCCATGAAACCATATTTCCAAGAAGAAACAGGCTTAGAAACTTTTCTGAAAGCATAAGCGATGAAAAATATAATAGCGAGTGATACTAATATGATAGCTATGATAGCTTTCTTTGTAAGTTCACGTCCAACTGAAGGTCCGATAGAATTAAAACTCTTTTCTTCTAAAGCGCTCTTCCCATCTTGAGAAAGTGTCTTCAAAATTAATCCATGTTCAGCTTCATTTAAATCACGAGACTTTACAATATAACCCATATCTCCTGTAGGTTGTAATAAAATGGAACCAAAATTTAAAGCTTCTAGTGAAGCGCTTAAGTCAGTTTGTAATGGTCTTGCATCCTTATAAACTACTTCAGTCAAAGCTCCTCCTTTAAAATCAATACCAACTTTTAATCCAAATACAGAAATTGAAACAATTGAAAGTATGACTAGTACAATTGAGATTCCGATAAATATTTTTTTGTTTTTTATTATAAACATTGATTTTATTTTACTTATTATTTTGATAAGCCTGAACTAAATAAAAATCTTGCTAACTTACTTTCTCCAATAAAACTAATTGCTGAAAGGAAAATTCTTGTGATAGTAATAGCAGAAAGCATTGATACCAATACACCCATACCAAGAGTCAAAGCAAAACCTTTAATCAGTGATGTACCAAACCAGAAAAGGATAATAGCAGTTATGATACTTGAGGTATTTGAATCACGGATAGAAAACCAAGCGCGAGAGAATCCAGCAGAAACAGAATCTGCAATGGTTCTTCCAGAACGTAATTCTTCTTTTACACGTTCAAAAATAAGAACGTTTGCATCCACTGCAATACCTATTGAAATAATAAAACCGGCAATGCCTGCAGCAGTCAGAGTAACTGGTAAAAGTTTGAATAAAGTTAACATAATAACAATATAAATACATAAAGAAAGTACTGCTATTAATCCTGGTAATCTGTACCAAAGTATTAAAAACAATGCTATAAATAAAAATCCAATTATTGCAGCTTTTACTCCAGAATTCATGGCATTATCTCCTAAACTTGCTCCGATAGTTTGTTTTGAAAGTAATGTTATAGGTACAGGAAGAGCGCCAGAGTTTAACCTGCCAACTAATTGTTTTGCTTCTGTCGGTGTAAAATTTCCTGAAATTTGAGCAGTACCGCCTGTTATTTCTTCACGAACAACTGGAGTAGAAATTGGTGCCCCATCTAGATATATTGCAACAATTTTTCCAACATTATCTTTTGTTATTTGCGCAAACAATTCTGTTCCCTTATCATCAAATTGTAAACCTACTTTTGGTTCACGAGTATTTTGATCAAATTCTAAAGTTGCTTTCTTTAAATATCTACCAGTTAATTCTGTATCAACAAATTGTTGACTTACATCTACAGTTGCTTTTCCATCTTTATCTACAGTTAATTGTTGAGGTTGATCTTTTGGTGCTTCAATTTTAAATTCCAAAAGTGGAGTCTGTCCGATCATAGCTGTAGCTTTTTCAACATCAGTAATACCTGGAAGATCAACAATAAGCTTCTCTTCCCCTCCTGAAACGAAACCTCCTTCTTGAATCTGCACTACTGGTTCAGAAACTCCAAAAAGATTAACTCTGCGTTCTATAACATCACGAAGAGCGTTCATTGAATTTGAAACTTCACCAGCTTTTATTGCTGAAACATCTGCTTTGTAAATCAAATGACTTCCCCCAGAAAGGTCTAATCCCAAACGAAATGGAGTCTTCTTAAAAAATGAACTTTGATTTTCAAAATTTGAATTTAATTTAGGTTCAGATTTAAATACAAAAAAAGCAATACCAATTCCTAATAACAATATAATAATAGCTAATATCCTTTTTTTAATCATATTAATTCTTTTCCATGCCCCGTAGGAAGCTATGCTTTCCTTCGGGATTCCACATAAATATGAGACTATTCTATACGTTTTCAAAAAAATATGCAATAGTTGCATAAATATCGTTCTATATGAATAAATATTATAATTTATATGAATTAAAAAAGCCCCAAATAAAATTATTCAGAGCTTTAGTAGTTTGTTAAATTTTGCAAAATAATCCATTTTAGATCATCTGAGGTTTCAATATCAATATTAATAGGAATTTTAAAAGTGAGAACTTCAACACTTTTTGGAACATATCGTCTTATTCCACGAAAATTTATTTCATTAATAAATTTACTTAAAGATGTTTCTATTACACCATTCTCCTTATTAGCAGCATGAATAACAGTTTTATTTTCTGTTGCAATCCCAACATGACCAACTCCATCCACAGGATTACTAATATAATAATCGATATAACCAGAAATAAAAACTAAATCACCAGCCATAATTTCTTTAATATCAACAATCTCACCCAGTTCACGTTGTTGAATAGATCTTCTTGGCAACCAAATACCACGTTGAGCATATAAATATTTCATAAAACTAGAACAGTCTAAAACTGCTGGAGCTTCAAAAATTCTTACACCACGTCTATATTGTGATTTACCAACACACTGTTTAGCTAATTCAAGAATATCTACTTCAATTTTTTCAAAACCTTTTCTATTTAATATTTCTAAGGCTTCCTTATGCGAAATAGGTAAATTAAATGAATCAAACATAACAGCACAACGACTTTCTGTAGCTTTATATTCAAATTCCATTTTTCCTTCTTTTAATTGTTATTGAACCTTGTAAAAGACAACACAGAGTGGAATTCAAAAAATCTTTTGGAAAATTATCCCCTCTATGCAAAGAAAGCGTTGGAAAAACATAAACTTCTTTTATTGGATCATTTGTAATTTGGCTTAAAAAATACATCATTTGTTGGTCATTCGTTTCTCCTACTAATGGAGTAAAAAATTTTCTTATTGCTGTTAATTCATCTACTGAAAAAAACAAACAAGCATCTACTATGGTAGCGTGTTTATTTTTATTTTTTCTTTTTTCAATGCTTACAGATTTCTTAATTATGTGTTCAAGCATTTCTAAAAAAGAAATTTTTCCTGTAAATTCTTCAAATTCAATAAGCCTTGAAGAACCTTTTCCGTTTAATTTTAAAACCATATTACCTCCTTTTTTAATGAACTTTTATATCTTTAAAATACCAAACTAAAATTATCTTGTCAAGATATATTAAAAAAATTAATGATTTGCCTTAATTTCATATTTTTAATAGAATTAACATATGGAAAATAATAAAAGTTATGTAGTGTTTGGTTTTATTTTAGGTCTCTCTATTATTATAAGCGCAGGGTTAGGATCTTTTACTTTTTATAAACTCCGTTCAATGGATTATATTTCAACAACTGGTTCTGCAAAAAAAGCAGTGACTTCAGATAAAGTAAAGTGGACTTCAAGTATCACTCGTCCTGTAAAAGTTTCAACTATTAAAGATGGTTATGTAAAAATGGATGCAGATTTAAAAGAAGTAAAAACTTTCTTGGCTTCAAACGGAATTGCATTAGAATCAATAGATATCTCCCCTGTCTTTATGAATGAAGTTTATGACAACAATCCTGGACAAGAGAAAAATTATAATTTAGTTCAAAACATTGAAGTTCAATCTGAAGATGTCCAAAAAATTTCTGAATTATCAAAAAATACAAGTTCTCTAATCATAAGCAAGGGAGTTATCTTTTCTACAAACTCTGTTGAATATTATTATTCAAAACTTCCACTTGTTCGCGTAGAACTTTTAGCAAATGCAGTCGGTGATGCAAAAGCTCGCGCAGAACAATTAGCTATTGCAGGAGGAAAGAAAATCGGTGTATTAAAATCTGCTTCAAGTGGAGTAGTGCAAGTAATGGCTCCTAACTCTGTAGAAGTTTCTGATTATGGAATGTATGACACTTCAAAAATAAATAAAGAAATAATGGTCACGGTAAAAGCAAGTTTTGAAATAAATTAGCAATTTAAAAACTCAGTAATAAAACTTTTCGCCTGCGGGCACTGGCTTCGTCTTGTCCGCCAGAAAAGATTTATTGCTGAGTTTTTTGTTTATTTAACTTCTTATATAAAAATCTGACTAAATAAGCAGTTAAAATTCCCAAAATAAAACCTCCTAAAATATCAATTGGGAAATGCACTCCTGCGACAATACGAGCTACTCCAATTAATAATGCAAAAAATATAAATAAATAACCAATTTTTTTGTGACTGAAAAATATAGCAAAAGCTAAAGCCATATAGAATGTCGCATGACCAGACGGAAAAGCAAAACCTGTTTCCGGAATAAGACTTGATACATTTTGAAATTCTACAAATGGTCTAGGTGTATGAATTAACAATTTTAAAACTTGTGAAATACACCAAGCAAAAATTCCAGAGAAAAAAACCAAAACAATTTCCTTCCATCTTTTTGCAAAAACTTTAAAAGGATTTTTTGAAAGTAAAACATCATGGTGAAAAAGTAAAAATATTCCCGCCAAAAAAATTACAATATAAGGAAAAGTATGTGCTATAAAAACAACAAATTTATCGAAAAATTCTGATCTATGAGCTAAATTATAAAAAAAGAAAAAAATTGTATTATTCATCCCGTTAGAAATAGGAAATCTTTAGATTTCCGTAGTTAATTTATTAATAATGACTTCTATATACTTCATAATTGTTTATCTTACAAAACACAACTTAACTTTTTAATTTCTAACGGGATTCATTGTATGTTTGTTTTAAATTATTTTTTGCTACATTTACTACATTTTTCAATAACATAGCTACAGCCACAGGCCCCACTCCCCCAGGCACAGGCGAAACAAAACTCGCAACATCTTTCACTGAATCCAAATCAACATCTCCAACGATAGCACCATTTTCTTCAGAAGTTCCAGCATCTATTATCACAACTCCGCTCTTGACCATATCACCTGTAATATATTTTCCATTCCCCATTCCAGAAATTATTATATCAGCTTGTTTTATAAGATCTTCTTTATTCTCCCCGCCTGCATCGCTATGCGAAGCATTGCGGGCAGGTGTTTTGCGAGTAATCACTTTTGGATTCAACCCACGAAATTTAAGAAGTGCCGTAACGGGTTTTCCCACTAATTCACCTTGACCTAAAACAACTATTTTTTTACTTTTTAAATCTAAATTCAAAGAATCTAAAATCTCCATACAAGAAAGCGGAGCTGGCAGACCTAAATCTATTTTTCCACCATAAAATTCTTTACTCCTCTCTTCTCCTAAACAATCAACATCAAGACTAGGATCAATCGCATCTAAAATCTTTTTTTTATCTAAAGATTCTGGAAGTGGAAGTTGAATAATTATTCCACACATATTTGGCATTTTATTTAAAATTTTTATTTCTTCCACAAGCTCATTGGTAGATATAGTTGAAGGAAAAATAGCATCATGGAAACTAATGCCGACAGATTCTGCTGTACGCTTTTTCATACGCACATATTGAGTTGAAGCTAAATCATCACCAATAAGCACATCGCAAAAAATAGGCTTAAACGATAAAGAAGCCACATCTTTTTTTAATTTAGATAAAATTTCATCGCGTATTTTTCTCCCGTTAATTATTTTCATACTCCTAAAAATTCATTTTTTAAATCATCTCTATGCACTGATCTTGCATAACTGCGCATACTCATTAAAATGCCTAATCCTGCAAATTCAGTCAAAAGATGCGAACCGCCATAACTCATAAAAGGTAAAGTTATTCCGGTCACAGGCATAAGTCCTAAATTCATTCCTATATTTATGAGTATATGACTCATTAAATAAATAGCAATGCCCATGCCAAAAAGCATTTCAAAATTAGACGCGCCAATAGACGCAGTACTAAGCACTCTCCAAATCACAAGACCAAAAAGCAAAAAAATTAAAAGCGAACCTATAAAACCCCATTCTTCTGAAAAGGCCGCGAAAATAAAATCTGTTTGATTTTCTGGCAAAAATTTCAAACGTGACTGTGTACCAAAACCTAAACCCTTCCCTAAAACTTGCCCAGACCCAACAGCAATAGTAGATTGAAGCGCATTATATCCAGAACCGTGAATATCAGCGAGTGGATTAAGAAAATTTACAATACGGGCCTTTTGATAAGGAGCGAAAGCAAAAAGCCAAAGTAAAGAAAACATTACAGCTCCAGATAAAAAAACTAAAAGTAAATGTGTTTTAGAAATTCCTGAGACAAGAACCATACCAAGCCATATAAGAAAAATAATCATTGCTGATCCAAAGTCTGGTTGAAGTAAAACTAAAACAAAAGGAATTAATGCGTAAAGCCCGGAAATAAAAATGTGTTTTATGTTTTTGATTTCAACGTGCCTGCGAGAAAAATATTTTGCCAAAATAAGCACCAATACAAGCTTCATCATATCTGCTGGCTGAAAAGAAAATCCTCCAAAATCAAACCAGCTTTTTGCTCCGTGTGAAATATGCCCCAAAACAAAAAGAATCAAAAGCATTCCAGAAAATAATAATAAAAGAAAAATTAATACATCAGTACGCTTTAAAAAACGAAAATCAATAAAAGAAAAAATTAAAAAAACAGCAAAAGACACAACTACCCAAATAATTTGTTTATTAAAAAAACTTGCATTACCTTCAATAGATGCAAATGATTTCATTGTTACAAGTCCAAAAAAAATTATAGGAACAATAAAAAGAACCAAAAGCCAATCTATTCTTTTAAAAAAATCTCTTACTTCCATATATCTATTTTAATTTTACAGAAAAAATATTATACATAGGAATTATTTCCTCAGAAATAATATTTTTAAAAAATGGTTCCGGCCAAGTAAATGTAATTTCTTTACTCTCTTCTCCAAATAAAGTATCTAAATACGTGCGACTTGAATTCACCACATTTCCTTCTTCATCATATAAAATAACAACGACATTTACTTCTGGAATCTGAAATAATGAACTATTTTTTAAAGTAGCAGAAAGTATAGGACTTGTGGTTTCATTATTTAATTTTATATTTGAAACCAAAACCTTAAGTTGATCTATTTTATCTTGTGAAACTTGAATCCAAACAGGTATCTCTGTAAATTCAAAACTTGTATATACAGGAATAGAATTGCCAATATCTATCGCTGGTTCAAAAACAGCAAATTTACCAGATGGTGGAACATAAGTTGTGCCTTCCCTTTTGCCTATATATACATTGTCTTTATCAGCAAAACGAAATCTATAACTTATTTTATTTATTGCAATATTTTTATTGTGATTTTCCAAATATGCAACTGCATTATAACGTCCATCAACAACTTTAAAAATACGAGACCAAAGAATTGAAATTTGATCTACTTGAAAAATACAAGCTTTAGGACAAGATCCTCCGCAATCTATTCCTGTCTCATCTCCATTTTGTTTATTATCTACGCAAGTCGGCGCCTTATTTAAACGTGGATAAATTATTATAAATCCAAACACAAAAATAAAAACAATCAAAATTGCTAAATAAAAAAGCTGTCTCCTAAAAGCCCATGTCATATAAAAATATTATAACATATTAATTTAATCTATTTAGTAAAACTGAATTCGGGAAATAATATTTGACAAAAGATTGCTTATGCTTTATAATAGAAATAAATAACAGTTCTAAAACAAATTTAAATAAAATAATTATGGAAAACAAAACTATCTTTATTATTGTTAATCAAAACAAAAATCTGATTGATAAATTACTTAAAATTGCACACGACAATGATTTCCAAATTTTAGGAAACACTGTAACTTTTGTAAAAGGAGCGACGCTTCAACAAAAAATTGATTCAACGTGTGATTATCTTCTAGGATACAGTTCAAAACTATTAAAATTTGATAAAACAGAAGAAGACGAATATGAAATTGATTTTTTAAGATTTCTTCCAGAAAATTGGAGGAATAAAAAAATTTTAAATGGAAATAAAAAAAAAGAATTAGACCAAGCAATAACTTGGATAAAAGCAAAAAAATCGCCCCAATAGGCGATTTTTTTTAATTTATAAAAATTGCGGTGTTTGCTGGACAAAGTTCGAAACTATTTCGAGCTAAATCCAAATGATTAAAGTTAATGTGTACGCTCGACGATTTTCTTAATTTTAATATCTCCACTACGCTCGACTAACCTGTTCCGTACCAAGCTTGGCTTTGGTTCGGGATGTGCTAATTCAAAAGTGGACTTAAGAAAATGGAAACGAATTTTAAATGAAAAACATTATTACGAATTATTTAATTTCTTCTATTTAAATTTTTCTACTATCATAGGCCCAGTGCAGAACAGCCTGCCTTTGAGCAGGGCGACAAGACAAATCTTTCGCTCGGCAATTCTTTCTGATCTGTGATATGTGCCGGCTGATGGCTTTCCAGCGCTTGATCTGTCGTTCATCTTCGTTCGGAAGCCGTCTGCCCATGTAATAACGACAATACCACTGAAACCAGCCACGAGGGTCGTGCTCTTCATTGATCCAGCCTTTCTTAATCCAGACTTTGAGTGGCTGGCTGGCATGTTTATGGAAAAAGTTGAGCGTGTCATCGTGATGTTCGGGCGAAAGCTTAGCTCGTATAAACCAACTTTTAGGAAACTCTTTCTTGCAGTCGGTCATATACTTGCCACCAAAGACACCGAGCGCGAGCATTTCCTTTGGTGTAAGTTCCGGTTTGAAATCGTGATGAAAATTTTTACCTGTCGGTTCAGAAAGTTGATACTTATATCCTTTTTGAAATTTATCGTTTACTGTTACTCTTTTTTTTAGTTTGGGTTTCATAATTTATTTTCCTATTATATACGCCACAAGTAAAACAAGCCCTCCCCACCATAAAATATCAGACACGATGAGGCTTGCCATAATTTTCTTTTGCCATGAAATGGGTAGCAACTCTCCAGACTTTCCTTCTTTTTCTCGCTTGAGCATAAACGGACTAACTTTAAAAGAAAGGAAATACCCGTTTGCTACAAGCCCAAGAGCCATAAAAGCGTGTAGCATAGGAATGCCAGCAAAAATAGAATTACGATAAAAGATACAACCACCAATAATTGCTAAAGTGATACCCACCCAAATCATCGGCTTAGTCACCTTATGGGTTCTAGTGGTTGCCTCTGTCCAATAGGATGATTTACGACCAAGAAAACCGTGAATATCAATAACCGTCACAGCTCCAAGACCAACAATAAAACCGGAGATAAAAACAAATAGTCCAATAAAATTTAAAGTTATATATGCCATAGTTTATGAACATAATTATACCATTTTACTGTCAAACTGTGTTATTATTTAAATGTTAGAAGTGTTAAGGTCGAAACACATAAGTAAGTTAAAAATTTAAATTTAAATTATGAATAAACTTAGCGTTCTCGACTGGGTAGCTCTGGTCTTAGTGATAGTCGGAGGCCTCAACTGGGGTCTCGTAGGTGCTATGAATTTTGATTTGGTTGCCACTTTATTCGGTGATATGTCTGGTCTTTCTCGTATAGTATATGTATTAGTAGGACTTTCAGCAGTATACTTGATCACTCAACTTTCAACTTTTGCTAAAAAATAATTTTAGCCGTGTGAAATAAAAACCACTACACTGTAGTGGTTTTTATTATTTCCCTTATAGTAAAAAGGGTTCTTGCTTATCTACGTGACTCTATTTTACCTCTATCTGCACTTCACTCCTAAGCATAAATGGTATTGTCCACGGCGTATTGTAGCGCGCCACATTCACAGCACCCACGGTCTCAATGTCATCGCGCCTAAGTGCCTCCAAAAGTTCTGTCTCGTGCTTTTTAAAAGCTGATTCACTGGTCGTCCAACTGAACCTCCGCACTGCCACCTTGCGCGCCGGCACTTCACGTAACTCTACCCGCTTATCATTTGGCTCGGGCAAAGTCTCGAGCGTGTATTTACTTGGCATAACAAAAGAGATCTTGTATGTATTTGATTCTTGTACTTTTTCGGTATTCACCGGCACAGTCATCGCTATTTTCTCTGTATTCACCGGTGCCGTCATGGCGATCTTCTCTGAAGTACTCTCTTCGGTATTCACCGGTACGGTCATAGCAATCTTGTCTTTTTTTGTATTATCACCAAAGATATAGCCGGCGATTATAGGAAAGCCTTTTCTTGCCACCTCGTCTTTGTTCTCTGCACCGCTAACAATGGTTTCAGCGACAATGTAAGATGCATATTCTCGTATCTCATAGCCACTTGCCTCACTCACAACCGTATACTTTGGTTCTTCAATATTTCGCACTGGAAGCCAGCTATAGAGAAACCAGCCAACCAAAACGACTCCAACAATTATCAATATAATATTCATAGTTTTTTTATTTATGCTTATAATTTTATTATACCATATCGACAATCTTTTTTACTGCACTTTGTATTTCATCATCAAAGCTAGGCCAACCACAAGTACTTTCAAAAAATCTTTTTCATTATAAGCCTCAACACAAACTCTAATAGGCAAAATCCCTTCTCTTAGATGTTTAAACTTCTCTTTATTTATTGATATTTTTTCCATAATATTGCGGTATTCATTGTACAAAATTCGAACCTTTTTTGAAAGCAATCCCGACGAGGAAATCTGAAACAATGCGGACGAAGTTTTGCGGAAACAATTTTCTGGGGAAAGGATTCCGCAAAACTTC
>JBAYHR010000005.1:0-53373 GCA_041666045.1 Minisyncoccota bacterium
ATAAAATTCTTTGAAAATATTGGTTTTGTTAGTTAATTTGGTGGATTATTTTAGCCCCTTTATGGGAGTTGAAATAATTCACTAAATTTCTAAATTTTAAAAACCAAAAAGTTATGAAAACAATTATTTTTTTACTTAAATTTTTGTGGAGAATTATAAAAGGAATTTTCACTTTCTTTGGGAACGATGAAGATGGTTCTGATGTTGCTTATACTGGTTCATTTGTCTGTGGACTTATGTGTAGTATAATTTTGTATTTTGAACAATCATTAAAAATAAATTTTTTCTTCTTTTTTATTTTGGCATTTGTAGGTTCTTTTATTTGTGCATATATTATTTGTTTAATAGTAGCAAGTAGAGGAGATCCTGAAGATGTTAGAGGTGATGATCTTAATGGATTCTAATATAAATTTAAAAAAGCTGACAATACGTTGGCTTTTTTTATTTTTCTAAAAAGCTTCGAGTAAAAACTTTTCAAAAGCGGATTCGGCGTCTATTCCCTCTTTGCGGGCTTCGGGTAAAAGATAAGAAAGTTTGCTTGCAAAATTATTTATTTCTTCTTCTTTAAATTTACCAAAATTCTTTTTTAGAATCATATCTTTCGCTTTCCAAAACAAAACCCCGATAAGCTCTTCCATTCCTACTCCTTTATCTATAGCTTGTCTAAAATGAATCCATAAATTCAACTTGTCTCTTTTTTCAAAATCATAAGCTAAAATAAAATTATCATATTTTTCTTTTTTCTCTTTCGGTAATTCAAAAATATTTAATTCTGCCCGAGCTTTCCTAAAAGCATCTAAAATAGGCTTGTTTAATTTACTCTCAATAAAAACAAAATCATTTTGGGATTCGCTTATCAATTCTAATTTTTTTAAAATAAAATCTCTTATTTCTTCTCTTTCAAAAATATCTGAAAATATTACAACTGATTTTGAGAAAAAAAGTCCACTTCCAGAATAAAAACTCTCAACTTGCATAGGATTAAAATCATTTTTGCTAATAAAAAAAGTTTCTACACTTTTGGGTATAGATTTTATAAATTTTTCAGAAGCGCTATATTTACTTTTTGAATCATCCCCAGCAAAAAGATATATCATAAATTACAACTTTACTGATTTTTTATATTCAAGATACGGATCACCATATTTATCAGCTAAAATAACCTCTTCTTTTTTTAGGAAAACAAACTTAGTAACAATAAAAGAAATAATTGTAGAAAATATTATAAAAATAGCATTTGCTAAAATTCCAAAACCTAACATTAAAATAAAAAGTCCCCAATGAGTTGGATTTTTAGTAAACGAATACGGTCCATTTAAAAAAGTTTCTTTTGTTATATTTTCTTTTATCTTTTCTTTCTTAAATTTATTTGAAGCATTTTGTGCCCAAATTATTAAAATAGATGCAAAAATAAGCAAAACCACACTAATAGGCATTAATATATTTTGATAAGGAATATCTATTCTAAAAAAAGCATCCAAAGAAATACCAACTAAAAGCATAACAAAATAAAAAGTATAAGAATGCGCTTGTATCGCGTGCACACTCAACTGGGGAATAGCCTTCATTTTCGAAAAAGCCTCACTTTTCTCTATTTTTACTATCTCTTCTTTAATATCCATACAAATACAATTATACAACAAAAAATAACAAAAATACTATTTCGCTTCACCTAAATTATTTCCACACCCAAAATGCACTGAAAGAGGAATATCGGTCTTAAAATGCAAATATGACCTTTCTAAGACGCTTTCCATGGCATTTTCTATTATTTTTTCAGCTTGTTTAATAACATCTTCTTCTATTTCATAAACCAATTCATCGTGTATTTGGAGAACCAAGTGTACTTTTGACAATAAACCTGCTTTTTCTAAATCTTCATGAGCATAACGAATAGCAAGCTTAATAAGATCTGCGGCCGTCCCCTGTACAGGAGCATTTGTAGCTGTACGCTCTGCCATATTTTTCAAAAATGGAATTCTTGATTTTATATTTGGAAAATATCTTTTTCTACCAAATAAAGTTTCACTATATGTATTTTGGACAGCAAAATCTTTTACACTTTCTAAATAATCTCGCACTCCAGAAAATTGATTGAAATAATTATCATAAAACTTTTGAGCTTCTTCACGAGTTCCTCCTAAGTTTTTCTTCAAACTAGAAACTCCCATTCCATAAATAATTCCAAAATTTATAACTTTAGCCCTGCGACGCATTTCATTATCAACTTTTTCTATTGGTACATTAAAAACAAAAGATGCTACACCAGCATGAATATCTTTTTTTTCACGAAAAATTTGTGTCATTTTTTTATCACCTGAAAGCATTGCTACGACTCGAAGCTCAATCTGACTATAATCAAATGCTGACAATTTGTATCCTTTCTGCGCTACAAATCCTCCTCTGATTCTTCTCCCTAATTCTGATTTAATTGGCAAGTTTTGTAAATTTGGGTCTTGAGAAGAAAATCTTCCTGTCGTCGTACCGTTTTGCAAAAACTTCGCATGTAATCTGCCATCATCACTAACCATTTTAGGAATCACATCGATGTAAGTAGAAAGAAGTTTTTGTAATTCTCTATGAGCCATTATTTCTTTTATTATCGGATTACCTTCTTCAAGCTCTTCAAGAACTGAAATTTTTGTAGAAAAAGATCCACTCGCATTTTTTTTCTTACTTGATTTCATCCCCATCTTATCAAAAAGAACTTCTCCTAATTGCTTTGGAGAGTTTATATTAAACTCTGTTCCAGCCATTTCATATATTTTTTTAGTAATTTTATCTAATTCTTTATGATATTCTTTTGATAAATCTTCAAAATATTTTTTATCTATAAGGATTCCACGGTCTTCCATAGCTTTCACTATATGAATGATAGGTTTTTCAACTTCTTCAAAAACAAGAGTTAGTTTTTCATCTTTCAATTTATTTAAAATATATTCTTCTGCTGTTTTAAAAGAGCTTGTTTTTGCATACAATAAAATATCATCAAGTGTTGGACTCGTCATATCTGAATTTATAAGCCATAAAGCAATAGATGTTTGTTGTAATTGGTCTGGATCTACCAAGGAAGAATTATCTCCAGAAAGCGAGTTCAGAGAATTTTCGAGCTGGTCTGGACCCAAGCCGAGGACCCGAGAAAATTCTTCTGAACTCGCTTTCTGACTATTCTCAAAAAAACCTCTTAAACGTGAAAACAAACTTCTAAATTCAAATTCAGAAAAAATTTGTTCAACTTTTTTCAAATCTGCATTTTCCCAAAAAGTTTTTTCTGGTAAAACAAAATTTATTGGAGCATCAGTTCTAATCGTTGCCAAGGTTTTTGAAAACAAAGCTTCTTCTTCGTTTTCTTTTACAAGATTAATTATTCTTTCTTTTATACCAGCTTTTTTAAAAGATTCAGGATCTTTTTTTATTTTTTTATAAATATCTTCAATCGTTCCAAAATTTACTATTAAATCTGTAGCTGTTTTTTCTCCTATCCCCTTAATACCAATAATATTATCTGATGGATCCCCTCTCAATCCTTTGTAGTCTGGTAAAAGTTTTGGCCCAAAACCAAAACGCGCCACAACCGCATCTTCGTCATATAAAATCGTATCATTAATTCCTTTCTTTAATGTATAAACTTGAACTTTTTTATCATCCACTAATTGCATCGTATCCATATCTCCAGATGCAATAATTATTTTAATATTTTTATCTTTTTTAAATTGTTCAGCTATTGTTCCGAGCAAATCGTCAGCTTCAAAACCTGGTGAATCATAAACTGGGATATTAAATGCTTCAAAAATTTTTCTAGAATTTTTTAATTGAAATATTAAAGCATCATCCGCTTTTGCTCTACCTGCTTTGTAAGCTTCATACGCTTCATGTCGAAAAGTCTTTTGTGGAAGATCATAACAAGCCACAATATAGTCTGGTTTTAAATCAGTAATAATCTTCATTAACATTGAAGAAAGACCATACAATGCGCCAGTTGGTTCTCCTTTTGACGATAAAAACTCAGGCAAGGCATGATAAGCGCGATGTATTATCGCATGAGAATCTAGCAACACTAGAAGTTTTGTTTTATCTTTCATAATTATAAAAATTATAGCATTTTTAAATAGTTTTTATTTTAAAACTCCTATACCCTTCTTTTGTATGAGATATTAAAACCTTATGATGCTTTTTGGGTATAGATTTTATTATATTTTCAGGCCATTCAATAAAAACTATATGTTTTGGATTAGCAATTATCTCTTTCCACCCAATATGAATCAACTCTTTTTCATTTTTTAAACGATAAGCATCCAAATGAAATAAATTTTCAAAATCTTTATGTTTTAAAGCATAACGCTTCATAATTACAAAAGTTGGACTGTTTATTTTTCTTTTTATCCCTAAATTTTTTGCAAAAAAGTGAGAGAAGGTTGTTTTCCCAGTTCCCAGTTCACCATATAAGCCAACAATAGTAGCTCCTTTTTTATTAGGATTTATTTTTTTTAAAAATGCTTTTGCTATTTCTTCTGTTTCTTTTGTGTTTTGGGAAATCATATCTATTTTATGATTTTAACATACTCTTTAATTTAAAGTTAAAATAAGTTATACTTAATCCAATATGGCAGATTTTGATGAAGAAAAACAAAATAAACAATTAGAAGACATACATAAACTAGAAGAAGAGCAATTAGTGGCAATATTAGCTCAATCAAAATATAACTTGCCTTATATTGATCTTTCTCGTTTAGGAATAGACAACGAAGCGCTTAGAGCAATAGATGAAAAAGACGCGCGCGAAATGAAAATTGCACCTTTTAAACTTTCTGGAAAAAATATTCTTATAGCACTTCGCTCACCTTCAGACGAACTAATCGCAAAAATAAAAGAACAAGTTGAAAGAAAAAATTTAGTTCCTACTTTTTATATGGCATCTTTAGCAAGTTTAACTAAAGTTTGGGACAGATATAAAGAAATTTCAATGGCTGAAAGTTCAAAAACTGGGGGCTTGGATATTTCTGCAGAAATTTTACATGACACTGCAAAAAATATTGAAAAAATGCAAGATATTGAAAAATTAATAAAAGAAGCAATGGAAGGAAATCAAATACATAAAATTTCTCGCATACTTGAAATTATACTTGCTGGCGCAATTGCAATCAAAGCTTCAGACGTACACATAGAACCAGAAAAAGAACAAAGCAGATTGAGACTTCGCTTAGATGGCGTTCTTCAAGATGTAATGTTTTTCGGATCTGATGTGTATCATTTGCTTAATTCCAGAATAAAACTTTTGTCTGGAATGAAACTAACTTCAAAAATTGCGCAAGATGGACGTTTTAGTATTATGGAAGAAAATGAGGAATTAAATATTCGTACTTCCCTTATTCCCGGAGCTTATGGTGAATCTATTGTTATGCGTATTTTGGATCCAAAATCTATTCAAGTAAATCTTGAAGATATCGGGATAGAACCATATCTTTTTTCTGTAATACAACAAGAAATAGCTAAACCAAACGGCTTAATATTAGTAACAGGACCAACCGGATCCGGAAAAACCACAACTTTATATGCTTTTTTAAGAAAAATATATTCTTCAGAAATAAAGATTATAACCATTGAAGATCCAATAGAATATCACTTAGACGGAATTACTCAAACTCAAACAGATTCTAAAAAAGGTTATACGTTCTTAGAAGGTTTACGTTCAGCTCTTCGACAAGACCCAGACGTAGTAATGGTCGGAGAAATTCGAGACAATGAAACTGCAAAAATTGCTGTCGAATCAGCTCTTACTGGACACTTAGTTTTCTCAACTCTACACACAAACAATGCGGCTGGAGTTATTCCCCGCCTTATTGATCTTGATGTAAATCCAAAAATTATGGTTTCCGCGCTTTCCCTTTCAATCGCTCAACGTTTGGTGCGTAAGCTTTGCCAAGTTTGTAAAAAAGAAAAAGCTCTTACAGAAGAAGAAACAAAAGTTATAAAAATAATAATGGATAGTATAAAAGAAGAAGGAAAAGATTTAAAAAATTATAATATCAATCCTGACGCACCTTTCAAAATTTTCTCATCTGTTGGTTGTGAAAAATGTAATATGACAGGATTTAAAGGACGAATAGGTATCTTTGAAGCCATTAAAACAGACGAAGCAATTGAAAAAATAATGCCTGAAAATCCTAGTGAACGTGAAATTAAAAAAGTTGCGCGAGCGCAAGGTATACTTTCAATGCGCCAAGATGGAATCGTAAAAATTTTAAATGGTATTACTTCAATAGAAGAAGTGCAAAGCGTCGTTGATTTAAACGAAGAATAAAAACCCAAATTTATAATTTGAGTTTTTAAAAATTAGAAACTAAAAAAGCATTAATCTCCAAACAATCCTTTTAGGGCTATGCCCCGAAAGTAATAAATTCTTGAAGGATAGCACCAGCGAACTAATAAAAGTGCCAGAACGTCCTACGCAAACTTATATAACCAATGGCTGATTGCTTAGAGATTAATGCTCTCTAAAAAATAAAACAAGGTCTTAAACCTCTTGTATTAAGTATACTATATTCCCGACGAATCAAATGGTATAATGTGGATACTGTGTTGATAATGTACTTAGCATAGTCTAGCATATAATAAAATCAATGTCAAGTGATAAAACTAAAAAAATAAATAAAACACCCACAGAAAAAGAATTAAATTCTAGCGAATCTTTCTTAGATCAAGCTCTCCGCCCTACCCATTGGGATGAATATATCGGCCAAAAACACATAAAAGACAACGTTAAAATACTCTTGAAGGCTGCAGAGGAACGCGGACATATTCCTGAGCATATATTATTTTACGGACCACCAGGACTAGGAAAAACTACCCTCGCTCACCTCATCGCCCGTGAAACTGGCAAGCAAATGAAGATAACTTCTGGTCCAGCCATAGAAAAAGTTGGAGATTTGGCTTCAATTCTTACCAATCTGTCTCCTGGAGATATCATCTTTATAGACGAAATTCATAGACTCAATAAAATGGTTGAAGAAATACTTTACCCAGCCATGGAGTCTGGTGTTTTAGATATAATTATCGGAAAAGGACCCTCTGCTCGCACAATTCAACTTGATCTTCCTCCTTTTACTTTAATAGCTGCTACCACTCGTGTCGCACTTGTCTCTTCCCCTCTACGCTCACGTTTCTCTGGTGGAGTTTTTAGATTAGAGTTTTATTCAAATGAAGAAATTGCACAAATAATAAAAAGATCTAGTAAGTTACTTGATACAGAATTAGAAGAACAAGCTTTGTGTGAAATAGCACAAAGAAGTAGATTCACACCAAGAACAGCGAATTACTTTTTAAAAAGATGTCGTGATTATGCTCAAGTAAATAAAAAACAATTAGATAAAGAAACCGTGAAGGGTGCTCTTAATATGCTTTCAATAGATGAAATTGGATTAAATTCTTCTGATAGAAAATTTTTAGAAATATTAATTGAAAAATTCAAAGGTGGACCTGTTGGATTAAAAACAATGGCTGCTGCCCTCTCTGAGGAAGAAGCAACTATTGAAGAAGTTATTGAACCATATTTAATACAGCTTGGACTTCTTGATCGCACCCCAAAAGGAAGAATTGCCACAAAAAAAGCATATAAGCATTTGGGATTTGATTTTCCAGAAAATTTACAAAATAAACTTTTATAAATTTTTAGCCAATAAAAATATTATTCCCATCTGAATAACCTTCAATTACTTCAACTTTTTCATTAGTAAAATATTCTATAGTATTTAATTCAATTGTTTTTTTAAATAATTCATTTGAATAAAGAGGTGGTGCACCTTCTGCACGAGATATAGTTATATGTGGATATTTATTTTTTGATTTTGTATTTTCAACAAGAAGATCGTCACCAAACTCATCATATGCACGACCAATTATTTTTATTGTTGATCCTTTACCAATTTCAATTCTGTTTAAATTACTAGGTTTAAATTCAATAGTTGAGTGATGCCCAAAAATTTTCTTATGTTTTGGTGGAAATCTTTTTAATAGATCTGATACATCTTTAACAAAAAAAGCTGTATATCTTATATTTTCTTTCATATTTTAAGTATATCATGGTTAATCAATTTGCTCTTTTATTATAAAAACCCTAAAATTGAGTTATGTCAGGACATAATAAATGGGCGCAAATAAAACACAAAAAAGCGATTACTGATTCAAAGAAAAGTAAAATCTTTTCTAAACTTGTACGTTTTATATCAGTTGAAGCAAAATTAGCAAAAGGCGATCTTAATGCACCAGGACTTCGCGCTTCAATAGAAAAAGCAAAAAAAGTAAATATGCCTAAAGATATTATTGAAAAAGCTGTCAAAAAAGCTTCTGAGCCTTCAGCTCAAATGGATTCAATCACTTATGAAGCATACGGTCCAGGAGGAGTGGCTATAATAATAGAAACACTTACTGATAGTAGAAATAGAACAGCGCAAGATATAAAACATATTCTTTCTAAAAATGGATTTGCTCTTTCTAGTATAGGTGGAGCCGTTTGGGCTTTTTCTAGAGAACAAACGCCTGAAGGTATCGTTTATAATCCAACTACCACTGTCCCCCTTTCTGACGAAGATTTAGAATTATTAGATAAATTAGTTGATGACTTAGAAGAAAATGATAATATCCAAGATATATATACTAATGCAGAATAAAAAAATAAATTACGAATTAGAAAAATACCAAGGGTTTCCCTTGGTATTTTAAAAATCAATAGAATTATTTAGTAAAGCGAAAACTATTATAAAATGCTTCAAAATCTGAAGTCTCCTGAGCGTCATTGCTAATAATATAAAGTGCACCATTTCGCTTTATATAAACCATTTTAGATGCCCAATTATAAGGTTCTTTGTTGGGAGTAAACGTTACAAGTAATGCCGACATGCCATTTATGTTTATATCTTCCTTTATCTCTTTACCATCAATCTCACTTGCTGTAGTTTTCAAGATTTGTGGAAGTTCTGCTTCTTTGTAACCCACACTAACCTCCCACATGTATCCTCCTTTTTTGGCATAGTATCCACTTTCATTTTTATCTAAAAGGATACCAAAAATAGCACAATTATTTTCAGAAACCCAACCCTTATTGCTTGGATATTTTATACTATAACCATTCATTGTGTTTGTACAAGTTGCCCAATCTGCTGTTTTGTCTAGAGTTTGCGTTGTGGTTGGAATAGACGTTTGTGGTAAATTGTTTACCAAAGTATTTTTTTCTTTCTGTTTTGAATTATTTAAGAAAAAATAACCTAACCCTACAACTAATAAAATTATTATAATAACCAACAAAATCGTATTTAATTTTGATTTGTTTTCCATATTTTAATTATATCATGAATTCAGATAATATGGATTGCTACCAAGTTGCTACCAAGGGGAACCCTTGGTATAATGTATAAATGGAAAGAAAAGAAAACTTTATACAAGGAGAATTGTATCATATTTATAATCGTGGAGTGGAAAAACGAATAATATTTCAAGGTGTTTCAGATTATAAAAGATTTTTAGCACTTTTATATATAGCCAATAGTGAAAATACTGTACAACTTCGTAATGATTTTTTAAAAACAAATTCACTTGATGAAATTTTTGAAAAAGATCGTGGCAAACAACTTGTAGCTATAGGCGCTTATTGTTTAATGCCAAATCATTTTCATCTACTTCTTACTCCCCTAATAGACGGGGGAATATCAAAATTTATGCTCAAACTTCAAACTGGCTATTCAATGTATTTTAATAAAAAAAATGACAGAGTTGGTGCTTTATTTCAAGGAATATTTAAATCACAACATATATCTGATGATATATATTTAAAATATATTTATGCTTACATCCATCTTAATCCAGCAAAATTAAAAAATTCTAATTGGAAAACACAATCAAAAAGTTTTTTAAATCAATTAAAAAACTTTATCGCTGAATATTCTTATTCCAGCCTAAAAGAATATATTTTGAACAAATTTAAAATAATAAATCCTAAACCCTTTCCTGTTGATAAAAAAGATATCTCAAATTACAATTCCATTGTAGATGATTTTAGTGAGGGTATTTACTAAGATACCAAGGGTTCCCCTTGGTATCTTAGTAATAATGCTAAAATTTAAATATGAAAATTTTAGGAATTGATCCGGGTTTTGAAAGACTTGGGGTCGCAGTGTTAGAAAAAAATAAAAGTGATAAAAAAGAAAAAGTAATTTTTTCAGAGTGTTTTCACACCTCTCCAAAATTAGAATTTTCTGAAAGACTTAAATTAATCGGTGAAGAAGTTAAAAACATAATAAAAAAATATAAACCTGAAGTTTTATCTATTGAAACTTTATTTTTAACAACAAATCAAAAAACTGTAATGCATGTGGCAGAAGCAAGAGGGGTTGTGATTTATGAAGCAATAAAAGCAAATTTAAAAATTTTTGAAGCTTCTCCTCCGCAAATAAAAATAGCTACGACTGGTTACGGAAAAGCGGATAAAAATCAAATAATTAAAATGGTAAAAATATTAGTTGATATAGATAATTCTAAAAAATCTGATGATGAATTAGATGCGATAGCCATAGCATTGACTGCCTTTGCTTGTATGCGAAATTAAAAACATAAACTTCCGAGTTATCCACATATTTTATTGCCAAGAACTCTGTATTTTGGTACAAAATAGGAAATTAAAAAATAATTTTTTATTAATACCTGCCCGCAATGCTTTCATTGCATAGCTAATGCAGGCGGGGGTCGTTTTTAGAAATTAAAAAATATATAATATGGACGATGAAGAATTAGCAGAAGAAAAAAGTTTCAAAGCAAGTGATCTTGATGATGAAACTTTTGTTGACGATATTGACGAACCATTAGAACCACCAGAAGGTGGAGTTGATCTTGGAGACGATGAGGAAGAAGACCCAGATAGCCACTTTCATTAAAATAAAAAACCGCCCATTGGGCGGTTTTTTATTTAACTATAATTTTTACAAACCTTTTCTTGCCAATTTTAAGAGTTAAATTCTTTGTTATTTTTATATTAAAATCAGATATATGTTTATTTTCAATTAAATCATGAATTGCATTACCTTCTACTAATCTTCTCCATTCTCCTTTTGAAGATAAAATATTATTTTTTACCAAAACATCCGCCAATAAATCTCCAGCGCTACATTTTACTTCTTCCATCTCGTCTGGAATTTCTTTCTTAGAAAAAACATTTTCCCAATTTTCTTCTGCCTTTTCAGCTTCTTTTTTAGAATGATAAAAAGAAATTATTTCTTTTGCCAATATTTTTTTAAATATCATTGGGTTTTCTCCGTTTTTTATAGAATTCTCTATTTTGTTTATTTCATCTATTCCCATATTCGTTGTAAGTAAAAAATATTTTGTAATAAGCTCATCTTTTAAAGACATAACTTTACCAAACATTTCTTCTGGTGTATCAATAACAGAAATTATATTACCCCAAGAAGAAGACATTTTTCGTCCATCTGTTCCTTCAAGCATTGAAAGAACCATAATATCTTGTTCTTTTTGTCCATATCTTTTTTGAACAATTCTTCCCGCTTTTAAATTAAAAAGCTGGTCAAAACCACCAATCTCAACATCTGCCTTAACAACAACACTGTCATATCCTTGCAATGCGGGATATAAAAATTCAACCATAAAAATATCTTGTCCTGCATCTAATCTTTCTTTAAAATTTCTTCTTTTGGTCATCTGTTGAACAGTAAAACACTCCAGCAGTTGTCCTATTTCAAAAAAATTCATTTTCTTTAGCCATTCTGAATTATATCTAACTTCTACATTTTTAATATCTAAAATAAGAGCAACTTGTTTTATATATTTTTTTAAATTACTTTTTATCTGCTCGTCTGTAAGCATTGGTCTTTTCTCTAATTTATCGGACGGATCTCCTATTTTTGCTGTATAATCACCAACAATAAAAACAATGTGGTGTCCTAAATCTTGAAAAGCTTTTAACTTAAGAAGGGTTACTGCCCGTCCAAGATGTATGTATGGACTAGTAGGATCAATTCCCAACTTAATTCTTAATTTTTTACCAGAAAGAAGTTTTTCTTTTAAATCTTCTTTTATAAAAATATCTTCAACCCCCCTGGTCAAAACATCATCTATTTGTTTTTCATCCGTTATAACTTTCATTCTATGGATTATAACACATAATCTGCTATGATTATAAAAACATGATAAAAAGATCTAAAAATAAAAGATTTATGAAAAACTTAGTACTTTTTGGCGCTGGAGCTTTTATTTTTATAATTGGAGCTGGAATAATTTGGATTTCTTCTTTTAAAATACCAGATTTTCGATCTTTTGAAGATAGAAAATTAATAAATTCTACAAAAATATATGACCGTACTGGAGAAATTCTTCTTTATGACATACATCAAGATGTAAAAAGAACAAATATTTCTTTTAACAGCATGGGCTCAAATATTAAAAATGCTACCGTGGCCGTCGAAGATTCAGAATTTTACAACCATAAAGGAATAAGAATCACCTCAATTCTAAGAGCAACAATCTGGGCAAAACTAACAGGTAAAAAAGTTACTGGCGCTTCAACAATTACTCAACAATTAGTAAAAAATACTTTACTTAATTCACAACAAACAATTGGCAGAAAAATAAAAGAATGGGTATTGGCAATAAAAATAGACCAATCAATGCCAAAAGAGAAAATTTTGGAATATTATTTAAATGAAGCTCCTTATGGAGGTAATATTTATGGAATTGAAGAAGCAGCTAAAACATACTTTGCAAAAACAGCACAAGACTTAACGCTTTCAGAAGCTGCCTATTTAGCGGCAATGCCCCAATCACCAACAACACTTTCTCCTTATGGTAAAAATAAAGCAAAATTAGACGAAAGAAAAAATTTTGTTCTTTTTAGAATGAAAGAAGTTGGTTTTATAACAGAAGAGGAATACAATAAAGCAAAAAATGAAATAATTACTTTTCAACCACAAGCAACTGGTGGAATAAAAGCTCCACATTTTGTTTTCTTTATTAAAGATTATTTGGAACAAAAATATGGAGCAAGTGTAGTGGAACAAGGTGGACTAAAAGTCATAACAACAATTGATTATAATTTACAAGCAAAAGGAGAACAAATCGTAAAAGAAGGGGCACTGCAAAATGAAAAAGACTGGAATGGAGAAAACGCTGGACTTGTAGCAATTGACCCAAAAACTGGTCAAATTATAACAATGGTTGGATCTCGTGATTATTTTGATAAAAATATAGATGGTAATTACAATATAGCCACAGCACACAGACAGCCTGGGTCTTCTTTTAAGCCTTTTATTTACGCCACAGCCTTCAATAAGGGCTTTACACCAAACTCAGTACTGTTTGACTTACCAACAGAATTTTCTACTACCTGCGATGCTTATGGAAAGCCATTACCAGGACATAGCAAAAGTAATTGTTATAAACCAGATAATTATGATGGAAAATTTCGTGGACCAATAAGTTTACGAAATGCACTAGGACAATCAATAAATATTCCAGCTGTAAAACTTTTCTATTTAGTTGGACTTCAAAATGCCCTAAAAACATCTGAAGATATGGGAATAAGCACACTTACTGACATAAATAGATATGGACTTACTTTGGTTATCGGAGGCGGAGAAGTTTCATTACTTGATATGACCTCAGCTTATAGTGTGTTTGCAAACAACGGAATAAGAAATCCATACACTGGAATCTTAAAAATTGAAGATATGAATGGAAAAGTTCTGGAAGAATTCGCGCAAAAACCGCAAGAAATTTTACCTAAAAACACAGCCTTAATTATTTCTGACATTTTGTCTGATAATGTTGCTCGCACTCCAACCTTCGGCGCGAATTCAGTATTAAATATTCCAGGCAAAGATATTGCTGTAAAAACAGGAACCACAAACAGCAATAAAGATGCTTGGACTATTGGATACACTCCCTCTATTTCTGTTGGTGTGTGGGCTGGAAACAATAATAACACTCCAATGAAAAAAGGAGGTTCGGCTGTCGCTGGGCCTATTTGGAATAAATTTATAAACGAAGCGTTAAAAATCTTGCCTGATGAAAAATTTGAAAAACCAAACATAGAAACCGATCCCGAAAAATTAAAACCTGTTTTGCGTGGATTATGGCAAGGCAATGAACATTTTTTTATAGATAAAATTTCTGGAAAATTAGCTAATGAATTTACTCCTAGTGAGACAAAACAAGAAAAAGTTATAACAAACGTGCATTCAATTCTTTATTGGATAAACAGAGATGATATTTTAGGACAACCACCAGTAAATCCACAAGATGATTCACAGTTTAATCATTGGGAAATTCCTGTACAAAATTGGTGGACACAAAATAAAGGAAAATATAAAATAACGACATTAGCTGAAATTCCACAAACAATAGATGATGTACATACTGAAACAAACAAACCAAATATTTTAATTATTGAACCAAATACAACAACAAGCTATTTACCTGACCAAAAAATTCAACTTAAAATTTTAAGTACTGGTAGTTTTCCCCTTCAAAAAATAGATGTTTTTGTGAATGATATTTATTTAGGAACATCTAACTCTCCATTTAATTTTTCTTTTATTCCTTCCGATCTTGATAATTTAAAAAGTGAAAATGAATTAAAAATAATATCTTACGACACTGTTTATAATAGAGGAGAAAATACTTCTGTTTTTAAAATACAAGAATAATTACCTTATATTGTGCGGAGATTTTTTACCTAAATTTTCTTTCAATTTCAAAAAGATTTTATTTTTTTTGAAAAAAATTTCATTTTTATAAATTGGTTTTATGTTCAAATAAACCGTTCCATTTTTTATTTTTATATCTTCAGATTTTATCTGTAAATTAATAACTTCAGAAATTATATTTTTTATTGATTCCTTTTTAATTTCTTCTGATATGAGAAGATTTTGAAATTTTAAAAGCAGATCTTTTATTTCTATCATATTATCTATTCATTGGCATTATAAGATAAATAAATGATGAATCGGAAACCGGAGCTACAACCATTGGCTTAGAAGCTTCATTTAATTTTATAGAAATACTATCGGTCGTAATAGATTGGAAACAATCAAGAAAATATTTATAATTAAAACCAAGTTCTATGTTTTCACCTGTTATTGCGGAATCTAATTGTGTTTTGTTTTCTCCAATATCATTATTTGAAGAGGAAAGTTCAAAAATTTTTTCTTTAGCTAAAATTTTTAAGTTTACTTGATTAAATTTATCTGAAAAGATATTAGAAATTTTTAATGCATTTAATAAATCTTGTTTTAAAACCACCACTTCTGTTTTAAATTCTTTTGGAATAATTTGAGTATAATCTGGGAAAATTCCATCAATAACGCGTGATGTTAAATAAATATCCTCTGAAGAAAATGAAATCTGGTTTTTATTAAAACAAACCTTAATATCACCAGAAAATTCTCCAAAAACCCTTAATATTTCTGGTATATTTTTAAAAGGAATAAGTATTCCATTAATTTCTTCAAGTCCTTTTACTTTAACCCTTTTTTCAGCCAATCTAAAAGAATCTGTTGAAACAAACATTAAATTATCTTCCTTTGAATAAATAAAAACACTTGAAATTTCGGGCTTTATGTCGGATACAGACGAACTATAATAAACTGACTTTATTCCATCTATTAATTTTTTAGATTCTATTTCAAAAGATTTTCCAGAAACCATTGGTATGGTCGGAAAATCATCGTGAGCTTGTCCTTTTAATTTTATTTGATTCTTTTTTGTTTTAATTAATAAATTTCCATCTTCACCTGTTAAATATATATTTTCATTTTGAAAAATATTAGAAAAAACACCAACTAAAACTGATCCTGAAACTGCTACAATTCCTTCTTTTTCAACTTTTGCAGGAATTTCAATTTCAACACCAAGACTTAAATTTGTAGCCCTAAGTTTTAAGGATTTTCCAGATGCAATAAAAAGAATAGAATTTAAAACGGGTAATGTTAAATTTTTTCCAGTAATTTTTTCTACTTGATTTATCGCATTTTTAATTTTTTCAATATTACATTCTATTTTCATATATTTGTTTATATCTTATATATTTAATCTATTAATATTATTAGGTCTGTTTATAAGTGGATAAGTCTATTTTAAATTATTTTATATACTTATTTTAAATTTATTTTAAATTTTATTATTCTAATAACTTTTAATTTAATATTTAACTTTTTTGTTTTTATAATTTTTTAACTTTTTAATCTTTTTTATTAACACATTTTATTTTAATTATTATTAATTTTTCAACTGTTTATTAACACCTATTTAAACATTACTCTTATCTGTTCTAGTTCTTGAAGAAGTTGCGGATCATTTTTTAAATCAGTTTTTATTTTTAAATATGAATGTATTACTGTTGTATGATCTTTTCCTCCCAGCTTTTGTCCTATTAAAGGATAAGAAACATTAAAATCTTCTCTTAATAAATACATAACAATTTGTCTTGCTTTGACTATCTCTTTTCTCCTTGTTTTTTCGTAAATTGATGATTCTTCAAGTCCATAATGATCACTAACTATTTTTACAACATCTTTTATTGCAACATTTTTTTTAGGTTTTATATTGTTTTTTAATAAATTTTTTATTTCAGAAATAGAAAGAGGCTTATTTTTTAAGCGGTATTGGCAGATAATAGCATTTAGGCTTCCCTCAAGTTCACGAATATTGCCTTGTATAACAGAAGCAACATATTCTACTATTTCTTTATCTAATTCAATATTTAGTTCTTGTAATTTTACTTTTAAAATTGCTAGGCGAGATTCATATTCTGGTTCAGAAACGTCCACAATCATTCCCGCGGAAAATCTAGACTTCAAACGATCTGCTAGTTCAGGAATATAGTTTGGGTGTTTGTCTGAAGAAAAAATAATTTGCTTATTATTTTCATGAAAAGTGTTAAATGTATGGAAAAGTTCTTCTTGGATTTTTTCCATTTTACCAATGAATTGTATGTCATCTATGATTAAAAGATCATATTTGCGATATTTTTCTTTAAAAGAATTTGCTTTGTTTCCTTGGAGAGAATTAATAAAATCAGTGGCAAATTTTTCCAATGTCATATAATGCACTTTTTTGTTTGGATATTTTTCTTTAATTGAGTTTCCAACAGCTTGAATTAAGTGGGTTTTACCAAGTCCAGTACCTCCATACACAAAAAATGGATTATATTTTGTTCCCGGGCTTTCTATTATTGCTTGAGATGCCGCATATGCAAGTTCATTAAATGCTCCAACGATAAAAGAATTAAAATGATATCTTGGATTTAGATTATCTTCTGGATTTATATATAAGTCCTTTAGTGGTAATTCTTTATTTGCGTAAATTTCATTCATTTTAGGCAATTCTTGCTTAGCGGCTTCTGTTTTTGTGATTATATATTCCACTCCACGCATATTTTCATATGTGTCTGCTATTGTTTTAGTTATTAGTTTATGATATTTATTTTTAAGCCAATCACGAACAAATTCATTCGGTACGCCTATATAAACAATACCCCCATCTTCTTTTAAAATACATGTGTTTTTAAACCACGTACTGAAATTTGCTTTTGAGACACCTGTCTCAATCTCAACTAAACAATTTTTCCAAAGCTGTTTTGTATCCATTGGTTAATATTATACTATTCTAATTAATGATTTGAATTTAAAAAACGTATTAACTATGTTTATAATCTGTTGATAACTTTTTAGACCACACAATTTGTTTTTATAAAAATGTATTGATTTATTCCTGATAATATTATAGACTCTAATTATGTCACAAACATATCAACCAAATAAAAGAAAAAGAGCAAAAACACATGGATTCTTAGTTAGATCTAAAACAAAAAATGGACAGAACGTTCTTCTTCGAAGAAGAAGAAAAGGGCGTGCAAAACTTACTGTTTAATTAAATGCTTCCTAAAAAAAATAGAGCCAACAAAAAGGCAATAGATCAAATCTTTCAAAAAGGTAGGTTTTTTAGTTCTAGTAATTTAACTTTTAAATTTATTTTAAATAAAAACACAAATCAACCAATGATTTCTTTCATTGTTCCTAAAACTGTTGTAAAAAAGGCAATTGTACGTAATTTATTAAGAAGACGCGGTTATGCTGTTTTAGAAAAGTATATAAAAGATTTCCCTGTTAGTATGGTAGGGGCTTTTATTTTTGGTAAAAAAAGTCTTGAAGTTTTTGGAAAGAGAAAAAATAAAAATTATAATCCAATTTTAAATCTTAAAAATGAAATTAAAATCATTATTAATAAAATTCATTAATCCCGTTAGAAGCAGGTCGCCCCAAGGTGACCGTAGCACTCACTTTTTAGTGAGGGCGGCTTCTAACGGGATTAATTTCTACCAACGTTTTTTGAGTCCACTAAAGAAACCGAGTTGTGTTTTTTATCCTTCTTGTTCAGAGTATTCAAAACAAGCAATAAATAAATATGGTGTTTTAAAAGGTTTTAAACTTTCTTTTCTTCGTATTATTCGTTGCCATCCTTGGCAAAAAAATCATATTGACCCCGTTAAATAAAAACTTAATTATAAATTTTTTCTAGTAAGCAAAATGAACCTAGTAGTCACAGGCGAAAAGCTTTATAATTAAGTTTTTCTAAAATTTTGCTTTTTTAACATTTTCATATAGAATAAGAAAATGTTAACTCAAATTTGGGATGTTGCATTATATAAGCCACTTGTTAATGCTTTGGCGTTTTTAGTTTCCGTTGTTCCGGGTGGGGACATTGGTATTGCTGTTATAATTCTTACTTTATTAGTTAAAACTGCTTTATATCCATTATCGCAACGTTCTATTGAAAGTCAGGCTAAAATGAATCTTCTTTCTCCAGAGCTTAAAAAAATTAAAGCAAGCGGAGCAAGTAAAGAAGAACAAGCAAAACAAACGATGGAACTTTATAAAAAACACAAAACAAACCCTTTTTCTGGGTGTCTTTTGGTTTTAATACAAATTCCTATTATTTTTGCTTTATATTATGTTTTTTATAAAGGAATAAATTTTGATAGTGGAATTCTTTATTCTTTTGTCCATATTCCAGATAATATAAATATGAATTTTCTTGGGCTTATTGATATTGGTAAAAAAAGTCTAATTTTAGCCATATTGGCTGGTTTATCACAGTTTTTTCAAGCATATTATATGCCTAAACCAGCTGTTTCTTCTGATAAGGGTGGTGGTTTTGCAGAAAGTTTTGGTAAGAGTATGAATATGCAAATGAAATACATTTTCCCTTTTGTAGTTACTTTTATTGCGTATAGTATTTCTGGCGCTATTGCATTATATTGGATTACAAGTAATGTTTTTGCCATAGGTCAGCAAATTCATGCCAAAAAGAAGAAATTTAGTATTATAGTTCATGGCCACAAATTAGAAACACAAGCAGAAAAGAAGTAGTTATAAAGTTCATTAAATCTATGAATAAGAATGAAATACAAAATTTAATAAAAGAATTAATTGAGAAAACAACTATAAGTGTAAAAGATATTACTATTACTGAAGATAATGGTAAAACAACATGGTTTTCAGTTGAAGTTTCTGATCCGCATTTTTTTATAGGACGTAGTGGTGAAGGTCTTTCAGCGTTAAATCACATAGTTAGAAGAATAGTTGAATCTAAACAACTATCTATGTCCGACATAGGCACAGGAAACACTGAAAATATGTCAATTTTAGTTGATATTAATGGTTTTCAAAAAAAGAGAACAGAAAATATCCATGCAATAGCGCATATGATGGCAGAACGCGCTAGATATTTTAAATCAAATATAGAAATTGATCCAATGTCAGCTTTTGAGCGTAGAATTGTGCATGAATTTTTATCTAATGAAACAGATTTAAAAACCGAATCAACAGGGGAAGGATTATCTCGCAGAGTTGTAATAAAATACATAGGAACTATATAAAAACTTTATTATTCCAGTTTTTATTTTAAGTTAAGTTTCCAAAGATAAGAATCTTTTTTGTTTACAAAAAATAGATAATTTTCACCTTCATCTAATGTAAGTTTTATAGTATCTATATCTTCTCCCCCATTAGTTGAGACCATATCTGAAATTATGGTTGTCCTTCCATCTGAAATATTTATTTTCCAAAGTTCATCTGAAAAAGAAGTTTCTCCCATATACCATGAGTCTGGATATTCTTTTGTTTCAATAAATTTAGGTACAGCGCAATATATTACGTCACTTGTTTTGTTCCAAACACACTTTTCTGGCAAAGTTTGTATTCCAAGCGTATTAATTTCTCTTGTATTTACATTATAAACACTAAGAGATAAATTATTGTTTCCATATAAAACTAGTTTTCCATCTGGGCTCATTAGTGTTGTGAGACCATTTATTCCACCTAATATTTTATTAAAATCTTTTCTGTCTGGATTTATTGCATACATATATCCTGGCACATTTGCAGACGGCTTGGATGTAAGAGTAATTATATTTTTATTTGGCCAAAATGATGTCCATTCTGTAAATGAAGAATCGAATACTTGAGATTTTTTATTAGTAAGTGGGTCTAATGTTATTCCGACGGTAGTATTCCCTGTGTTAAATAAATAAAAAATTTTTGAGCTATTAGGAGAAATACTTACATCTGTGACATTTTCTGGCAAAAATATCCCACTTATTTCATTGCCCCCTGTTGTGTCTGCGCCTAAAAATTCTTTTGGCAAACTTCCTATAAAGCTTTCTATTGTTATTCCATCAGATTTCAAATATCTCATTATCACAGATTCCCCACTGTTTGCCAAATATGATTCACGAACTGCTGGTATTATGGTTTCTGAGAATTTTCTTTCGTCTATTTTATCAGCGAAAGTTTGATAAATGTTTCCTGTTGCTCTATCCACATATCTTAAAGCTGGCACGAATTCAGTCGGTGGTGGGGTAGGTTTAGTTGTTTCTGTTGTGGTTGATTGTGGTGAGCTTGTTAAATCTATTTGTTCTACTGGAATTACTGTTGGCACATCTTTAAATCTTTCTTTCATAAATATTCCATATCCAGCTATTGGCATACTGGAAACTTTATTTAATTTAACTATTGGCGTTTCTGTCGTTGAATTTAACTCAAACCCTGAAATATCAGCTGGAGGAATTGTGTCTGTTGTTTGTGTGGCTGGCTTGCTGGTTGGAAAAAATTGAGAAAAGAAGTTTGTGCCTGTTGTTGTTCCTGTTTGACCAACTGTTCCTGAATTAGAAAAATATAAATATCCAAAAGTAACAATTACTATTGTTACTAATGCTATTATTAAAAGTTTTAAATTTCTTTTTGACATAAAATTAAATATTTTTAGCTTCCATCATCAGACCAGTGCCATGATTCACTGGCTAAATTTTTTAAACCATATGTTTTTGCATTATTAGAAAGCCATTTAAAACAAACACTATTTTTTCCACCTGATTTTTCCATACTTTGTCCATTGCATGTAAAATCAATTGCTTTTCCTGATTCATGTTTTGAGTGGCCAGGTCTAGCTGTTGGAGGTTTGCATGTATTAGATGGTGAAGTATATATATCTGGGCATTTATGTTTTTTTCTGAGGTCTATTTGTTGATCATAAGTTCTTGCTCCCCAACCAGAGAGTATAATATTTACTTTTTTAGCCGCAGCAAGCATTTTTTGTGAATTTTCAGAAATAGATTTACATACGTTTATTTTTGTTGGTGATCCATAGGTGGTAATGTTTGTGTATCCTTCCTTGCAAGTACCTGTTGGGCTTGTAAGATTTGATGTACCTTCCCATGGTGCTAATTCTGTTTCAGGATCTATTGTTAATGTTGCTTGTTCTAGTTTACTTAATCCTACATTAAGCAGATCCGGATTTAAAGTATTTAATATTGCATAAGAGCCAAGCGCTAATATAAGTCCTAATATTGCATGTGTTATTCTTTCTTTTCCTTCATTTTTTCCTGAAACAAGTTCACTCGTCATATATTCTATTCCACCCATTACAATCATTATCATTGAAAGAACTGCTGCAATGCCGATGAATATTTGTATCATCATATTTAAATAACCAGCAAAGCCTGTTCCCGGCGTGCAACCTTTATCTGTTGGGCCACAAGGGACGCAAGTTTCTACTCCACCCTCAGTCGTGCATTTTTGAGTGCCAAGTTTTATACAAGTAGTTTTTGGAGGATTTGAATTATCTTGTGTGCAATTGGTTTCCCCTACTCCTGGCAATGGAGCTAAAGGATAATAATTTTCCTCTGTTTTTGTATTATTCTCCGTTGTTGGAATTATTGTATTATAAATTATTACTGGTTTTGAATTTGATTCAGTGCCTGTAGTTTTTGAAAAAGTTGCTGTTTTGTCTCCTATTCGCACATTAACTTGATAAGAAACACCTTGAACTAAAGTATTTTTAGTATTATAAACAGCTTGATTGTTTATTATTTTTTCTATTATTGATTCTTCTTCTGTTGTTTTTGCATCAATTGTTTTAAAAAGTTTTACACTGGCGGAAGTGTTGTCTGGAACGTTTGTTGTATTAATTGAAATTAACCATGACCATCGGTCTGTTTGTGTGTTTAAGTCTTCTTTTTCTAATTTTAATGTAAGTGTTGGATCAGCCGCTAAGCTTGCAATAGGAAAAACTAAACTAACCAAAAATAGCGTTAAAAAAGAAAAACTTATTATTTTTTTTATTTTAGAAATTAACATTGATTTCTTTTTCCAAATTTAAAAACATGCTTTTAATATTATTTATTGTAACTTTTACAGTTGAGTTTCCTATTTGCCCCGCTTCTGGCCTTATTCCAAGCTCATTTTTTGGATTAGGGGTAGTTATATCAGAACCGCCAAGCAACCATTTGAATTCCAGATCAGAAGAATTTAAATTTTTAGGTGAGAAAAAATAAGGCTCGGCAATAAAAATTATTCCACTTTGATCTATTACAAATCCATTATCTATAGCTTTTTCGTATTTTGTGCCAAGATTTAAATCTTTCTGATAAAAAACTATTTTTGGATTTATTGGATTTATTGTTATTTTTCCTTGTCCGCTATTATTTCCTGCTAAATTTGATGTTGTTACTTCTACTGTATTTTGTTTGTCTAAAAAACTATTTTTGAATATGTAATAATTTTTTTTATAACCAGAAGAATCTGGTTTATTTGTATCATCTAGTTTCCAATTATAACTAAGGCCTGCGCTGTCGCGTGAATTAGTCAAAGCAACGATTTTTAATGTTCCTTCTCTTGCATTAAGGGCTTTTCCTTTATAAAATGGCGGTGTGTAAGAATCAGGCGCTTCCCAAAGCATATCTATGTCGCTTGGAGTTATAATTATTTTTTTATTAATAAAAGATCCGTCAGAAGTTTGTATTTCCACTTCAAGAATTGTTTGAAGTCCGGTACTTGCGGTGGTAAAAGAAAAATCTTTCTTACCAACAGCTTGTATTGATAGTTGTCCGTTTAATTTCCAAGAAATATTTGCTTTATTCAAATCAGTTGAAAAAGTTGCGACAGATGCTTTTACTTCTTCGTTTGCTTTGGGATAGTTAGGATTTATACTGAGAACAACATCTGCACTTTGTACTTGCGCGTATACAGAAAAAGCGAAAAATACATATATAAAAGCAGAAAATAAAATTGTAATCTTTCTTGCCATATTCACATTATATCACACATTTTTATCCTTTAGCTTCTTCTAATTCTTGTTTTTCCTTTTTAATTGAAAGAATTTGAGATGGATCAGAAGTTATTATTTGGTCTTCTGTATAAGAAGATATTACCTTTATTGCCACGTGTTTTAATCCTGCGAAGAATATTCCCTCTCCCACGCCCGATTCTAGAAGTAAATATTTTTCTTCATCTGTAAGATTAAATGTTTTTTGTAATACGTCTATAGTAGAGGGTGATTGTTTAAGAAGGATTTGAATTGATGAGTTGGTAACAATAGGCACTCCATAAGGAGATTTCATAAAGTCTGCAGCGTCTTGGGTTATGGTCATAAGTCCTAAATAATATTTTCTTCCTCTTTTTGCTATAGAATATAAAAATGACGCAGTATCTTCAGATTTCATCATCCACCAAGCTTCGTCCACAACCAATAAGCGCTTTTTTAAGTTTTTACGGATAGCATTCCAAATATAATGAGTAACTATATACATGGCTATTGGTTTTAATTCATCTTCCATATCACGAACAGAAAATACTACGAATTTTTTATTAATATCAACATTGGAAGGTTTGTTTAAAAATGTAGACCAAGAACCGCGTGTATATTTGATAAGTCTTTGAACAACAGAATCACTTCCTTCCATTCCAGAAAGTACCATCTCAAAGTCTGAAAGAAGTGGCGGTTCAATATTTGTAAAATCAGATTCTGGTGTTATGTCTTTTATCGCATAAGTTTCTGAAATAGCGCGGTCCACCATAGAATCTTCTTCTGGGGTAAGACCACCTAACATAAGCCTGAAAAGACCCACTAAATTGATAATATTTGAACGTAATACATCTTCCGCTGTTTCATCTTCTCTCGGCATTGGCAAGTCAAACGGGTTGATATGGTGATCAGAAGACAAAGATATATTAAAATATCTTCCACCAACTGCTTCTGCTAAGTATTCATATTCTCGTTCTGGGTCTATAACTATCACATCAATATCAAACATTAAAGATCTTAAAATTTCCAGTTTTGTGGCATAAGATTTTCCAGATCCAGATTTGGCAAAAGTTACAGAGTTGTAGTTTTCTAATGAAAATCTGTCAAAAATAACTAGACTTGAATTGTGCCTGTTTACTCCATAAAGTATCCCTTTGTCTGAGGTTAAGTCAAAAGAGATAAATGGAAAGATGCTTGAAAGCGGTTCAGAATTTAATTTTTGGTGAATACCTAAAATATCATTACCTATTGGTATAACGCTTTTAAATCCATCTTCTTGTTGAAATAATGCCGGTTTAATATATATTAATTTTGATTCAAGAATGGATTTTATTTCACTTTCAATTTTAAAAAGTTCCATATCATTATCGGCATATATTGTAATATATACACCAACATCAAACATTTTTTCTTGCGCCTGCATTAAATTATCACGGAGACCTTCTAAGTCTTGATATGCAGTATCTAGCATTGGGTCACGCACCATGCCTTTAGATTCACGCACACTTATTTGACTTTGAACCTCAGCAACCTTTTTTTGAAATTGTCGCAGTGCCAAAGAAGTATCTATCGGATGTATAAAAATTGAAACATCAAAAACTTTATCCAAGTTTATTATTGGAGAAAACCAGTTATCAGTCAAGAATTTGGGATAAGATATTATAAAAAAAGTACGCGCTATTTTATCACCCAAATTTATAGATTTTGATTCTATTTTTAAAGCTGATGGAGCTATGACGTCTTGGAGTTCAAGCGTTGCTGATTCGTAGATTTCCGCAGGCATTACTGCTAATACAGAAGCACTTGCTCCTTCGTTTGTTTCTATCTTCTTTTTTCCTAATAATGTATCTAAAAATGACATAAAATTAATTTGTTTGTTCTAATTGTATCTTCCCTTCCAATTCGCCAGGATTAAATACTTTATAAAATACTTCTACAACTTCTTCTGTGCCAAGTTGGGCTGATTTTATTCCACAACGCGCAAGTCCTTGTTGTATTACACTCACTCTTTGTTCCATTTGTGATCTTTTTTCTTCAAAGTCTGCTTGTTCTGTAGCTTTTATTTCCTCTTTACTTTTTTTGGAAAATAATCCGCCAAATATTCCAGCTTCTGATTTTAATGTTGTGTGCGTGTAAGGAACTATAATAAAAAAACTTTTTGTCATTATGCTTACTGATTCTGTAAAATTTCTAATAAAATCTATATATTCTCTAGTTTGCAATTTAAGCAATGGCTCGTTTTGCACTTTCATTCTGTTTTCTAAAAGTAAAAGATAAGGACGAATATCTAATTTTCTTGATTGAATGGATATTTGTATGGAAAAATCTAATGTGTTTAAGAAACTTTGAAATTGAAGTATTGTCGCTTTTTGTTCGTCATATGATTTTAAAGATAAGTTTGTTGAATTTGCCAATACAATAGAACGCAGTCCCCCATCTTTTAATACTATAATACCATCACGGACTTCCTTGATTGGCACGAACTCTTGAGTTGCTTTTGCTGATATGGCCATATATTTTAAATTAAAAATTATTATTTTTCTTTTTTTAAATCTAGAACGTCTAGACTCCATGCTAAATCTTTTAATTTACTTCCACTAAGTCTTACTGTTTCTTTATTCAGTATTTGGTTTGTTTGTTGTATCGCAATTTCAGTTTTTTGTTTAACATTTATTTTATTTTCTCTTCTTTTCCAAATATAAAGCTTATCTTGAAAAAAGAATTTGAAACCAGACTCAAGCATATTTATAAAAGGTTTTCCATTTGGACGATAGAAGGTAAGAGCCAAAGAAAATGATGCAACTAAAGCCATTGGGATAAAACCTAATAATAACCCTAATAATTTATATAAAACAAAACACAAACCTCCTCCCCCAGCCAAATAAATAAATTGCCTAAAGGTAAATGGTCCAAATATTTTATCTTCTATGTCTAAAAATTGTGGTACTTTAAACTGCATAATTTTATTTTACACTACTCAGGCATTTCACGATATGGGTCTACTTTAACTGAAAAAGATGGTGAAGTGGAAGCTGTGGCGCCGGATGTTGGTTTTATTGTCGCTCCTAATGGAACTTTTACGCCAATATCTTTTGGACCTTCTGGTGTTTTGGAAGTTTTAGACATATTGTTTAGAGAATATTCTGTTTTTGTATTTGGTATTTGGAAAGAACCGGAAAGTTTTTGCGCTGAGATTGATTGCATTATTTTTTTATTTTGCATTTCTTTTGCGATAAGTTCAGGATCTTCAATTTTTTTAATCATTTCATCTCTTGAATCACCACTCCTCCCGTCCCCTCCTCCATAAGGCGGGGAAGCTTGCCCCCCCTCCTTTTCAAGGAGGGGGTTGGGGGTGGTAATTTCTATCCCTGCGTTATTTAATATTTCATCGTCTTTTTTTTCTTCTTGTTTCCCATACAAAGACATTAATTTTTCTCTTATCTCTTTTAAGATTTTTTCATTTACTTCATTTACTATTTTTTTGTTTTTATCATCTGGTAACTGCAGACTTCCTTTTACAGATGCTTCAAATTTGTCTGGATGAACAAAGCCAAACATAACCATATGCGTTTCAAGAGATAATTGTCCCATTTGTTCCACAGTAAGATTATTTTCCTTGCCTATTTCTGTGATTTTTTCATCAACATTTACAGCCATAATCGCCCATCTTAAATCTTCTGGTAAACTCTCAAACTTTTTTTGTATTTCTTCTAATGTTATTTCCATACTATTTTTTATTTAACTAATAATATTTATTTTGTTGGTGTTGATGGTGTAGAGGGTGGTGTTACAGGTGGTGTTGATGGTTGTGATTTAAAACTAGGAGTATTTTCGCTTTTTGTTGTTGTCGCTGTTGGTGTATTTGCTTTTGCTTTGTCTTTTTTGAAATTATATTCTTGATTTTTTAGAGTATTAACCTCTTTTAATGCGGTTCTTAGTTTTTCTAGTCTTGCTGTTTCTATTGTATTATTAAATAATCTTTCTTTAGTTTTTGTTGTGTCTTGTTTGTCATTAATAAGCTTTCTAAGAGTAAGTTTTTCTTCTTCTGCGGCTATTGCTAATTTGGTTAGAGCTTTTGTTATTTCTGTTTGAGCTTCTTCATCTATTGTAAATCCTTGTTCTCTGTTTCCTTTTACTAAATTTACAAAATTTCCTTTCTCGTCTTTCGTTATATTATTTCCCTTCTCCAACAGATCATAATTTTTACCCAACTCTTCTGTTATATGGCTTAATTTTTCTTCAATATTTCCAAGAGTTTTTATTTGTCTACCCATAGCTGCTCGTGTTAATCTCTCAGATTCTTGTTGTTTCAAACCTTCTCCAACAACTGAACCAGCTCCTAATCCAAATCCACCAAGTCCGCCAACCATTGCTCCTGCAACTCCTCCTCCTATCATTCCAGCTCCTACTATTCCTCCTATACCACCAGTTGCTCCTGCTAATGCCACACCAATTGCCAATTTTGTACTTTTTGCTCTTTCATCCAATATTTTTTCTTTTTCTTCACTAAGTTCTTTTTGTGTATAATTTGGATTAATTGCTTGAAGATTTGCTTTTGCTTTATCTTCAATTTTATTTCCAGTTCCAGCCAAATCATCTGCTGTTTTAACTGCAGTATAAGCAACTGAAGATACAAATCCTGTTTTTCCAATATTGTCATTAAATACTTGCATTCTGTGATTATTTAATTGTTCAGCAGTTGTAATATCACTTCCGTCAGAATTTTTTAAACGATTAGATCTCTTTTCATTCCAAGTTTTCACTTCAGCGTCTGTCATCTTTGTTTTTGTGGTTTCAAATTCTTCCATAGCTTTCTTATTTCTATTTTCAAGAGTCTTTTGATACCCTCCTTCTTTAACGCCTAATCCAACCATTTGCGCGCCTTTAGTTAAATTAAGACCAGCCATTCCTGCCAATCCGCCAAGCGGAGATTTTCTTGCGTCAAAAGAAGATTTAGTAGCAGCAGTTGTTGCTTTAAGCATTAATCTTGCGGCAAAACCGCCTAATCCTTTTTCTTCAGCTTTTGATTTAATACTTTCGCCCGCTTTACTTCTTAATAAGTAAGAAGTTCCCGCTCCAACAGTTCCGCGAGCCAGAAGAGCTCCAGCGCCAAGTGCTACCCCGCCGACTAACCCTGTTGCCATTCCTCCATATTTACTCAAAGTTGCGCCTAATTGTCCAGAATAATCAACTGCCAGTTTTTTTGCTTGCATTAAAAGGATAAAAATAATAGAAAATGGAATTATTGTTTTCATTAATCGTTGTATAAAATCCTGTGAATTTGATGCATAACCAATAGCTTCTTTTCCAAGGTCTGTAAATAAAACTATTATATATAAAAAGAATAAAAAAATAGGAGCGAGAAAAGCCGCTTTTAACAAATCATCCCACCATTTTTTATGGCCGAAACCGGGAATATCAAAAGGGACAGTATATGATGCAAAAGCTAGAGGTGCAAAAATCATAGCTAACCAAAGAGAAACAACTCTACTAACAAAAAGTATTGCAACAACAAAGAACATATAAGCAGAGTAGAGAGTTAATGCTATAAGCAATAAAGTTATAAAAACAAATTTTCCACGAGACATGTCATACATATCTGCTGATACAATTTCTTGCGGATTAAAACCCTTAATAAGACCTACTGATATTGATTTTTGACCACCACTACCTGGTGGTAAAGGAGCTCCATTTTTATCTACAGATGTAATTTGATTATAAAATACCTTGGCTAGTATATTTGATGCGTCAATAATCACTTCTGTAAAAAATAAACTAAAATTTATAAGTAAGGCAATTATAATAATAGCGCTTATTAATTTTTTGTTATTTGTCACATTTAAACTAAGTATTGTTTTGATTGCTATATATAAAAGAGCAATTATAAAAAAGATATTTGCAATATCTCGTATTATTCCCCAACCTTTTGTAACGAAGGGTGATGTATATGAATCACTATTTGTTGAATAATAAATAAAAAAATCAAGAAAACTTCCTGCCATATTGGCAATCCACGCTGATACTTCCCAGATAAAATAAGTTACACCAGCGATACAACCTATCACTTGGTCTATCCCTAAAACTCCGCAGTTAAAAGAATATCCTGCTGTCGTTGGAGTAATGTCAGTAATACTATTGTTGTTTTCTCCTGTTGGATTGCTAATTATATCTTGCATTGCTTGTTGGTCGCCATTGTATAGACCTTCTCTAGGAGTTTTAAATTTTATTTCTAAAGGTGTTGATTTTATTTGATAATAATCTTTTTTAGTAGAATTTAATAAATTTACTCCTCCTCCTTCACCATTTGTTTCAGATCTATAATAAAGTTTTGCAACATAATTTGTATCAGGTGTTAGTTTAGTTACTAATATTTTTCCTGAGATAGTATTTAAAATATTGCTTGTTAAATAAAGAGCATATGATTTTTGATCTAATAAGTTAGTTGGTGGAACTATTAATTTATTTTCAGTATTAAAAATAGTTAATAATACAGCATTTTCTTGATATGTATTCATAGTTGCAAGATCAACATATTTCCATTCTTCTTTTTCACCTTGTCCAGGAATTATTTCAAAGTTAAATCCAGCACTAGCGCTAGTTGGACCACTTCCACTGAATGAACCAAATACTTCAAAAGTACTTTGATTTAACAAATTTTCATAAAGAGAATAATCTTCAGCGTTTGCTTTATTTATTTTAGTTTCCAAAGCCAATTGCCCATTTTGTTTTTCAAAAACTGGAGAAATAGGCGCAAGCAAAATAGCTATTACTATAAAAGATATTAGAATTTTTGATAAAAATTTTCTTTTCATAATTTCAGCACACCTTTAACTAAATTCTACCACGAAATGATTTTTATTTCTTAAAATAATACTCATATCCATAAGTATTTCTTAAGTTTCCAGTCATACTTTGTATGTTGACTATTCTTCCATTGAAATATTCGTATACTGTTAGTTTGTTTCCAATTAGGATAAGTTGATAAGCTGCAATATCTGGTGTGACTACTCTTATTTCTTTTCCATTTCCATTTACATAACCAAAACTTCTTGCAAATAAATCTGCAAGATACCAAGCAAAAGTTTCTAAATTAGCTCCTTCCGCATAGCCATATCTTTTTGCAAGATTTGGATTTGCAATTATTTGTCGCGCAAAAACTGTTTCAATTCCTTCATGATAGTGAACGATTGCATCAGATGGCGCATTTGCATTTTGCCCTACTGTTAGAGTTGTTGTCGTTGTTGATCCATTTGTTGCTCCTGTGCCTGTTGTAACTTGATTATAAACACCGCCTTGATTTATGTAAGGTTCTTTTGTTTGTGGCTCAAACACATCAGATTCTTCTTGCATTCCTTGTCCATTTCCAGATGTTTTTGTTGTAAAACTTAAATCACCTCCATAAAAAGTTTTTGAAACTTCTGGAGGTTTTACAACTGTTTTTGCCACAAGATGAAATTTATATTTTGTTCCCGCTTTTAATCCAGACAAAAGAAAACTCACATCTCCGTAAGAATTAGTATGATGACTTTGGTTGCTTGAAGTTATTGCAATCCATGGATTTTTTGTTACTGACGTTCCAACAGTGCTTATTTCATTTGGTGTGTCTTTTTTATATTCAAAATAAGTTTCAACTGCTTTTGTAGAATTGTAAGATCCTTTTAACCAAGCGGATGTTTGATTTACAACTGTTGCATTATTGGTTGTTACTGTGGTTTGTATGCATTCAGGACAAGGAAGAGTTGTAAAGTTTTTAACTTCCCCATATTTGATTCCATTCTTACTGGAAACGATTGCGCAATAATAATATTTTGTACTTTCTTGTAGACCACTTATTTCTTGAAAAAAACCTTGTTGGCCACCACCTACAGTTATATTTCTGTCTACTGTTGAAATCATATTGCTTCCGTAAATATCTTTACAAAATATTGGTGGTACTGTTTCATCTGAATATCTGAAATATGCAGTTGTTGGTTCTGTGTCGGGAGTTGCTGAACCTCTCAACGTAGCTTCTGTATCAGAAATATTATTTGTAATATTATTATTACAAATAGTAGGAGGAGTTAGATTGGTTTCTGTTGTTCCACAAGTTGTAATTTCAGCGTCAAAAGGAATTTCATCGTTAAACGTTATATCAATCGGTAATAATGTGTTTAAAGTTTTGAAATTTTTAATTTGACCATAAGAGGTTCCAGCGCTGTTTTTGGTTACAATCCTAAAATAATATAACGTATTCAATTCAAGATCCTTTATACTTTGGTTTGTTGAACCAGAACCACCAAGATCTTGTGGTGTTGTAGATAGCATAGATATGCTATTGGTTAAAGAAAAATCTTTGTCATATTGAAACCAAACACTAGTGCTGTTTCCAACGAATGTTGTCCAAGACCCGTTTAATTTAGCTGTAGTTCCAGTTATATTTGAGACGATATCAGATGTTGTGGATACAGGTAAGGTTGATGTTGGTAAGGTTATAAAATCTATCCAACCAGCACAATGTGTTGTTCCGTCACGTTCAAAACAAGCGCGAGAATAATAAGAAGTATTTGGTGAAAAACCAGTAATAGTTTTACTAAATGGACCCTTATAGTGTTTTTCTTTTGGTGTTGTGAATTTGTTAGTTTCAAACCAAGTATCAAACGATCTGTTTCCATCAACATCAAAATAACCATTTAGAGTTGCGCTTGTGTTAGTAATGTTGGTTGTAGGATAATTATATACACTCCATGCAAAAACTGAAATAGGTATTGCTAAAAAAGAAAAAGAGAGAATTATTGCAAATATAGAAATTTTTAAAATTTGTTTTTTCATATTTTTTAGTAAACATTAAATCTTTTTTCAAATCCTCTAGTTACAACACCACAATTGTCTATACCCCAACTTGCTTGTTCTATATTGAGTGGCAATGGTGCTTGAATAATGGCAACTCCAACAATATTTCCAGAATCATTTTTTTCAAATGCTTCTGGACATAGAGGGGATGTTATTGGAATAACAAAACTAAGTTCATTAAAAGGTGTATTAAAATTATTGTAATAAGCGGCACCATATAAAAATCCATTATTTGGGTCATTGCCACCAGAATTAGTAGGAGTTATCATTGGTTGTATATTTACTGAATTATACGGTATATTATATGGTTCTATTGCATCTCCAGGATAAAGATGATCTATTGTGTAAGGATAAGCTTGTCTTCTTACATATTTGCTGTATATTGATTTGTCTGTTGTCCAAACAGTGTGTAGAAACTTTTCACAACCAAAATCTCCTTCCAATAAATTATTTTTGACATAATTTTTTTCATCTAAAGTTTGTTTATAAAGATTATCAATGTTTGCTATATCATCACCATTTACAAAATAACCAGACAATCTAGCAAAAGCTGTTACAACTTCGCTTGATGGATCATCAAAATTTGCATCCGGTATTGCATTAGAACCCGTTTGTTCTATTAATTCTTTAAAGTTTTTAAGTCTTGTAATTATACTTTTTCTAAAAGCGATTTCTGCCATATTATTTTCAATTATTTGTTGATAGCCGGTAATTTTTAGAAATTCTGCATGAGACTCAAGTGTTACATCAGGCATATATTTAGCAGAATATTCAGTTGATGAAAAATAATATTTATTTATTATATTTTTATAACTTTTAAAAATTTTTTGAAACAACTCAGTTATTCCTTCTTTGTCGGTAATTTGTGTTTGGTCAGCATCCATTCTAACATCAAGAACATCTTCTAAAAAAGTCGCTATGTCTTTATTTTCAGCCTTAGCACTTACACCTAATAAATTGTCAATTGTTGTATTAAGACCTCCGCTTAATGTTGAACCTAACTCATACCATCCTTGTCCTGCTTGCCACCATTTTGGATTGGATTTCATTGTATTGCCATTTATTGCTTCTAGTGTTGTGTTTTCCCAATCTGGATTAGGTCCTGGAATACAATAATCAAGTTGACGAATCCATTTTATTAAATCTCCAAGAGCAGTATTATAAGAATCTAATTTGATTAAATATGTTCTTTGTTCATCAACTAATGCCTGAGTAACTCCTGTTTTAAGATCAAAGTTTGGATTATTTTGAAGCCAAGGTGTCATATATGATTCAGGGAATTGTGTGCCAGAGTTTTGTGTGTTTGTTTGGTTAAAAAGATATCCAAGATCAATATTTTCAGATGATGATGTATCATTATTATTATTTGAAAGAGCTGTCATTCCCTCATTCATTAATTTTGAAGAAAATCTTGCCATAGCAGCATCCAAAATAGCTGCAATTGCATCGTTTAATGTTTCTGCATCTAAAAGCGCGTGATTTTCAAATCCCACAGTAGCTGTTAAATGGTCGGCTACATATTTACCAGGTGTGCTATATTCCCATTTATTACATATTCTTGAACTTTTATCACCACTACGTGCCTTCGCATCTTCTTCTTTAGAAAGTCCTGTTGGACTAGCGCAATATTCTTGTCCAAGAATTCCACTAGATTGTAGTAAAGATTCACGTTTATTATTTGCTGTAGAACTTTCTGTGCCTGCCAAGCGTTTACTCAATTCATTTGAAGCTTCTAAATTAAAACCAAGCGGATTATTATAAGGTACTTGAGTTAATGCATTCCATGCTCCCCATCCGCCTTGTGAAAAATCTTCACTAAAACTCACAGCAGTATATTCAGGTGTAGTTTGTTGTATTAATTCATTTAAAGAATACTGCGCTTGGTCTGCAAAACGTTGGTTGAATTTATTGGCTTCATTCATTAAAAATGCTTTTCCAAAAGGAAATTTATTTGGGTCATTAATTTCTAAACCAAAACCAAGTATTTCATTTTTTGCTATATCTTTAAAAAACTTGCTTGGATCTGTTATAAACAATGGGCCATCGCTATTCTTGCCATTTATCCAATCAATTATACTTAAAGTTAAAGTTTTTATAAGCACATTAACAACCGCTTTGCCTATAGCGTTTAGACAATTATCATTTTTATCTATTGAAGCTATGCCTTGGAGTGCTGCTATATTTATTGCTTTAATTTCTGCTAATGTGATTCCATGTTCAGTTAATTGTTTAATCATTGTTGGACTGGTAATTTGAACTGAATTAGCAGCTTCTATTCCAGCTTCTGTTGCGGTGCCTAAAATTGGCGCAATTTTACCTTTCATTAAATCCTTTAAATATTGTGGAGTTATTCCTTCTTCTTTAAATAAATTAACCATTGCTTGTTGTTTTGCATGTTTTTTACAACCTGGAAATTTTAATATGGCTGGGGCAAGACTTGAAATAATTCCAGTTGCTGAAGGTGTGACATATCCAGACGCTGATTGTGCATTAGCTTTTTTTATACTTAAAAAAGGCATTGTTGTCATGCTTATGATTACAAACAAGCCAATTATTGAATTTTTGAAATTTTTTCTCATTTCTAATTCGTAATTTATTCAGTTATTATATCATTATTACTTGATAATACAGATAATATTGTTTTTAAATTCTCAACCGATATTATTAAATCATCACTATATTGTTGATATTGAGAAAGTCCTGAAAGACCAATTATCGGATCGTCTATAACTTTAATCATATTTCGCACAGAAACACCTGTATTGTTTGCGCTATTAATAATTGGCAAATGATATTGCGTCAAACTTTCCGGTACTTTTAATTCTATCATTTTTTGAGCAAATTCCTGATATGCGTTGGCTATATTTGTTAATTTATCTATTGAGTCTTTTGAATTTTGTGTATTTTCAGAACCAACTATATTGCTGACTATTTCAAGTTCATCCCCAAGTCCTTCTGTTTTGTATTTTTCAAATATTTTTTGTGCAGTTGTATAATAAATGATTTGCTCACCTGCTCCGTCATTTGCGCTTAAATTAATATCTTTTTCTGTATATTTATTAATCAAATTAGGGTCAATAATATTTTGTCCTAAACTTGCCGACACATTGTTGATTGTAGTTTGGTCTATTTGTCCGCTCTGTTTCATTGCTGTCAAAGAAGCAAAAAATTGTTGAGCAAATTTATCAGTTTCTGTTAAACCATCTCCGCTTGTTGTTAATTCACTTTCATTTGACAGTTTTAAATCATCCCTTTTTTGTTTTATATAATCGATATCTTTTGTATCATTAAAAGTTATTTCTTTGTTTGGATCTGTTCCCCAAAGCGCTTCTTCCCAATCCATTACCCCATCTCTATCAGTATCTTTTTGAAGAAGATTATCAATTGTTATTTTTTCATTTTGCAATTTTGCTTGTTTATTTAATGCAATATAGCTGTTTTTACCAAAGAAAATACTGGAAATTATAAAAAATATAAGCCCTAGAACAATAACTCCAATTATTAAATAAGTGAATTTTTTGCTTGGCAGATATTTTAAATATTTTTCATCAATAAGTCTTTTCATTACAACATTATTATATCATTAATGTATTTTTTATGGTATACTAATACATATATGAAAGATATTTTTAAAAAAAGAAAAGCATTAATGTTTTCTGTTTTAATATTAGTGGTATTTTTTATGTCCACTACTTCGCTTGTATATGGCGCTGGTCTTTCTTGGTTTGGTGGTAATATTAAAAGTGTAATACCATGTACATGCAGTGGCGGTTCTAAGGTAACTATTATGGGATTACCAACATTTTTTAGTGGTTCATATCTTTATATGCCTGGTGAAACACAAGTAAGAGGTAAGGGTAATGTTGTTTCTGGTAGACAAATTCTCGGTCTTTATTCATTTGGAGGTACTTGCAAAGTAGTGGTTGGAGAAGCATGTATAAATTTACGTATTTCTAAAGGTACAATGACAATGATTGGCACTAATTAATTTTTAGCAATATTTATCCAGTTTAAAAGCGATAAATCTTCTGCTCTTTTGTTTCCTAAATCTTGCGTTAGGTCTTGCCTAACGCATTTTTTTAAATTTGATGAAAGCTTTTTGCGTTTATGAGCAAAACCAGCGTGAATTATTTCCCAGAATTTCTCTTCATTAATATATTCCCCCTCTCCTTTATAAGGAGAGGGTTGGGGTGAGGTGAAAAGTTTTCTTGAGATATTTTTTATTGCTATTATTGCAGAATCAACTTTTGGCGCTGGTGAAAAATATCGCGCGGGTACCTTCATTATCATTTTTGGTTCTCCGTAGGCTTTTACAGAAACAGAAAGAATACTTTCTTTTTTATCGTTTGCAATTATTCTTTTTGCAACTTCATGTTGAACCATCAACACCATAGTATTTGGTTGGTTTTTTTCTGTGAGAAATTTTTTTAAAATTGCTCCTGTTATATTATAAGGAATATTTGCTATTATTTTATAGTCTTGCTCAAAAATAATTTGCTTAATATTAAATTTTAAAATATCATCTTCTGCTAAAATTAATTTTTTATTTTCTATTTCTTTTTTAAATTTTTCTTGCAATAATTGAAAAAGATTACGATCTTTTTCAACAGCTATTACACAATTGGATTTTTCCAAGAGTTTTTCTGTAAGTACTCCTTTCCCGGGACCAATTTCTAAAATAATATCATCTGATAAAATTTCTCCAGCTTCAATTATTTTTTTAAGGGCAATATTAGATTTTAAAAAATTCTGCCCTAATGATTTTTTTGCTTTATGTATCATATATAAATTGTTTTAATTTGATCTCCCTCCCCTTCTTTTTCTAAAATATCAGCTGGAATATCCGCAATAAATTCTGATGGAGCATTTATTTGTCTTGATCCGAATATTGTACGGAAGTTTGCAAATGATAAAAATAATTTTTCTTTTGCGCGAGTAAGTGCTACATAAAAAAGTCTGCGTTCTTCTTCAGCGTCTTCTGTCTTATTGTCTTTTTGATGAGGGAAGAGTCCGTATTCTAATCCTGTTATAAAAACATATTTGAATTCTAATCCTTTTGATGCATGTACTGTCATTAGTTTAACAGCGTTTACTTTTTCCTTCTTCTCCCCACCGTCTATTAATGAATCTTGATCTGATGCAAGCGACGCATCTTCTAGAAGTTTTTCTATTCCAGTTCCGTCTTCTAGGTAGTCATATTTTAATGCTAAAGTTGCTAATTCCTTTATATTTTCAAGCCTTTCTAGGTCTTCTTCTGTCCCAGTGGAAAGCTCAGTTTCAATACCAGATTTTTTAACCGTGAATTTTATTACCTCAGAAGCTTTAGAATTTTTAATTTTTTCTTTTATTTCTTCTAATGTATTATAAAAATTATTAATTTTTAATTGCATTTTTATTGGCAAAGTTTCTCTTTCTCCGGAAAAAATTTTAGCAAGAGTTGTTTTCCCTATTCCTCTCGTTGGGAAATTTATTATTCTTTTTATGTCAGATAAACTTTCAGGATTTAATGCTGCGCGTAAATATGCGAGCGTATCTTTTATTTCTTTTCTTTCAAAAAATTTAATACCAAGTACTTGATATGGGATATTATATCGAAGCATTGCTTCTTCTAATACCCGAGATTGGAAATTTGCGCGGTATAAAATTGCAATCTCAGATAGATCTGAGGATTTATTTTGGAGGGGTGTCTCGCAGATTGACGAGTCGAGAGGCAGCGCTGAGCGAGCACACTCAGACAGCGACCCATCCAAAATAGAATCCTCAGGTCTATCTTGAATCTCTAAAATTTTTGTTGCTACGAATTCTGCTTCATCGTTTTCATCCAATGCTTCATATAGAGATATTTTTTCTCCTATTTCATTTTTTGTGAAAAGATTTTTGTCAGGTCGGTATTTATTTTTTTTTATTACTTCATTCGCTGCTTCGAGAATGTTTTGAGTTGAACGATAATTTTCTTCAAGAAGAATAATTTTTGCATTTGGATAATCTTTTTCAAAGTTTAATATATTTTTTAGATTTGCTCCACGCCAAGAATAAATATTTTGATCGGCATCTCCAACAACACAAATATTTTTATTGTTTTCAGAAAGTAAACGAGACATTAAATACTGCACCTCGTTTGTGTCTTGATACTCGTCTATGTGAATGTATTTCCATTTTTCTTGATATATTTTTCTTATTTTCTCATTTTCTTTTAATAATTTTGTCGCTTTTAAAAGTAAATCATCAAAATCTAATGAATTTTCTTTCATTTTTCTCTTTTCATAAATATTCCAAACTTGGGCAACAATTTTTCCTAAATAATCAACAGATTTTTCTGCATAATCAGATAGATGTGTGAATTTTCCTTTTTCTCGGCTGATTATATTTTTTATTTTTTTAGGCTCATATTGTTTTGGGTCTAAATTTAGCTCTTTTATAGTTTCTTTTATTATTGAAATTGAATCTGATTCGTCTAAAATAGTAAAATATCTTGTTAATCCTAGTATTTTTGCATTTTCTTTTATTATATGGACACCAAGAGAGTGAAATGTTGATACGAAAGGGATGGTATTTTGTCCTTTAGCGCTTTTTTCTATTTCTGAAATTATACGTTCACGCATTTCTTTTGCGGCTTTATTTGTGAAGGTTACAGCTAAAATATTATCTGGAGAAATACCATTTTTTATTAAATTTATTATTCTGTGCGTTATTGTTTTTGTCTTTCCTGCGCCAGCTCCAGCAACAATAAGAAGCGGGCCTTCTATATGGCTGGCAGCTTCTTTTTGTGCACTATTTAATCCTTTTAAATGCTCCATGCTCTATAATATAGCACAGATTATTCTCCTATTTGATCCATTATATTAGAAGTTTTATTTTTGAATTTTTCAGCTTCTTCTTTAACTATTTTTTCAAAATCTTTTACTTTATCTTTTAGAAAAGAAAAAATTTCTTCAGGTTTTCCTTCATTATCAAGAATTTTTTCAAAATCATCTTGATCTTTTTCTGACATTGTTTCCATAACGCGCATTAATACATTTTGATAAATTACAGCTCCTGTACGAATTAAAATTTCTTCAGCTTCTTCTCTTGGAAGATTGTCTAGATCAAGTATTTCAATTATATTTTTTTCTATTGGATTCATATATTTTTAATTAATTATAATTTAAAGTTTAATTTTATTTTGTAATCCATTTAATATCACAAATTTTTCACAACGCAGTAAATATTCATTTGGTGTTTCCCCTATTTGGATAAGTGTTTGTGGAATAGGTTCAAGACCAGTAACTTCATGAAGATTTTTAAAATGTAAAATTAGAGATTTGTATGTTTCATTTGTATTGTTTATGTTTGTATGAAGCATTTTTTCAGCAGTTAATTGATGAGAGTCTTTTATTGCATACCACGCGTGATTATTTTCTTCATTAGGAAAAATGTGTTCTATATTATTTTCATGCATTATATTTACTTGTTCTAATTGTTGAGGTGATAATGCTTTGTCTAAAAGTTCCGTTGTTGTTATGTTTTTTAGCAAGTAATTATGCGCCATATTTTTTACACTTCCCATTGAATTTTTAGAATGACGCGCAATTTCCTCAGGTCTTGCTTGCATTAATTCATTTTCATTTTTTATTTCCACAGTATTTTCTATGTGTTTTGGTGTTTCTATAGCGTTCATTGTTTCCATCTTTTCATAATTTGCATCATGAACACCTATATTTGTTTCCGGAGTTTCTTGTGTTGGGAGATCATATTCTGATGGATTATTTATATGATTTTGTTCTATGTTTTCACCGGTAACTGCATCTTCTTGTGGTGGAATTGCGTATGGATTTTGATTATTTTGAATATTATCATTTGTGTGATTTATATTTTTATTCGAATCAAACATGTCTCCCTTATATTGTTCTGCGATATCTCCCTTAATTAAAACTTGATTGTGTTCAACCCCTTTCATATCGGTATATTCTGTTTCTATTTGTCCTGATGGAACTTTGTCTCCATAATAATCATGTATTTCTTTTTTTAGATCATCGATAGTTTGAATAGCTCCACGAGAACTATATTGGACTTCAATTTTATGTCCATCTGCGCCAACAAAAGTTACTGTCCCGTGTTGAACATTCATACTTTCCGCTTCAGTTTCTGGATTATACATTCCAAGTTTAATTGCATCCTGAGTAGAATTTGTTTGCATAAATTCTTGTATGCCTTTTGATTCAGTTACTTTATTTATTTCTTCTGTTAGGTTTTCTTTTGGAATATTCTTTAGTTCTTCAGTTTTTATGTTTAGGTTTTCGTTTTGATTTATATTTGCAACATTTCCTTTTGGAACATTTTGATTTTGTAATTGTTCATGATTTACAGGGGTATTTTCAGTGTGTATATTTGTTTTTGGCTCTAAGTTTCCATTGATATTTGCTTGTTCAGGAGATAGTCCATGAGCTAGACTTCCCATTTCATAAGAAGCAAGTCCTCCAGCTGCTAGTGTTATCAATGATTTTGTTATTAAGCGTTCTCTTTTTGCTTTTCTTTCCCTTTCTAATATTTCAGCATATTCTTTTTTATTTTTTACAAAACTTGTGTCAAAAGATTCTTCGGCAAATATTTTTGATAATTCTTTTTCTTCCGTTTCTCTTTTTTCAGTTGAAGTTTTTTTATTAAATAACCAGTTGTAAGCTTTTGTGCTGTATTCAAAAATTTTATTTGCAGTTTGTCCAGTAATACTTCCAGCAATTCCACGTGCTAATCTAGTTCCAGCATAAGAGGCCAATGCTCCTGCTCCTAAAGATGCTCCAGATGGGACAAATGCAACAATTCCTGTTGTTAATAGAGTAGTAACAGCTATTTTTGCTGCTCTGTTTTTCCATTTTATTTTTGATTTACTTTCATCAAACCATTGTTTTGAATATAAATCTAACGCTTTTTTCCATAATGCTTTTTCTTTAGCAGGAAGTTTTTCTGCTTTTAAAGAATTTAATAAACTTTGTTCCTCTATTATTATTTTTGTAAAGATTTCGTTTGATTTATAGCGTTTTAATTCAACTTTTTGTTCTTCTGCTGATAATTTAGACTTTTTAAGTTCTTCTTCTTTTTCAGCATACATTTTTTTACCGTATTCTATCGTAGATTTTTCATATTCTTTTTCTAGATCTTTTAAGAATTTTGGAGTATCTCCCTCTTTAACTTCTGATCCAAAAATTTTTCTGCTAACATTTGTAAACCAACTAGAACTCTTTTTTCTATCTTTTAGAAATTGTCTGTATCCTCTAGCGTACATTTCACGGGTGGTATCAAGTTCTAATTCTATGTAACCAAATTCTATGTTTTTTATAATTTCATTTATTTCTAATGTTTTGTACGAAAAGATTGCTTGTTCTCTTTTAGATAAAGATTTAAAAGCCCAAACTTTTTTGGCAATGTTTTTTAATCTTTCATCACTAACTTTATTATTATCAACATAATCTTTATATTCTTGATCAGATATATTTTCTTCTTCTGTTTTTATTGATTTTGGTTCATTTTTTACTTGATTTTTTTCTTCAGCTATTTCTTTTTTTACAAATTTCTCATAAAGCTTTTCATTTAAAATTTTTATTTCCTTTTTGTTTCCAATTTTTATAGTTTCTGCAAGTTCATTTTCAAGTTTGTTTTTTTCTTTAATAGCTATTTCCTTTTCTGCAATTTGTTTAAAAATATTTGTGAATGATTTATTTGCTTTTTGAATAGTTTCTTCGTCTTTTTTATTAATATAGTTCTTATAACCCCTGCCAGGAGCAATATAATCTTCTGTTGCGGGCACTTTCTTTTCTTCATCTGTTGAAGTTGTCATTAATTCTTTTTTAATCCATTTAAACCTCTCTCTTTTTGGTTTATTTTCTTCTTCATCAGATATTTCTTCATTTTTTACCTCACTTTCTTTTTCTATTTTTTTCATTCCCATATCGGTAAATTCCAAAACATCTCCTGCTTTGTAAGTTTTTTCTTCAGTATTTGTATTTTTGGGTGCTGTTATATCTTTTTCAATGACATTTTCCGCTTTTTCTATGCTTTCTTCCCCCTTTTTACTTAAGTCTGGCACATCATCTGACTTTTCAAACTTAGCAGTAATAAGATTACTTATTCCTTTTGCTAAGTTTTCAGGGTCAGTTTTTATTTTTAATAGGTTGTCTCTTTTCATAAGTTATTTAAATTATATCATTTTTTAATAAAAAGTAAAGTTTTTATTATTCTAAAATTTTTACATCGTTTTCCATTTTTTGTATTATATCTTCCCACCTTTTTTCATCAAAAGCATTTTTTTCTTGCATTATAAAAATAAATAATTTCCCTGCTTTTTTATCAACTTTAATAAAATTTGGCAGAATATGTTCTTTGAAAGTTTTATCGAAAACATTAATACAACGATAACTTATCCCTTTTGAGCTTGCTGTATCAAGCATTTTTTCTGTTCTTTCTTCTTTTTCTTTTGGATATATTATGTGAATTCCTAGATTGTTTATTTTATCGCCATTTATATCATATCCCAATAATTTTAAACCACCATTTTCTCCATAAAGTTTTTTATCTTTTTCTGTAATATAATCAGTAAACATATATATTCCAGCTGGTGTTGTATATCCAGCAGTTTGATCCCCTTTTTCTCTTCCTATTCCAACGGTATCTTTTGTTACAACTCTTCCCTGTTTGGTTATTTCATAAACTGTAGGACTTTTTAGATTACTTTTATCTAAAAGATAGAATTTATCTTGTATAATTTCTCTATTTTTAAATAATCCTATTGGTTTTTCTAAATCATTTGGAATTTGTTCTTTTAAGAAAATCTTTTCATTTTTATATGTTTTTATATTTTCTGTATCAATTTTAGGGTTTGTTATATTTGTTTTGTTTTTTAATTCTTCATTTTCAGTAGTTTGTTTATTGTTTTTTTTACCAGAAAATGGCGCTAAAAGAATGGCACCTATTAATATTATTTTTTTTATCCATCCTGTAGCTGTTTTATCGTTTTTTATTATTTTTTCAATTTTTTCCTCGCTTTCTTTAGATATTTTACCTTGCTCTATTGCTTCTTCTACTATCATATAAGTTTCTAATTCTTCTTTTGTGGCAGGAATATTGTATTTTTTTAAAAGTTCTAAAAGTTTTAGAATTCTATTCTCTTCTGGTTCTTTTGTGACCTCTTCAATAAGGTGGTCTATTAAATATTTAATTCTTTTTTCTTTAGATATATTATTTTCATCACCTTTTAATTCATCAGATAAAAAAGTTTGATCGTTTTTAGCGACATTTTCTTGTTGATTTATTTTATTTCCTAAATTTTCTGGCATTCCTTTATTTTATCATATAAATAAAAAAAGCCGTTCTTTTATAGAAACGGCTTTTTATTGTTTGACTTTATCTGTCCATTGGATCAAGTGTGTATCCAAGGCTCTCAAGTTTTTTAATTTCGTCTTTTTTATCTGCAAGATCACTTTTTCTAACACGGATGATCTTTTTTTCTTCATTAACATCAATATTACCTTTTTGAGGAATAGAAACTTTTATTGTTCCAATTTTTTTAGAATTATTTATTGGAACAGAATTTTTCTGTTTAATGGCAGTATTATCAGCTATAACTGGAGCTTCAATTTTAACATTTTTGGCTTCCTTTTTTACTTCTTCTCCCTTTTCTTTTAATATTAAAATTTGTTTTGTTGCAAGAAGTTGTTTTAATGATGAGTCAGCTTCTGCTTTGTTTGCATTAGCTTCAGCTTTTGTTTGGTTTATCAAATCTTCTTTTTCTGCAAGTTGTTGTTCTAATAATGCTTTTGCATTTAGTTCCTTTTGCAGACGTTCAACATTCGCTTCATTTTTTTGTCTTTCCTGTTGAATTTGAGATTCATAGTAATTCTTAATAGAATCATCTTTTGCTTTTTCTAAGGCAGGATTACTTTTTGATGGAGTTTTTTTTGTTGGGGTTTTTTTAACTGGTTTTTTGTTCAACGATACATCAGAAGAATCTTTTTCTTCTTTTGAAACTTTTGATTTAGCTGTTTTTTTAACCGGTTTTTTTGTTTCTGTATTTAAAGAAACATTAAGAGAGTCTTTGCTTGCTTTTTCTTTTCTTATGCGTTCAACTCTTTCTTTTTGTGTTTCTTTTTTATTATTGCTTGTTTGTGCCTGGCACAAAAAACTTAACCCAAAAAGTAGGGTAATTAAGATAAAACATTTTGTTTTCATGATTTTTTTGATTTTTAGTTTAACATTTAGAAATTTAATAGATTGCTTTAATCTCCAAAGAAAAGATCAAAGTAATCTATTAAATAATTCCTAAAAATCAATGTTTTCAATGATCTATGTACTTCTTATAGTATAGCATATAAAACCTAACATTGTCAATGTTTGTTGGTAATAGTGTTATTTTATTCTTTTTCTATAATCTCCCGTTGTCCCATTAGTTCTTCTATTTTTTTTATCTTTTCAAGATTTTGTTTTGCGTTTTCTATTAATGCTGGTCGGTTATTTTTTAACATATGCTCATAAAAATCTTTTGCATCTTCTAAATTGTCTACAGGCGCTTCCGCAGTTAATTCTTCAGTTAATTTATTGATTTCATTAAAAATCTTTTGATTTTCTTTTTCTTCTTTCTTTTCTTCATTTGTTTCGTCTTTTTTCTCTGGCAGAGCATTCTTTTTTTCTTGCCATTCTTTATATTCTTTTTTGAATTTTTCATCCTGATAAAAATTAATCCATTTTTGTTTTAGAAAGTCTTTTAAATTTCTTTCGCTAAATCTTGTATAATCTTGAGATAGCACCTTTCCTTTTTTGTTTGTTTTATTTAAATTTAAACACCAAAGAAGTTTAGTTCCGTTTTTAATTTTTTCTACGCCCTCTATTTTATATTTTATTATTTCAATTTTTTCAGGTTCCCCATTTTTACTTACAACTTCTTTAAGTTCAAATTCTTCACCTTTTTTAAACTCTTTAATTGGTCCATCTGGCGCGATTTGAAAACTAAAATCTAACTTCTTTTCTTCCTTTTCAGGACTTTTGCTTATTACTTCTTCTTTTTTTTCTTCATTAATAATTATATTTTCCTTCTTTTTTACATCATCAGGCGCTTTTTGTATTTGAGTTTTTATATCATTCACAACTTCAACTGTTCTTTGTGACTCTATTTCTTCTTCATTATTTTTTTCTTTTGGAAAGATTAATTGAATAATATTGCCATTTTTTTGTTCCCAACTTGTTTTTATCTCATTGTCGTTTTCTTCAGAGTTTTTCAGTTTAATTTCAAATTCTTTGTTTTCAGAGTTTTGTAATGTAATTTCAACGATAGTTCCATTTTTATTTGCTTGGATGTCAGTTATAATCAAATCTCCTATTTTAGATCTAAGTTTTAGAGTATGCCCCTTTATATTTATACTTCTTCGAGTATAGAGTTTTTCTTCTTGTTCTTTTTGTTTTTTTAAAACTTGAAGATTTTCTAGTCCTTTTCCTATTATTGTCATTTTTTCTTTTTTACTCATAGTATTTTATTATAGAATTTTTAGCTTTTAATGCCTAATTTTTACTTAAAACTGCTTATATTATACTTAATTTAAAATAACCTGTCAATTTAGTTTTCCCCACTTCCATTGACTTTTTGCTTGTTTTCGGCTATCCTATAAAAATACTGATTAGGAGCAGGAAAGAAGTTGACCGAATTCTGAACAGACAGTAACCTTCGTAAGAATCTTTGTTTGCAGTACAAATTTGGTCGTCCTGTGATTCTACCCTTATTTAAAAGGGCCAGAAAGGAAATCTTACGATATTTTGTTAGGCTTATAAAACCTCAATTTAAAATATTCAGCTCTGTCTTAGTATTTTCCCTATTATTTGGGTTGTTTTTTGCACCTATGCAAGCAAAAGCAGGTTTCTTCTCTTCTATTTTTGGGATGGATGCTTCTGCAAATATTGAAGAGGTTTCAATACAAGAAACTGATGCGACTTCTCAAAGTAGAGATTTGTCATTACAAGCAAATGTTTCTTCAGTTTTAGTTGATAATAAAGATTTAGTAAAAGAGGGTATAAATGTGAATATTGTTTCTGATAATGCTCTTTTGCCATCAATGGGTGTCATGGGTGGAGCAGATGGTGGAGATGTCTCTTTTGATCAAATAAGTGTTTATGTGATAAGAAAAGACGACTCGATCTCTAAAATAGCTGAGATGTTTAATGTTTCAGAAAATACTATTTTATGGGCAAATGATATGAAAAAGGGTGATAAATTGGTTGAGGGTGAGACGCTTTTTATATTGCCAATTTCTGGTGTTAAACATACTGTTGTAAAAGGACAAACATTAAAAGGAATTGCTAAATTATACCAAGTAGATGTTATTGATATAGCTGGTTTTAATGGGATTGCTTCAGATACAAAGTTGATAGTCGGAGATGAGCTTATTATTCCTGATGCTGAAATGTCAGATGAAGGAAGTAACAAGGTAGCTTCAAAGTCTAGTTCAAAAGAAGTTATTAAAAAAAATACAGGTAAAGATTTGGGTGGATATTTTATAAATCCAGTTCCAAATTACAGGAGAATAAGTCAGAGGATTCACGGTAAAAATGGTGTTGACTTAGCTGCTTCAACTGGCACAAAGATTGTTGCTACCGCATCTGGAAAAGTTCTTCTTGCTCGTAATGGATATAATGGAGGTTATGGCAATATGACGATTATTCAACATCCCAATGGCACTCAGACTCTTTATGCTCATCAATCTAAACTTGCGGTACATACCGGTGATCACGTTTCTCAAGGAGAAGTGATTGGTTATGTCGGATCAACAGGACGATCCACTGGTCCTCACTTACACTATGAAGTTCATGGCGCAAAGAATAATGCTGTTAGCCTAAGCACATATAATTAAACTTAAAGAAATCCCCACATTAACTTGTGGGGATTTTTGTTTATCTATTCTAAAAGAGTTAGAGAGATCATTGCTAAGATTCCAAGAAGTATGATTAGAAATTGCATCATAGAGTATTTTATTTTTTTAGTTTTTTGGAGTTCAGGAATTAAGTCTGCTACTGCAATATAAATAAATCCTCCAGCCGCAATTGGCAGGAACCATAAAGTAAAAGTTTCTGCAATATTTCCAAAAATTAAAGCGAGAATTACTCCTAATATAGCAGTAAGAGCTGATAAAAAATTAAGTAATAATGCACGTTTTTTTGTATATCCTGCATGTAAAAGCACTGCGAAATCCCCTATTTCTTGAGGGATTTCATGTAAAATGACAGCTAAGGTTGTTGCTATTCCAATTGGAATACTTATTAAAAAACTTACACCAATAATTATTCCATCTATTAAATTATGAAAACAATCTGTAAAAAGTATTAATTTTCCTACTGGATGAATATGATTTATTTCCTTATCTTCGCCGTGATGATGCCAGTGAAAAAACTTTTCTATTATGAAGAAAATAATTATTCCCACTATAATTAATATACTTACAATATTTGTGTTTGGTATTTTTATAAATGCTTCTGGAATTAGGTGAATAAAAGCATCACCTAATAGCGCACCAACTGCAAGACTTATAAAAATACTTACGTATTTTTTTATAATTTCTTCTTTAAAAGAAAGAGAAAATACTCCAATTAAAGAAACAAGACTAACTATTATTACGCTTATAAATGCGTATATGTATGTTGTTATCATGTGCGGGATGGGAGAATCGAACTCCCAACCACAGTTTGGAAAACTGTTATTTTACCATTAAACTAATCCCGCAATGTCGGGCTGCTGGGAATCGAACCCAGTCTCCATGCTCCCAAAGCACGTGTACTACCGGTATACTACAGCCCGAATTTTAAAAAACTGGAACATAAAAATTTTCTGGCGGACAAGACGAAACCAGTGCCCGCAGGCGAAAACTTTTATATTCCGGTTTTTAACTATATCATAAAATAATATCATTCACCACTTTTATTTTTGCTTTTTTGTTTTTTAAATCTAAAAAGACAACCAAAAGGTCAACTTGCCATTCTTTTTCATCTGGCACTTTATTGGACAAAAGATAAGTTTGTATAGTTCGCGCCATTCGTTTTAATTTCCAAGGGTGCATATTATCTTCAGGCTTATATTCATCCAATGTTTCCGTCCCCTTTTGATTATTTTGGAGAACGGACAGGTCTTGTGAAACATAGTTTAAGTTTCTAGAAACAGATTTAACTTCAATAAAATAAAGTTTCTTTTCTTTTTCCGCAACAATATCAATTTCCCCCCATTTTTTTGTATAATTATTATCTAATATAGAAAAATTATGTTTCACAAGAAACCTTTCAGCTATATTTTCTCCTATTTTTCCTATTTTTTGTGTTTCTGAAGTAAAAACTTTAGGCATTCTTTTGTGTGTTTCATGAGAAACGTGTTTCACGTGAAACAAATTACTTAATTTTTATGTCTTTTATTAAAATATCCTTATTTTTCAACATATTTTTAATAAAATCGTACATAAAAGACAGTCTCAAATTATGTCCTTTATAAACAATACCCACATAGTTATCCACAGTTTTTCATAAAATCCTTATATTTCAAGGGGAAAATAAATATGAATAAAGGACAGGTCGTTTTTGTGCACCCGGAGGGATTCGAACCCCCAACAACTGCTTCGAAGGCAGGTATGATATCCATTTCACTACGGGTGCAATAATTTAATTATAGCTTATATTTTCTATTATTGAAAATTTATTTTAATTAAAATTGCAATAGATTAAAAAAAATATTATAATTGTTTTATTAAAAAATAATTAGCAGTCATATTTAGCGGTCATGGTTTAGTGGTAGAACACGTCCTTGCCAAGGATGAGACGGGAGTTCGATTCTCCCTGGCCGCACAAAATTTAGTGAATACACTAGAAAAAAATTTAATAAACAAAATTCCTCAAGAAGTTTCACATGTAACTGAAACCTTAGAAAAGGCTGGTTTTGAGGTGTATTTAGTTGGGGGATGTGTCCGTGATCTTTTAATGGATAAAGAGCCAAAAGACTGGGATATAACTACAAACGCAAAACCAGATCAGATTATAGGACTTTTTGAAAAGACAGTTTATGAGAATATTTTTGGAACAGTAGCTATTATAAATAAAGATGTTTCACAAGAAACATTACGCCAAATAGAGGTTACTCCATATAGAATTGAGACAAAATATAGTGATTTTAGACACCCTGATGAAGTTAAATTTAGTGATAAGCTAGAAGATGACCTTAAGAGACGTGATTTTACAGTGAATGCTGTGGCTTTAAGCTCTAAAGGACATCTAGTTGATTTATTTAATGGCATAAAGGACATTGAAAGTAAAACATTAAACACAGTGGGAGATCCAAATGATCGTTTTAACGAAGATGCTTTACGAATGCTTCGGGCAGTACGCTTCGCTGTACAATTAGATTTTTCTGTGTCGTATGAAGTTTCTGAAAATATTATAAAAAACTCAAGTTTAATTAAAAAAATTTCAGAAGAAAGAATTCGTGATGAATTTATAAAAATAATTATGTCACAAAATCCATCAATAGGAATTGTGATGTTGAATAAATTTAATTTATTAAAAAATATAATTCCAGAATTAGAAGAAGGAATAAATTGCGAACAATCTGGTGAACATATTTATGATGTTTGGAATCATTTACTTCATGCATTACAACATTCAGCAGACAAAAATTGGCCTTTAGAAATAAGACTTTCTTCGCTTTTTCATGATATTGGTAAACCTAAGTCTAGAAGAATAGCAATACGGGATAATAATTTTTCAGGTCCTCGGTTCTCCGGGTCCCTATCCCGGCCAGACCATGAAAAATCATCATCCCGTATTGCCAAAAAGTTGTATACTTTTTATGGTCATGAAGTTGTGAGTGCAAGAATGACAAAAAAGATTTTAGAGAGATTAAAATTTCCTAAAAAAGAAATTGAGCTTGTGGATAAACTTGTTCGCAATCATATGTTTTTTTCTGACACAGAACAAATTACGCTTTCTGCGGTGCGAAGAATTATTACAAAAGTCGGGAAAGAAAATATTTGGTCTCTTATGAATGTCCGTGAATGTGATAGAGTAGGAATGAAAAAGAAAGAAGCACCATATCGTTTGAGGAAATATTTTGCAATGATAGAGGAAGCATTACACGATCCTATCTCTGTTGGACAGCTTAAAATTGATGGAGAATTTATGATAAAGGACATCGGAATTAAGCCGGGACCTAGAATGGGCTGGATTTTGCATGCTCTTTTAGAAGAAATTCTTGAAGATCCTTTAAAAAATACCATTGAGTATTTAAAGGACAAGGTTATTAACCTTGATAAACTTACTGATGCTAAATTAAAGATATTGGGAGAAAAGGGAAAAGAAAAAAAAGAAGACCTAGAAGAGGAAGAAGTTTTAAAACTTCATCAAAGACATGGTGTTCATAAATAAATTTCCCACATGTCAGACATATGGGAAATTTTAGAAGTCTTCATTTAGAAGACTATCTTTTGCAGGTTTGTAAAATATATTGTTTAAACCTTTTGTTAAATTATCAAAAAGTTTAGTGCTATATGGAAAGAGATTAAAAACAATTGCTAGACTAAATAATGAAAGGGCAAATTTCCAAGAGTAAAAAGAAAGTGGAATAGCAATTAAAGAAAAAATTACTGGCACCAGTGTGCGAATTGTACTGCCACGAATTTCTCTTTTACTTATCTCTGGATTCTTAATATGTTCTGAATATAAAACATAATTTCTCATCCAAAACAAAGAAAGTCCTATTAAAACCGTATGTATACCAAAAATAATAATAGCAAGTTTGCTTTGGCTGAAATGACCAAGCAGGTTTGAAGAAAATGGAACTAGAGCCACTAACATAAAAAACAGCGCATTTATATTTGTAAGTTTTGTGTCAATATTTTTAGCATATACTGATACAAAAAAATGGTGTCCTCTCCAATATGTAAAAAGAAGTGCGAATGATAGCATATAGGCTATTAAAGAAGGTAATAAAGATTTTATTGCAATCCAAAGTTGTAAGTCGTTATATGACGACATGGCTGGTACTTTAATTTCAAATACGATAATCGTCATAACTATGGCGAAAATTCCGTCTGAAAGTTCATCTAATCTTGCTGGTTTCATATTTGTATATAATACCATAAATTTAAATTAAAAATAATATGTTAATATAGAGTTACCTGTCCCGTTAAAAATTCACTAATTTCGGGATAGATTTATAAGATTAATAATTTAAAATTTTTAATGGGATGCGCATAGGAATTTTTGATTCAGGATTAGGGGGCTTAATTATTGCCAAAGCAATAAGGAAATTAATGCCAGAATATTACTATGTTTATCTTGGAGACACTAAAAGAGTGCCTTATGGGAATAGATCTCATGAGACAGTTTTTGAATTTACAAAACAAGCTGTTGATTATTTATTTAGAAAAGAAAATTGTGAAATTGTAATTTTAGCTTGCAACACTGCTTCAGCGAGAGCGCTTAGAAGAATACAGCAAGAATATTTAGCAAAGAATTTTCCAGACAGAAAAGTGCTTGGAGTTTTGATTCCAACAGCAGAAGAATGCGCTAAGTATAAAAGTGTAGGAATAATAGCCACAAATGGAACCGTTTTATCCAATACTTTTCTTGATGAAATAAAAAAGCTTTCTCAAAAAACAAAAGTTTTTCAAAATCCTGCGCCAATGCTTGTGTCTTTAGCAGAAGAAGGGGAGAAAGTTTTAGTAAAACCATTTATTGAAAAATATTTGAAACCATTTAAAGGAAAAAAAATACAAGCTTTAGCACTTGGTTGTACACATTATCCTTTTTATAAAAATGAAATTAGAAAGATTTTAGGAAAGAATCCCATTAGAGCCCGCGAGGGATCTAAAAGACCCTCTGCCTCTAACGGGGCAAGTATAAAGGTCATCTCTCAAGATGAAATAATTCCAAAGAAATTAAAAGAGTATTTTAAAAGACATCTAGAGGTAGAAAAATTATTGTCAAAAAAGCAAACCCCGAACCAGAGCAAAGCTCGGTACGGGGCAAGGATCCTCGTAACGGACATCACAAAAAACGTAGAAAAATTAACCCAAAAATGGTTTGGAAAAGACGTTAAACCAGAATTAATAAGATTATAGCCTTTAAAATAAAGGTTTTTATTGCTATTGACTTTTGTGTTAAAAAGGTATACAATATTAATGTAAAAGTAGAGTCCGCTTTTATGCTTTAAAGCGTTGAATTGGGCTTATATGTTCTTTAAATTTAAATAATAGGAGGAGTAAACAATGAATCCAAAAAATTTAGCTTCAGGTGCACAGTGTTCCACACTGGCTAGTATGGTTGCAGTTGCTTTAACAAAGAAATTTGATGGGCAACTTACATTTTCTCAAGCTCAAATTGCTATTACTGACAAAGATCAGATTGATGTAAATTTGCTTGCTGAAAAATTTGCTAATGAAATTTTTTCAATTTCCATTGATCCATGGGCTGAAGAAAAGAGAAAAATTTCTCATTTCTATAAAACCTGTTTCAATGAAAACAAATGGAAAAATCCTAATTGGGAACAAGTGACAATTCCAACAGCTGATGAAAAGCTGAAACGTCCAGAATTTATTTTTGTTGAAACGATGACAGAAGATGACGCACTTGATGCTTATGCTTTACGTTTTGGCAAAGACAAAGTATGGAAAGAATGGAGTGATTCGCTTGCAAAAGTGATTAAACGCGAAACAGTTCAAGCTAGACCAAAACAGAATTATGCAATGCTTCACGTTGGTGGTGACGAACCCGATCTTCTCAATAAAAGTTATAATGATGGTATTTCTGAAAATATTATCTTTATGACTCCACTTGAAGGAATTATATCTGCATTTCGTCACAGATTTGAAACTGGCAAGATGTATGATGTAAAAGGTGTTACCAGATTGTCGGCTCTTG
>JBAYHR010000006.1:0-40541 GCA_041666045.1 Minisyncoccota bacterium
ACTTTTGACGCAGATCCAGCTAATCAAGTATTAACTGTGAATGGTAAAATTAAAATAACGCAAGGAGTTCCTGGCGCAGGAAAAGTTCTGACTTCTGATGCAGATGGTTTAGCAACTTGGGAAGTTAATGGTGGAAGTGGTTGGTCTTTAACAGGCAATACTGGAACAACAGATATAACTACTGATCCTGATGGTGTTTTAACAGCTGGTAATTTTATTGGAAATATAGATAATATCCCCCTTAATTTTGTTGTAAATAATTACAAAGCTGGAAGAATAGATGGTACATTAAGAAACTCTTTTTGGGGTTATAAAGCTGGGAATGTTAATACAACAGGATATGAAAATACTTTTATTGGAACAAGTACTGGAAATAATAATGTTGATGGAGGTTCTAATACTTTTTTGGGTTATAGTGCGGGATTAAGCAATACATCAGGGAATGATAATGTGTTTATTGGCGCTGATGCGGGTTTGAGCAATACGACAGGAGGTAGTAGTGTTTTTATCGGTACATTTGCAGGACATAATTCAGATGCAGGCGCAGGAAATGTATTTATTGGGGCATCCTCAGGTTATGGCAATACGACAGGGTATGGTAATGTTTCTATTGGTGGATATGGTGGAGGAGGAATAGGAACAGGAAACGTAAACACTTTTGTAGGTGGCAATTCAGGATATGCTAATACGTCTGGTGGATATAATTCATTTTTAGGTGGAGGGTCTGGTGCTGCTAATACTTCTGGTGGTTTTAATTCTTTTATAGGAAATAATTCAGGAGTGTCAAATATTTCTGGAGAGTATAATTCTTTTTTGGGATTTGAATCTGGGCATTCAAATATTTCTGGAAGTAATAATACCTATATAGGAGATTTTTCAGGTTATTTAACTACGGGTAGTAATAATGTTTTCTTAGGTTATCAAGCAGGGTATTCTGAAACAGGTAATAATAAACTTTATATTGCAAATTCAAACACAGCGACTCCTTTGATTGGTGGAGATTTTTCTACTGGTAATGTTGAAATAAAAGGAGGAAACTTGGAGATTGGTAAATCTGATGCTCAAAAAGGTATTACTTTGTATGACACTGCGACTGGTTCTGCTTATTGTGTTACGATCGCATCTGGGGCTTTAGCTGTTGGTGCGGGGGTTTGTGCTATTTAATTTTTTTAAATGTTAAGTGTGTGGTTTGACAATGTTTTTTAATTTGCTACCATAGATACAACTGCACTTTTGGCAGTTTTTATATTGGTTTTTTTATTTTTCGCCTCACCGGCGAATCAGCCGAAGAGGCTGAATTATTAGTTTAATTTAGTTAGTAATTAAACCTTAGCAACTGGTTCTCGTATGTTAAGTTTTAACTATTAATCCATAAAATATATGGCAGAAGAATTTAAAAGAGATAAGCCACACGTAAACGTTGGCACAATTGGTCACGTTGACCATGGTAAGACAACATTAACAGCTGCAATTTTGCATGTGTTAAATCTAAATGGAAATCAAGTTAGACTCCGTGATGTTAGTCAAATCGACAATGCTCCTGAAGAAAAAGCTCGTGGAATCACAATTAACATTTCTCACAATGAGTATGAGACAGCAACTCGTCACTATGCTCACATTGATGCTCCTGGACACGCTGACTATATTAAAAACATGATTACTGGCGCAGCCCAAATGGATGGCGCTATTCTTGTTGTTGCTGCGACTGATGGCGCTATGCCACAAACACGTGAACACGTTCTTCTTGCAAAACAAGTCGGTGTTCCAAAAATTATTGTTTTCTTAAACAAGTGCGATATGGTTGATGATAAAGATATGATTGATATGGTTGAAGAAGAAATTCGTGAACTTCTAACTAAACAAGGTTTTGATGGCGCAAACGTTCCTGTTATAAGGGGATCAGCGCTTAAAGGTCTTGAAGCAAAAGATATTAATGATGAATGGGCAAAGAAAATTCTTGAACTTACAAATGCACTAGATACTTATATTCCAGTTCCAGAAAGAGATATAACAAAACCTTTCCTTATGCCAGTTGAAGATATATTTTCAATTGAAGGACGTGGAACTGTTGTTACAGGAAAGATTGAAAGAGGTATTGTAAAAGTTGGTGAAGAAATAGAAATTGTTGGAATCAAGCCTACACAAAAATCAACAGTTACCGGTATTGAAATGTTCAACAAAAATCTTCAAGAAGGTATGGCTGGAGACAATGCAGGAATACTTCTTCGTGGTCTTAAGAAAGAAGACATAACTCGTGGACAAGTATTATGTAAACCTGGTACAACCACTCCACATGATAACTTTACTTGTGAAATATACGTTTTGAAAAAAGAAGAAGGTGGAAGACACACTCCATTCTTTAAAGGTTACAAGCCTCAATTCTATATCAGAACTACAGACGTAACAGGAGATGTTACATTAGCAGATGGAGTAGAAATGGTTATGCCTGGAGATACAGCAAAACTTACAGTTAAATTAGTTACTCCAGTTGCGCTTGAGGAATCGCAAAAATTTGCTATCCGTGAAGGAGGTAAAACAGTAGGCGCAGGAGTTGTTACAAAGATTATTGCATAATAAAGACCATATGTCGGACTTGTGGCTAACCACAAGTCCGACATATGGACAAATTAAATGCCAACATCAGAAACAAAAATAAAAAAACCAAAAGTTATTGCCAAGGTGAAGCAAGAAAAAGCAACTAAAGTTCCTAAGATGGTGAAAGTAGCAAAAGTTGTTTCGAAAGCTAAGGAAAAGAAAGAAGACAGTAAAGTTATACTTCGTATCAGAGTTCGCGCTTACGAGAGCAAGATCTTAGATGCGTCTGTAAAACAAATTATTGATACCGCAATGCGTTACGATGCTACAATAGTTGGTCCAGTTCCATTGCCTACAGAAATAAAAAAATATACAGTTAATCGCGCATCTTTTATTTACAAAAATACACGAGAACAATTTGAAATAAGAGTTCACAAAAGATTAATTGATATTATCAATCCTGGAGCTAAAACAATTGAAGCGCTTACAAATTTATCTCTTCCATCTGGAGTTGATATTGATGTAAAAATGTTATAAAAGATATTAAATATTTATGAAATTCATTCTTGGAAAAAAAGAGAATATGACGGAGTATTTCACAGAAGACGGACAAGTTGTTCCAGTTACGATTGTTTCAGTTGGTCCTGTCACAGTTACAAGAGTCTTTGAAAAATCTAAGGATGGTTATAATGCTGTTCAAGTTGGTTTCGGAGTACAGAAAAAAGAAAGAATAACAAAAGCTCGCACAGGACAAATGAAAGGTGGTTTTTATTCTGTATTAAAAGAATTCAGATTAAAACCTACAGATACTAATGATGCAAAAGAAGGGGATGTATTAGACGTTTCAACTTTTGCAGTTGGTGATAAACTTCAAGTTTCTGGTACTTCAAAAGGTAAGGGTTTTCAGGGAGTAGTGAAGCGTCATGGATTCCACGGAGGACCAAGAACACATGGTCAAAAGCACTCAGAAAGAGAGCCAGGATCAATTGGAGGAGGTCTTCGTACTCACGTTCCAAAAGGAATGAGAATGGCAGGAAGAATGGGATCAGACAGAATAACTTATAAAAATTTAAAGGTTATTTTTATAGATAAAGAAAACAACACAATGCTTATAAAAGGAGCAATTCCTGGAAAGCGTGGAAGTTTAGTTGAAATAGTAAGCAGATAACACATAACACATAACAAAAAAATGGAAGCAAAAATATACAATCAAAAAGGAGCTGAAGCTGGAAGTATTGCATTACCTGCAAAAGTTTTTTCTGCAAAATGGCGTGCAGACTTAGTGCACCAAGTAGTGGAAGGAATGCGTTCAAACAAACGTTCTGGTACAGCTGATACAAAAGGCCGTGGAGAAGTAAGTGGAGGAGGAAAGAAGCCTTGGAAACAAAAAGGAACAGGACGCGCGCGTCATGGATCTTCACGTTCACCTATATGGGTTGGTGGAGGTGTTACTCATGGACCACTTGCAGAAAAGAATTATAAAAGAAAAATTTCAAAGAAAATGCGAGCACAAGCTCTTTTCTCAGTTCTTTCAAAGAAATGGAAAGATGGAGAAATTCTTTTTGTTGATTCACTTGCTATGTCTGACATGAAGACAAAGAAAGCAGTAGAAGTTATGAAAGCTTTGTCAAAAGCTTCAGGTTTCAAACCATTAGCTTCTTCAAAAAAGCCAAGAGCCTTGACTGCATTATTTGGAAGAAGTGAAAAAATTGAAAAGAGTTTTAGAAACTTGCCTCAATTGGATATTGTTTTCCTTAAGAATTTGAATCCTTTGGATGTTTTGAATCATCAATATCTTCTTATTGAAAATCCAGAAGAGAGTATTAAGTTTTTAGAATCACGCGGATAATTTTTTTCCCACGCTAACGCGGGATAAGTAAAATATATGATAACAATGAAAATAATTAAAAAACCAAGAATTACCGAGAAAGCGTCTTTTTCTGCTGAGCAAAATGTTTATACTTTTGATGTATCGCAATCCGCAAATAAAACTGAAATTAAAAAAGCAATTTTTGAGCTTTATAAAGTAAAACCAACGAAAGTAAATATTTTAATGGTTCCAAGCAAGCAAATTTTTTCAAAAGGAAAAAAAGGAGTAAAAAGTGGCGGTAAAAAAGCTCTTGTTTATTTAAAAAAAGGAGATAAGATAGAAATTATTTAATTTTAAATTAATGAAAACATATAAACCTACAAGTAAATCAAGAAGACAGATGACAAACGTTAATTATCGTGGAGTTTTGACTGAATCAGAACCTACAAAATCATTAACTCATGGATTTCGACGTTCTGTTGGAAGAAACAGTCAAGGACGCATAACAACTCGTCACAAAGGAGCAGGTCACAAACGTCTTTATAGAGATGTTGATTTTATGTATGACAAAAAAGATATTCCTGCAAAAATAAAGTCTGTTGAATATGATCCCAACCGTTCAGCCTTTATTGGTTTGGCTGTTTATAAAGATGGAGAAAAAAGATATGTAGTATTACCTAAGTCTGTTAAGCCAGGAGATTCTTTTATGGTTTCAGAAAAAGCAGATTTAACAGTAGGTAATAGATTGCCTTTAAAAAATATTCCAGTTGGAACATTTGTATACAATATAGAAATAAAACCTCGTGGAGGATCAAAGATAGGAAGATCAGCAGGAATTTTCGCACAAGTTGTTGCTAATGCTGACGGATACACAAACTTAAAAATGCCTTCAACTGAAGTTAGAAAAGTTTCTGAAAATTGTTGGGCATGTATCGGAACTGTTTCAAATGAAGAACATCACTTAGAAAATTATGGTAAAGCAGGACGTTCTCGTTGGAAAGGTATTCGTCCAACAGTTAGAGGTACTGCTATGAACCCAGTAGACCATCCATACGGAGGAGGAGAAGGAAGACAAGGAAGAGGAACAAAGAGACCAAAGACCATGTGGGGTAAAGTTACTGGAGGAAGAAAGACTCGTCATCCAAAGAAATATTCAAACGTATTCATGGTTTCAAGAAGAAAGACTGGTAAATCACGAAAATCTCAATAAAATACTAAAAAGAACCTTGCAAAACAAGGTTCTTTTGTTATTGACTTTTAATCTAAAAATGATATTATAAAAGCGGAAGACAATATTGTTTTTCGTAACTTAAATAAAAGGAGAAAACTGTTATGAACGAACAGAACACCTTAAGCAAACAGACGGCAAAATTTATTACCTCTATTGCACAAAATTTACCAGAAATATCTGGTGATGTAATGCAAGGATGGATAAAAAACCCTAAAGCTTTAAAAAAAGCATTAGCTGAAGCATTATGTCCATCTGCAGAAGGAGAAACTTTTGTTGTAGGAGATGTTTTTCAAAATAGAAAAGAAAATCCTACTTTGATGTTTTTTGGAGATAATTTTTATAATTTGGTATTAATACCATCAAAAACAAAAATTATACCAATTAGTTCTTTTAATAAAAATAAATTAAAAGAATATTGTTTATCTGAAAACATGAATGATGTTGCAATCCAAAATGCTAATAGTTCTACTTTCTTTAAGGAAGATCAATTTTGGGCAATTCTTTACTTACTTATCATTAATCCTATTCTTGGAAGTGAAGTTTTGGGATATGGGTTACAAAAGAATGAAAAGTATATTTTTCATGTAGAACTTTCAAACTTCAAAGCAGCTGTTTCTATCCATTATGTAAATGACCAATGTTGTTTTAATGTGTTTGATTTTAATATGATTACTCATTGGTACGTTGGTCATTATTTTCTTTTTCTTTCTACTGTTAGCTGAGAAAGAAGCTTAAAATATTTTAAAGCCTTGGATTCAATGAATCCAAGGTCTTTTTATTTTTTATTTGACTTTATTTATCTGTACTAGGCCTTGCCTAGTACAGGACGTTTTACTATAATTAATTGATGTCTATAAGAAAAATTTCTTTTGTTGAAGGAGAGTTTTATCATATATATAATAGAGGAAATGATAAAAGATTAATATTTCACGATAATCAAGATTATCGCTATTTTATAAGTTTAATGTTTATTGCTAATTCCGAGGAAGCTTTTAATATTGTTAGATTAATGAGAAATACCAATTTTAGTATTTATAATGCTCCAATTGATCAAAGTTTAGTATCTATAGGAGCATATGTTTTAATGCCAAATCATTTTCATATTTTAATTACACAAAAAAAAGAAGGTGGAATAAGTAAATTTATGCAGAAAGTGGGTACAGGTTATGCAATGTATTATAATAAAAAATACAAACACTCTGGCAGTATATTTGAAGGAAAATTTAAATCACGACATTTAAATACAGATAAATATTTAAAATATATTTTTTCTTATATACATTTAAATCCTGTAAAATTTATAGATAAATCTTGGAAAGAAAGAGGAATTAAGGACACAAGCAAAGTATTAAATTTTTTAAATAATTATGAATACTCTAGTTTTATTGATTACTCTGATTTTTCCTCCAGAGAGGAAAGTGTTATTTTAAGTTCAGAATATTTTCCAAATTATTTTCCTAATGAAAGTCATTTTTATAAAGAGATACTTGAATGGTTATCTTATAAAGAAATGTACTAGGCAAGACCTAGTACAAAAGGTTTGACTTTATTTTGTATTTTGCTATTATGAAACATAGCTCGTTAAGAGCTTTTTGTTTACTAGTTTTTAATAAATAAATGACAAGATCAATCAAAAAAGGAATAAATGTTGACGAAAAGCTATTGAAAAAGATAGCTGGTAAGAATCCGTTGCAAACTCCAACTATAAAGACTTGGAAAAGAGCATGTCAAATAGCTCCTGAAATGGTGGGTTTTACTTTTGGTGTATACAACGGGAAAAGTCATATTGAAGTACTCGTTACAGAAGATATGGTTGGTCATAGATTAGGAGAATTTTCTCCAACTAAAAAGTTTATTAAACATGGAGGTAAGATGCAAAAAGAGTTAGAACAGAAAAAGAAAGAATCTGAAATAGCTCAAGCAAAAACTGCTACAGCAGTTGCAACTGATGCAAAAAAGAAGTAAAAAACACATAACACATAACAATGAAAGCATTTTTAAAAAATTACAGACAGTCTCCAAGAAAAGTTCGCTTAGTTGCGGGTTTAATCAGAGGAAAAAATGTAGATGAAGCTTTAGTTCAGCTTGATTTTTTGGCTAAGCGTGCAAGTGATCCAGTTAAGAAACTTTTACTTTCAGCAGTAGCTAATGCAAAACAAATTGGTGTTGAAAAAGAAAATTTATTTATAAAAGAAATACGTGTAGATAAAGGAATAGTTATGAAAAGAATGATGCCTGCAGCTATGGGTACAGGTCATAGAATAAATAAGCGCACAAGTCATATTACTTTAGTTTTATCTGAAAAGGTTGCCAAGGAAAATAAAGTAAAAAAAGAAAATAAAGAAGTAAAAGTAGTTAAGGAAGTAAAGCTGGTTAAAGAAGTAAAAAAAGAAAAGAGAGTTGTAGCTAAAAAAGTAACAAAAGCAAAAAAATAATTTTATGTCAAAGATAGTACATCCATATGCGCATAGGTTAATAATATTAAGAGATTGGAAATCTCGTTGGTTTGCTGATCCTAAAAAATATTGTGATTATTTAAAAGGGGATGTTCTTTTGCGTGAATATCTAGAAAAGAAATTAAGAGGAATGTATATTTCCACTATTGAAATTGAAAGAAGTAGAAAAGCTACTCGTTTTATAATAAAAACTTCTCGTCCTGGTCTTATAATTGGAAGAAATGGTGAAGGAGCAACAAAACTAAAAGAAGATATTTTAAAGAAAATGGACAAACTAAAACTTCCAAAATCAGAAGATTTTAAGCTTGAAATTGTTGAAATTGCTAATCCAGAAGCTGATGCAGCTATTGTTGCGTATATGATTGCTGAAGGGTTAGAAAAGAGAATGCCATATCGCAGAGTTATAAAACAAATACTTGAGAAAGTTATGACTGCTCGTGGAGTAGAAGGAGCTAGAATAGTTCTTTCGGGAAGATTGGGTGGAGCTGAAATTGCTCGTACAGAAGAATTAAAGCGTGGTTCTATTCCTCTTCAAACATTTAGAGCAGATATTGATTTTAAAAGAGAACGCGCGCATTTACCTTACGGAGATCTTGGTATAAAAGTTTGGATTTACCGTGGTAAAATTTTTGCTGATAAGAAAAGAGAAGTTAAAAATTAATTTAAATATATGTTAGTACCAAAAAAAGTAAAATTTAGAAAATGGCATACAATGCGTTTAAATCCAAAAGCGATGACGCCAGATACTAGAGGCACTAAGCTTGCTTTCGGTTCTTATGGTTTGAAAGCTGAAACTCAAGCTCGTGTCAAATCAAATCAAATTGAATCCGCTAGAAAGGTTATTTCTCGTACTCTTACAAAGAGTGGTAAGTATTGGATTCGTATTTTTCCAGATAGACCTTTTACTGCGAAGGCTGCAGAGGTAGGAATGGGAAAAGGAAAAGGGGATCCGCAAGGATATTATTTTGAAGTTTTTCCTGGACGTATTATTTTTGAAGTTGATGGAGCTGAAGAAGTTGTTGCAAAAGAAGCGTTGAGAAAAGCTGGTTCAAAACTCCCAATGAAAACAAGAATTATTTCAAGAATTCATAAGTAAAACATATGGCAAAAAAAGATTCAAAAGAAAATTTAAAAGGAATGAAGAAAGATGAGCTTAAAAAAAAGCTCATTGATTTACAAGAAAGTATCAGAGTTTTAAGATTTAAAGCAGAAGGTTCAAAGTCAAAAAATGTTAAAGAATATGCAGCTATAAAAAAACAAGTTGCAAGAGTCTTGACAGAAATGAATAAAAATAATAAAAAGAAATAAAATTATATGGCAACAAAAGCAAAAAAAGAAATAGCAGAAAAGAAAGGTAATACACTTAAAGGTGTAGTTGTTTCAGATAAGATGGATAAAACTGTTGTCGTCTCTGTTTCACGTTTTGTTAAGCATCCTAAATATGGAAAGTTTTATAATATCAGTAAGAAATATAAAGCTCATGATGAGAGTAATACATGTAAAATAGGAGACAATGTGGAAATTATTGAAACAAGGCCGATTTCAAAAGATAAGAGATTTAAAGTAGTGAAATAATTTTATGATACAAACAGAAACGTTAGTAAAAATAACGGATAATGCTGGAGGCACAGTTGGAAAAGTGTTTAAGATTTTGGGGAGTTCAAAAAAAAGATATGCCACTTTGGGTGAGTTAGTTATTATTTCGGTAAAGGTTGCTCAACCAAGAAAGGCTGTTAAAAAGAAAGATGTTCACCAGGCAGTTGTTGTTCGTACAAGAAATGCTTTTAGAAGAAAAGATGGATCATATATTCGTTTTGATGATAATGCTGTGGTTATTTTAGAAAAAGGCAAAAAGGATCCAAAAGCTGGACGTATTTTCGGACCAATTCCAAGAGAGCTTGCAGAAAAAGGATTTCAAAAGATAATTTCTCTTGCTCCAGAAGTAATTTAAATTAATAGAAAGTTATAAAGTAAAAAGTTTATAAAGTTATAAAATAAATATTATGAAACTAAAAAAGGGTGATAATGTAATAGTGGTAACAGGAAAAGATAAAGGTAAAAAAGGTAAAATTATCCGTGTTTTAGTTGAGAAAAATAGAGTAGTGGTAGAAGGGGTAAATATGATGAAGAAACATCAACGTCCTAGAAAATCAGGGGAGAAAGGTCAAGTGTTAAGCATTGCAATGCCTATGAATGCATCAAATGTTATGATTGTAGATCCAAAGACGGGAAAAGGTTCCCGTATTGGTAAAAAGAAAGTTGGTGACAAGATGGTCCGTGTCGCTCGTAAAAGTAATCAAGAAATATAAAAATGAAACATTTAAATGTAAAAGAAAAAGAAGCATTTATCTTTGAAAAAATGAAAAATACTTTTCATTATAAAAATGCTATGGCTGCTCCAAAACTAAAGAAGATAGTTTTGAATGTTGGTACAGGTACAGCTATAAAAAAAGATAAAAATAAAAATGATGCTATTTCAGATCGCTTGGCAAAAATAACTGGTCAAAAGCCAGCATTAAGAGGATCAAAGAAATCTATTGCATCTTTCAAAGTGAGACAAGGAGATCCTATCGGAGTAGTTGTTACTTTACGTGGTAAGAGAATGTATGCTTTTCTTGAGAAGCTTATAAATGTTGCATTGCCTCGTACAAAAGACTTTCGTGGAATAAATCGCAAGGCAGTGGATAGTATCGGGAATTTAACTATAGGTATCAAAGAACATACTATTTTTCCAGAAACAGCAGATGAAGATATAAAAGACGTTTTCGGTCTTGCCCTAACATTGGTTTCAACAGCTAAAACTAAAGCAGAAGGATTCACTTTTTTTGAACTATTAGGTATTCCTTTTAAGAAAGAAGAAGAAGGAAAGAAAAAATAAACTAAACCATTAAAATCCCCGAAAGGGGATTTTAATTTGACTAATTTTATTGATTCTGCTAGTATGGCAGTAAGGGAATATTGTTTTAGTTAATCCATTTTTCTCCTTATCTTTTCAGGTAAAACTGAGGAAATAAGAAAAAAAGTGAGATATTACAAAACACTCCCGATTTAATATTTACTTGTCCCGTTAGAAAATTAACGGAACTCAAGTTAAATAACAAAAGCATTATTAAATAATTTTCTAATGGGATGGCAAAAACATCAGTTATAGCAAGAAGTAAAAAGAAACCAAAATTTTCAACTCGACAGAAAAATCGATGTTTTCGTTGTGGAAGAGGTAATGGTTTTATGAGAGATTTTGGTGTTTGCCGTATCTGTTTTAGAGAATTAGCAAATGAAGGTATGTTACCAGGAGTAAGAAAATCTTCTTGGTAAGAATAAAAAATTATGGATCCAATTTCAAACATGATAATAATGATGAAGAATGCTAGCCTTGTAGGGAAGGAGACTACTTCTTTTCCATATTCAAAAATGAAAAATGCTGTTTTAGAGTGCCTAAAGAAAGAAGGTTATATTTCTACATTTTCAAAGAAAGTTAAAGAAGGTCATCCAGTACTTGAAGTACAATTGCTTTATGTTGATAAAAAACCAAAAATAACAGAAGCTGAAAGAGTATCTAAACAATCAAGAAGAGTTTATTTTGGAATGAAAGATATACATACAGTTAGAAATGGTTCTGGACTTCTTATTCTTTCAACACCAAAAGGAATTTTATCAGGCAAAGAAGCAAGAAAAGAAAATGTTGGAGGAGAAGCATTATTCAAACTTTGGTAATAAAATTATATGTCAAGAATAGGAAAACAAGAAATACAAATACCAGCTGGAGTTGAAGTCACACAAAGTGCCGGTGTTTTCACAGTTAAGGGTCCAAAAGGAACTTTAACAAAAAATTTCCGTGATGATATAGAAATAAAGATCGCTGATAAGTTGGTAACTTTAAATATAAAAAGAAATGATAAGTTTTCAAAATCTCTTTGGGGGACTTATGCTTCACATATTAAAAATATGATACAAGGTGTTCAGACTCCGTATCAAAAGAAATTGATTTTAGAAGGAGTTGGATTTAAGTCTGAAGTAAAAGGTAAAGAATTTCATTTTGCTTTAGGATTTTCTCATCCAGTTATTGTAAAAATTCCAGAAGGTATTATAGCAACAGCTGAAAAGAATAATATTACAATTTCAGGTATTGATAAAGAATTAGTTGGAAGTTTTACTGCTGGTATTAGAGCTTTGAAAAAACCAGAACCATATAAAGGGAAGGGAATGCGTTATGATGATGAAGTTATCAGACGTAAGCAAGGCAAGAAGACAGCCTAGTTAGTAGAAAGTTATAAAGTGAAAAGTTTAAAAAAATATGATAAATAAAAACGAAAAAAGAATAAGATTAAAGGCAAAGATCAGATCAAAGATCAAGGGTACTTCAGATCGCCCAAGACTTTCTGTTTTTCGTTCAAATAAATTTATCTATGCTCAGATTATTGATGATGTAGCTTGTAAGACTTTAGCTCAAGCAAGTGATGTAAAAGTTAAAAAGGGGACTAAGACAGAAAGAGCAAAAGAAGTTGGTAAAATGATTGCGGAAGTCGCGTTAGCAAAAAAGATTTCTAAAGTTGTTTTTGATAGAAATGGTTTTAAATATACAGGAAGAATAAAATTAGTAGCTGATGAAGCAAGAGCTTCTGGTTTGAAGTTTTAATATAAAAATATGGAAAAAGAAAACGAAAAAAAGAATAATAGTCGCCGACCATCTTCTTTTGGTAGACCAAAACCAGAATTTGATCAAAAGATTTTAGACATTCGTCGTGTAACTCGTGTTGTGGCTGGAGGACGCAGATTTTCTTTCAGTGTTGCGTTAGTTGCTGGAGACAGAAAAGGTTCTATTGGTTTAGGTTTAGGAAAAGCTGGAGATACATCTCTCGCTATAAATAAAGCTTTAAGAAATGCAAAGAAAAATATGGTTAAGTTAAAACTTACAAAGACTATGTCTATTCCTCATGAATTAGGAGCAAAGTTTTCAAGTTCGTCTGTAATGCTTATGCCAAACAAAGGCCGTGGTCTTGTAGCTGGTTCTGTTGTTCGCGATATAATAAAATTAGCTGGAGTTAAAGATATAACAGGAAAGATTTTATCTGGTAGTAAAAATAAGTTAAATAATGCAAAAGCGGTTATGGCTTCTCTCTCAAAAATTTCAGCAAAGTATTCAAAGCCAGTTGTTGAGACAATAGTTATTGATAATAAAGAAAAAATAGTAAAATAATTTTATGCAGATACATAATTTAAAAAGACAACATAAAAACAAAAGAGATCGTTTAGTTGGACGTGGAGGAAAGCACGCAAAGACTTCAGGCCGTGGAGGAAAAGGTCAGACAGCTCGTGCTGGTAACAAGCGTCGTCCAGAACTTCGTGATATTATTAAGAAGTTGCCAAAATTAAGAGGGTATCAATTTAATTCTTTTCAAGTTAAACCGGTTTGTGTATCTCTAGATAGAATAATTAAGGTTTTTCCAAAAGGGGGAGCAATCAATCCTACAATTTTATTAGAATCAAAAGTAATAAAAGAAAGAAAAGGTTGGACTCCTAAAGTTAAAATTTTATCTGGTAAAGAAGATTTTAATATAAAGATTCAGGTTTCTAAATGTTTAGTTTCAAAATCTACAAAAGAAAAAATAGAAAAAGCAGGTGGTGAAATAATTTAAGTTGTAAGGTTCATAAAGTAAATACTATGCAAAAATTTTGGAGTAAAATGAAATTAATATGGACTGATTCTTCTTTAAGAAGAAAGATTTTGTTTGTGCTCGGTGCATTAGTAGCCTTTAGACTTCTTTCTGCTATTCCTATTCCTGGGATAGATACTTTAGAGCTTAGTCGTTTTTTAACTAACAACCAATTCTTTGGTATTTTGAATATATTTTCTGGAGGTGGACTTTCTAATCTTTCAATAATAATGCTTGGAGTTGGTCCATATATTACTTCTTCAATCATAATGCAACTTCTAACTATCATGATTCCAGCTTTGAAGAGACTTTATCATGAAGAAGGAGAGTTAGGAAAGAAAAAGTTTACTCAATATTCAAGACTGCTTACTATTCCTTTAGCAGCTATCCAAGGCTTTAGTCTTTTAGCTATACTGGAAAGTCAAAAGATTTTAGTAAATTTAACAGCTTTTGATAGAATAACAAATTTAATTATTGTTGTTGCTGGTGCAATGCTTTTGATGTGGATAGGGGAACTTATGTCAGAATTCGGTATTGGTAACGGAGTATCTATTCTTATCTTTGCTGGTATTATTGCTGGTATACCCTCTAATGTTAGTCAATTAATATTTGCTTTCGATGTTTCTCAAATTCCTTTATTTATTCTTTTTGTTGTTATGGGAGTATTGGTTATCGCTGGTGTTGTGGTTGTTACAGAAGCAGAACGTCCAATTCCTGTTACCTATGCAAAGCGTGTAAGAGGAGCAAAGATGTATGGTGGAGGTTCTACTTATCTTCCACTTCGCGTGAATCAAGCTGGGGTTATTCCAATAATCTTTGCGCTTTCAATTTTGCTTTTCCCACAAATGATAGGTAATTTTTTAGCAGGTTCTACAAATGCAGTTGTGATGAAGATTTCTAGTGCTTTGGTTTCTTTCTCTCAAACAACATGGTTGTATTCTATTCTTTACTTCATTTTGGTATTTTTGTTTACATATTTTTATACAGCAGTTACATTTGATCCAGAAGCACTTTCAACAAACTTACAAAAAAATGGTGCATTTATTCCAGGTATTCGCCCAGGAGCATCAACTTCCGCATATATTTCAAAAGTTTTAAGTCGTATTACAATGATGGGGGCGTTATTCTTGGGTATCATTGCAGTTCTTCCTCTTATAGTGCGTGGAATAACAGGTATTACAGCCGTAGCTCTTGGTGGTACCGCTTTGCTTATCGTTGTTTCTGTTGTGCTTGATTTAATTAAGAAAGTTGACGCTCAGATATCAATGAGAGAATATTAAAATAATAAATTAAATTAAAAAATCCCCGTAAGGGGATTTTTTAATTATTGTTTGTATTCTCTTTTATTATTTTTTCTATATCTTTTGTCACTTTATTAATTGGCTGATTGCCATTTATTTTTTTTAGTATTTTTAATTTTTCAAAATATTTTACAGTTTTTCCAACTTGTTTCTTGTGCCATTTTATTCTTGGCGCTATGAGATGTTTTGCATCAAGGACTTTGTAAATATTTTTAGTTTCTCCAGATTTACGAGAAATAGAACGTTTAAAAACTTCTTTGTCAGGAAGTGTGATATATATAACAAAAAGTTTTTGTTTATTTGAGTCTAGTATTTTTTTTACAAGCTGAGCTTCAGGTTTAAGTCTTGGTCCTCCAATGAAAAGCAAGTCTTTATTTTTACTTTTTTTACTTATTTCATTAATAAGAAATTTTTTCATTAAAACAACTGGTAATGGTTTTCCTTTTCCTACTGTTTTTCTTGCCTGATCCCCATCTTTTCCTTTTGCTTTTAAAAGCATACGGGAATATTTTCCTGTTTCTATTGTTTTTAATGAATATTTTGTTTTTAAAATATTAGCCTGAGTATCTTTACCAGAAGTTATCATCCCCATAAGTGCTAGATTAAATCCAAGTTTTTCCATAGAATGATTCTATTATATAATCCTTGATTATTCAAGCTAAATTTTGTATTATAGGAAATATGCAAACAGAAACGTTCGTATTTTTTGGTCAAGTAGGCTCTGGTAAGGGAACACAAGTAAAGCTTTTAATGGATTTTTTAAAGATAAAAGACAACAAAGAAGCTATATATGCAGGGACTGGTGATGGTTTTAGAAAGTTACTTGGAGTTGAAAACTATACATCAAGTTTAATAAAAGACTCCATGAATCGTGGTGAATTACAGCCAGATTTTTTAACTACTTCAATTTTTACAAATATTCTTATTGATTCTTTAAATGAAGAAAAGCATTTATTTGCTGATGGATATCCTCGTACGATAGCTCAGTCTCAGAGTTTTGAAGCTATGATGAAGTTTTATCAAAGAGAAAATATAAAAATAATTTATATTGAAGTAGGAAAAGAAGAAGCATTAAAGAGAAATCTTTTGCGAGGGAGACATGATGATACAGAAGAAGGTTTAGCAAAAAGATTTAATGAATATGAAAATAATGTAATTCCAGCGATGAATTATTTTAGAGACAAAGAAGGATATGAAATTTATACCATAAATGGAGAGCAATCAGTTGAAGCTGTTCATAAAGATATTATTAAAGCATTAAATTTTTAATATGAAAAAAGAAACAATCATTATCTCATTAGGTGGATCACTTATCGTACCAGATAATATAGATGTTTCTTTTTTAAAAGCTTTTAAAGCTTTAATGCTTTCGCATATTGAAAAAGGCAAAAAATTTATAATTATTACTGGCGGAGGAAAAGTTTGTAGAAGATATCAAGATGCATTAAAAGAAATATCAAATCCTTCTCATGACGATCTTGACTGGCTTGGAATTTATGCAACACAATTTAATGCTGAATTTTTACGTTTAAATTTTGAAGGTTTTACAAATAGTGAAATTATCATTGATCCGACATTAAAAGTTGAATTTAATAAACCTATAGTTATCGGAGCTGGCTGGAAACCAGGATGCAGTACTGATTTGGATGCGATAATCTTGGCAAAAAATGTTGGCGCGAAAAAGGTCATAAATATTTCTAATATTGATTATGTTTATGATTCAGATCCAAAGAAAAATCCAAATGCTAAAAAGATTGAAAATATATCTTGGGCAGAATATAGGGCAATTATCCCAAAAGAATGGAATCCAGGACTTAATTCACCATTTGATCCTATTGCGTCTAAAATGGCTGAAGAAGAGGGCGTAGAGGTGATAATAATGAACGGGAAGCCGATTGATAACTTGGCTAAATGTTTAAATGGGGAAAAGTTTTTAGGTACAGTAATTAAATAATTATTAATTAAAAATTACGAATTACGAATTTATGGAAACTAAAATATGTCAGAATTGTAAGCAAAACTTTAGTATAGAATCTGAAGATTTTTCTTTTTATGAAAAAATAAAAGTTCCAGCACCAACATTTTGCCCAGATTGTAGAATGCAACGTAGACTTGCTTGGAGAAATGAACGCGGATTATTTAAAAGAAAATGTGATGCGCCTGGTCATGACGAAATGATTATATCGATATATCCACCAGAAAGTGATTTGGTTGTTTATGATAATGATTATTGGAATAGTGATTCTTGGGATTCTATAGATTATGGTATTGACTATAATTTTTCTAAATCATTTTTTCCCCAATTTAAAAAATTACTTTTTAATGTACCAGTAATATCTCTTTTTGACAGTAAATCTGTAAATTCAAGTTATTGCAATATAACGATCGAACACAAAAATTGTTATTTAGTTTCTGCTGGTTGGAACAATGAAGATAGTTTATACAGTAATCGTATCTCTTATTGTAAAGATACATGTGATTCATATATTTGTCATAAGGTTGAATATGGGTATGAAAATGTTTATTGTAAAGAATCAAATAGACTTTTTTATAGTTTAAATTGTGAATCATGCGCAGATTCTTATTTTCTTTATGATTGTCGTGGTTGTTTAAATTGTATTGGTTGTACTAATTTAAGAAACAAATCTTATTGTATTTTTAATAAGCAGTATACAAAAGAAGAATATGAAGATTTTATTAAAGAAAATAATTTAGGGGACAGAAATGTTCTTAATAAAATTAAAATTGAATTTTTGGAATTATATACAAAAGCTATTCATCGTTTTGCTCATTTAATAAAAACAGTAAATGTAATTGGAGATAATGTTGAAAATTCTCACAACTGTTACTATTGTTTTGATTTAGCTGGAGATGCTGAAAATGTAAAATATTCTAACTGGGGAACTTATGGACTTCGTGATTCTTATGATACTGGTCCAGGGACAGGTGGTAAATCAGAGCTTACATATGAAGGTATTTCAATAGGGGTGCAAAATAGTAGATGTGCATTTGGTGTAATTATATGGAATTCTAATGATGTATTTTATAGTTTTTGGTTGGAAAATTGTTCTAATTGTTTTGGTTGTGTTAGTTTAAAAAATAAACAATACTGTATTTTTAATAAACAATATACAAAAGAAGAATATAATGAATTGTTGCCAAAAATTATTAAACATATGAATGATATGCCATATGTTGACAAAAAGGGTAGAGTTTATAAATATGGGGAATTTTTCCCAATTGAAATGTCTCCATATCCATATAATGTAACAGCAGGCCAAGATTATATTCCAATTACAAAAAAATATGCTGACGAAAATAATTATTTATGGAAAGATTTAGTAGAAAAAAATTATATTCCAACAATAAATTATAATAAACTTGATGATGTAATTAAGAACGTAAATGATTCAATCTTAAATGAAATTATTTCGTGTGCAAATATTGATAATAATATAGAAGGATGTACAAAAGCATTTCGTATAATTCAAAAAGAATTTGATTTTTATAAAAGATTTAATATCCCATTACCTCAATATTGTCCAAATTGTCGTCATAATAAAAGATTAAAATTAAGAAATCCAATGAAGCTTTGGCATAGACAATGTATGTGCAATAAAGGTGGTCATGGTCATGGGGGAGAGTGTGATGTAGAATTTGATACAAGCTATTCACCAGATCGACCAGAAGTAGTATATTGTGAGAAGTGTTATCAGAAAGAAATTTATTAAATATGGCAATAATTATTAAAACACCAGAAGAAATAGAAATAATACGAGAAGGGGGAAAGCGTTTAGCGACTGTATTAAATAAAGTAAAGGATATTGTTAAGCCGGGTGTTTCGACTTTGGACTTGGATCAGTATGCTTTAAAACTTATTAGAGATATGGGAGATGAACCAGCTTTTTTAAATTATAAACCTGAAGGAGCAAAGACTGCGTATCCTGCATCTCTTTGTGTTTCAGTTAATAATGAAGTTGTTCACGGTATTCCTTCTAAAGATAGAATATTACAAGAAGGAGATATTGTTTCAATTGATTTAGGTTTAAAACATAAAAATCTTTTTACTGATATGGCTATGACGGTTGAAGTTGGAGAGATAAGTAATTCTTCAAAAAAACTTTTAGAAACTACAGAAAAAGCTTTACGTATTGGTATCAATACTGCGCGAGTAGGAAATAAAATAGGGGATATTGGATATGCAATAGAGAGTTTTGTGCGTCCTCATAAATATGGAATAGTGGAAGTACTTGCAGGGCATGGGGTGGGGAAAGCTATTCATGAAGATCCATATATTCCAAATTTTGGTAAAAAAGGAACTGGAGAAAAATTGATTGCAGGTATGATAATAGCAATAGAACCGATGATAAATAATGGTACAAAAAATGTAATCTTGGACAAAGATAATTGGACTTTTAAAACAGCAGATGGGAAGAGAAGCGCTCATTTTGAACACACAATTCTAATAACTGATGGTGATCCAGAAATTTTAACTAAAATTTAAATACAAAAAAACCACTCATTGCTGAGTGGTTTTTTTGTATTATTATTTTAATAATTTAGGATACTGAAGATGTAGTTGTTCGGATTTTATCTGTTGCTTTTTTAACTTTCCACACTATTTCTCTATCTTCTATGGCAAGTTCTCCATTATGGTTTTCCATATAATCTTTTGTTAGTTTTTTTACATCATATCCATTTCCTGCTTTACCCCAAGCAGAAATTTTTGCACCAAACTTTTCTTTAAATTCTTTTTTTGCCTCCTCAAATTTTATATCTTCTGCGGACTTTTCAATAGTAACACCTCCATCATTTACTGCTTGATTTACAGTTTCTTGAGTTTGTTTTATTTCTGGTTTCTTTTTTCCAAAACTAAACATATTTTCAAATCCCATAAATTAATTCTTTTTTTATTTTTTATAAAGCGACTTTTAATATTATATACTTTTGATTATTTGTTTACAAGAAAAGTATATCATACTTAACTTAAAAAGTCAATAGGTAAAAATGTCTTAAAAACTATGTATTTGCTGTATAATTAAAACAATGGAAGGATCATCTTTTGAAAAAATGCCAAAATTTAAAACTCCTAAAGAGGAGCTTGATTATTTGCGCGCTCATGTGGCAAAAAGGGAACAAGAACTTATAGATATGGGTCATTTTGAGCATACAACAGAAGATGCGGTAAAAGATGTGATTATGGAATATAAAGAAATTCCTATAAATAATGCTATCCAAAAACAAAACATTTTAAATAAAAAAGAAGCTGAAGAGATTGTTTTAAAACTTAAACCTGAAACACACGATACGATCATGGAAGAACTTCTAGGAATAGTAATAACTAAAGGCATAAAAAACGCTCTTTCAGTTGTAGAAACAATGGGTAATCCTCACATAGATGATGATTTTCACAGACTTTTAATTCAATATATAAAAACCGGTCAGATTGTGTCTGGATTTAAAGAGGGTACACCGCTTTATAAATCTTTAAATATGACGCTTTTTGAAATAACACTTCCTCCACCTTCAGATGAAGCAGACAAGCAAAAAGGTTTTAAGGAATTTATTGGAGCAATGGAACAATTTTATGCTGGGATGCAATCTATTTCAGAAGGGAATAATAATGAAAAAGAAAATTATTTTACGTTAGAAGTAGCGCTTGGAAATCAAAGTGATCAAGTTGTTATTTATGTTTCTGTGCCAAATAAACATATATCACTTTTTGAAAAACAGGTTTTAGCTTTTTATCATGATGCTAAGATTCACGAAGTTATGGATGACTATAATATTTTTAATGAGAATGGCGTATCTGTGGGAGCTTATGCAAAATTTTCTGAACGTGGAGTTATGCCAATAAAAACATACGACATCATAGACCATGATCCAATGAATACAATACTGAATGTTTTTTCTAAACTGCAAACACAGGGTGAAGGCGCCGCAATTCAGCTTATAGTTTCTCCGGCTGGTAATAAATTTATAAATGAATTTCATATGATATTGGATGATGTGAAAGATGGAATGTCTGTAAAAAATGCCGCGGATAATTTTTATAAATTCAATAAAGCTTTTTTGAGCGCTACCAAAGAATTAATTTTTGGCATTAAGAAAAAAGAAGAAACAAAAGAAAAATATATAGCAGGAAGAAGAGCGGTTGATCAAGGTGGTGCAGAAAAAATAGCAAATAAAATTAAAAGCACAATAATGAAAGCGAATATTCGTGTTATTGCTTCAGGTGAGACAAAAGAAAGAGCAGAAGCAATACTTACGGAAATAGAATCTTCCTTTAATCAATTTACTGAAGCTGCAAGTAATTCAATTATTTTTGAAAAAGAAACAGGAAGTGGATTGAAACAACTTTTTCATGATTTTTCTTATAGAACTTTTGAAAATGAAAAAATAATGCCAATGAATTTAAAAGAGCTTGCATCTGTGTTTCATTTTCCAGTTGGCATTTCCAGTCAACCGCAATTAAAAGAAGCAAAAGCCGGTATTGCGCCTGCCCCCATGGAAATGGGCAAAGAGGGAATTCTTTTGGGGGTAAATAATTATCGTGGCAAAGAGACAGAGATTCGTATGGCTCGAGAAGATCGTGTTCGTCATATGTATGTGATAGGTCAGACGGGAACAGGTAAAACAAATATTATGTTAAATATGATTACCCAAGATATAAGAAATGGCGACGGTTGTTGTTATATTGATCCACATGGCACTGATATTCAGACAATATTGTCTCGTATTCCTAAGGAGAGAATAGATGATGTTATATATTTTGATCCAGCTTATACTGCGCGTCCTATGGGGCTAAATATGCTTGAATTTGATCCGAAATATCCAGAACAAAAGACTTTTGTTGTGAATGAATTGATGGGAATTTTTAATAAACTTTTTGATATGAAGACTTCAGGAGGGCCTATGTTTGAACAATATTTTAAAAATAGCGCTTTTCTTATAATGGAAGACCCAGAGTCAGGTTGCACTTTGCTTGAAATTTCTAGAGTTTTGGCTGATAAAGAATTTCGTGATATGAAATTGGCAAAATGCAAGAATCCTATTATTAAACAATTCTGGATTGGCGCAGAGCAAACAACAGGAGATCAATCACTTGCGAACTTTGTGCCGTACATTACTTCTAAATTTGATAATTTTATTTCTAACGACATAATGCGTCCAGTTGTTTTGCAAGAAAAATCTGTTTTTAATTTCCGAAAAATTATGGATGAAAAGAAAATACTACTTGTGAATCTCTCAAAAGGACGACTTGGAGATATTAATGCTAATCTTATTGGTCTAGTGCTTGTTGGTAAAATTCAAATGGCTGCGCTTTCACGTGTGGATATGTTTGGAAAACCAATGAATGATTTTTATTTATATATTGACGAATTCCAAAATGTTACTACTGATTCTATCGCGTCAATTCTTTCCGAGGCTAGAAAATATCGCTTGTCATTAAACATTGCTCATCAATATATTTCACAATTAGAAGAGGGAATTAAAAATGCAGTTTTTGGAAACGTTGGTTCTATGGCAGTATTCCGAGTAAGTTCGGAGGATGCGGAATTTTTGGAAAAAAGATTTCAACCTACTTTTAAAGCAGCTGATATTATGAAATTAGATAATTACAATGCGTACGTTAGTATGCTTGTAAAAGGTCAACCAACAAAACCGTTTAACTTGCAAACAATTGCTCCAGAAGAAGGCAATCTTGAACTTGTGGATAGTTTGAAAGAACTTTCATATCTTAAATATGGTCGTGATCGAGAAGAGATAGAAGCCGAAATTATGGAAAAATATGAGAGGCAAAATGGATAAAAATATTTTGAATTTTTTTAAAAATCTGTTAAGATAGCTGTATTATAATTTAAAATTAAAGAAAAATATGAAGCATCCAAAAGAAGAACAAACATATGTGATGGTAAAGCCGGACGGGGTCCGAAAGGGTTTAACGGGGGAGATTATTAAGCGTTTTGAACAGCGTGATTTGAAGATTGTTGCGCTTGAAATGTTTCAGCCTTCTCATGATCAGATTGATAACCATTATCCAAAAAATGAAGAATGGATTACAAGATTAGGTCATAAAACTCTTTCAACTTATGAAAAGTATGGTTATGACGCTATGTTGGATTTTGGCACAATTGAACCATCTGTGATTGGTCCAGAAATAAGAAAATGGCTTATTGATTATATGAAATCTGCTCCACTTGTAAAAATGGTTGTACAAGGTGTGCATGCTGTTGACGTCGTTCGTAAAATTGCTGGCCCAACTATGCCATATTTAGCAGAAATGGGTACGATTCGTGGAGATTTTTCTATTGATTCTCCTGCTCTTGCAAATAAAGAAAAAAGAGCTGTTATGAATATTGTGCATTGTTCAGAAACACCAGAAGAGGCAACTCATGAGATAAAGCATTGGTTTGGGGATTTAAAAACTTATGGTTATAAACGTTTTGGAGTTGATGAATAAAATTTCAAAAAGCCCCCGAAAGGGGCTTTTTTGTTGGGTTTTTTGTTTTACTTGTTTTTCATTTTTTTCTGTGGTTTTTTGAAAAGGATATTGCGGAAAATTTTAAATAGGATAGACTTTAAGTAGGGTTATTTCCAATTATTACCTAGAACAATAATTTTAGGGAATCTCGATCACACCTAGCTTTGGCTTTTTGTGTCTGATACCCACCTAGCTATTTAGCTACGGTAATACATTGGAAATAGTCCTAAGAAAAATTCCGCTTTTGTGCGGATTTTTTCTTCTAAATAACTTATATTATTTTAATAGATAGAATGATAGATAGAAAAAAACTTTTAATACGTTCAGCATCTCTTATAATTTTTATTTTTGTAATAAATTATATTGCAATGAAATTTTATTGGTATTATAGTATTTGGTATTTTGATATGCCAATGCATTTTTTATGTGGATTTTGGGTTGGACTTGCTTGTATTTATATATTCTCTTTAAAAGAATTTAATTTTCAATTTATTTTGAAAGTTCTTATTTGTGTATTTTTAATTGGATTTTTTTGGGAAATATTTGAAATTTTAGTTAATAAATCAATTACACAAAATCCTTTTAATATTTTAGATACTCTTTCCGATATGTTTTTTGATTTAGCCGGTGGGGGTGTTTCTATAATTTATTTTTTTAAGAGAATCGTGTATAATTAAACAATGTCTAATATTGCTAAAATAACATTTTGCGGGGGAACAGGTTCAGTGACTGGAGCCAATTTTCTTTTGGAAATTGATAATAAAAAAATTCTAGTTGATTGCGGACTTACTCAAGGTATGAAATTAGCAGATGATATTAACTGGGATCCTTTTCCTTATAATTCAAAAGAAATAGATATTCTTTTTGTTACTCATGGTCATATTGACCACTTAGGTCGTATTCCAAAATTAATTAATGAAGGTTTTCGTGGAAAAATTTATTCTACAGAACCTACAAAAGCATTAGCTGGTCCAATGCTTGAAGATACCGCTGGTATTTTATCTAAAAATAGAGAATTTGATTTAAATAAAATTTATACTGATGAAAATATAAAGTTAGCTTTATCTCTTTGGCAAGGTTTTAAATATCATGAAAATATAAATATAACCCCTAATCTTGAAGTTTCTTTTTTAGACGCTGGTCATATTTTAGGTTCTGCTATGGTTCAATTTATTTACAATGGAAAGAAGATTGTTTTTACAGGTGATTTAGGGAATAGTCCTTCTCCTTTATTGCCTGACACTGAAAAAATCACTGATGTGGATTATTTAATAATGGAAAGTGTTTATGGAGATAGAAATCATGAATCTAGAGATGATAGAAGAAAATTATTGGAAGCTACTATAGAAGATAATTATAAAGCAAAGGGGACTTTAATAATTCCAACTTTTTCTCTTGAACGTTCACAAGAACTTTTGTTTGAACTTAATAGTTTGGTTGAGGGAAACAGGATCCCTATAATGCCTATCTTTTTTGATTCTCCGCTTGCTATTCGTTTAACTGAAGTTTTTAAACAATATAAAAATTATTTTAACGAAGATGCTCAAAAAGTAATGTCTCAAGACAAGCATTTATTTGATTTTCCAGGACTGCATTCTACTTTAAGATCTGAAGAATCAAAAATGATTAATGCTGTGCCAAATCCAAAAGTTGTTATTGCTGGCTCTGGGATGTCTTCCGGGGGAAGAATAGTTCATCATGAAGTTCATTACTTACCTGATCCAAACAATACAATTTTACTTACTGGATATCAGTCTGTTGGATCTCCGGGACGTTTAATTCAAGAAGGACTAAAAACAGTACATATTTCTGGTGAGGATGTTATTGTAAGAGCAAGGGTCGTTACAATTAGCGGTTATTCTGGGCATAAGGATTCAGATCATCTTCTTAGTTTTGTGGAAGACACAAGAGAGACATTGCATAAAGTTTTTATAGTTATGGGTGAACCAAAATCATCAATGTTTCTTGTTCAAAAGTTTAGAGATAATTTGGGAATTGAAGCATATGCGCCAGAAAGAAATGATAGTGTTTTACTTGAATGTTAATTAGTATATATGGACTACCATATATCAATGGCACTCGGACATTAAGCAAATAAATTTGCTTATGCTCCTCGTTTATTGATATAATAAACATATGGATGTACTCTCATCAAATCCTTATAGTAAGCATGGACATCAGCAGATAAAAATTTGTGTTTCAGGAGCTGCTGAGACAGGTCATTGTGGAATTGGCGCTTTGGAAAAAGCAAAAGAACTTGGACGTGAAATTGCGCGACAAGGGGCGGTTTTAGTTACTGGCGCAACAACAGGTTTTCCTCTTTGGGCAGCTATGGGTGTGAAAGAAGTTGGAGGATTATCAATTGGAGTTTCTCCAGCAGCATCTGAAAAAGAGCATGTGGAAGTTTATAAGCTTCCTATTGATTATATGGATTTGATAATTTATACAGGTTTTGGTTATCCTGGACGTGATTTATTGCTTGTTCGTACTTCTGATGCGGTTATTTGCGGTTGTGGACGCATTGGCACTATTCATGAATTTACTATTGCATTTGAGGATAGTAAACCGATCGGTATCTTTGAAGGACCATGGGAAATGGGAGATGAATTGAAATTAATTTTAGAAAAAGGTCATCGTCCAAATTCAAAAATTGCAATTGGTCCTGATGCTAAAAAAATTGTTTCTGATATTATTGCTTTAGTTAAAAAAGATAAAATAGATGAATATAAAATTATAGAACCAAAAGGTTCTTCAGATACTATATAAAAAAATCTTCATGTTTAGTGAAGATTTTTTTATATATTTATTTTACAGCTTCTAAGACTTTTGCGAATGTTTTAGGATTATTTTCTGCTAGATCTGCAAGAATTTTTCTATCTAATTCTATTTTCTTTTTCTTTAAAGCATCAATAAGTTTTGAATATGACATTCCAAGTTCACGACTTCCCGCATTTATTTTAATATTCCAAAGCTTTCTATTGTGTGATTTTTTGTCTTTTCTGTGGGCAAAAGAATAATTTCCAGCGTGCAAAAGTGCTTCTTTTGCTTGTCTTTCTTTTGTGCTTCTTCCATGTCTAAAACCTTTTGTTTGTTTTAAAACGCTTCTTCTTCTTTTTAACGCATGTACTCCCTTTTTTACTCTTGTCATATTATTTTTTTAAAAATTTATAAAATTATCAAGCATTAACTGAAAGGCAATAGATGACTTTTTGGTTTATTCTTGATTGTAAAACTCTGTCCTTTGCGACCTGATAATTGTGTTGATCTTGATTGCTTTGCATTGAAATGGTTAAAACCAGGTTTACGTGAAATTATTTTTCCGTTTTTTGTTAGTTTTAATCTCTTTGAATATGATTTATTTGTTTTCATTTTATTTAGCTTTTTCTATTGTTATAAATAACCCCTTAGGACCTTTTTTATATGAATCTGACACTTTATAATTTTCAGTAATAAAATGCAATACTCTGTCTAATCGTTCTTTTAGGAATTTTTCATCCATATATTTAGTACGACCAGCAAGGAATAATTCTATTTTAATTCTGTGTCCTTCTTTTAACCATTTTGAAGCAGTTTTCGCTTTTAATTCCAAATCATGATCCCCAGTGCCTATTTTAACTTGAATTGATTTTGTTTCTGTTGGTTTGGCACCAGCCTTGGCTTTCTTAAGTTTTTTATTTGCTTCGTATTGGTATTTGCCAAAATCCATTATTTTCGCTATTGGGGGATTGGCGTTAGGGGATACTTCAATCAAATCCAAACCTTTACTTTGGGCTAATTCCAAAGCATCCTTAATGCTTAAAACGCCTAGATTTTGGTTTTCGCTGTCTAAGACTCTAACTTCACGAGCCCGTATTTGATTGTTTATTCTCTCGCGCAATTTGTGTAAAAATAAAGCTTTGACTTACAAGAGTTTAGCTTATTAATGCCCTAAAGTCAACTTTACTTCATTAAATAACGTTTCCATTCTATTTATATCTTTTGCTTCGCAAAAAAGACGAATAATTGGCTCAGTAATAGATGGACGTAGGTGAAACCAAGAACTGTCTTCAAAATCAATGCGTATTCCATCTAATTCATTAATTTTTGCATTATTAAAATGTGATTTTAGTTTTATATAGATATTTTTTAAATCTTCAGTTACTGGCCATTTATCTCTTTTCATAAAATACTTTGGTAACGTATTAACACATTCATTTACTGTTTGATTTCTTTTTGCCAATAATTCAAGAGTGAGTGATAAACTTACAAAACTATCTCTGCAATTATTGAGAGTGGGATAAATAACTCCACTTGTTCCTTCTCCGCCGACAATAGCGTTGTTTTCAATAATTCCAGCTAAAACATTTGCTTCACCAACTTTAGTGCGAATGCATTTGCTTCCATATTTTGTTGCAATATCAACTATCATTTGTGAAGTGGACATATTGATAACAATTGTTTCATCGGGGTGTTGTGATAACACTTCTTCTACACCGAAGCCAAGCGTATATTCTTCAGAAATTACTTCTCCAAATTCATTTATTATTACTAATCTGTCAGCATCTGGATCATGAGCAAAACCCAAATCACACCCTAATTCTTTTACCATTTTTGCAGTATCTTTTAAATTCTCTATTGTTGGTTCCGGTTTGTGAGCAAATTTTCCATTTGGAATATTATTAAGTGGAATCAATTCTACTCCCAATTGTTCAAATAAATATGGATCAACCACGCAAGCTGAGGCATTAATCATATCTACTGCTATTTTAAATTTTTTAGCGCGAATTTTACTTACATCAATATGTGCAAGGATGTGATCTGCGTGTTCTTTTGGAAAATTTGGTATTGTCATAAAAATTTTTTCATTTTTTCAACTTCAGCTTCATTAGTAAGACGTGCGTCTTTTGTAACAAATTTTAAGCCATTGTATTCTATTGGATTATGGCTGGCTGTGATAATAATTGCTCCATCATATTTATGTTTTTGAACAGCAAGAAGTATGGTTGGGGTAGGCAAGATGTCTCCATTTATTGTGCTAATTCCAAATTTTTCGAATTCTTTTGTTAATATTTCTGCAATTAAAATTCCACTTTCTCGTCCATCTCTGCCGATTAAAACAGTTGGTGAAGTGGCGTTAGAATTTTCTTTTGTAAATTGCGCAAAAGTTCTTCCATATTTTTCAACAATTTCTGTTGTTAAACTTTCACCCCATATTCCTCGGTATCCCGTAACTTCCAATTTTGGTTGTATTAACATAATTTTATTTTAGCATAATAAAAAAACACTTTCAAAAAGTTTTAATATATAGATGTGGACTTAGTAGTTGAAAGTTGGAATCTACTGTATTCTTGGATATTTGATGCATTTGAAGCGATTGTAGAAAGAAAGAGGCTAGAAAGTAGCTTTGTTTCTTAAATATAGATATATGTTTAAGTATCACAAGAGGGGAATTGAATTGGAAATAAAAAAACGGAATGAAATAAATCATTCCGTTTTTAGTTTTTTATTCATTTTATTTCCTCAATAGTAGTGTTGTACTTGCCAGATATATAAGAAAAAAGGAAAATTGGCCAACCAAAAACTAAAAGAAATCTAAGAATAAACTCCGCCTTTTCTGGTTTCCTTATTTTTATTGTAGATAATACTACTTCTTGTATTTCTAGCATTGCAGCGAAAAGAAAACCAATTCCTAAATAACAAATACAAATTAGAATACACAATAAAAGAGCAATTAATGTTTCCATAATTTTATTTTTTAGGTAAATATTTAATGAACTTTTTATCATTTATATATTATCATAATATATAAAAAAAGTCAAGTGGTGGAGATGGGGGAAATTGAATCCCCGTGCAGAAGGTAGTTGCAAAGAAGTCTACATGTGTAGCGCGCTTGTTTGTTTAAATTAAAAAATTATTAAGCGAGCGAAATATTTTCTAATCGATTCTCTTTGTTTTGGAAGAAAGACGAGACATTCTTTTTCCTATCCCGATAATATTATGCCTCAGTTCATATATCGGAAGTCTATGAATGAGACACCGACTTACGCTAAAGCGTATGCTGGAGCAAATCCGAACACATTACCGAAGTAAGGTGAACGAACTGCTTTAGTAGCTAATTTTGCAATTAGACATTTGAGCGAAGTTTTGCGAGGTTACGCTCATACTCGACATGCATCAGTGGCAAATGGCCTACTGTCTATGCCTTGCATCCCCATATTTTATTTTCAACGTCCTTTATATTCGCGGCGCACTTCTCTTTCCGTGTCGCGTTTTTTTATAGTTTCTCTTTTGTCTTGTTTCTTTTTTCCTTTAACTAAAGCAATAGTTACTTTAATTTTTCTACCTTTATTATACACTGAAAGAGGTATCATCGTCAAATTCTTATTTTTATCATTAGTTGCGAGTTCAGCTATTTCTTTTTTTGTTAAAAGAATTCTACGATTTCTTAATGGGTCGTAATCTTTGGGAGAATTGTTTGGTTGGTAAGGTGGAATGTTCGCATTTATTAAAAAAGCTTCACCTCCACGAATAACAACGAAGGCTCCTTCAAGAGACATTTTTCCACTACGAACTGATTTAACTTCCACACCAAGAAGTTCAATACCTCCTTCGTATTTTTCAAGAATTTCATAATTAAAATGTGCTTTTCTGTTTTCAGCATATGAAGCCATAGATTTATATTACCATAAATTTTAAACTTTTCTTTCTCGGTTTTTTGTGCTATTGTTTGGGATATGAATCCCGTTAGAAATCAAAATGTTAAGGTATGTTTCGCGGGATAGATAAATTATGAAGTGTATAGAAATTATTACTAAAAATTAACTACGGAAATCTAAAGATTTCCTATTTCTAACGGGATGAATTTCAATTTACTTAATCAAAAGAATTCAAATAATAAAGGTAAAAAAGGGAAAGAGTCAAAATTTTCTGGAAGCATTGCTGGAGCTTTATTGATTTTTATGCTTATTACTGCGCTTTATTTAGCAATATCTGGAAATACAAAAGATATACCAGAGATACCAATTTCTGATTTAGCAAAATCTGTTTCAGCTGGAGAAGTTAAGAAAATTTTAGTTGAAGGTGAAGGACTTACAATTACATATAATAATAATGATGAAATAAAAAAATCTAAAAAAGAAGAAGGTTCAGCTCTTTCGCAAACGCTTTTCAATTATGGAGTAAAACCTGAAATGCTTGCTAGCACAGAAATAGAAGTTAAAAACGAAAGTGGTTTTGGATATTGGCTTTTGAATATTCTTCCATTTCTACTACCTGTTCTTTTTATAGTATTTTTCTTTTGGTATTTATCTCGACAAGTTAAAGGAGCAGGAATGCAAGCTTTTTCGTTTAGTCAATCAAAAGCTCGTATTACTGATCCAAATGATAAAAATAATAAAGTTACATTTAAAGATGTTGCAGGTTGTAAAGAAGCAAAAGAAGAATTGAAAGAAATTGTAGATTTTTTAAAGAGTCCCAAAAAGTTTTTAGATATTGGAGCAAGAATTCCAAAAGGAGTTATTTTAACTGGTGCTCCAGGAACTGGTAAAACTTTGCTTGCGCGCGCAGTTGCAGGAGAGGCAAGTGTTCCTTTTTTTCATCTTTCAGGATCAGAATTTGTTGAAATGTTTGTTGGTGTTGGAGCTTCCCGAGTAAGAGATCTTTTTAAAGTAGCCAAAAAAGCTGCACCATCTATTATTTTCGTAGATGAAATCGATGCTATTGGACGAACTCGTGGAGGGGGATTTGGTGGTGGTAACGATGAACGTGAACAGACATTAAATCAAATATTGGTTGAAATGGATGGTTTTGAGCCTAATGATAAAGTAATAGTTATGGCTGCTACAAATAGACCCGATGTGCTTGACCCAGCTCTTATTCGTCCAGGACGTTTCGATAGAAAAGTAATTCTTGATTTACCTGATCGCGCAGACAGAGAAGAGATTTTAATAATTCATTCTAAAAAGAAACCTTTAGCAGAAGATATTAATTTGAAATTAATTGCAGAACGCACTCCTGGTTTTTCTGGAGCTGATTTATATTCATTAATGAATGAAGGAGCGATTTTGGCTGCACGAGAAAACAGAAAACAAGTTTTTCAATTTGATCTTATTCGCGCAATAGAAAAAGTTATGCTTGGTCCTGAACGCAAGAGCCATTTGCTTTCTAAAAAAGAAAAAGAAATTACTGCATATCATGAAGCTGGTCACGCTCTTGTCGCATCTGTTTTGCCTTATGCTGATCCAGTTCATAAAGTTTCAATCGTGGCTCGTGGAAGAGCAGGTGGTTATACTTTGAAATTACCTCTTGAAGAAAGACGCTTACAATCTAAAAAAGAATTTATAGATGATATAGCAATGTCGCTTGGGGGATATGTGGCTGAGAAAATGATTTTTGGAGATATCACAACCGGCCCTTCTAGTGATTTGCAAATGGCTACAGACTTAGCTCGAGCTATGGTGACACGTTGGGGAATGTCTGATGTTATTGGGCCTGTTGCTTTGCGAGGAGACGGAGGATTAAGTAAATATGGGGAAGTTGTAGAAAAAGAATATTCTGAAACAGTTGCAACAAAAATTGATGCAGAAGTTCTAAGAATAATAAATGATGGAATAAAATCTGCGGAAAAAGTTTTGAATGATAATAAAAAAGCGTTGAAAGCTATTGCTTTGAAGCTTATTGAAGTTGAGACATTAGAACAAGAAGAATATGAGAAGGTGATAATTGCACATGGAATAATACCAAAGAAGAAAGAAGTAATAGAAGAGAAGGTTGTTTAATAAAACAAAATTTTGTAATATACAAACACATCCGCCCTTAGCTCAGTTGGTTAGAGCACAGAGCTTATACCTCTGGGGTCCTAGGTTCGAATCCTAGAGGGCGGACATCTTGACATTTCAAAATAAATAGAGTATAATTTACGTGTAATTATTAATAATTTAAATATAAAAAATTTATGGAAAAAGAACCAAAATTAGCTTCAGTATCAGAAGGAGCAAAAAAATTTTTAAAGCAAGAAAGAATTTTAAATATTTTAGAAAGAATTAAGATTAAACATCCAGAAGCTATAATTACTTCTTTTGTTGAAGATTCAGTTGTTGTTAGAACTAACGATGTTAATAAAAAAATGAGACTTGATATTATAGATAATAATCTTATTATCAAGCAAGATGACGAGAAAGGTATAGAATTACCAATTTCTGATGAAGAGAATACCTTAGCTAAAGTTCAGGAAATCGTAGATAATTTTTAATATTTAACAATAATTTAATTTAAAAAAGCCACTTTTGTTAATGTGGCTTTTTTTTGTGTATTTTTTCACTTTTTAAAGGGATGTGTTATTTATATATTATGTTAAAATAGAAGTATATGAAAACATTAGATAATAAAAAAGGTTTGCAAAAAGGGTCAAGTATTATTATTGCTTTAGTAGTTGTTGTGCTCGTAATAGTAGCGCTTAATTATTTTGGTTTTACGTTTAGCTCAGTTTGGGCTTCTATAAAAGGTTTTTTTGGAATATAGGGTTTCTGGCTTTATTCAAAATGAAATTCTCCAACCTTTTCTTTTACCTTTTGTTTTAATAAGGGATAATTTGATAGTTCTTGGTCTTCGGAAATTATCCGGATAGCTTCTGTGCGAGCAGCTTCTACCATTTTTATATTTTTAATGGCTTCCATTCCAATGTCTGAAATACCCCATTGTTTTGTGCCTGATAATTCTCCAGCGCCACGAAGTGACAAATCTAATTCTGAAAGTTCAAAACCATTTTTTGCAGTTTTTAATGCTTTTAATCTATCAATTGTTTTTTGGCTTTTAGCATCTGCAAAAACATAACAATAAGCTTGATCGTTTGATCTAATTACTCGTCCACGAAGTTGGTGGAGTTGTGCAAGTCCAAATCTTTCCGCTCCTTCTATTATTATCACAGTTGCGTTTGGAACATTCACACCGACTTCTATGACAGAAGTTGCGCAAAGAATATTTAATTTTCCATCTGTAAAATCTTTCATTACGCTTTCTTTTTTATCTTTAGACATTTTTGAATGAAGCACTTCAATTTCATATTCAGGGAATATTTCCTTTTTTAATCTTTTTGCTTCAGCTATGGCAGACTTTGCCTGCACTGCCATTTCTTTTTCTGGATCTGGTTCGTCTATTCGTGGACAAATAATATAAAGCTGTTTACCTTTTTGTAATTCTTTTCTTACTTTTTCGTAAGTTTCGTTGCGTTTTTCTGGAGTAATTATTTCTGTAATTATTTGTTTTCGCCCAGAAGGCATTTCATCAAGTAATGATAAATCTAAATCTCCATAAATTGTGAGAGCGAGTGTTCTAGGAATTGGTGTTGCTGTCATAGAAAGTAGGTGAGGAGCAACTCCATCTTTCCTGACTAATTTTCTTCTTTGTGATGTCCCAAATCTATGTTGTTCGTCTATTACAACAAGAGCCAAATTTTTAAATTTAACTGTTTTTTGGATAAGAGCGTGAGTGCCTATTAAGATAGGCATTTCGCCATTAGCTGTCCATTTTAAAAGTTGAGCGCGAGATATATCTGTCCATCCAGAAGGGTTTACTTTTGATGGAAATTTTTTACAACCTGATCCTGTGATGAGCCCAATATTTATTGGTAGATGTTTAAAGTATTGTATAAAAGATTCAAAATGTTGAGATGCAAGTATTTCTGTAGGAGCCATATATGCAACTTGTAAATTTCCAAAACTTTGGGGCTTGCCCTGAGCGTAGTCGAAGGGTCTTTGTTTTACTGCTATATACGATGCAGTAGCTGCGACAGCTGTTTTACCAGATCCAACGTCTCCTTCCAGAAGTCTAGACATTGGGTAAACTTTTGCCATATCAGAAAGTATTGTATCTATAGATTTTTTTTGAGAATTTGTTGGGTCAAAAGGGAAGCGTTTTAAAAATTCTTCTTTATCATTTTTTTCTGGTAAAATTTGGAAAGATTTATTTTTTTTATATTCCAATTTATCATGTTGTCTTTCCAGTTGAATGCAAAAAACTTCTTCAAAGGCGAATCTTTTTCTAGCCGTTTCTGCGTCTTTAATATTTTTAGGTTTATGTATCCAAATAAGAGAAGTTTTAAGGCTAGGTAAATTATATTTTTTTAAAATATCAGCTGGAATATAATCTTCCAAGTCGTCTAATGTTTTATCTTTTAATATTTTTTCTATTACATGATAAAACCATTTTGAAGTTATTCCTCTTGTTTCATGATAGATAGGGTAAGAAGATCCTTCATTGTTTCCGCCAAAGGCGGATCCGCCTTTGGCGGAAAATAAAGTATCATGGGAATCTATTGAAGAGATATCTGTTTTTTCAAATTCAGGGTTTGCTAAATATATTCCGTGTTTACTTTGAGTTACTTTACCTGTAAGTTTTACATTTTCACCTTCATGAATCATTTTTGCCAAATATGCTTGATGAAACCATGTGATTTTTATTTTCCCTGTTAGGTCTTCTAATTCTGCCTCTCCCATGGGAATTTTGGAGTGAAAACTTTTTTTAGTTTTTAATTTTGAAATTTTTCCATAAATAGAGGATGTCTCTCCGGGGATTAATTCACTGATTTTTTTTATTGCGCTCATATCAGAATAACGAACAGGGAAGTGAAACAATATATCAGAAACTGAAAAAAGATTCAGTTTTTTTAAAGCTTTTTTTTGATTTACATCTAAACGAAACTTTTCTTCAAGTTTGTCGTGAAGTTTCATATTTTTTCAAAATTTAAAATAGTTTTATTAAACTCCAATTAAATCTTTAACTTTTTTAGCAAGTTCATCAAGAGTAAAATTGGATTTTACAAGAAATTCACTGATACCAAGTTTTCTAGCGCGTTTTATGTCTTTTTCTTCAGACAAATTTGAAAAGACAATTACAGGTATAGTTAATAATTCTTTTTCTTGTCTAATTTTTTCTAATATCATAAAACCATCTACTTCGGGAAGCAGAAGGTCAAGAAGGATTAAATCTATTTTATTTTTTCTTTCTTCAATTGCTTTAAAAGCCTCTACGCTGTTTACTGCAGTCAAAATATTATAACCTTCTTTTTTGAGTTTTGCAGATTCAAGACCTTGTAAAAATGTGTCGTCTTCTACTATAAGTATTGTTTTTGCCATCCCATTAGAAATTTTAAATATTAATAATTTTATCTTCATTTCCCGTTTGTTTAATTTCTAACGGGACAAGTAAACTAATTATACTACTAACAAAATTGAACGCAACTATATTAATAATTTTATTTAAAAATTGGTATTGTAAAAAGGAACGTTGTGCCTTCATCTTCTGAACTTTCAAACCATATTTTCCCTTCATGATCTTCTACTATTTTTTTAGTGGTGAAAAGTCCGATACCAGAACCTATCACTTCTTTTTTTTGAGCTTCTGGATCACGATAAAATTTTTCAAAAATTTTCTTTTTTCCATCTTCTGATATGCCTATGCCTGTGTCTTTAACGGAAACTTCCACCAAGTCGTCCACTTCCTTGAGAGCTATAAAAATTTTTCCATTATTGTTGCTATATTTAATTGCATTTTCTAAAAGATTTTGGAAAACAACTCTTAATTTTTCTTTATCAGCCTTTACTAGAGGAAGTTTTTTTTCTGGTGTTAAAAATATTACCTCTATTCCTTTTGCTGAAGCTTCACCAGTAAAATCAAAAATTGATATATCTATTAATTCTGTTATATCTATTTTTTCAAAATTATATTTTTGTTCTGTTACATTTTCTGTTTTATTAGCAAGAAGAAGTTCGCTTACTATTCCTATTGCGCGATCATTTCCGTCGTATGCTTTCTTAAGTAAATTTTCTTGTTCAGTATTTAATTTCCCCAAATCACCATCTAGAAACATTTTAATAATCCATTTTAAAGCTGAGAGGGAAGTTCTAATTTGGTGCGCGCTTATTGAAACCATATCTGCTTTTTTTGAACAAAGTTTAATAAGTTTTTCATTCTCTTCTTGAATTTTTTTTATTTCAGCATTTTGATCCATCCCGTTAGAAATAGGAAATCTTTAGATTTCCATAGTTAATTTATTAATAATAATTTCTATATATTTTCTAATTTATTTATCCCGCGAAACATAACTTAACTTTTTGATTTTTAACGGGATCCATGAGTTTATTATAACATTATTGGGTGGAATACTCGAGTTGAGTATTCACAAATATAATCACTATAATTTACTTTTTAATAAAAATTTTATAATTTTTTAGAAAATCAATTGAATTAGATGCTGATGTTGCAATAATTGCATTTTTCCATTTGGAAAATAATTGGTCAGAACTAAATCCTAAGTTATTTTGACAAGTTTTATCTAAATCCTTAGTATTATTTAAATCAGCTATAAAACTATATAAACCGCCATTTGTTTTTGCGTCAATATAATAAGCCATAAGTCCCGCTAAATCATAAAATCTTTCGAGAGATGAATTGTTTCCTTGTTGTTGTAATTGATTTAACTCTAAAAAATTAACTGGCAGATAAAAATTATTAATTTTTTCTAAATTAGAAGATAAACCGCCTGGACCAGGGGCAACTTCAGTTTGAGCATAAACAGCTTGCCCTTCGTTGAGCCAAATTAAATTGTCATTTTGATGTAAATTTGGATAACTTGCCCAAAAATAACGATGAGCTAATTCATGAGCAAAAGATTTATTTGTTGGTCTTAACATATAAATATATTCAGTATTATTACCTAAACTGTTTATACAATTAGGACAAAATACACCACCACCAGAATTTGAATTTTTGTAAGATTCTATACTCCAAGGAGGAGCAGCATTAAAAACATTTATATATTCGTTTGTGTCATAGGTAATTAGAATTTCTGTTCTGGGTGTTTTGGGAAATAGTTTTACAAGAGCAAGATAATCTTTTTCACTTATCGTTAATAATTCTTTAACTTTATCTTCGTCAGTTTTATGATAATAAATAATAAAATGAGGTGATTCAATTGCTGTATCAAGACCAAGCAAGGAAGCAGATTTTATTAGATATTGGTCAGTGGTATCTTTTATGTTGTTTTGTAATTGTGGAATGGAGTTAGGAGTTGGTGATGACGTGGCATCTTTTGCATTATTTTCTGATTTTAGAGTAGGTGTGGTTGTTGCTGGTATTTCTTTTGTTTTTATATTTTGGTCAGATGGTTTTTCTATTTGTTTTGATTTATCATTGCTAAAAAATCCCGGAATAAATTCAATACTTAAAAAAATAATTAAAACTAATATTATTAAAATAAGAATTTTTCTTTTCATTTTAACTTGTGTTTTGTTTTATTAAATTTTTGATAAAACACCGCAAATTTCATTTGCGGAGGTGGTGAGATTCGAACTCACGGTTCCGATTAAGGAACGACGGTTTAGTAAACCGTTGATTTAAACCACTCATCCACACCTCCATACTTTTTCTAAAACACAAAATCAATATAACATAAAATGTAAAAATATAAAAAATATGTTAAAGTATTTTTAAAAGGAGCCGTGTCAGAGTGGTCTAACGTACCTCTTTGCTAAAGAGGCAGGGGCTTCAAAACCCCTCGGGAGTTCGAATCTCCCCGGCTCCGCCAAAAAATGAAATGTTTCATTTGCGTGCGATATTCGAACGACGGAATAAAAAATTTTCAGTAAAAAATTTTATGAGTCGGTGCCCAGACAAATTTTTTGTGACGACAAAAAATTTAGTTGAGGGAGAAATTCTCGCCGTATCCACAAAATTTGAATATCCTTGTTGTGAATATACACTTATGGTATATTATGGGTAAATCAATTAGAATAAAAGAATACGGAGTATTCGTCAAAAGTCTTCGCCAAGCTCGTGAAGAAATAGGTTTAACACAGGTTGAGGTCGCCAAGAAACTTAAAAGACCACAATCGTACATTTCTAAGTGCGAAGCTGGCGAACAAAGAATTGATGTTGTGGAGTTAAACAAGTTTGCTAAACTTTATAAAAAAGAACTTAATTATTTTATAAAATGAAAACAACTTTAAATAAATATAAAATATTATTTATATTAGTAATAATTATTATTTCTTTAGTTTTACTAACTTTATATACTTCACCAAATTTGATAACTAAAAAATGGCAACAATATAAATTGAACCAAGAATTTATTTGTCCAGAAAATCAAACAGCAGAAAAAGCTGACGCTTATTTATATAAGTATACTAAGTTTTACATGGATAATTATTCCGACATAACACTTTCTAATTTCTTGGGTATGCGTATGCAACTTTTAGTTTCTCATAAATGTTCAACTACTCTGCAAAATCTAGCGAATGATAATAATGGTGTACTGCCAGATCAAAATTCAGTTAATGAACTTAAAAATGCACCTTATGGACCAGATAACAAGACATTAAAAGAATTAAAATAAATATATGGAAACAAAAAACCAACAAAATCATTTTAATAATCCCGTCGTAATTATTCTACTTGTTGCGTTAGTAGGATTCGGTGGTTATTTTTTGTTTTCAAAAAATCAAAATACTCCCGAAGTAAAACAAGATACTAGTCAAGAACAAATTGACGATTTGAAAAAAGAGCTAGAAGCACTAAAACAAAAAGAATCCACAAATTCAAAAACCGTACAATCAATCCAAAATAAACCTGACTTAGTATCTATAATTTCTGAATGGAAAAATCGTACAGCATTTTTACTCTGTTCTAAAACTGACTACAACGGAAAACTTATACAACAAAGTGCAACAGCGTATATACATCGTTTCCAAGGTGAAAATGGAGGTGTGCGAGCTGTAACAAACAAACATGCCGTTTTGGATGATTACGGATATGCTTTCACTAATTGTGCGATAAGTATTCCGGGCGCACCAAAAATTTATACTCCCGCAACAGGAGGAATTGTTTTGCATGAAAATCCGTTGTTTGATGTCGCCCAAATATATTTAGACAACGCCGACCCATATATAGCTTCAATTGATAGAAAAAAGGTTTGCTACAAGCAAACCTCTGCAAAACCATATTTGGGCGATCAAGTTGTAATTCTTGGCTATCCAGGAATAGGTTCGTCAAATGACATTACTGCTACCGAAGGTATTATTTCGGGATATGACTATCCTTACTTCATAACATCAGCAAAAATTGACCACGGCAATTCTGGTGGAGTAGCTATTTTAGTTAAGGATGATTGTTATCTCGGTCTTCCTACTGGCTCGGCTGTTGGTGAAATTGAATCTCTTGGAAGAATTTTGGATATAAGCACTTTCAGCAAATAATCAGATGATTTTTCTTGAAGATAAAATTTGGTTTTCTCCTCTAAATGTAATTCATCACTTTCGAGAATTAGAAAACAAATTATCGGACAAAGAAAAATCATCCAAGGGTTTTAGGAAAGCGGAGGAAATGTACTCTGTTGCTTTAATGCTTGTTGGAATAATAAAATCGCAAAATAGAGAATATTGGCTACAAATGGTTGATGACAAATCTTCAAGTCCTGATGTTAAAACTGGAACATATCAACAGAAAGAGGGAGCAAAGGTTCCCGACTTTACAATTCAAGATGTTGAGGTTGTAGATTTTGACGAAAACTCTCCTGAAAAATCCTTGACCGATTTTTTGAAACGAACGAAACTTTCAAACACCAAAAAATCTTATGACTCTTTGACGACTATTCTTTGCAGAGTAAAAAGCAGTATTCATTTGCCAAGTTTTAATCAGATGAACCAAGAACTAAAATCTACTACATTTTCTGGACCAGTAATGATTCTTGGTAGAACATCTGTTGATGAAGAAAAACCCGTTTACAAAATTGCTCAAATACACCCTACTGTAGATTTAATAACTGAATTTAATGTTTTAGATGAGTTATTAAATAAAAAATATAATGGTGTTTTGAGCTTGAAAAGGGCAACAACTTTTAGTACAGAATATCGAGCAGAAGAAAAACATTTTCCATTTGAAAAAATCAGCTTTGCTGATTGATGTTTTTCTTCTGCTAGCCCGCCCGAATTTCGCCAAAACAAAAAGAGGAGCAAGCGGAGGATTCCTCCCCAGACCCCTCCTCCTCCGCTTGCGACATCCGAATTCAGAAAAAAGGAATCAGCCGAAGTTTTGCGGAA
>JBAYHR010000007.1:0-31641 GCA_041666045.1 Minisyncoccota bacterium
GCCGAAGGCGGGAATCCGAATTCATTGGCGAATTCATTGGCGAAAACGGGCGAAACAGTGTGGGCGTGCCTACGGCACGCCCACTCCTTGGTTGATTCTCAACCGCTAAGTTCCATTCTGGTGCGCGAGGGGAGATTTGAACTCCCATGGGATTGCTCCCGCTACCACCTCAAGGTAGTACGTCTACCAGTTTCGCCACTCGCGCGTAATTTGATTTTAACATATTTTACAAAACAAAAACCCAGTTATAAAACTTTTCGCCTGCGGGCACTGGCTTCGTTTTGTCCGCCAGAAAAGATTTATAACTGGGTTTTTAAAATTTTATTTTTTATTCTGTAGTTTTTACTTCAGTTTCCTCTTCCCCTTCGTTATCTGCTTGTATTGTGACTGAACGCATTTTTCTTCGAACATCCTTAACTGCTTTTGTTCGAACATAATATAATTTTGATCTTCGAGCACGAGCTTTTTTTGTAATTTCAATTTTATCAACCATTGGAGAAAATAATGGAAAAATTCTTTCTACTCCAACACCTGAAGCAACCTTTCTAACTGTAAAGGTAGCACCAATTTCTGTGCCATGTTTTCTAGCTAAAACCATACCTTCAAAAGCCTGTAAACGAAATTTACCTTTTTCATCTAAAATCTTAGATGAAACACGCACTGTATCACCAGCATGAAAATCAAGGTTTTTTCTTGCCTCAATATCTACTGGACTAAGTTTTGTTTTATCGACTGCCATCCCATTAAAAAATTTAATTATTAAATTACTGTGCCCCAACCTTTATAAGCTGATTTTCTAACGGGACAAGTAATTGATATAATCTAACACAAACCCTTTATTTTTGCAATTTTTTGTTTATCACATTCTTTGCTTGACATATTATTTTATTTTGCTATACTTTACTCGTAAATGTCTCCCTTGTCGGAGACCCCGAGAAACCCCCGAAAGGGGGTTTCGTGTTTTATACAACTTTTCCCAGTTTTATTTTTTCATAAAAATTAAAATCTTCTTGTTCAATAACAAATTCCTTTTTGCAATTTTGGCAAATTTTTGTTTCGCTTTTTTCGTTCATAAAAAATTTATAGTTATCATGTCACCTCTTGCATCATCCATTCTTTATAAGATCGGCTAATTCTTCGAACATCAATTCCGGCAATCATCGGAATGCTATAACTATGGTTTTTAGAAATGAGTTCGTTTACTTCTTCAAGTTTTGTTTCAAATGTTGCAATGAGAAGCATTACTTGAGGAACACATTTAAATGCTCCTTTCCAATTATAACAAGCTTTGGTAGGCCAAAAATCAACACAAGCCCCCATTCTTTTTTTAATTATAAGGTCACCAAGCTTTCTTGCTTCTTTCTCATCAGAACATGTTGTATATATAAAAATCATAAAATATAAGCTAAATATTATACCTCGACCTTTATATATAAAGTGTAGCATTCCCTAGTAGAAAAACCAGAAAAATCAAAAATCTTATTATTTCAAATATTTTTTAAATTCTTTAGGTAAATTTGATTCTATTTTAATAATTTTACCTTTTAAATCCTTAAATTCTATTGATTTAGCATGAAGGGCTAATCTGCCAATATCTTTAAGACAAAAACCTTTTGGATCGTACAAAGAATCACAGGCAACTGGATGATTTAAGTATTTCATATGCACACGGATCTGATGCGTCCTTCCTGTTTTAGGTTTAACTTCAAGAAAAGTAAATTTTAATGGAACCTCATAAGATTTTTTCTGCGCGAGGGTCCCACCCGGTACTCCGGGAAGGGCGCAGTGCGAAAAAATCTTATGAGGTTCCATTTCAAATCTTTTTAAAACTTTATATTCCGTAACTGCTTCTCGGAGCTCTCCCCTCGCTCCACGTCCAGCAAGCCTGCGACGAAAATCTGATGGACTTCGTCCTATAGGTTTATTTATTATTCCGTGATCATTTTTTACCCAACCAGAAACGATCGCATTGTAAGTTTTTTTAACTTCTCTATTTTTAAATTGATTCTTTAAAAATTCATAAGCTTTTTGATTTTTTGCAAGAACCAAAACCCCAGAAGTGTCTCTGTCTAATCTATGAACAATGCCGGGTCTTTTTATTTCCTTTTCTTCAAAAAATATTGGTTCCCCAACATTTTTCATTTTTGGATATTTTTTCAAAACCCAATCAGTGATTGTCTTTTCTTTACTTTTTCCATCTGGATGCACAGAAATACCAGACGGTTTGTCTATCACTAGAATATCCTTATCTTCGTATAGGATTTTTATTTTTTTCATAAATTAAAGACCGTTTTAAAAACGGTCTTTTTATTAACGACGGCAAATAAAATAATTTACACCATCTATTTCCTTAGTAAGCACAATAAGTGCTTCTTCGGAATTTTTTCTTTCATCTCCTTCTGGTGTATTTGCTTTTACTAACCAAAGTCCAGAATTACCGTTAATCTTAACTAGATTCTTATCAGACAATAATAATATTGTCTCTTTTATCTTAGTTAAAAAATTTGGCATAATGTTTAACTTTTCCATATTTTTATAATATTTAAATCTATTAATAATAATACACTATTTATTAAAACGTGTCAAATATAACTGAACAACTTGTTCTATTTTTTCTATTTCCAGTAAATCATTTGTTCCTCTTGAATATTGCTTTCCTTCTTTAATCTCATCAATAGTAAACCAACTTTTATAAACAGAATTTCCAAAATCAACTATCACTGGTTTGCCAGTATCATAATCAATCATTAAATTTCGATCAGCAAAATCACAATGATAAATTCCAACTTCATTATGCATAAAATTAAAAAAATCTTTCAAATCTTTGAAAAAAGATTCTGAATTAAAATTTAATGGTAATTCTTTTTCTCCTTTTAAAATCTCATTAAAATTAGCTCCGTTAATCTTTTGCATTGCAATAACCCTACGTTCTGTGGACATCTTCCCAGTTTTTACAACCTTAGCATTTAAACTAAAATAAGGTTCTGGAACTATAACTTTTTCACTCTTATTAGTAAGTTTACTATAAAATTCAGCTTCTTCATGAATATCTCTTTGTGCTTTATGAGTAGCTACTTTATAACAAACATTATTAAGAATATCTTGATAAACATGAGAATATTCTCCTTCACCAATTTTAAACTCTTTTTTAAAAATTTGCTCTGCAATTTTTTCTAAATACTTTAACTCTTCAGCTATCAGCTGATGAGATTCTATATTATTTTTTGTCTTATATATTTTTAAGTTTATTTTTTCAAACATATATTTGTGCCCTCGGTAGGAATCGAACCTACATCGAAGCCTTAGAAGAGCTCTGTTCTATCCATTGAACTACGAGGGCAATTATCTACTAAAGGCTTTGTGCGCGGTGAGGGACTCGAACCCCCGACCTTCCCGGTGTAAACGGGTTGCTCTACCAACTGAGCTAACCGCGCAACTTATAACATTAAAATTAGCATTTTTAAACAATTAGGTCAACGATTTTTTATTTAATTTCTTGCCAATTTGAAATAACCCATCCTCCTGAAGGTCCGCTAGTAAAACCAACATTAGTAATTCCACTACCATATTCAATACCTACATTATTCTGTAATCTTATAGTATTACCAACAGCTTCTTTTACTTTGGCATTATTACTAAAAGAAACTGTTCCTTTTTGAGCATTAACAATTGAAATATTTGAATTATTGTTTACATCAATGGCATCTTTCCCATTACAATTACCAATTTCTGCATCACAAGAACTGTCTGATAAAAACAATATATAACTACCCGTTGTTCCAGAATCTTGTAAACCTACATTATTATTTATAAGAATATAACCATCCGCTATTATAATACCCGAATTTGATCCATAAGAAGAATTTAATTTCACAGATGGTGGTTGTGGATTCCCAGACACTTCATTTATTATAATATTCCCAGTTACATATATGGTATTTGTAATAGTAAAAGTATCATTTATAGTAAGATTACCTACTATTTTTCTTGGTCCCATTGTTGTTGGAATAGAAATAGTTACATTGCCATTTGTTACCCCTCCAGTAGTTGCATCCGCTTTCCAATTTTCAATAGATATATCACTTATTGGAAAAGCTTGTTCCACTGGATCAGATTGTGATGTGTCACAAGCTTTATTATTGTCAGATCCGTGTTGGCAATATATCATTCCTGTTACAGTAGAATCTGTTACCGTATGCGCATTAGCATCACCAGTACCACCATATCCAACACGCATATTAGAAATAGTTCCATTACTACCAGCAACAAAAGCATCACCGGTAATGTATGCTCCATTTTCTCCAACAATATTTCCATTTGAATATAAACTTCCTTTCAAATAAGCATTATTTTTAAAAGAAATTCCTCCTTGACCAGCCTGAGTACCATATTTAAAAACAACACCATCACCAGCACTAATCTTTAATTCACTTTTTCTTTGTCTAGAAAAAACATCTCCTAAAGATGTAATAGTTTTTAAACTGGCACTAGTATTTGTAATATTCGTCGTAGCTGTATTTCCATTAAGAGTAATCAAAGTTGAAGAACCTATTAATTTTGCATTTTTTAATCTGTAATATGCATCTTCCACACCCGACTCTGCCAAAAAAAGACTTTGGCGTGATCGTATCAAATCATTTGATATTTTAAATTCTCGCACTGAAGGTGAAACAAGACCTGAAATAACCACCAACGAAATGGATAGAAAAAATACCACAGAAATAATCATTGCCTGTCCACCATTTCTTTTTATTTTTTTAAAATTTGTATTCATAAATTAATTACTATATTTTCCACGAAGCACAATTGTGTCATAAAAATCTTCTATCCGACTTGAATTATCTCTGGAAGATCTCGCGCTAAAAATAACACGCACCGCAAGTCCTTTAGTGGTTGTTATTTGAGCAAAAGACAAATTAGTAATAATAATATTTGGAGTATTTAAGTTTCCTGTTAAAATGTCATTTTCTTTCAATTGTAAATCAGAGCCAGAAAGCAAGAATTCTACCGTCTTATTATCTCCAGCATCGTCTTTAGAATCAAGAATTAAATTATTTCCATTATTATTTATAGAATTAATTCCAGTTGCCTGTCTAATTTCTCTAGATATTCTTTCCATTATAGTGGAACTTTGCACAAAATCTGTTTGAATTGATGTCTCCTTAAAAGCCTTAGTCATTACAATAATTGCATCAATAACAGCTAAAGTAAGCACAGAAAAAATAGCAATATAAAAAATAATTTCAAGCAATGCGTATCCCATTTTTTTATTATTTATATTTTTAATCATGAAAAAATATCAGATATATAAAATGCTAATGTTTTAGTAATAATTTGTCCGCCTTCATTCCAAGAAACAGTCACCGTAATTTTTTTAGTGCCGTTATCTAACGTACCGGAAGTAAAAATATTATCTTCAGCATTACGATATACTGTTGCTATATTGACTTTACGTGTAAAAATACCAACTTGAGAAGGAATAATAGATAAAGCCCAAGTCCCATCAGAAAAAACTGGATAGTAATCTTTTGTAATATCTAAACCAGAAATATTGCTCCAAGCATTATCACGCATAATACGCACCGCTTCGGATCCTTCTTCTAAAAGAAGCGCTACTTGCGCTTGATGTAATGATTCACGAGCAATATATATGGATTTACCTGTTACAGACATTGCGGCTAAAACAGAAACAGTGATAATTGAAATAGCCACTAAAATCTCAACCATCATAAATCCTTTATTTAATTTAAATTTAAAAATTTTCATTTTAATCCACGCTAGATGCCCCAGTGGCAGAAATTGTAATAATCTTTGAACTAGAAATAACAGAGACAGTTATCATCCCTGTTTTATCTGGCGTCCCAGAAAGTCTATTAAAGTAAATTTCACTTCCACCACCAAATATATTTATATTTGAAATGGTTGCTGGTGAAATTATATTTATATTTTCATTATTTGGATCAAGAGATGAATAAACAGTTCCTTTAAAAATTACTATTTTATCAGATTGAAAATGAATACCATATTCTGAAGAGTCTATAGAAGTAAGTGCGTTGCTACGCGCTTTATCAAGAGCTGAAAGAACATCTTCTGAAGTTGTTTTAAGTGTTTGAACTTGCCTAAATCTTCCAAAAGAAGGAATTACAACCATAAAAATAATTACAATAATTCCTATTACAAATAAAATTTCAATTATTGTCAGTCCTTTTTGATTAAAAATTTTGGGCATTTTATTTTATATTATCCATAATTGAATACATTGGTGAAATCATTGAAATAGCAAAAAATCCAACTCCGCCACCAATTAAAATCATTAAAAACGGTTCAATGATAGTGGAAAAATTTTTTGTTTTACCTTCAATCTCATTTTCATAAAAAACTGAAACATCAAGCAACATATCCGCGAGCTTCCCAGTTTCTTCTCCAACCTGAACCATTTCTGACATCATAACTGGATAAAGATTGGAATAAGCAGAAAAAGTTTCAGAAAAAGGAGCCCCTTTTTCTATTGATTCTCTTGCCTCTCTTAAAACTTTTTTATAATAAATATTTTGCACAACATCTTCTGTTATTTCTATTGCTCGAGTTATGGAAACACCAGACAAAATAAGAGAAGAAAGAGTTCGAGTAGTACGAGCTGTATTTAATTCTTTAATTAAATTTCCAATTATTGGCAATTTTAAAAGAATAAAATCAATATATTTAGCTGCAAAAGAAGCGCGAAAAAGAAACGATATTCCTAGAACAAATCCAATTATTATCGCAAAAGATAAAATTAAATGATTTGATAAAAAATCTCCTAAAAAAATTATAAATTTTGTAGAAGCCGGCAGTTGTACATTTAACTCTTTAAAAGTTTTTGCAAGACCAGGAACAACAAAAGCAAACATTAAAATACCAACCACAATCATAGTTGAAAAAATTACTCCGGGATAAATTAATGCTCCACGCACTTTTTTAGTTAAAGCGTGCGATTTTTCCAAACTTGTACCCACCTCAATAAGAGCATTGGCAAGATTCCCAGATTCTTCACCAGCGCGCATCATTGATACAAAAAGTTTAGAAAAAACTTTCGGAAACTTTTCAAGACCAGAAGAAAGCATTCCACCAGCATTTATTTCATCCTCTAATGAAATTAAAATTTTTAAAAAAGCTGGATTTTTGGTTTGTTTTTTTAAAACTGATAATGCTCGATTAAGCGAAAGCCCAGCTTTAAGCATTCCACCTAAATTTTTTGTAAAAATAATTTGCTCAGTAATGCTAACCTTGCCAAAAATACGCTGAAACATAATAAAAAAATTAAAAACATTTTCTTTTTTCTTTGAAATAGATAAAGGAGTATATCCACGTGATCTTAATTCACGTGAAAGCGCAAAACGATCTTGAGCTTCCATTACTCCTTCAAAAATTTTCCCTTCGCTTGATTTTGCTGTATATGAAAAAAACATTTTATTATTCAGAAACCACTCTCAAAACTTCCTCTAAGGTTGTATTTCCTAAGACTGCCTGAAAAACTCCATCTTCTATCATTGTCATCATCCCCTCTTTTTTAGCCTGTTGTTCAATTTCATCTTGCAAAGCTCCACGAATAATTAATTCTTTGATAGCCATACTTACCTTTAACACTTCGTGAATACCGACTCGGCCTTGATATCCATCTTCGCATTGTTCTGTTTTTTCAGCATGATAAAGAGGAATTTTTTCCCAAGTGGCATCTGGGCCTACTGCTTTGTCTTTTTTTAGAAAATCAAGCATTCGATCTAAATCCACAAGTTTGCCAAGCGACTTAATTTCATCAGCAGACATAAAATATTTTCCACTGGTACAAAATAACTTACGCACCAATCTCTGAGAAATTACAGTTTTAACAGTTGATACGATAAGAAAAGGTTCCACTCCTATGTCCACTAAACGCGGAATAGCTCCTGCCGCAGAATTTGTGTGAATAGTTGAAAGCACAAGATGTCCTGTAAGCGAAGCATTTACTGCCAGTCCCGCTGTTTCACCATCACGAATTTCTCCAACCATTATAATATCTGGATCTTGACGCAAAAGTGATCGTAGTCCATTAGCAAAGGTCAATCCAATTTCTGGTTTCACTTGAGTTTGATTCACTCTTGGCATTTGATATTCAATAGGATCTTCCACTGTTGAAATATTTACTTCTGGTTTATTTAAAATATCAAGCATTGTATATAAAGTTGTGGTTTTTCCAGAACCAGTTGGTCCTGTAGCCAGAATCATTCCAGTTCTTTGTTTTAGAGATTCATGAATTCTTTCTAACGCTTCCCCGTGAAAACCCAAACCCTCTAAAGTATATCCGTGAGAATTTTCATTTAATATTCTTATTACTGTTTTCTCTCCATAAAAAGTTGGTAAAGTGGAAACACGAAAAGAAACTTTTTGTTCATCGCTTTCAAGTTTAAAACGTCCATCTTGAGGTAATCTTTTTTCATCAAGTTTTAAATTAGATAAAACTTTAATGCGCGCCGTAATTGCCATAGCTGCGCTTTTGTCCAAAGACATCACATCATGTAAAATTCCATCTATGCGATATCTCACAACAAGTTCTTTTTCTTCTGGTTCAATGTGAATGTCAGAAGCATTCTGTAAAATAGCATGAGTAATAAGGGAGTCTATTATTTTAACAACTGGCAAATCCTCCGCTATTTCTTTTAATTCTTTTTCTGATTTTTCTCCATTCTCACTTGAAGATATTTTAAGCGCAGAAGACTCTTTTTGAACCAATTCTTTGAACTCAGCCTGTAAACTCTTCCTATATTGAGCAAGAGCAAATTTAATTGACGGCGTATCTGTAAGTCTAGGTAAAATTTTTAAACCAGAATATTTTTTAATAAAATCTATCATCGGCAAATCATCAACATCAAGCATTGCCACTTCTAATGTGTGATCACTTTTTTTATAAGCAATAATATTATGATTTCTGGCAATAGTCTCAGAAATAACAGAAAGCACAGACAAATCAATTTTTTCATTAACTAAACTAATAAAAGGTATCCCTAAAACAGAAGCTTCCATTCGCTTTAAATCTGATTCAGCAATTTTACCTTCTGAAAGTAAAAAATTTCCTAATTTTTGATTTTTTGTTTTTGCTTTTTTAATCAACAAAGCAAGGTCAGAGTCAGAGACAAGTTTAGACTCTAAAATAAATTTCTTTAATTGTTCTTCATTTATTTGCATATTTTACATTATACCAAAAAATAATATTTACAACGACGGATCAATAATAGTGAATGAATAGTTTAATATTTCTTCTGATTTTTTTTCTTGTTCTTTAAAATATTCTAGCGCTTCTTTAACTCTTTCCTTCTGTATTACTTTAGATTTTCCACTATTATCTTCTTCTGACAAAATTAACTCCTTATCTACTTGTTTAAAAATAAAAAAACCTAAAATAAAGAATATTATAGCTAAAATAAATCCCAAATAAAGCGCAATTTTCCAGAAAAAATCTGGTTTCTCTTGAAAACGACCTTCCTTTGCAAAATTATTTTTTATTTTAAAAAATTTTATTTTCATATTTTAAAAAATTATTGAATAAAAGTTAACAGTTTTATTTTAAAAGAAGCATTCCATTCTGGAATTTTTAATTTTTTAGATGAATCTTCAATAATTAATGTTTGCATATCAACCGAATTTATTTCAAGTTCATATGGCGAATTTTCTAAAAGCATTAAAAATTTATAAACTGCTTCAAAACTTCCAAGAGTTTTTATCCCTACTAAAAGTCCTGTTTTATCTTTTAAAATATCAACCGATGTAACCTCAGCTTTTGCTTTGACTTTTGTTGCCAATGATTCAATTGTATTTAAAAATGGCACCACATCCGTACTTTGCGCAAAGTGAGCATCAAGCAAAACTTTGTCAGCTTCTATGTCTTTAATGCTATTATTAAGCAATTTTATTTCTTCACGTTTTTGATACTTTTCTTGCCACATTAAAAAAGTATTTTCTGCTATTTTATTTTTTTTATTTATGAAATGATAAATAAAAAAGAAACTAAAAATAGAAAAAGCAAAAAGCAATGTTCCGGTTGTAATCATTAATTTTTTCTTAAAGTGTTGCATTTTTTATGAAGGCATTAAACTTAAATAAAATTCTATATTGGTTCCTTTGATAAAATTAGAAATTGGCAAATCCACTTCTGAAAAAGCTGGATTGTCTTCAAGTGTTTGCCTAAAAAGAAGCAAACGTTCACGATTAGGCGCTATGCCACGAATATTTATCTTTTTACTTTTGATTGGATTACTTTCATAAGAAAATTTATTTATTTTAATATCTGACATTTTTTTAAAAATAATTTCACCAATAACTTTTTGGGATACTAAGAATTTTTTTTGTTTAGCACTTTCAATCAAACCAAGCTTGTTGTTTAAATCTGTAATAATTTGCATTGTTTGCTGATCAATTTTTAACACAGGCTCTTTTTTAAATGTTTCAAACCTTTGATTTTCCCAATTTGCTTTTTCTGCAACTAAAAAATAAGAAGGAATAATAGCCACAGAAGCAATCAAAACTGAAAGTCCCAATGTCCACAAAAATAAAGCAACCAGACGAAAATGAAAGTCTCTGGACATCTTCTTCTTCTCTTCAATTGGAATTAAATTAATCATGATAAAAATCACCCAAAGCAAGGCCCAACGCTGTTGCAAATGAAAGTGATTGCTTAAAATCTATCTCTGGAACATCTTTTTTTATATCTAAAATATTAACCCAAACATTTGCCACATCCACTTGAGTCTTTATAACAACAGAAAAATATTCTGGAAGACCTATTAAATTTGAATCACCACCGCAAAGAATTATTTTTTTTATTGATGGACGATCTTTCTCTTCTTCATCCTTATGTGTATGCCAATATAAAAAGTGTCTAGAAATCTCATCACACAAAACAGACAAACTATTTAAAAGAACCTGAAATATTTCTTTGTCGGGAACATTGCGTTGAAGTCCATAATTTACTTTCAATTTTTCAGCTTCTTCAAAACTTATTTTGAAATTTTTTTGAATAGCGCGAGAAAGCATAACTCCACCCATGTCTAAAGTAGAAGTAAATACAACAACACCTTGAGAGATAACAGAAATACTGGTGCGATTATCACCAAAATCCACAATCATATAAGTTCCCAAATCACCCTTTTTAACAACAGCTCGACTAATAGCTTGCACTTCTGGTTCAAAAGATGATACTGATAATCCAGAATTTTTAAAAATAGATAAATAAGTTTCAATTATATTTCTTGGTATAACTGCCACTTGCAAATCAAAATATTCATCATATTCTTTGATAATTTTATAGTCAAAAATTGCATTTTGCGTCATTATCGGCACATGTTCTTCAAGAGAAAGTTCTATCCCCTCCCAAATACTTTTTAATCCTAACTTTTCTAATTTAAGTTTAAAAAGATATATTTGTTCCTCTGGCAAAGAAACACGAACTGACTTCAAACCTTCTTCTTTTCGCAAAGATGAAAGTATTTCTTCAAGACGCTTAGGTTCTTTTATTTTACCTGATTCAATTACTCCAGACGGTATTTTTCTTTCTCCATATCGTCCCACCCTAAGACCTTTTTTGGTAGCGACAAGCTCCACAAATTTTAATGATTCATCTGAAATATCCAAACCGAAAGAAGGTTCAGCAAGGAAAGAAGGCGTTGGAAAAAATTTATAATATAAATTTCTAAACATTATTTATATTATACGACAAAAGGACCATTCGCGCTATTGTTTTTTTTATGTTTTCTAGCCTCTCGCCAAAATTGTAAAGCAATAGGCGCAACTGAAATAAAAATAATTACTAAAACAATAGGTAAAATATATTTATCAACATCTTTTATATAACTTCCCAAAAAATATCCGCCGAAAGTCATACTTCCAGTCCACAAAAAACCTCCTAAAATATTCCAAAAAATAAATTTTTTATAATTCATCTGCCCTACTCCAGCCATTATTGGGGTAAATGTTCTTACGATTGGAACAAAACGAGCGAGAGTAATTGCTTTGTCGCCATAACGCTCAAAAAATTTTGCAGTTTTATCTAAATTATTTTTACTCCAAAAAAATGAATCAGGTTTAGAGAAAATCTTTGGTCCAATTTTTTTCCCAAAATAATAACCAAAAGAATCTCCTAAAATAGCGCAAATAAATGATCCTAAAAATAAAAGTCCAACATTAAAATATCCTGCTGAAGCTAAAATACCCGCGGTAAAAAGTAAAGAATCTCCCGGTAGAAAAAAACCAAAGAAAAGTCCAGACTCTGCAAAGATAAAAAGAAAGACTCCGATTATTCCAATTGCTTTTATTAAAGGTAAAATTTCAAAAAAATGCATACATTTATATTAACATATAATAAAAAAATCCCTCTGATTCAAATCAAGAATCAAAGGGATTAAGAAAATAAGTTTCAATAACAAAAGAGTTTCAAACTATCAGTTGCGGAACCACCACACGATGAGCGTTCTCGGCACTCCAAACATAGCCGTTCTTAAATTTGTCCACGTCGACACGCAAGCCATCAAAGCTCACGCGCACATCAGCAACGAAGAATCGATCTCTAACTTTAAAAAGAAAGAGAGTTGCATATCCGTCAGCGCGTAACCAATTAGAATGTTTTTTGCAAAAGTTTTTTATCTGATGTTGTGTTAAACACAATTTATCAAGATCAGTTCCGAATAAACCAAACATTTGCGCAGATGTAGCATCTTTTACCATTTTATGAACAACTACTACAGTTTTTTCTGTTGCATTACCTGGATTGTTGATCCCATAGTTTTCAAAATCTTCATCTATGCCAACTTTAAATATTTCATTTGCATTTGCCAATGTTTCAGAACCATCACAATCATCAATGATAATAGATTTACCTATTAACACTAAACAAAGAATCGAATTGTCTTTTTTGATGTGAATAAATTTACCCTCAATGATGTCTTGAAGTGCTAGTTGCACTAATTCAGGATCAATAGGACTTCCGCCTTTCAGACGGATCTGGCGTTGGATTTCTAGTATTTGTCCCGAAATACTAAAATGTTGTTCGCCTGTGACATTAAATTTTGCCATGACAAATTTTGTTCAGAATTAAACCCCTGTCCCCGGTTTTTGTTATTAAAATAGAAAGAAAATATCTACAAAAAGTATAGCATATTTAAGTAAAAAGTCAACAGCAAAAAGAACCTCGTTTTATATAGTTATTTTGCACGTGTGCCTGCTGGAATTTCATCATTTGGTTCAAGTAAAGAAAACTTTCCATCTTCTGTAGAAACTGCAAGTATCATTCCTTGGCTTTCAAAGCCTTTTATCATCCTTGGTTCTAAGTTTGCAACAAACATACACTTCTTCCCTACCAGAACGGAACAGTCAGGAAAAAATAAAGAAATGCCAGAAATTATTTGTCTTGGTTTTTCTTCTCCTAAATCAACTTCTAATTTCAAAAGCTTATCAGTATCAGGAACTTTTTCTACTGATAAAATTTTTCCAACTGCAATATCTACTTTTTTAAAATCTTCTATACTTATCATATTATTTTTTTAAATTTATTTTATCCAAATATCTTTGTAATATTAATGCTGCTGCTGATGCATCTATTCTTCCTGATTTTATTTGTTTTACTCTGCTATGTGATTGAGATTGATTAAAATCTTTCTTAGTATCTTTTGACTTTCTCGCTTCAACTGAAGTTAAAAATTCTTTTTGTTTATGAATCGGTAAATCAAATTTTTCTTTAAGCTCTAAAATAAAAACATCAATTCTTGCTGATAGCGCATTTAATTGTCCAGAAAAATCTACTGATTCCCCCACTACAATCTCTTTTATCTGCTCTTCTTTTATAATCTCCCCAATTCGCTTAAAAGTATTTAAATCATTTGGTACAATTTCTTTTGGAAAAGCTAAAGTCCCATTTTCATCTGAAATTGCAACCCCAATTCTCTTAGTTCCGTAATCTATCCCTAAAAACCTAGTCATATAAAGATACTAGCACAAAAAATAATTTTCTGATATTATTTTAATATGACAAATTTAAATATAGGAGAAAATTTATTAATGCTTTTATTAGTAGTTTGGACTATGCTTTGGAAGTGCTATTCTGTATGGACAGCAGCAAAAAATAATCACAAAAAGTGGTTTATAGCTTTGATTATATTTAATACAGTGGGAATTTTAGATATGATTTATATTTTCTATATAGCTAAGAAAAAATGGTCTGATGTAAAAAAAGCATTTCTTGGAATATTTTCTGTAAAGAAAATAAATGAAAAAGAAGTGGAAGAGAAAATAAAAAACAATACTGGGATAAATTATTACTTAATGACTTTCAAAAAATATGCCGTATTTAAAGGACGTGCTAGCAGAGCAGAATATTGGTACTTTTTTTTATTTAATATAATCATCGCTGTTGGACTTAGTTTAATTGAAAATATATTCACGAGTAATTATTCAAAAAATGAAAATACATTAGCTAGTATTTATCAGTTAATTATCTTAATTCCAAGTATCGCTGTTGCTGTTCGTAGAATGCACGATGTGAACAAAAATGGTTGGTTTATTCTCATTCCTATTTATAACCTTATACTAGCTCTTACTATTGGTACCAAAGACGATAACAAGTATGGACCAAATCCAAAATAAAAAAAACAAAAATACCCCTTTCGTGGGGTATTTTATTTTTTTGTTTTATGGTATACTGTATTAGTGGTTGAGTTGTATAAAAGAAATCCAAATACTGTTTGTTTTCTCTGTAAAAAACCAATTTATAGAAGGCCTACCCAAATGAGGAAAGGAAATGTTTTTTGTAATATGAATTGCTATGGTCTCTCCTGCCGAAAAGAAGTCCCATGTGCAGTTTGTGGAAAATTAATTTTAGCTGGTTTAAATAAAAAGACTTGTAGTAGAAAATGCTCAAATAAAAACAGAACCGGAATAAAATATAATATTGGTCGACCGAATGACAAAGCAAATACATTTCGTGTTTTAAAATTAAAATTAATAAAAGAAAGAGGAAAAAATTGTGAACGTTGTAATTATAATAGATATGAAATATTACAAATTCACCACAAAGACAGAAACAGAATCAATAATGATAAAGAAAATTTAGAAATAATTTGCCCTAATTGTCATTATGAGGAACATCTTTTAGAAAAAAGTTGGTTAAAAAATAACGTTGAAAAATAAATAAAAATATAGTAGTCTTATCATACGGAGGCGTGGCTGAGTGGTTGAAGGCACTTGTCCTGAAAACAAGAGACTCTTTACGGGGTCCGTGAGTTCGAATCTCACCGCCTCCGCAATTTTTCGAAAAGGGTTTCCGAACCAAAAATATGTATAAAAGAATTCTAGTAATAAAACTCACTGGTGCTGAACATTTTAAAAATACAGGAGATAAAAAAATCTCTGTGCTTGATTTTTGGCGTTATGGATTTTCAAATATTAATTCAAATGTTTTACGAGGGGCATTTGCTGAATTTATAATAGAAAATGCATTAAGAACAAACGAACAAATAGATGTTCGTAATCCGTGGGGCGATTCAGATGTGATTGCTCCCAATGGAAAAAATATTGAAGTTAAATGTTGCTCATACATTCAAGATTGGGATCAGGAAGATTATTCACGTATAAGTTGGGGTGGACTTAAAGCAAAGCCTCTCTTCTATGCTTCTACTGATAGAAGTTTGGTGGAAATAAAACTAAAAGACCGACCCATAGATTACAAATCAGATATTTATATACTTTCTCTTTTTAAACACCAAGACCACGCAACTCTTGATATTCTTGATATGGATCAATGGTGTTTTTGGGTATTAACAAAAGATAGGATAAAGGAGATAACAAAAGATGGGAATAGTATATCACTTATTAAACTCCAGAAATTTGGCATAGAACCTATTGCTTTTAACGATTTAAATGAAGTTATTTCAAATTTATAAAAATTTCAAGTAATGGATTTTTGCGTTCCATACTTGGATATTATTAATAATAATACGCAAAAGAAAAAATTATGAATGAAGAAATAAAAAAAGAAAAAGTTTGGTATAAAAGATGGTATGTAATTGTTCTTTTAGTTGTAAGCTTTATTATTGTTATAAGTGGAATGGGAGGCAATTCAGATAATAATTCAACACCCACACCAAAAACAAAAGAAACAGCAACAGTTAGTGAACCAACAATCTCTAAAGAACAAGCTCAAAAAGATTTAGATAAATATATGCCCATGGCAAAAACAGCAGGATTATTAACTTCTTATGATTTTTCTAAATTAGATGACAATACTTATCGTTGGGATGTTTTTGTAGGATCAAATTGGTACACCCAAACAGTACAACAGAAAAAAGATTTTATTGCTTATATTGGATTACGTAAAAAAGCGATAACTGGTTATTCTCATTTTGAATTACGTGATGGATACACAAATGAAAAAGTTGGAGAAATTACAGCTTTTTCACAATCAATTGAAGTGTATAAATAAAAATCGTAATATTTATCTTATACATATCTATGCGCCACTCCATCATGTCCATTGTGTCTATATGGGGATGTGATGCTAGTGCCTAGTTTTACCTTTCCAAAATGTGCTAAGATATCCTTACAAGAGTTGAACCTATTATTACTTAACTCGAGTGTCCCGCATTGTGAATAACAAAGACAAAAAAAATTACTCGCGAGGAATGGTTTTTGGAGTGTTTGACAATCTTCATGATGGTCATAAATATTTTTTGAAAGAAGCATCAAAAAAATGTGACAAACTTATTGTGGTTGTGACACCAACAAAAATTGTAAAACAACTTAAAAAACATCCACCCAAATATTCTTTTAAAGAACGTGTAGAAAAAATTAAAGAATTTAATCCAAATTTTTTTGTTATATCGGGAGATTTGACTTTGGGAAAATGGAATATATTAAAACAAAATTCTTCTGATATTGTCTTTCTTGGATATGATCAAAAAGAAATTTCTAAAGATCTAAAAAAGTTAAATATTCCTTATGTTTTTCTTAAGCCCTATTCCCCTGAAAAATATAAATCAAGTATTCTAGACATTTAACCAATATACATTTATTTACTATATATCCACCAAAGTATTAAATTAAGGTGTTTTTATTCTATTTGTTTGTTATAATAAATGTATATGGAAGAAACTATAAATTGGTCTGCTTTAGAATACGAAGAAAAAACACGAAGCACAGATTGGTTCTGGGCTCTTGGAATTATTGTTGTTGCAATTTCAATAACTTCCATTATTTATGGCAATTATTTTTTTGCTATGCTTATTATTCTAAGTGGCATACTGCTTGGATTTTTTGCAATTAAAAAACCAGAAATGATTTTTTATGAATTAAATAAAAAAGGATTAAAAATAAAAACTCGCCTCTTCCCTTATGACACAATAAAAGCTTTTTTTGTGCAAACTTCTCCCCAACCAATACTTTTCATAAAATCAGCCAGAATGTTTATGCCAATGCTTTCCATCCCAATAAATCAAGAACTAACTGAAAAAATAAAAAGCATTATGGTTTCAAATAACATAGTTGAAGAAGAAATGCATGAACATGCCTCTGATAAAATAATGGAATCTCTGGGCTTTTAAGTCAAACCAAGACTTTACGTCAAGGTTTAAAACTGCTAATCTAAAAATACAGCCCTCGTCGTTCAATGGATAGGACGTAACTTTGCGGAAGTTATGATGCAGGTTCGATTCCTGCCGAGGGCACCTTAAATAGTTTTCCACTTCTTCTTTTTTTATTTTTGTTATAATAAACTTATGAACAAAAAATCAATAATTATTATTTTAATAATCGCGTTTTTGGCCTTAGTCGGAGGTGGATACTATTATTGGAAAATAAAAACACAAAAATCAGCTACACAACAAACAGCTGATGATATCCAAAAAACAGTAGACAACATTAGTAACAATGTTTCACCAGATGTGACAACACCAGCTATTAATTTACCTAATACGGATGCTAATCCTTACAATAAAACTAATCCTTTTACAAATTTAAAAACTAACCCTTTTCAATAAAAAATATGAAAAAAAATACTTTGAGTTTTTTAATTTTATTTTCTGGAATTTTAATTTCCAGTGGAATAATCGGTTTTGCTAATGCCCAAACAACAGACCAAACAAAACCATCACAACAAACACGAGAACAAAAAAGTCTTAACGATATACAATATCCAATTCCAGAATTGGGTAATTGTAAGAGCAAAAATGACTGCAAAACTTTTTGTGATGATTCTAAAAACATTGATGCTTGTTTGACTTTTGCTGAACAACGTAATTTAATGAGCTCTGAAGAAATATCTAACGCTAAAAAATTTAAAGACGATGGAATGGTTGGCCCAGGTAGTTGTAAGGGACAAACTGAATGTGAACAATATTGTGAAAATTCAACTCATTTGGAAGAATGTATAACTTTTGCTCAAAAAAATGGATTAATGTCTGATAAAGAATTAAAAGATTCTCAAAAGGTTTTAACAGCTATTAAAAATGGGATAAAACCACCATCCTGTTCTGGACCTAAAAAATGTGATGCATATTGCAGTAATCCAAAACACATGGAAGAATGTATGACTTTTTCTTTGGCAGCCGATATGGTGCCAGATAACCAGAAAGAACAAATGCAAAAAACTCTTGATGTTATAAAAAAAGGAATTAAACCTCCAGCTTGCCAACCCAACCCACCATCTGATCAACTTGGACAATCTGAACAAACTGATCAATCTAGTAACGGTCTACCAGCCTGTGATGAATATTGTGGTACTCACATGGAAGAATGTATGACTTTTTCTTTGGCAGCCGATATGGTGCCAGATAACCAGAAAGAACAAATGCAAAAAATGCTTTCTGTTTTAAAACAAGGAATTAAACCTCCAGCTTGCCAACCCAACCCACCCGATCAATCTGGAAATGCTGGTGGTCCTAATGAAGGTCAAGGTTTTAATCCAGGCTCTGGCGTAAATGACAATGGTCCAGATCTTAAAAATAACTCTAGTCAACCAAATCAATCTGGACAGGGTCTGCAAGCATGCGACCAATATTGTGCTGATTCTACTCATGTTGAAGAATGTGTAAAATTTTCTGTGGCAATTGGAAATATGACTGAACAACAGGCGCAAATGTCTTTAAAGACTGGTGGCAAAGGTCCAGGTGGATGTATGGGCAAAGATGCTTGTGATACTTTCTGTAATAACCCCGACAACCAAGAAACTTGTTTTAATTTTGCTAAAGATAACGGAATGATTTCTGAAGAAGATTTACAAAGAATGCAAAATAATCAACCTGGCCAAGGAGGTTCAATGAAGCCTGGACAAAATCAAAATAATCAGGGACAGATAAATGAGCAAATTCAGCCATGGGCAGATATGTGTAAACCTGACGAAAATGGAAATCCAACAGAGTTAGCATGTGTTGACGAAAATGGAAAATTTATAGCATCAGCAAAAGTAGGTTCAGACAAAGAACCAATTTGTCCTACAGGATCAACGGCGAAGTGTGGTAATTATCAGCAAAATAATCAACAAAGACAACCAGAAGATAAATTTCAACCTGGACCAGGAAATATAAATTTTGGTGGACAACAAATGCCACAACAATCAGGTCCTGGTGGATGCAAAGGACCAGAAGAATGCAATACTTATTGCGAATCACATCAGGAAGAATGTAAAAATTTTCAGCCACAACAAAATCAACAAGGACAGACTGGCCAAGTGCAACAACAGCAACCCCAATTTAACCAAGGTGATCAACCCGGTCAAATGCAACCTGGACAACCCAATCAATTCAACCAACTTAATCAACCAAATCAACTTAATCAGCTCAACCAACCCGGACAACAACCTGGTCAACCAGGAGAATTCAATCAGCCCGGTCAAATGCAACCTCAGCAACAATTTCAACAACAAAACCCACCCGAACCTTCTTCCCCAAGTGGTTTCTTGCAAAGAATAGTACAAAAACTTTTAGCAAATGTGTTGAGTGCTTTTTAGAAAATTGAAAAATTCTCATTCAATGAATAAAACAAAGCTCTTTTAATGCTTTGATGTAAATTTAATTTGTGTTAAAAGGTGTGTTTGTAAAATTTAAAATTATATGGTATGATTAAAGGATGAATTTCACCCCAGAAAAAAATTTCAATAACAAAAAACTCAATCTTCTTTTGGATGAAAAAGCTTTGCTTTCTGAAATTATTAGTGAATCGGAAGAACAATTAAAAGATCAAACAAAGATAGAAAAAATATCAGAACTTGTAAAAGATCTTCTCATTGATGAAACAATAATCCGCCAAGAACAACTAGATTCTGAAAATCAAAATTTAGAAAAAATAAAAGCCGACGCTACTTTTGAAATAAAGAAAAAAATAAAATTTTACATTGAAAATGAAAAAACAATTTCCGAATGTAAAGAAATTTTTTCAAATGCAAAAAATTTAAAACAATTTTTAAAAATAAAAGAACCATTAATAGAAATAGCTGAAAAAATTGGTCAATATGACGCAAGTGGCACACCAGAAGCACAAAAACGCAATGAAGCAATGGCAAAGCAAAATAAAAAACTATTTGAAAATCCATCTGGAATTTTTAAATTTTTTATTGACCCAGAATATGTAAAAACAAAAAGAGAAGATCTCCATAATATAAATGGTCTTTATATGCCAGACAAAGAAAATCCAGATGGAGGCGATGGTTGGGAAGATAAAAAAAATGGAAATAAACAAATTAGTACAGTAATAGATACTTTTGGCCATGGAATCAATCAGGCTTATACAAAATTATTTATCGAAAAGACTTTATCTTTAGCCACTGAAGACAGTGATGATTTGTTTGAAATTGATAATTTTTTATTGAAAATAGATGAAGCATCTTCATTTCAATTTCAATTGAATGCTGCAATGATACGAACAGAAATAAAAGAGGATGAAAACGGAGAATTAAATATGAATGCACAAATAAGTGGAGATACTGGATTTTTTATTTATCGTCCAGAAACAAAAGAAATAATTATAAGCGGATTTGAAGGAGAATATCCTGGAGTTAAAATTAATAAAGACTTTAAAAGAATATCTGCTATGGGTACAGGATATAAAAATAAGACATCTTTTATAAAATCAACAAACATAAAACTAAACAAGGATGACAAAGTTTATTTATTTAGTGACGGAAGTAAAGGTGGCATAAAAGATGCATTTGAACAAATAGGTAAAACAATGTACTCGATAGACGACAAAACGATAATCGACGCAACTAAAAATCGTAAAATTCAAGGAAAACAACGAGACGACATAACAATGTTGAAGATTCGTTAATACAAACATATTCTCAAAAAACATAGATAAGCTGTGCTATATTTAAATTTATTACAATGACAGACAATGAACTTATAGAATTATATAAAAATGGGAATGACGAAGCGTTCAAAAAATTAATAGAAAAATATTCCTCATCTATTTATAATTTTACGTATCACATAACAGGAAAAAACAATGCATCTGATATAGTCCAAGAAGTTTTTATAAAAGTATGGAAAAATATTAATCGTTTCAACCCTTCAAAATCAAGTTTTAAAACTTGGATTTTTATTATTGCAAAAAATTCTATTACAGATTTTTTAAGAAAGAAAAAACAATTAAATTTTTCTGACATAAAAAATTATAATGATGATTATTCTTTTTCTGAAAATATTGCAGATGAAAATCTACTTCCTGACCAAATGCTACAAAAATTACAAGATTCTGAATTTTTAAATAATTTATTAGAGAAACTTTCTCTACAATATAAAACAATCTTAATACTTCATTACCAAGAAGAAATGACTTTTGATGAAATAGGAAAAACCCTAAGTAAACCGACAAATACAATAAAAAGCTATCATCGCAGGGCTATTTTAGAACTTCGTAATATGATTACGACAAAATAATTAAATAATTGCACCAAAGTATGTTTTCTATACGTATATATATGTATGGAAAAAGAATTAATAAAAGCATTTAATAATGCTAAATATCAATTAGACACTAATTTAACTGAAAACATTTGGCATACTATAATTAAACGTGAAAAACATATTAAACGTTTTAAGTTGTCTATTTTCTCAATAATAGGAATTTCATCATTAGCTGGAATGATACCAGCTTTTAATATGTTACTTAAAGATTTTTCACAATCAGGCTTCTATGAATATGTTTCATTGTTATTTAACGGAAATGCTTTATCTACATACTGGAAAGAGTTAACGCTTTCCCTTGCAGAATCATTACCAACTATAAATATTATTTTATCTCTTTCCCTTGTTTTTGTCTTTTTTTTATCAGTTCGTTTTGTTGCAAAACAAATTATTAATAATAAATATGTGGGTAAAGCCTATATAGCATAATTTTTATGAAAGATATAAATCAAAAAATAAAAAAAATATTTGAATCAAAAATTTTTGTTGGTATTTTATATGGAATTGGAATTGTAATAATTTTAGGATTTGTCTTTTCTGCAGGAATTTCTGTTGGTTTCCGCAAAGCTTCTTTTGGTCACGCTTGGGGAGACAATTACGAACGTAATTTTGGCATGATGCCTAAACCACCCTTTTTAGGTAAAGATAATTTTCCAAATGCACATGGATCAATAGGTAAAATAATTAAAATAGAATTACCAACACTTATAGTAGAAGATAAAGATAAAACAGAAAAAGTAATATTAATAAAAGAAGATACAAAAATACAAAAAATGAAAGATAATATTACAATAGATGATTTAAAAATAGATGATTTTATCATAGTAATTGGCTCACCAAACAGTAACGGCCAAATTGAATCAAAATTTATTAGAATAATGCCAGCACCAGATTTTCTAAATCAAACACAAACAAATGAAAAACTATTTTAGTAAAATTAAAACGTATATGGTTACGCACAAAATTAAAAGTGTAATTTTTTTAATAATACTTTTAGCTCTGGGATACTGGGGATACGGAAAAATCACAAGTACAGCTGGAGATACTCGCTACATTACATCAAAAATAGAAAAAGGTACAATCATTTCCTCTATTTCTGGAAGTGGACAAGTTTCTGCTTCTAATCAAATAGATATTAAATCCAAAGTTTCTGGTGATGTAATATACATAACTTCCCTAAACGGTAAAATGGTTACTTCGGGAACACTTATTGCACAACTAGATGCACGAGACGCACAAAAATTAATACGTGATGCGGAAATAAATCTAGAAAATGCTAAATTATCATTAGAAAAACTTAAAATACAAAATTCAGACGCTAATCTAAATTCCGATTTAATACAAGCATACGACGATGGATTTAATACTGTGTCCTCCACTTTTATTGATATGCCTTCAATTATCACTGGACTTGAAAATCTTTTTGCAAATCAAAATCTTTCAGAAAATAATGCAAGAAATAGTGGATATGTTGCATTAGAATACAGAAGAACAGCAGAAACATCATATTATAATGCAAAAGATATATTTGAAAAAAATAGAATAAACTTTAGGCTTCTTGATCGTTATTCAAATAAAAATGATATAGAAAATATTATTAATGAAACATACGAAACTACTAAAGCAATTTCTGATGCGCTAAAAAACCTTCGTAATTTTGTAGACTATATAGCAGAAGACACAGGAAGAACTTCTGATTATACTTCTTCCCAAAATACTTTATCAACATATATAAGTATAATAAATGGACATCTTTCTAATCTTCTTTCAATTAAAACAATAATAAAAAACAATAAAGATGCTTTCCCAAATGCCAGTTTAGATATTCAATCATCAGAATTGTCTGTAAAGCAAAAAGAAAATGCATTACAAGATGCAAAAGATAAACTTACTGATTATTTTATAAGAGTTCCTTTTGATGGAACCATAGCTTCAGTAGATATTAAAAAATCAGATTCTGTAAGTTCAAATACAATAATTGGAACAATAATTACAAAAAAACAATTAGCGGAAATTTCTTTAAATGAAGTAGACGTTGCAAAAATAAAAATCGGAGACAAAACTACTTTAACATTTGATGCAATAGATGGACTAAACATAGCTGGTAAAGTCGAAGAAATTGATTCTGTTGGAACTGTTTCTCAAGGAGTTGTAACTTACAATGTAAAAATAAGTTTTGATACACAAGATGAAAGAGTAAAATCAGCAATGAGTGTATCAGCAACAATCATAACTGCTGTAAAAGATAATGTACTAATTGCACCAAATAGTGGGGTAAAATCAAAAAATGGATCAAGTTATGTTGAAATGTTCAGTTCACCACTTGTCCCACCCACAGATGGATCTATCGGTTCAATTTCTATAATTATTCCTAATAAAATTTCTGTGCAAGTTGGTGTTTCTAATGACTCGCAAACTGAAATTATTTCAGGATTAAAAGAAGGAGATAAAATTGTTACTAGAACAATTCTACCAACAACAACCACAACAGCCTCAACACCAAGTATGTTTGGATCATCTAATGGAGGAAATAAAAGTGGTGGAATTCCTAGAAACTAGCAACTAATTCAATGATAGAAGTAAAAAATATTACAAAAACATATAAAACTGGTGATGATAGTTTTAATGCATTAAACAATGTATCTTTTACGATTACTGATGGAGAATTTGTTGCAATCATGGGACCATCTGGTTCTGGAAAATCAACATTAATGCATATCTTAGGTGCACTTGATAGTCCAACTAGCGGGACATATTTTCTTGACGGAAAAGATGTCTCTACACTATCTGATGATCAACTTGCAGATATAAGAAGAGATAAAATTGGTTTCGTTTTTCAAGCATTTAACCTATTACCAAGAACAACTGTATTAAGAAATGTTATGTTACCTTTAATTTATGATGGCATTCACGTAACACAAAGAGAAAAAAGAGCCAGAGAAGCCCTTGTTTCTGCTGGTCTTGATGAAGGACATTTTTATCACTTTTCAAATCAAATTTCAGGAGGACAAACACAACGTGTAGCCATAGCTAGAGCACTCGTAAATAATCCATCAATGATTTTAGCGGATGAACCAACGGGGAATCTTGATTCAAAAACTGGTGAAATAGTTTTAGGAACTTTCCAAAAATTAAATAAAAACTTAGGTCGCACTATAATTCTTATTACACATGAACAAGATGTGGCTGAACATGCAGATAGAATTCTTTTTATAAAAGATGGAATGCTCATTGAAGATAGAACTACACACATAAAGAGGATAATAAAAAATATATGAAAATATTAGATATTTTAAAAGAAACATATTCATCACTTTCTGCCAACAAAGCACGTTCCGGTCTTACTATGCTGGGAATTATTATTGGCATAGCCTCTGTAATAGCAATGATTTCTATTGGAAATGGAGCAAAAGCAAGTATTCAATCAAGTATAGAAGGACTTGGTTCAAATTTACTTACAATCATGCCAGGAATTGTTCAACCTGGACGAGGAATTGTTTCCTCTGGTCGTGGAACAGCTCAAACTTTAAAAAATGAAGATATTGATGTAATAAAACAAATAGAAGGAATTTCTGCTGTCTCACCTGAAGTTTCTCGAAGATTTCAAGTTGTTGCAAGTACAGGAAATAATACAAATACAACAATAATGGGTGCTACTCCAGATTATGTTTTTGTACACAATATTAATATGGAAAATGGGACATTTATATCAGATGCAAATGAAAGAGGAATAGGAAGACAAGCAATTTTAGGCGCAACAGTAGCAACTGATCTATTTGGAGACCAAGATCCATTAGGAAAAACCATTAAAATTAACAAGGTAAATTTTAATGTTATTGGAATTTTAACTTCTAAAGGAGGTTCATATTCAAGCCCAGATGATATGATTTTTGTGCCACTTTCAACAATGCAAAAAGTTTTATCTGGTGTTGATTATCTTACAACAATGTCTGTAAGCGTAACAGACAAAAACATGATGACTCCCGTTAAAGATTCAGTTATGAATGCGCTTTTAGAAAAACACAATGTTGCTGAAGCTGACTTTTCAATAATTTCTCAAGAAGATATTTTAAGTACACTTTCAACAATTATAAATACTTTTACAATTTTCTTAGCTGCTATTGCATCTATTTCACTTTTAGTTGGTGGAATTGGAATCATGAACATGATGCTCACTACTGTTACAGAACGCACTAAAGAAATTGGCTTAAGAAAAGCTATTGGTGCAAAAAAATATGATATAAACATGCAATTTTTAACAGAAGCAGTCGCTTTAACATTTGTTGGTGGAATAATTGGAGTTATTTTAGGTTGGCTTATAGGTTATGCTGTATCATATCTTGGAATAATTCAAACACAGGTTTCTTTGTCTTCAGTACTTCTAGCCTTTGGTGTGTCAGCTGGAATTGGTATAATATTTGGATATTACCCAGCGCGTCGTGCGTCAAATTTAAACCCAATAGATGCATTAAGATATGAATAATCTGTACCCAATGCGTATAAATAAATACTTAGCTTTTATAAAAATCTCTACAAGAAGAGGAGCTGATGAGTTGATTAAAAATAAAAAAGTTTTAATTAATGGAAAAATAGCGTCCCTTGGGGACAAAATAAACGAACAAGATAAAGTAGAAGTAAAGGAAAATAAAAATCCTAAAGTTTATGTTTATTTCGCTTACAATAAACCAATAGGAGTCATAACACATTCTCCACAAGAAAATGAAAAAGACATTAAAGAAAACATAAAAAATACTGGAATGCCTAAAGATGTATTCCCTATCGGACGATTAGATAAAAATTCTCATGGATTAATTATTCTTACTAATGATGGCAGAATTACTGATCAACTTTTAAACCCTAAATATATTCACGAAAAAGAATACACAGTTAAAACTTTAAATAAACTCAGGTCAAATTTCAAACAAAAAATGGAAGCCGGTGTAAATATTGAAGGTTATAAAACTAAAAAATGTAAAGTTAATATAATAAATGATTATACTTTTAAAGTAATGCTTACTGAAGGCAAAAAACACCAAATCAGAAGAATGTGTTCCGCATTATTTCAAGAAATAGCTGATTTGAAACGAATAAGGATAATGAATATTACTCTTGGTAATTTAAAACCAAATGCTAGTAGAGAAATAAAGGGGGAAGAATTAAATACCTTCTTAAAAGAAATAAATCTAAAATAAAAAACACTTTTTTAAAAGTGTTTTTTATTTATCTTGCGCCCATTTTTTAAATTCTTCATAGCTCCCCTCTCCGCAAATCCATTTTTTAGTTTTTGTATTATAGAAAAAAGGAACACCTCCACAAAAATCTTTATCTATTTCTAAAAGACGTTTTTCATTTTCTTTATTATGCCAAACTTCAAAAGCTTCCACTTTTATCCCTTCTTCTTTTTCAAGTCTAACAATTAATTCATGCATCCTCTCACAATGAGGACATTCAGTTCCATAAAATTCTAAAAGATGCGACATAAAAACCTAAAAATTACTTTACTAATTTAGATAAACGAGATTTTTTATTAGCAGCATTATTTTTCTTTATAACTCCCTTTTTTGCTGCTTTATCAATAGTTTGAAAAGCTGAACTTAAAAGTTTTTCTGCTTCTTTTTTCTCTGTTTTAGCAAGTTTATCTATTTTTTTGATTATCTCTTTCATTTTGCGCTTCCATTGATCATTTTGCGCTTTTTTTCGAGAAGATACTCGTATTGCTTTTTTTGCTGATTTTGTTATTGGCATAAATGTAATTTAACAGAAAACTCCTAAAAATGCAAATATGCTATAATATAATCATGATTGGGAGCATAAAAGGCAAAATAATACTTAAAACTGATAAATTTTTAATCGTTGAAGCAAGTGGCGTAGGTTATAAAATAAGCGTCTCTCCCGACTCTCTTTTAACATTTAAATTAAATGAAGATATATTGATTTGGACTCACACTCATGTGCGTGAAGACTCTTTAGAACTTTTTGGATTTAAACAGAGAGACGAATTAGAATTTTTTGAAATGCTTATAAATGTATCAGGAATCGGACCAAGATCTGCCCTAACTATATTAAGTATCGCTTCAATTGAAATACTCAGAAAGGCAATAAGCTCAAATGATATCGCATATCTAACAAAGATATCTGGCATAGGAAGAAAAACTGCTGAAAAAATAATAATTGAACTTAGAGATAAAGTCGGAAAAGAAAATAAAGATGGATCACTTAAAGAAGAATTGGATGCACTTGAAGCGCTAAAGTCTCTTGGCTATTCTCAAAATGAAGCTCGAGAAGCTCTTAAAACAGTTTCAAATAATTCAGACACCAACACAAAAATTCGTGAAGCTTTAAAAATTTTAGGAGGAAAATAAAATCTTATATAGAAAAAACCTATGGGATAAAAGAATTTTTAATTCCATTCGCTGTTAAAATAGCCATATTTTTATATGCTTGTTTTCTAGAATTAATTGTTCTAAATTTTTTCTCATAAATATAACCATATTCCACGAGCACAGAACCTACATTTGCCAATAAAGTATTACTTGCTCCAATGGCAATGAGTTTTTGATCAGGAACCAATCCATTAAGTTCTTTTTTATAATTACTAGAAATATAATCCCGAGAAAGTTCTGTATAAATATTTTTAGCAAGTTTTTCACTTTTTTTTGAATTTAAAAATTGCTTATCGGGCATATATATCGCAAAACCTTTATAGTGTCCTATTGTCCATTTTGTCTTGCGGGGATAATCGTTAAAGTGTATATGAATAATTGCATCTATGTTGTTTTCATTTGCCCATTTATTTATGCCATAAAGAACAATAGATGTATTTTCTTTTACAGGATTATGTTTAACATTTTCTTTTTCTAAAAAACTTCCATTATTAATTTTAATTTGTATTTTCTTTTTTGCATTTTCTTTAAAATTTTTAATATCTAATTCTTTAGAAGAAAAGTAATCAGAAAATTCCTTTATATAACCATTATTATCACGCGTGATAAAAACTTGAAATCTTTTATCTTCTTTTAAAATATTATAAATATTTGTCGCTAATGCTAAGTTCATATTAGCTTCTTTTATATTTCCATATTGTGAACCCCAAATTTCATTATCATGCCCTGGAACAATCAAAACTTTAATTTGTCTATTTGGTGTGGCTAAAGACGCATTCCCCTTAAAAGGTAACGTAAATAACATCAAAAAAACCAACATCAACACCAATTTTTTCATAGTATAATAATAACATGCCTGAACTGCCAGAAGTAGAAACAACTGTCAGAGGTTTAAGAAAGAAGGTTTTAAACCTTACTCTTCTTGATGTTTGGACAAATTTAAAAACAAAAGATAAACGTAAATATGACACCATTGCAAATCCTAATTATTTTTCTGTTTTCAGAAAAGAAATAAAAGATAAAAAGATTTTATCAATTGAAAGAAAAGCAAAAAATATTTTGATAAATCTGTCAGGAAATAAAACAATTTTAGTGCATTTAAAAATGACTGGGCATTTGCTTTACAATAATAAGGATAAATACGTGCACGTTCTTTTTACTTTTTCAAACGGAGACTTTTTGGCTTTCTCAGATATGCGAAAATTTGGAAAAATAACTTTACTAAACACTAAGGAGAAAAATCAATCGAGACATCTTTCAAATATCGGGCCTGATCCATTGGATAAAAATTTTGATTTAAAAAAATTAAAAGAATGTTTAAATAAAAAACCAAATGGAAAAATAAAAACAGTTTTAATAGACCAATCAATCATCGCAGGTATTGGTAATATTTATTCTGACGAAATACTTTGGCACGCAGGAATACATCCAGAAAGAAAAGTGTCTAAAATAAACGAAATAGAATTTAAAAAAATGTTTAAAGCCATAAAAGAAACATTAACAGAAGGAATAAACTTCGGTGGAGATTCTATGTCAGATTATCGCAATATTTATGGCTTGCTGGGTAAATTCCAATTACATCACGAAGCATATAGAAGAACTGGAGAAAGATGCAGACAAAAAGATTGTAAAGGTGTTATAATAAGAAAAATTATAAATAACAGGAGCGCTCATTTTTGCTCCATTCATCAAAAATAACATGGCTGGAAAACATTTAGGAGAACTTGTTGTAGTATTAATCTTACTTTGGTTTGTGTGGTTTTTTACTGGAGGACCAAATAGATATGAAGGTAAGGCTGGACCTTTCTTAAAACCACCTGCTCCAATAGATACTGGAGAAATCTATGGGCCTAAATAAATATTAGTAAAAAACTTTTATAATAAGTTTTTTATTTTAAATATTTAGAATCCTAAATAAAGCTACTCCAAGAGTCACTGAAACATTCAGTGACTCTTTCTTTCCTAGCATTTTAATCTCTGTAATTACATCACATTTATTTAATATACTTTTTGGTATACCAGAAACTTCCGTCCCAACAATAAAAGCATTTTTATCTCTTAATTTAATTTTCTTGTAATCTACAGAATTTTTACTCTGTTCAATTGCAATAATATAATATCCTTCTTTTTTTAATTTACTTAAAAGAGAAGTAATTGATTTTTTATATTCCCAAGGCACAAACTCTTCAGCCCCTAAAGCTGATTTCGCTATATCGTTGCGTTTCCTTCCAAAACGATCAAGGGGTGTAGGAGTATAGCCAGTTAAATAAATCTTATTTATACCCGCCGCATCAGAAGTGCGAAACATAGCTCCAACATTCTCTACGCTTCGAATATCAGGTAAAATTAAAATGTTTTGTTGATTTTTAACCATATTTGATATATTATCACAATATCCGCTTAAGAATGTATATGCGCCCGTAGCTCAGCTGGTAGAGCAGATCCCTTTTAAGGATAAGGTCCTCGGTTCGATCCCGAGCGGGCGCACAACGTTAAGAAAAATCTGCACTTCTGTAGATTTTTTAGTTGTGCGAGCCGGAGGTATGTTTTGTTAGCAAACAAAACAACCGAGGCAGGGTCGTGAAAATTTTGTTTTGACGAAAACAAAATTATTCCTGACCACAAAAATAAAAACAGCCAATTAATAAATAGTCAGCTGTTTAGAAATTAAATTTAATGTCCAAGTTTTTTAGCTTCCGAAAAAGCTTTGTGAATAAGGTCGTGTACTTCTTCTTCTTTTTTTAAGAACCTTTCAGTTTCTTTTTTAAAAGTATGACAACCTTTTAAGTTATACTGTATTGAAATTGATAAAAGATTCTTTAAATCTATTTCTTCAGAGTCAGCCTTTAAAATAACTTCACTTCCCCCATCGTGGAAAATAGAAACAACTAAAGGAAAATCAAATTCATTTTCTTTAAAAAACTTTAAAATAGACTTATAAGATTTTCTAATAAAAATCTCAACAAAAGAAAAAGGTACTTTTGAAGTTACAATTCCTAACTCATTAAAATTATCACTTGAAACCACTTCTACTGAAGTAGTAACAAAATCCTTGTCTTTACTAATTGTTTTCATAATATTCAATTTTAAATGAGCTAATTGCTCGGTTAATATTCAGAAATCTTTATATTAAAAGTATCATATCTACATTGACAAGTCAATAAAAACTTGTTAATGTGTAAGTAATAAAATTCTTTGAAAATATTGGTTTTGTTAGTTAATTTGGTGGATTATTTTAGCCCCTTTATGGGAGTTGAAATAATTCACTAAATTTCTAAATTTTAAAAACCAAAAAGTTATGAAAA
>JBAYHR010000008.1:0-29288 GCA_041666045.1 Minisyncoccota bacterium
CAGTTAATACTTGATTAGCTGGATCTGCGTCAAAAGTTCCATAAATAAGAGATTTAATTCTATCATTCGCTTCACTTCCTCTGTCTTGATTGTCTATAAATAATTTATTGCTTCCAGTTTCATTCATACCAGCCTGATTTCCAATAAATATATTGCCCCCGCCAATGCTGTTGTATCCAGATCTAACGCCTATTGCCACATTTGTATTTCCCAATAAATTATATCCAGCTTGATTTCCAATGGCTATATTATCATAGCCGGTAACATTATAATATAATGACTCTCTTCCCACTCCTGTATTTTCATAACCGGTTGTATTTTCATAACCGGAAGTGGCGCCTAAAAAAGTATTATCAGAACCGGTTGTATTATTGTATCCAGCCGCATCGCCAAAAAAAGTAAGCTGATTCCCGCTTGTATTAAAATATCCCGCGGCATTTCCAATAAATTTATTATTTGCTCCTGTCGTATTTGAATACCCGGCATTTCCGCCGATAAAAATATTTGTGTCCCCCGTAGTAGTATTATACCCAGCATTGTAACCTATCATTACGTCTTGGTCATATTGAGATTTGCTATGTCCCGCTCCATAACCAATTAAAACCATTTCTTTTGAATCTGTTGCCAATGTTCCCGCTTCGTCTCCTATGATTACATTTTTTGCACCAGTAGTTATAGCTATGCCTGCATTAGTTCCTATTTTAGTATTTGTTAAATCTCCAGCTTTTAAGTTGTTAGTTGTTTTATTCCAAACAAAATTAGCGCTTCCTGCAAAATCTCCTCCATCATTATATTGAACTTGCGTGTCAGAACCACCCACAATAGTTACCGTGCAATTATCGTCAATTATTGGATCACAACCTGGATTAAGAGTAACGCCTGGAGCATAAGGCCAAGCAGTGGCAAAAACATTTAAGGTGAATGAAAATACAAATAAAAAACCAATAAATAAGATTGATACAAAATGTTTTTTAAAAAAGTTTTTCATAAAATTCATATTAATATTATAACTCAATATAAAAAAGAATACAAATATTTTATTTTCTAGCGGAGATTATAGTTTCTGCCACGTTATTAGGCACGATGTCATATAAGTGGATTTTTATATTTTACGGATAAACTCTAATTTCTATTGATGTTTGTGATAATGCATCATTTCCAAGAGTGTTAGTCTCATTTGCTGTTGTTACCTGTATAGTATTATTACCTGTCCTAGTAGCAATTACTCGTGCTCTTGTATCTGAAGGATCTCCACCCCATGTAGGTATTTGTATTAATATAAAAGTTTTATTATTTACGAATGCTCCTGCTAGTGTTCCAATATATTGTCCAACACCGCCATAACTCCAAACAATATTTCCTATAGTATTTTCTAATACAGTTGCAGTTGGATCACTTGTTCCTGATTGAGTTAATAAAGCTGTATAAACTAAATATGATGCAGAACCTCCTGTTGTAGCAACAAATGGATCACCTTCTGTTCCTGCTCCTGTTATAGTTGAACCATCTCCAACTTGATCACCTGTATTTATTCCACTTAAATTATTTGCAGTTAAAGTTCCATTTACTTTTAAAGTCTGGCTTGCTGGATCTGCATCAAAAACTCCATACATCAGAGCTTTTGCTTTATCTCCTGCTGTATTAGTTCTATCTTGATTATCTACATAAAAAGAATTAGAACCTATTTCATAAGTTCCCGCATAATTTCCTAAAAATACATTGCCCGAACCTACAGCTGAATATCCTGATTGATAACCTAATGCAGTATTATAATTTCCTGTTGTGTTTGAATAAAGTGCATCCTGTCCATTAGCAGTATTATAATTTCCTGTTGTGTTTGAATAAAGTGCAACAGTTCCGTTGGCAGTATTACTGTATCCTATAGTATTTAAATTCCCCGCCTGATAACCTAAGAAAACATTACTATCTCCTGTTATATTGGTAGTACCTGCCTGATAACCGATAAAGGTATTATTATTATTATTACTTAAATCATCAACATTTCCCGCTTGATAACCTAAAAAACACTTCCGTCCGGGTCTACACCAATCCTTCCAGCTTTTTGACCATCTACTTTGAAATTAAGCGGTACTGCAGTTGCCTCATCTGTTGTTCCAATAAAGTTTGTTCCATCAACTGTTCCAGAATTTCCTGTCAAAGACCAACCACCAGTCACAACACAATTAGTAACGCCTGGAAGACAACCGGGATTAAGAGTGGCACCTGGAGCATAAGGCCAAGCAGTGGCAAAAACATTTATTGTCGCTGAAAAAATAAATAAAAAAATAATAGAGAAAATTAAAATTAAATTATTTTTAGAAATATGTTTCATAAAATTATATATTGAACACACTATTAAGAACTCCATGCACAACTTTGAAATAATTTGAAGTATAAACAACTGAATAAGAACCGTCTTTATTTTTCTTTTCTATCTTCACATAATATGTTCCATTTGGAAGAAGGATATGATAACGTCCCATTTCATCAGAAGCTTGATGCGCAATCTCAACATTCGTATCAACAGCGTAAGCTCGGATAGATGCAAAAGAAAGCGGAGATCCATCTTTATCAATCAAGCGTCCTTTTGCTTTCAACTTAAAGCTTGTCTTTCGCAAAATAAACATCAAAACATACACGCCAAAAATTATTATATTATATTTTTCTGGAGAAACAATGAGAGCTGTTCCAGCAATAATGAAACCAAAACCAAAGAGCCAATTTGAAATCTTAGCAATCAAAAGCTCTCTTCTAGAATAGAATTTAAACAAACTTTTTTTATTCTTTTCAAATTCATTCCAATCAAAGTTTACAGGATCCATTGGAATATTTTTTACGATTATTTCACCCTCATCACTTATATTAATATAATCACCAAAATACAAATTTGCATAAAATTCATCACGGAAATTTTTGGAAAGTTTATCGGATGGGAAAAGATAATTTGTTTTTCTTGGTACAACTTTATAAACTCCCGGCTTGACCAAAAATCCATATCGCCCGTCAATATCTGTGATAGAAGATGCAATTTCTGCACCTTCAAGATTCCTTAAAGAAACATAAACAGGGTCAAGCGGTTGCTTGGTTATAGAATCATAAACTGTTCCCCATGGCTTTCTGCGCTTTTTTATTCCTAAAGCTGTAAGAAACAAAGACCACAAACGAACAGGAATTAATACGAGTTCTGGGGCAGAAAGCGGATTTAAGAATAATGCTGTCGCTAGAGAAATCACAGCGCCAACTGCAACTGATGCTGTCGCCGCGATTTTTAATCCAAGATTTATTTGTTCAACAACTGCTGGAAAAAATATACCATCAATAACAGATGAACCTGAATTTTCTAGAGTTGAAGCATCAGTTTCTACTTCACATCCTGGTAAACTTGGATCATCAGCGCAAGTGCAAAGACTGGGATCATCAAAACAAGTAGGAAGAACAATAGGTACAATACATTGTGAATCGTCTGGATTTGCTTCACAAAAACCCGGACATCCAAAAATAAAATTTGTTTCACAAGGATTTTCAATACAAACCAAAGGCTGTGGAGTATCGTTACAAATATTCACTAATGGATTTTCATTATCAAGATTTTGATCATAAACATATTCACCATTTTGGTCAAAAGTATAACAACCAGAATCTTCTGCATCTGTACCCCCGCCAGGAGTCCCCTCATCTCCATCATTATCTTTTCCATCTGAACATTCTGTTGCTGATGTTACGCAAGCAAGATTACCAACAATTATAACAACAGGATCACTTATGTTAGTTATCGTTCCTAAATCTTTCCCAACCTTAGCTGTAATTGTAAAAGTTTGTGAAGAACCACACTCTACTTCTTTTTTCCATGCTATTTCATAAATATCAGTAGTGTCACTTACAAGGGTTACAAATCCATCAGCCAAACTTCCAATTAAAATTCCATTTTCAAAAAATTCCACAGTTTCAGGCGTACCTATAACTTTTGCTTGTATTTTAAAATCTGCTCTAGTAAATGGAGAAGTAGAATCAGGACCATGATCAGAACTGGCTATTTCTGCATCTGTCATATCAGCTGAAAAATAAGATCCAGCATTTCCATCTACTGAAATAGGATTTATTATATCAACTGTTAAAAATAAAGGAGTACACCAGCCAAGATGGGATAAATCAGGACCATAATTATCTGGCATAGTTTCTTGTATCCCAGGCATATCCCAACAAACATCAGGATCTGTTTCAGATTGGTCACTCTCATTATAGGTATCATTTAAATCATAATTGTAATGACAGCCAGGATCAGCAGAATCTATCAAACCATCAGATGGAATATCATTTTCTATTCCATCAGAACAAGCAGCAGCTGTTGGAGTTGAACCTCCACCAACTCTCCAATCAGTTGTAACGCAAGCGCCGACAGTTCCACAATCAAATTTTATCCAACCATAATTCTGACTCCACGCCCAACCATCAAACTGCCCTACTGTTGTGCCTGATATGCTTATAGTTACTCCTCCATTGTCTGGATCAAAATTTACCCAACCTGTATTTTCTCCAAAAGCATTGCCACCTAAAATACCTTGCACTGTATTTGTAACTCCTCCATTTGTTGGCGCTAAATTAATCCAACCAATATTTTCTCCAAAAGCATATCCTGTTAACCCAGTATTAGTTACAGAAACATTACATCCATCGCAACCGAAATTTATACTACTGCTGTCACTATCCAAAAATGCACAGGACGTATTCTCTGAACAATCAGTAGAAGATGGAATCACTCCAGGATTGGCTCCATAAGCAACATTTAGAAAAGAAAAAAATAAAACAGGTACTATAAAAAATAGTATTATAAAAAATTTATTTTTAATCACTTTATTATTATATATAATATTTAACATAATTTATATTATTATTATACTCTAAAAACTATAAAGAAACACCTGTAATGAGATGATATAGGAAAGATAATATTGGATATAAATAATCTGAAAAGAAAACAATAAATATTATTAAAAAAATCAGTGAATATCTTTCAATAAATCCAGCTAAATGATAAAAAGATTCTGGCAAAATATTGAAAAGTATTTTTGAACCATCAAGCGGAGGAATTGGCACAAGATTAAATAATGCTAAAGCTAAATTTATTATAATAATTGATGAAACAATAAAACCAAAACCGTCTGGTAAAGAAAAATTAAAAGAAATACGAAGTATCATTCCAAATAAAATTGCAATAAAAAGATTCGCTAATATTCCAGCAGAAGCTACAGCTATCGTTCCCCATTTTCTATTTCTTAAATTGTCTGGATTGTATGGCACAGGTTTTGCCCAACCAACAACAAAACCAGCGTGAGATATAACTAAAAGCGCTGGTAAAATTATTGAACCAAAAGGATCCAAATGTCTAAGAGGATTTAATGTTAATCGTCTTGCGTAACGCGCAGTTCTGTCTCCAAAATATTCAGCCATATATCCATGCGAAACTTCGTGAATCACAACTGACATTATAAGTATGGCTACATAAAAAATTACGTCTATTCCTTGCATAGTTTCATCTTACTACGAGATTGCGTTTTTACAAACCTTATGTTAGCATAAGAAAATTATGGTGAAAATATGCGCAATAACAAAAAAGAGTTCAATTATTGGTGGGGGCTATTCAAATAGAACTCGTGCCACTAAATTTAACCCAACTGGCAAAAAGAGAAAATATACAAATCTTCAAAAAAAGAAAGTATTTATTCCTGAACTTAATAAAAAAGTTATCATAGAAGTTTCTACAAAAGGTATGCGTACGATGAAAAAGAATGGTGTTTACGCAACTCTCAAAAAAGCCGGATTAATTAAATAAAAACAAAAAACCACCCGTCGGGTGGTTTTTTGTTTTTATGCAGGTACGAAAGTAAGAGCTATTCCCTTTTTACCAGAACGGCCTGTTCTACCAATACGGTGAACATATGTTTCATAAGTCTGTGGAATATCATAATTAATAACATGAGTCACATCTGGTATATCAAGTCCACGAGCCGCGACATCTGTCGCTATCAATATTGAAATTTCATCTTTCTTAAATAAATTTAAAGTGCGTATTCTTTCACGACTTCTTTTGTCTCCATGAATACAACCTACTTTAAATCCTAATTGATGAAGTTCTTTTGTTAAAGTGTCCACACTATGTTTCATTTCACGAAAAATCAGAACTTTGTCTGATCCGTCTTTTTTTAACACTTCATGCAATCTGTCTAATTTTTCTTCTTTTGTTTTAACACGAATAATATCTTGATCAATATTTTTTGCCGTCTCACCAGATATTACGGAAATAAAAATTGGGTCTTTTAAAAATTCAGTTGTTAATTTTTTAATTTCTGGAGAAAGTGTTGCTGAGAAAAATAATGTTTGACGATTTTCTTTTGGACATTTTCCTAAAATAAAAACCATGTCATCACGAAATCCCATATCTAGCATTCTATCTGCTTCATCTAAAACTACTGAAGTACATTTTGAAAGGTCTAATATTTTTCTGTGAATTAAATCATAAATTCTTCCCGGAGTGCCTATTACAAAAGTAACGCCTCTCCTGATTTCATCTATTTGTTTATTTATTGGTAATCCCCCAACACAAGCAACAGAGAAAATTCCTAAACCAAAAGTTAAATCGCGAAAATCACTTTCGATTTGCATCGCAAGCTCTCTTGTAGGAGCCATAATTAAAATTGTTTCCCTTTCTATTGATTGTTTAACGATTTTTTTATTTTTAAGATTTTTTTCTATTAAAGGCACAAGAAATGCTGCTGTCTTACCTGTCCCGGTATTGGCCATACCAAAAACATCTCTTCCTTCTAAAACAGAACGTATTGCTTGATCTTGGATTGGTCTTGGATTAGTAAAACCTTTTTTAATAATATTTTTCTGAAGTTGTTCTTGTAGATTAAAATCCGCAAAACTATGTTTTGATACATAAGGTTTTTCTACTACATGTTCTCCTTTTTTTATGAAACGTGAAAAATCAATTCTTTCTCCACCGAATCTTTTTTTACCTCCTCCCCCTCTTTTAGGACGAGAATTGTTATTAAATTTTTTAACTCCCCCAAAACGAGAACCACTAGCACTAGGTGCCTTTTTCACGCCAAAACGTGAAAACTTGTGCGAACCAGCCGAAGCAGGACGCGCGAAACTACGCTTGTTAATCATATATTTTTTTATGTCATGGCGATCAATCCAACGACACAAAAGTCATATATTGATATCCACAATCGTCAGTCTCGTTAAGTAATAGTGAGAATGATGTTTTAAGAATAGCATTATTGATTAATAATGTCAACTCTTTTTTATATTCTCCTAAAAAGTTATACTAAAAAAATGAAAGCTTATTTAGATATCGTAAAAAATGTTTTAGAAAATGGTGTAAAAGTTGATACGCGCACAGGAACAAAAGCATATACAATAGCAGGAACTATTTTTGAACATGATATGTCAAAAGGTTTTCCATTACTCACTACTAAAAAAACACCATTTAAACTAGTTGCAACAGAATTAGAATTTTTTATAAATGGAATAACAGATAAAAAATGGCTACAAGATAAAAATAATCATATTTGGGATGAATGGGCAAAGCCACAAAAAGCTCCATACGGACATGATGAAATCTCAAAAAAGAAAATGCTTGAGGAAAGAGATTTAGGTCCGATTTATGGTTTTCAATGGCGACATTTTAATGCTCCATATGAAAATTATGATTCAAATTATGATGGAAAAGGAATTGACCAATTAAAAAAAATTATTGAAACACTTAAAACAAACCCACGAGATCGAAGAATGATTGTAAGTGCATGGAATCCACTTCAATTTAATGAAATGGCACTACCTCCCTGCCACTATGCTTTTCAAATTACTGTAATTGATGATAAATTAAATTTACTTTGGAATCAACGCTCAGTAGATACAATGTTGGGACTTCCATTTAATATTGCAAGTTATGCATTGCTTCTTCATTTATTAGCAAAAGAAACTGGATTGAAAGAAGGAAAACTTGTTGGTTTTTTGGCTGACGTACATATTTATGAAAATCACATCGATGGCGCAAAAGAACAACTTTCAAGAAACCCAAATAAATATCCTCTGGCAAAAATAGAAACTGAAAATTGGAAATCTATTTTTGATTGGAAAGCCGAAAACACTAAACTTTTGGATTATCAAAGTTATGACAGAATTCCTTTTGAAATAGCAATATAAAAGTATTCTATAATTCTATAGAATATTAGAATAACAAAATGACAATTTCAATCATTTCAGCAATTGGAAAAAATAATGAGCTTGGAAAAAATAATGAGCTTCTTTGGAAGTTGCCAGCGGATATGAAACATTTTAAAGAAATCACTTCGGGTCATCCTGTGATAATGGGAAGAAAAACTTTTGAATCTATTGGAAAGGCATTACCAAACAGAAGAAATATAATAATAACTAGAGATAAAAATTACAAAGTTGAAGACGTTGAAATTGCACACTCTTTAGAAGAAGCTATAAATCTATTTAAAAAAAGCACCGAAGAAATTTTTATTATTGGTGGAGCAGAAATTTACAAACAAGCAATGGAATTTGCTGATAAACTTTACATCACTCAAATAGAAGCCGAAGATAAAAATGCTGACGCATTCTTTCCTGAAATTATTCCAATAGTTTTCGGTGAAATATCTCGTGAGGCACACACTCCAGACGAAAAAAATCCCCTACCTTATTCATTTATAGAATACAAAAAATTCTTTTAAGGATCTACGTCAGTTTTAATTCTTATGAAAATGTCCTTTCCATCAGGACTTTTTTCTTTTTTATATTTACGATTTTTATTTTTTTCTATTTTTGAAACTAATTCTTTTTCTAAATCAAAACCTAATATTTCTGCCATTCCAAGTAAAAATATTGCAACATCTGCGAATTCTTCAGCCACACCATCTTGATTTTTATTAAATTTAGAAAATGCTTCAGAAAGTTCTTCATGCGCGCGACAAAATTCCAAAGCCACATCAGTCGTGTTAAAACCTTTCTCAGTCTTGTTGCGCATTATTTCTTTTTGTAATTCTTTTAGATTTATCATCTTACATATCTTTATAAGTTTCCATTTCTCCTAAAACAGAAAGTTCTATTCCAACTTCTTTAAAAATTTCTTTTGTGCGTTTTCCTCCGTGATAATCTTTCAATGCCACAACTCTCACAATTCCAGAATTTATAATACTCTGTGCACATTTATAACAAGGTGTAAGTTTACAATACAAAGTACTCCCTTCTATCGCAATCCCAACTCTCGCGGCATTACTTATCGCATTTTGTTCTGCGTGTGCGGTACGGATACAATGTCGTGATTCTGCCCCATCTTCATTTTTTATTGTTTGCATCTCATGTCCAACTTCATCACAATGAGGTAAACCTGATGGTGAACCAACATACCCAGCTGAAAGTATTCTTTTATTTTTAACCAAAATAGCTCCCGCATATCCTCTATCACACGTCCCGCGAGACCCAATCATTTCTGCTAATTGAATAAAATACTCATCCCAAGAAGGACGAACACGCCCTGAAATATTTTTTTCTTCATCACTCATACTTTAAATATACTACTCTAAAAACAAAAAAGCCAACAATTTCTTGTTGGCTTTTTCTTAAAAAAAAATTTAGTCTTTAACTTCTATGCCCATAGATCGAGCAGATCCAGCTATAATAGCTATAGCGCCAGCATCATCTTTTGAATTCAAATCAACCATTTTCTTTTTAGCAATTTCTAAAGCTTGAGCTTTTGTTATCTTTCCTGCTTTTGTAACTGCATTTTTACCTGATCCCTTCTCAACTCCAGCAGCTTTAAGAATAAGTCCTGTAGCAGGTGGTGTTTTGATTACGAAATCATAACTTCTATCATCAAAAACAGTTATAATAACTCCAACCTTATCTCCTGCCATCTTTTGAGTAGCTGCATTGAATTTTGTTACGAAGTCTCCAATGTTTATACCAGCCTGTCCTAATGCAGGTCCTAAAGGTGGCGCTGGAGTTGCTTTAGCTGCTTGTATTTGTAATTTAATTTTTTTTGTTATTTTCTTTGCCATAATTATTTACATTAACTTATATTTTCTTTACTTGCAAGAAGTCTAATTCGACTGGTGTTTCGCGCCCGAACATTGAAACCAAAACTTTTATTTTTCCACGTTCCTGATCAACAGAACTTACCTTGCCTTCAAGATCTTTAAATGGACCATCTACTATTCTTACTGTTTCACCTATTGCAATATCAATATTATGTTTAGTTGTACCAGCATCCATTTTCTTAAATAAATATTCAACTTCTTCTGTCTTAAGAGGAACAGGATTAACACCAGCGCCAACGAAACCAGTCACACGTGGAGTATTTCGAACAACATACCAAGAATCATCTGTAACTATCATATCTACAAGCACATAACCGGGATAAATTTTTTCTTCCACTTCCACACGCTTTCCAGCTTTTATTTTTATTTTCTTTTCAATTGGAACAATTACGTTAAAAATTTTATCGTGCATACCAAGGGAATCAATTCTTTGTTTTAGATTACGAAGAACCGCATTTTCATATCCGGCATAAGTATGTATTGCATACCAATTTCTTGCTCCTTGTGTTTCTTGTTTTGACATAATTTTCTATAAAAATATTTAAAAAGAAATTATCTTTTCCAAACCTTTTGAAAAGATAAAATCAAATACACCTAAAAAGTATGCAACTAGCAATGATAGAGCCACTACGATTATTGTATAAGAAATAGTCTGCTTTCTACTTGGCCAATTTACATGCTTTAATTCTGCTTTTGTTTCTTTTAAATACTCTGTTATTTTTGACATTGATTCTATTTTTCTAAATTATTTTAAAAAAGCCCCCTTTCAAGGGCTCCTTTAATATTACTCTTTTCTCTTAAATTAGTCAAATAAAGATGCTAAGATATTAGAAGTTGTTAATTTTTTGTTATTTATTGAACATATACTATTTTTCTTAAACTTTCCTGTAAATTCACCCTTCTCTTTTCTTTCTTTAAAAGTTTTTCTAACAATATGTTTCTTTTTTTCTTCTTCAAGAAGTTCAGCATATCTTTGTAAATTATCTAGTCTTTCTTGTGCTAAATTTATATATTCTTGAGAAATATCAATACCAATAAAATTATGATTTAATAATTTAGCAGCTATTGCAGTAGATCCACTTCCCATATAAGGATCAATAATTACTGCATCCTTTTTGTCATCTAGTAAGGAATATATACAACGCAATGGCAAAAGCACTGGAAATGGGGCAGGATGAGGATTGTTTCTTTCAGGAGAAAAACGCCAAATAGACGTTAAAAGAGCATGTTTTGATAACAACTCCTCCCCTATTTTTTTATTTTTTGTGGGTTTATAAAGCCAGTAAATTTTTTCATCAGTCTGCCAAAACCTCCAACCACGAATATTAGCGGCTATCATTCTATCCCATATTATTTCTTGTCTTATTGTCCAATCTGTCTTACTCAACCAACTCATGGGATGAATTAAGACACCTTGCTCCCACCTTATTTTGTGATTATAAAAAAAAGAGCCCCCTGGTTTCATTACACGATATAATTCATTAAGAACTGCAATCTGCTCGTCTTGATAACCCATTTCATCTTTCTTGTCTGAAACTTTATTATATTTAACATTACTGACAAGCCATCCTTTTTTATTTTCCTGTTTATTATATGGTGGAGAAGTTACACCAAGGTCAACAGAATCGGAATCCATCTTTTTTAAGATTTCCAATGTATCACCTAAAATAATTTTATCTAATAGATTTTTCATACAAGCAACAAAAAAAATTTTTATTTATATAAGCTTTATAATTTTCAAGTTCTTTTTTAGATAACAAAAAAATAACTTTAAGCTCTTTAGAAAATATATAATCCTTAAAGGAAAAATTTGCCGAACGTAAAAAATTTCCTTTTATATGCTTACCTTTAGGAAAATGTTTTTTAAGCTGTGCATTTAATTTTTCAGTAAAATCTTTAGTTTTAAAAGGAAACTCTAAAACATAAATTAACTTTCCATCTACAAACCCGCTAACCAGCATATGAGGATTTTCTTTTTTATCTTTTTCAAAACGAGGAAAAGTGTAGTCAGTAAAATTACCATTTCCATTTAAAGTAGACGGTTTGCCTTTTCTTCTCCCATCTTTATATGCTTGTAAATCTTCCGTATTAAAATTTTTTGGCTTAGCTTCACAGGCAATTGGTTTACCGCCAACAATGCTTGTTTGTTTAAAGCCATTAAAACCAATTTTACCTTCACTGTGCTCATAACCAGCTATGGTAACAGTAAGATATTCTCTAAGAGTTGAGGAGTTGTGGTCATTTATATATGTTGTAAGTAAGTCAGTAAAAAGAGAAACAACAGTTTCTTTGGAAGAATTTATTAAGCGACTCGTAAAGTGTTCATGTGTATCTGTAGAATATATCTTTAATACTTCTGCAAGTTCTTTATTCATGACTTATAGTATAACATACCATATTATAAAATAAGTAGCTTATCTTATTTCATAAGTTATCGTTACATCCGAGCTAATTGTGTTTTCACCTTTTGGAATCTCGGCTGGAGCTGATTCTGCTCCCCCATCTGCGACCATCATAGTAGCTTTTCCATACATTATTGGAGTTGGATAATTACCATTTTCACTAAAAGAAGTGATTTTTCCTAAATGTACTCCTAAATCTTTTGCCAGATTTTTTGCTTTTAACTTTGCATCATCAATAGCAATTTTTCTAGCTTCAGCTTTTAATCCATCTTCATCATCTATTGCAAAATTAGGGCCATTCAAATCTGAAACACCTAATTCTCCAAGTCCTTGCATAATTTTACCAACTTCATCTGTATTTCTTATTTTAACTGTGATACTTTCACTTGCTGTATAACCAGTAATTACATTTTTGCCTGGTTGTGGAGGACATCCGTATTGATTGCAAGGCATTGCTATTTTTGTGTCATTTACATATTCATATTTTGGATAAAAAGATGAATTTGAAGTTTTAATATCTTTTTCTAAAATAGAATTCGCTTTCAAAAAGTCTAATGACTTCTTTTCAATTTGAGCTACAAGGTCTTGAGCTTCTTTCACAGTCTTAGCATCTTTTGAAATTGTAAAATATACATTTGCTATATCAGGCACAGCTGTTACTTCTCCATGACCCGAAAAAGAAATTGTATTTTCTACTCTATCCCCCATCATTCCATAAGATCTAAATTCAGATAAAAATCTAGCTACAAAAAACAAACAAAGAACAATTCCTAAAACAACTAACACCTTATATAAATTCTTTTTATAATCTTGTGATATTTCCATCAGATTAATTATTTTTAATTCCTACTAATTCGACTTCAAAATTAAGTGTTGCATTAGCTGGTATTACTCCAGGGATTCCTGATGCTCCGTATGCATCTTCTGGTGGAATACTAAGAGTTTTTTTCTCACCAACTTTCATTCCTACTATTCCCTTATCCCATCCTGGAATAACTTGTCCTGCACCAAGTGTAAACTCAAATGGCTCTACGTGATTAAACTTTGGATTAACATTAGAATCAAAAGCTGTTCCATCAGCTAAAGTTCCTGTGTAATTCATTGAAACAACATCTCCTACTTTCGCTATTTTTTCTTCAGGCATTGTATTTTTATTATTAATTGTAATAAACACTAAAACTACTACGACGATAATTACTACCAAAACCCACAAAATCATACTTTTTTTCATAATTTAAAAAATTAAAATACTTATAATAATAGATCAATTATAAGCCTATATAGACTTTTATACAATATTGACTTCAGACTCTAATTTTAAGCCAAATTTTTCAAACACAGAGTTTATTATTTGATTAGCTAAATCCAAAATTTCTTTTCCCGTAGCCCCTCCGTAATTTACCAACACAAGAGCTTGTTTATCGTGTACACCGACATTTCCAACTCTCTTCCCTTTCCAGCTTGTCCCGCTATTAGCGGGGCCACATTGTTCTATGAGCCACCCAGCTGGGATTTTTATTCTTTCATCTTCTTTAAAAAAAGAAATGTCAGGATATTTTGATTTTAATTTTTCAAATTTTTGAGTATCAACATAAACATTCTTAAAAAAACTTCCAGCATTACCTAAAACTTTTGGATTAGGTAATTTACTTTGACGAATATTTACGACTGCATCACTTATATCTTTCACATTTTTTACTTCTAAATTATTTTTTTCAAAATAATCCTTAAGGGCTTTATAAGAAATATTTAAATTATGTATTTTATTTAATTTTAAAATTACAGCTGAAATAAAATATTTTCCTTTGAGTTCCTTTTTAAAAATACTATCTCTATACCCAAAACCACATTCTTCATTTTTAAAAATCTTTTTACTTGCCCCGAGTATAGTCGAGGGGTCTCCCGTTGTAATATCATAAGCTTCAACACTCTCTATCACATCTTTAATCTCAGAACCATAAGCTCCGATATTTTGCATTGGTGCAGCGCCGACTGTCCCATAAATAAGAGATAAATTTTCTATTCCAGAATATCCGTGTAGAACAGAAAAAACTACTAAATCATGCCAGAGTTCCCCGCCCATAGATTTCACAAAAACATATTCATTATCCTCTTTAACAACTTCAATCCCTTTTAATTTATTTAAAACAACAATACCATCAAAATCTTTAGTAAATAAAATATTACTTCCTCCGCCTAAAAATAATTTTTCATTATTCTTAAATTCTGAAGAGTTAAAAAGTTCTTTTAATTCTTCTTCTTTATTTATCTCAACAAAAAACTTAGCCTCTGCTTTTATTCCAAAAGTATTTAATTTTGTTAAATCATAATTTTTTAAAATTTTCATTACAAAATTTCTTTCTCTAATCTTTTTTCTATTTCTTCCTCATTAACTGGACGAATCATTTCATGCAATTCAGGATCTTGAGATAAATCAATCCCCTGTTTTTTTAAAAGTAAAGCCATCATTTTTATAAGTTTGGTAATTTCTTTTTCAGAAATAAGATTAAGCTGTAAGTGAGTTTCTTCCCGTAAATCATCTATTTTAGCTGCACGATTTTGAGATATAAGAACAAAAATTGCAAGAACAATCGCTTCAAGCGATACTATTGTTGTTAGAAGACTAAAAGGAAAAGGATCAAATGGAATTATTCCTTTTATCTGATTAGTATTAATAAGTATCCACACAGTAAACAAAATTACGTTCAACCATAAAAAATTACTGTTGCCAAATTTTGAAGTCATCCAATCCGCCATTTTTTCCATAATTGTTCTTTTAGCATCAGCTTGCGCTTTTATACTGCGAAATATCTTTTTTCGTGGCTCCTCGTTTTCACCAAACAACTTTCTTAAAAATGAAACATGATTTTTTTCCATATTTTAATTATCGCATATTTTAAAAATATAGATTATTGACAAAACAAAAAATATATGATAATATTCATATAAATAAACAATGATCTTCAAAATTTAAAAAACAAAACAATATGAAAAAAATATTTGTGATACTTGTAATGTTTGTCGCATTACAAAGTAATGCGCAAATATGTTTAAGAACAAATACTTCAATTGAAGGATCAACATTGAAACAATTAAGTTTTAATGAAACCATCTATTGGAGAAAACGTTTTAACAGCGAAAGCCAACTCAAAACAGTTTATAATTTTTGTTCTATTTATAAACTTGATTCTATTGTGGGAATTAAAATTTATGGAATGGATGTAGATTTGATGTCTGAAAAATTTGATACAAGAAAATCAAATTCTTTCAGGTATTGGAATAAAATTCGAGTGGGATTTGTTTTAATTATGGAAAGAAATATTTATTTCCCTCCACTTCCTCCAGAAAAAATCTATGGCTATTTAAACGGGGAAGCATACTTTAGTTATTTACATATTCCCCACCAATCAAGGGGTGATAGAGCAACCAAGTCTCGCAGAGGTTCCATCGCTTTATTTTTGTCAGCAACTCCAACAAGAAAAATTCTTGCTTACGCTAAATTCAAACCCTTCGGTAATGTTTGGATTGGAGCATCTTTCAAACAAAGATTTCCAATTCCAAAAATTTGTATCTTTACAGAAATAGAACTTAATCAAAAAGGTTTTGATAAAACAAAAGTAGAATCATCTAAAGATTTATATCGTGGGTTCACCATATTTTGTGGACCCGAATATAATTTAACAAATAAAAGCTACTCATTTTCTCTCGGCATCAAATACGAGGGAAGAAATCATTAAAATGCATTCTTTAAAATTTTTTAAAGAATGCATTTTTTTATTTTAAAAATTTATTTTGACAATTTGTATTACAAGTTGTAGTATAAATCAAAATGTAATTTAAAAATTAAATAATATGAAAAATAATGAAATTTTTTCAGAGTATGAAGGATCTTTAAAAGATATCGCCTTCAAGCAAGAAAATAGTCTAGGGCGTCGTTTTTCATTTGATGATGATTTTAAAATCAAAACATTTACCCCATATTATAGCGACAAACAAAAACTTATCTTAAGTAAGTCTTATAGAAGACTTGCACGCAAAACTCAAGTCTTTCCGCCAAGCATACATTCAAATGTAAGAAACAGGCTCATTCACACAAATGAAGTAATGAGCTTTTCTTCTCAAATTGCTAATATTTTAGGTCTCAACACAGATCTTACCGAAGCAATAGCATATGGACACGACATAGGACACACACCATTTGGTCATTTAGGAGAAAGGATGATAAAAAAAATTTCTGATAGAAATTTTGCACATAACGTAATGAGTGTTGTCGTTGCCCAGAAAATTGAAAGAAGTGGAGATGGTTTAAATCTCACATATGAAACACTTGAAGGAATTTTAAATCATTCAAGAGGTTCAAATGAAATGAATATAAATTTAAATATTTCAGAAGAAGCAACTCTTGTGATGTACGCTGATAAAATTGCTTATACTTTTTCTGATTTGAATGACGCTATTAAAGTAGGATTTTTAAAAGAAGACTCATTGCCTGAAATTGCAAAATATTTCGGTAAAAATCAAAGAGAGAGAATGTTCAATGTTGCCTACAACCTTATTATGGAAAGTTCAGAAGAAGGAAAAGTTTCTTTTTCTAAATCTTCATGTGCTATCGTTTTTACTGAATTAAAAAACTGGATGTATAAAAACGTTTATTTTAATTTAGATAAACAATATTATCGAAAAAACTTACTCAAAGAATTAGAAAAAATCTTTAATTTCATTGAAAAAAGATTCAATGGAAACATAAACTCATATCTTGCTATCGCCTGCATGACAGACGATGAAGTTATTAATCTACTTGAGGATATTCGTTGCCATAAAACAAAAAACTTTAATTATGGTTTTAATGAAATTATTAAACATTTTTCAGGAAAAAAAATAAATATCTTTGACGCAGACTTACACAAAGAAGATTTTTCAAGGAAAAATCTATAACCTCAATTTCCCCGTTAATTTAATTAACGGGGAAATTTTTATTATCTATATAAAATTAAATTAATTGGGGTGGTTATCGGGAGTTGAACCCGAACTAAAAGCTCCACAAGCTTCTGTGCTACCGCTACACCATAACCACCATATGTAAAACACCTTAAAAACAAACCCGACTCATAACAAGCATAACTGCTACCGCTACACCATAACCACCATTATAAAATCCTATTTGTAATCAGGGCTATCTTCTTTTATACCAAATTTATGGTTAGTTAGTCTAGCCAAAGCATAAAGCAAACTTGAAAGCCTGTTTAAATAAGCTTTGGAAAAATCACTGATTTTTGTTTTACCTTCTTCGGAAACTTCTACCACTCTTCTCTCTGCGCGTCGCGCGATAGTACGAGATATATCAAAAAGTACTGCAAGTTTTGTTCCCCCAGAAATAAAAAAAGATTTTATTGGCGGTAACTCTTTTTCTATATCATTAATTATTTTTTCTATGTCTTTTACTTTTGCTTCTGCAATATGCATTTCTGAACCAGCCACTTCCGCTTGAATAATGAAAAGATTTTTTTGAACATCATAAACTATTTTTTCAAAAGAAAGTTCTTCTGAAAATTTAACTCCATATTTTTTTGATTTTATTTTACAAAAACCCAAAAAGGAATTTATTTCATCTAAAGAACCAAGAGCCTCAGCAATAGCGGAGCTTTTTGAAATTCGCTGATCACAACCGAATGTTTTAGTTGTCCCGTCATCTCCTTTCCCTGTATAAAGCATAAAAATATTATATCAAACTAAATTTAAAAAATCTTCTTAAAAATATCCTTTCTTAATGTACAAAAGTATGCTATAATAAATTTATGGAGCTTAAAAAACTAATTTCACTTTCAAAACATCACGAGAATTTATGCAATAAAATTGAATGGTATTCAAAATGGCACAAACATCCATATCACAAACACGCCCATTATTTTGCATTTTCTTTTTTTGTTTTATTTTCAATAATAATTGTTTACAACTCTTATATTTTCAAACCAGATTTTATTCAAGCTGATGATAAAAAAGACGCAAACATTGATAATGTTGATATTTCTGCTGAGGAAAAAGATAAAAAACAAAATGAAGAAATAAAAGAAAAGAAAGATAAAGAAGAAAATCACGAAGAAGACAGGAAAGAGGAAAAGAACGACGAAATACAAACTGAAGAAATATTAGAAGATATAGTTGACGAAAAAAAACAAGAAACTGAAGACGTAAAAGAAGAAAATAAATTTGAAGAAAAATCTCCCGAGAAAGTAAAAGAAGAAGTTGAAGAAATAATAATTATTGAAAAAATTGCTGATTTTATCAACGAAAAAGCCGAAAATATTGAAGAAATTGAAATTATCACAGATGAAACTGTTGTGATACAAAACGATGAACAGATTATAGATCTAAATGGATTTATTACAGATATAGAAGAAAATACTGAAATCCCCGTTGAAGAAAAATCAGAAAAAAATAAGGATGAGGAAAATGAGAAAATAAAAGAAGAAGAAAAAGATCAAGAAAAAAATAAAGAAATAGAAAATGAGAAAATATTAAATACAGTTGATGAAATACCTCCAGCTGAAGAAATCACAATTCCAACTCTAACAGAAGATCCACTTATTGAAGAATTACCCACAATAGAAGAACCTATAATTCTTCCAATTATTCCCGTATCTGGCACAACAACTGTTTTAGATGTTACCTCTCCTGTTCGCAATAATAAATACAGAACTGGACCGATATCAATTCATGTCGTGTTTAGTAAACCAGTGGAAGTAACTGGCTCGCCTTCCCTTGGAATAAATACTGGAAATCCTACAGAAACACAAGCAGAATATGAAAGTGGTTCTGGCACGGATACTTTAATTTTCGTTTACAATATCGCTCCAAGTAATTCTTCTTCAGATCTTGATTATAGTTCAATTGATTCTCTTTCTCTAAATAGTGGAAGTATTAAAGATACTGATGGTAATGATACTTCTGTTATTTTGCCAATTCCAAACTCTGCTCATTCTCTTAGCGGAAATAAAGATATTAAAATCGATACCATAGTGCATAAACCAACTATTATATACACCGACTAATATGATATAATAAAAATAGCTTTTATTTAAAACTTAATCATAAATAAAATATGATAAATAAAAAAAGAAATCAAAAAAAATTCTTAAAGAAAAAATGGAGTGCCACTAAAATTATAAATATAATATTAGTTGCTATTGTATTTTTTTCTATTATTCATACTGTAATAGCGGTAACTCCAAACCCGGGACATTCTTGGGCTGAAACGGGCGACGGAACTTTTCAAATAATTGGTCCAACTGCTCTTAGAACATATACTTTCCCTGATGCTGATGCGACTATTTTAACTGATGAATCTGATCCCGTCTTCACCGCTTGGGATAAATCAACAGGAATTTCAATAACTGAAAGTCAGATTTCTGATTTACAAACATACTTAACTTCATATACAGAAACAGATCCAATCTTCACCGCTTGGGATAAATCTACTGGCATTTCAATAACTAAATCTCAAGTTTCAGATTTCGGAGGGCCATATTTAGCTGCTGAAACAGATTCTTTATCTTTACATCTTGATCAAACTACACCGCAAACATTCACTAATTTAGGTACTGGCACAGGTTTAATGAAAGTTACTGCAGGATTGTTAGGACTTGATTCTACTACTTATCTTTCTACTGAATCTGATCCCATCTTCACCGCTTGGGATAAATCTACTGGCATTTCAATAACTGAAAGTCAGATTTCTGATTTACAAACATACTTAACTTCATATACAGAAACAGATCCGGTATTTTTGGCGCAAAAAGGCGCAGTAGATGGAGTCGCAACTTTAGGATCTGACGGAAAAATTCCAAGCGCTCAATTACCGTTAATTACAATTTCAAATACTTTTGTTGTTGCCAGCGAAGTCACAATGCTTGCTTTAACTGCTGAAACTGGTGATGTTGCCGTGAGAACCGATTCAAGCACAAGTTATATTCTTGCAGGAACCAATCCAACATTATTAACAGACTGGCAACAATTACTCACCCCAACAGATACAGTTTTGTCAGTAAACGGAGCAACAGGCGCCGTAACCTTAACAACTTCTGATATTGCCCAAGGAACAAATTTGTATTACACAGATGCGCAAGTGATTGCCGCGCCGTTAACAGGATACACAAGCGGAGCAGGAACAGTTGCTGGCACAGATACTGTTTTACAAGCAATTCAAAAACTTAACGGAAATACGGACGCATTAGCTTTAGGCGCTTCTTCTATAGTAACAGTCGGCGCATTGTCATCAGGTTCTCTAGCAACAGGATTCACTCCAGTAGGAGCAACCTTGGGAGGAACAGGTCAATCACTTTACGCTGTTGGAGATCTTCTTTACGCAGATACAACAACATCGCTTTCAAAATTATCTGTTGGAGCAAATCCAGATGGATACGTATTAAAATTAGCTAGTGGCGTACCTACTTGGGGAGCATCAGCTGGTGGCGGAACTTGGGGTTCAATTACTGGAACACTTGCAGATCAAACAGATCTTTCAAATACACGCACAGGCGGTTTTGGAATAACTCTTGATGGACAAGGTGGAGTTGTTTCAACTGGATCAAAAGGCTATATAACCATTCCATACAATGGAACAATAACCAATTGGTCTGTTACAAACGACGTTTCCGGTTCTATTCAATTTGATATAAAAAGGAGTGGAACTACTATAATTGGAGCTGGTAATAAACCTTTAACTTCCGGAGCAATTTCTGGAACAGCAGTAGTGGCAAGTTGGACTTCAACAGCAGTAACGGCTGGCGACATAATAGAATTTGTATGTGATTCTGCTTCAACTGTCACAAGATCAACTCTCGTAGTTTATGTGACAAAGACATAATCCCACAACAGATTTTTAATTAAATGATGAAAAAAATATTTAAAAAAATAAAAAAATAAATGCCAAAATCGGTAAAATATGTTAAGATAAATTTATGTCAAAAGAACAAATTTTAGACAAATTAACAGAAGAAAAGCCATATTTAACTTCAAAATACCACTTATCTGAACTGGGTCTTTTCGGCTCATCGGCGCGAGGTGAAGATACTCTTTTGAGCGATATAGACGTACTTTTTACTGTTGAGGAAAATAAAAGTTTTTCTCTTTTTGATATGGTTGACTTGAAAGATTATTTAGAAAAAAAACTTGGCAAAACGGTAGATATTGTAGATAAAAAAATGCTCAAATCGGTTTTTCGCGACCAGATTTTGAAGGAAACTATAATGGTATAAAAATATGGAACGCACGCTAATACATTTTAGAGAAGATATTTTAAAAGCTTGTGATGATATACAAGCATTTATAAAAGACTATGATTTTAAATCTTTTGTTTTGGATACAAAAACGTATAATGCCGTTCTGATGGCGATAGTCATTATTGGTGAAGCATCTACGCATTTCCCAAATGAAATTCGAGAAAGAAACCCGGAAATTCGCTGGACTTCAGTTGTCGGACTTAGGAATTTTATCGCTCATGAATATTATGAAATAGATCCTAAAAAAGTATGGGACACAGCGACAATTCATATTCCAGAACTTAAAAAACAGGTAGCGGATTTATGGTTAGAATAATTGATGTATTTTAGCGCACTCAGAAGAAAAATTTAAAATAAATATGATGAATCCCGTTAGAAATTAAAAAGTTAATTTATGTTTCGTGAAATAAATAAATTATGAAATGTATAGAAATTATTATAAATAAATCAACTACGGAAATCTAAAGATTTCCTATTTCTAACGGGATGAAAAAAATATTTAAAAAAATAATATTTGCAACTACAATAATTACAGCAGTTTTTATAATTTCTTTTTCTTTTTCAAATCACGCACAAGCGGCAGCAAATATATTTGACGGTTCAACAGATAGTAATTGGGGAACAGCGGCAAACTGGTCTCAAGGAACAGTGCCAACCGCAACTGATACTTATGTTACTACTTTTGATGCAACTTCGCCCGACTGTACTGTAAATACTTCAGCTCGTGTAGCTAATGCAATAGATTTTACAAACTATACGAATACTATCACAATGACTTATCAGATTACTGTTTCAGGTAATATTACTCTAGGAGCTTCAATGGGTATAAGTGGAAGTGGTTTACTTGTAGTAAATGCAACGGCCACATTAACATCTAATACCAAAACTTGGCCGAATGAATTTGCTTTCTCAGGAACTTCAAAGACTTATACTCTCGCAGATGACTGGGATATAGATGGAAGACTAGATTTGAATGGAGCAACAGCACAAGTAATAAATGGTCAAACTATTTATGCAGGTGGAAGCTTACTTTCAAATACTACAGGAACAACATCAGGAACAACTAACATAGTAATGAACGGCACCGGAACTTGGAGTAATTCTAGCTCAGGGCAATTAAGATTAAATCTCACTTTCAATACAGCAGGAACTATCACTATTTCTGGAAATGTTTATTACAATACTGGAACTCTTACTTATACTGCTGGGACTATGGTAACAACAGGTTCAACATTAAATATTTCTACAAATACGACACTTGCAACAAACGGAATGAGTTGGGGAAACCTTTCACTAACTGGGAATCCTGCAACAATAACACAAACTACAGATAATTCATTTAGTGGTAATGTAACTATAGGAGTGACCACTACTGTTCAAACTATAAATGGTATTTATAATCTTAATGTGGGAGGTAATTTTACTCAGAATGGAACAACAGGCTATGTTGGTGGAACATCCACAATCATAATGAACGGCACAGGAACAATTAATTGTCCTAATAGCACAAATTATACCAATATAAGGATTAATTTTATTTTTAATACCGCAGGAACAATAACATTTGGCAGTAATGTTTGTTTTGCAACAAATACAGTTACTTATACAGCAGGTACAGTTATTATAACAAATTCTACTTTCTATTTTACTGGAGTAGGAACACTAAATCTTAATGGATTAACTCTAAATAATTTTAGGATTACTGGAACTGGGACTATTTCGCTTGCAAGCGGACTTGTTATAGGAGGATTGTTTTCAAATGTTGATTCTGCTTCGCACGTGTCTCTTGTTTCTTCGGTGGGGGGAACGCAACGAGTTGTAACTTTACTGGCAGGTGCTACGCAAAATTTAAGCAAAGTGGATGCTACGGATATTGATAGTTCTGCGGGGCAGACGATATGGTCTTATGGTGGAGTATTATCAAATGCAACGAATTGGAAAGATTCATCTGTATTACCAACAATCGCTTATGTATTTTTATTTTAATTAATCCTAAAATAGACTTTTAATTAAATTATGTTCTATATATGAAAAGAAAAAATAATAAAAAAATATTTATAAGTATCTTTTTTGCAATAGTATTTGCCGTATTTTTTATTTTGCCAACCAATCACGCGCAAGCGGCAGCAAATATTTTTGATGGTTCAACAGATAGTAATTGGGGAACTGCAGGCAACTGGAGTCTTGGTGCTGTACCAACTGCTTCTGATGGAAACATAGCAACTTTTGACGCTTCAAGTCCTGACTGTACAGTAAATGCTTCAAGTAGAGTGGCTAATGCAATAGACTTCACAAATTACACAAACACTATAACAATGAGTTATGCTATTACCGTTTCAGGTAATATTACTCTTGGAGCAAGTATGAATGTTTCAGGAACTGTTGCTATGATTGCTTCTGCAACAGCAAACCTAACATCAAATGGTAAAACGTGGCCAGCTGGTTTTATTTTTACTGGCACTTCACAAACTTTTACTTTAATAGATGATTGGAATGTAGATGGATTATTAACCCTAGCTGGTACAACAGCTCAAACAATAAATGGATTTACTATTTATGCTGGTGGTGGTTTGACTTCTGGAACAGTTGCAGTAACTGGTACTACAAATCTAGTACTAAATGGTACTGGTACTTGGACAGGCGGAGGATATATAAATCTAAATTTAACTATAAATACAGCAGGCACTATTACTTTAGCAGGTGGAGGAAATTTTTGTCGTAAAGGGACTGGAACTTTAACCTATACTGCTGGAACAATTATTGATACTGGAATAACATTAGCTTTTTCTTCAGGAGCAACACTAACATTAGCAGGTTATACTTGGAATAATATATCTTTAGGTGGAGCACCTACAACATATACATTAACGAATGCTATTACTACAACAACACTCACTTTATCAGGTTCAGGAAATCCTGTTATAAATGGACAATCAATTCACGCTACAGATTTAATAGTTTCATCTACTGGAATAAACGGAGGAACAACTACTATTGATGTTTCAGGAACTTGGTCAAATTCATCTACAGGATATGTAACTAATGATTTAACATTAAATACAGGTTCAACTATAAGTGGAAATGTTTATTATCGTCTTGGAACTTTAACTGTATCAGCAGGAGCTTCTATTACAGTAACTAGTTCAACATTAACTTTAGGTGCTGGTGCAATTGGAGCAATACTTAACTTAAATGGATTAACTCTTAATAATTTGGCTATAAATAGCACTTCTGGAAGTATTAGTCTTACTAGTGGATTAATAATTTCTGGAGCTTTTACTAATACAGATAGTGCTTCACATCCAAAAATTCTTTCTTCAGTAGGTGGAACACAAAGAGTTGTAACTTTGCTTGCAGGAGCTACGCAAAATTTAAGCAAGGTTGATGCTACGGATATTGATAGTTCTGCGGGGCAGACGATCCGAACATATAATGGCGTACTTTCAAATACAACAAATTGGATTAGCACATTGGGAGGATTATTAACTGTTGCTTATACTTTTGTGTTTTAGTAAAAATGAAAAATGAAAAAATAATAATTTTAATCCCGTTAGAGATCAAAAAGTTATGTTTTACACTTATTTATTAAAAAGCAAAAAAAATGGTAAATTGTATACAGGAAGTACAAATGACTTACGGAAACGACTTAAGCAACACAATGACGGTCTTTCTAATTTTACAAAAAAGTATATTCCTTACGAGATTATTTATTACGAAGCGTGTTTAAATGAGCAAGATGCTCGGTCGAGAGAAAAATATTTAAAAACTGGTATGGGTAAACGTTATCTTAAAAATCGCTTAAGTCGTTTTCTATCTCTAACGGGATTAATTTTTGCTTCTGTAATTTTATTTAGTGGACATTATGCCTACGCTGTTCTTACTTGTTCAATTGCAACTGTTTGCAATTCTCCAGACACAACGGTTTTTAGAATATCAGGAACTTCAAACGCGCATTCCGAACTTCAAAGCCAATCTAATTATTCAAAATATGTTTGTTGCAGTGGTGTTTCAGGAATAGGAAATTCTTGCGCTGGAACTTCAGTCACAGTCGCAAGGCTTTCCAGTACAACAAACGCTCATATTGAAGAAAACACTCAATCTAATTATGCAAACAACGCCTGTCTTTCAATTTCTTCTGGAACAGTTTCCGTGGGATATCAAAGTGGCAGTTGCGCTGGATATGAAGCCACGGTAGCTTCAATTTCTGGAATAACAAATGCGCACGTTGGAGATTCTAGCGCTTACACAACAAAAATCTGCGCTTCAGCGACTGCAACTGTTACTCCTTCTGGTGGGGGCGGAGGTGGAGGAGGTGGAGGAACCACTCCTATTGAAGTTATTACCACAGGAATAACTTTTACAGGACGAGCATATCCATTAAGTAAGGTTACTATTCTTAAAGATGGACAAATAGCCATAACAACAATAGCTGGACCTGACGCGTCATTTTCTGTAACCTTGAGCAATCTTTCAACTGGTAGTTATACATTCTCTGTTTATGGCGAAGATAATGTTGGTAATCGTTCTACATTATTTACTTTTCCAGCATATATAACTTATGGTTCCAATACTCAAATTGGAGGAATTTTTCTAGCTCCTACTATTAATGTTGATAAAACAGAAGTTAAAAAAGGAGACAATATAGCAATCTTCGGTCAAACTGTTCCATCAAGTGATGTTACAATTTCTGTTCATTCTGATCAAGAATATATTAATAAAATAAAATCTGATACAAATGGAGCATATCTTTATAATTTTGACACAGTTCCTCTTGAGTTTGGAAACCACGACACAAAATCAAAAGCAACTCTTTTAAATGAAATAACATCATTTGGAAAAACTATTTCATTCTTAGTTGGTGATAAAAATGTTTTAAAACAAGAAAAAAGTTGTTCTTCTAGGGGCGACTTAAATGGTGACTGTAAAGTAAATTTAGTTGATTTCTCTATAATGGCATTTTGGTACAAGAAACCTTCCCCTCCTGCAAAAGTTGATTTGAATAGTGATGCTAAAGTAAATTTAATTGATTTTAGTATATTAGCTTATAATTGGACAGGATAAAAAAATATGAATAAAATAAAAAATAAAATAATAATATTGTCAGTTGCATTTCTTTTGCTGTTCTTCGCATCTTCCGCCAGTGCTTCACAAATAAATCTGATCCCTGGAAGCAATTTAATGAAAGTCGGAGAAATTTTTCAAATTGACGTAACCCTTGATACTGAAGACGAAACAATAAACGCCATTGAAGGCACAATAGTTTTCCCAACCGATATTTTAGAACTAAATGACATTAGAGACGGAAATTCAATAATTAATTTTTGGGTGGAAAAAACACAAGATTCTTCCAGTGGACAATTTAATTTCTCCGGAATTGTTCCGGGCGGATACATTGGAAAAAATGGATATATTGCGTCATTAATTTTTAAAACAAAAAAAGAAGGCATTGGAAATGTTGAAATAATAAACGCTAAAGCGTTGTTAAATAACGAAGAAAGTTCAGAGTCTAAACTAAGCACCGACAAAATAAGCTTTGAGGTTTCTGGACAGGCTGATTATGAAATATCAAAAATTTCAAAAGTAAAAGACGAGGAAAGCCCAGAGAGTTTCATTCCAGCAGTTGCAAGTGACCCAAACATTTTTGATAGAAAATATTTCTTGGTATTCAGCGCTGTTGATAAAATATCCGGCATAGATAATTACAAAGTTTTGGAGTCAAAACTCGGAATTTCTTGGTTATCTTTTAGCAGATGGCAAAAGTCAAAAAGCCCCTATCTTTTAAAAGACCAACAACTTCAAAGTTATATTTTTATAAAAGCATCTGATAAAAATGGAAATGAAAGAATAGAAAAGATTTCTCCACAAAATCCTCTTGTTTGGTACAAAAATACAAGTATAATTATATATATAGTTCTATTATTACTTCTTATTATATTTCTTTTCTTTATTGCTAAACATTTTTTAAAGAAATTGAAATTTAAATTAAAATGAATCCCGTTAGAAATCCCTCAGTTATTATATTTTCCTTGATGTATTTAAGGCACAGTATTATGTCGAAATTATTAAAAATTAAATTAACTACGGAAATCTAAAGATTTCCTATTTCTAACGGGATGAAAAAAATTTTACTTGCTTTGTTTTTTGTTTTTTTATTCTCAATAACTGGATTAAAGGCTTCGGCAGCCACTATCCAAACAACACCTTCCACTGGATCATACAAAGTTGGCGATACTTTTAAAGTTGATGTCACAGTTTCAAGTCCAGACAAAGCTATCAATGCAGTTTCTGGCATACTCTCCTTCCCAAAAGACAAACTTCAATTTATTTCTATTTCCAAAACTTCTTCAATATTATCTATTTGGGCTCAAGAACCTTCTTATTATGATTCTGGAGAAAATGGAAATATATCTTTTGAAGGTGTTATTCCTAATCCCGGTTTTACAGGAACACGTGGAAAAATTTTAAGTGTCACTTTTAAAGTAAAAGCAACTTGGCAAGCAGAATTGTCTTTTTCTTCCGCATCAGTGCTTGCAAATGATGGATTGGGTACAAATGTTCTCACAAATTCTCTGCCCGGTATTTTTACTTTAAATTCTTCTGTTACTCCTTATGTCGCACCAACAGAACCAAAACCAACAGTTCAAACAGCCTCAAATGTGCCATCAGAAGCTCAAATTACATCCACAACTCATCCTGATTCTGAAAAATGGTATAACGACAATAATCCAAGTTTTAAATGGACATTGCAAAAGAATATAACAGGAGTTAGAATTTACGGCGACCAAAATCCCGATACAGAACTTCCAAAAACTTCTCAAGGTTTATCCAGTTCTCATACTTATAAAAACGTTGCCGATGGCACTTGGTATTTACATATTCGTTTAAGAAATTCTGCCGGTTGGAATGATACAACTCATTTTAAATTTAATATTGATACTGTTCCACCAAAACCTTTTTCAATTGAATTTCCTGATGGAAAAGAAACGTCCAATCCAAAACCTCGCTTATCTTTTGACGCCATTGATGAAACTTCAGGCATAGATCATTATGAAATAGCAATCAATAATATAATTGTTAACGCTTCTTTGGAAATTGGTAAAAATAATGTTTATGTTTTATCCAATCAAAACCCGGGAGAAAAAGAAGTTTCTGTTAAAGCATTTGACAAAGCTGGTAATTTTTATGAAGCTACAGATAAATTTACTGTCTTAGCAGAACCATGTCCTCAACAAACAAAAGAAACAGAAAATAAAATAAATTATCTTTTAATAGTGGAATTACTTATTGCCTTAAATCTAATTTTGATTACATTAGTTGTGTATTTAATTTACACAAGACTTCACAAAGTTAATGTAGAAAATTAAAAAAGAAAATTAGTGTCTCTATTGTACCAAACTCGCACCTATTTCCAAAACAAAGTGAGGTAATGACTTCGCACGCTCCGCGTGCGTGGTGGCTTGAAACTGCCCTGTACGCTCGGAGAAAGCCCCACGCACTGG
>JBAYHR010000009.1:0-5605 GCA_041666045.1 Minisyncoccota bacterium
ACTTTTGACGCAGATCCAGCTAATCAAGTATTAACTGTGAATGGTAAAATTAAAATAACGCAAGGAGTTCCTGGCGCAGGAAAAGTTCTGACTTCTGATGCAGATGGTTTAGCAACTTGGGAAACTCCAGCAGGAGGTGCTTCTATATTACAAGAAACCTTTGTTGATTTATCTGCAGCACAAATTCAAACAGCAAATTCTATTCTTATTAATACTGGAATTTCTGTTGGAGCAGGTGAAGCTATTGAGGTTATTAGTGCAAGTATGAATTTCACAGCTAATACAATCCCTTTTACTTCTCAGCAGTTGAATTTAATAATAGACACAGCTTCTACTCCTCAGAAATCTTGTGTTGGGTCAGGTCTTTTAAGTGGTGTTGATTATTTTACGGTATGTGGTACGGCTGGTGATGGGGATCAGTTTAGAGATAATGTAGATTTATTTATTCAAGCTGATGCTGATTCTCTTGTTGGAGATGGAACCGCTAGAATTTATATTTCTTATCGTATAATTACTCTATAATTTTAAAATATTTGCAATTTTTTGGACTTTGTAGTAGATTACTACATGAGTCTTCGGACTCTTTTATTTTAGAAATATGCCTACAATTAATCAATTAGTTAAAAAAAGTAGAATCATAACTCGCCGAAAATCAAAGACGGTTGCTTTGGCTCGTGGATTTAATGTTTTAAAAAATAAACCAGTATATTTCCCAGCTCCATTTAAAAGAGGAGTTTGTACAAAAGTTACAACAACTACTCCAAAGAAACCAAACTCAGCTTTACGTAAGATCGCAAGAGTTCGTTTGACTAATGGTATGGAAGTCACAGCTTATATTCCAGGAGAAGGACACAATTTACAAGAACACTCAGTTGTTATGCTTCGTGGAGGACGTGTGAAAGACTTGATCGGAGTAAGATATCACATTGTTCGTGGAGTTCTTGATACTCAAGGAGTTGAAAAGCGAAGACAAAGTAGATCACTTTATGGAAATAAGAGACCAAAAAAAGAAAGTAAAAAATAAAAACCACCCCTATTTCCCCTCCTTGATTAAGGAGGGGACGAAGGGGAGGTAATTTAAAAAATAATATGAGACGAAAAGTAAAAAATAGAAATATAGTAGGACCTGACTTCATGTACAATTCTCAGAAATTGGAGAAGTTTATTAACTATACAATGTGGTCTGGAAAGAAAGAGACTGCAAGAAAAGTAATGTATCAGGCTTTTGATGTGATAAAAGAAAAAACAGGAAATCCAAATCCTTTGGAAATTTTTGATTTGGCAATGAAAAATGCTGGACCTTTGACCGAAGTTAAATCAAAAAGAATTGGAGGCGCGAATTATCAAGTGCCTCATGAAGTTCGTCCAGAAAGAAGACTTATGCTTGCAATGCGTTGGATTCGTGATGCTGCTCGTAGTAAAAAAGGACAACCAATGCATTTGAAACTTGCTGAAGAACTTATTTTAGCTTCAAAAAACGAAGGTTCAGCTATAAAGAAGAAAGAAGATACTCACAAGATGGCAGAATCAAACAAAGCATTCGCACACTTCGCTTGGTAAGAAATATATGGAAAGGTTTAATCTACAAACAGGAGAGTTTGGTGAATATTCTGAAGAACAGAAAAAAATTTTATTAGAAGGAAAAAAAATGAAGACTAAAGATGGTAAGATAGTTTTACTTTTTGAAGGTGATGCAGTTTTTGATCCCGCAAGAGGAGAGTTTTTGAAAAATATAAAACCAGAAGATTTAGAAGAATTAAAATAATAAAAAAATATGGAAAGAAATTATAATCCTGAAAAAGCTTCAAATGAACAAGATTCTAAATCGATACGAGAAGCCCTTGAGATTATGAGAAAAAATTTAGTTAAATAATTTTATTAAAATCCCCGAAAGGGGATTTTTTATTTGGGTTGACAAAATATCTTGAAATGGTAGTTTAAAGGTAAATCTTTCAAGTATTAATTTCTTTAAAAATTAAATAAATATGAAAATAAATTTTCCAAGCTTAAAAACGAGAGATTCTTTTTGGAATTTTCTTGATAATTATTGTTTGTTATTAGTAACAATAATTAATTTTGGATTGATGATAGCTTTTCCAATTTTAGGACATTTTTTTGTTCACAAAATTGGAGGAATAATTCTAGGCGTAGCTCTTTCAGCTGGCTGGTTTTGGTTGGTTGAATTAGAAACTAAAGATGCTCTAAAAAAGAAAAACGGAAAAATTTTATTTTGGCTTTTAATAAATAGAATTTCAATTGCAAATTTTATTATTATATTTGTAATGTTATTTGTTTTTTTTATTGGCTGGATAAGTGGAGTATTAAAATACATAAATATTCCACCACAAGCTTTCTTTTCTTTTCTTTATTATTATTATATTATTTTTGTTCCAATTTCAGTTTTCTTTGGTTTCGTTCTAACTTTTGGAGAAGACAATTTGAAAGAAATTTTAAAAAATAATATAAAAAATAATGAAAAAAGATTAGCCAAATATTTCAACCCACTTTTTCTTCCAATTTCTGTTGTGGTTATGCCGTTTGTTTTTATTTTTGCAATATACAAATTTTCTAAAGAAGAAGCTGTTTTGAGTAAATTTGAAACTAATATTTAATGTTTAAAGCCACTATACTTATCTAGTGGCTTTTTATTTGCAAAAAAAGTGTTTATATTATATAGTATCTTTAACGCAAAACGCGTTTTTTTATTGTAACAAACGAGGAGCGTGTGACTGTGTTTACACAGGCACAACGTACGAGTGATGTTACAACAAAGTATTCTTTATTATTAAAGTTAGAATTATTAAATTATGGAAAGAGATTATCCACTAGAGAAAGTTAGAAATATTGGAATTATTGCTCACATTGATGCTGGTAAAACAACAACAACAGAACGTGTGCTTTTTTATACAGGTGTATCACATAAAATAGGTGAAGTTCATGAAGGGGAGACAACTACAGACTGGATGGAACAAGAGCGTGAAAGAGGTATCACTATTACTTCTGCTGCTGTTACTTGTTTCTGGACTCCAACTTATGCTGGAACTGACAAGACAAAGAAACATCGTTTTAATATTATTGATACACCAGGACACATTGATTTTACAGTTGAAGTAAAACGTTCTCTTCGTGTTCTTGACGGTGCGGTGGTGGTATTTGACGGGGTTGCTGGAGTAGAACCTCAATCTGAAACAAACTGGCGTTATGCTGACGAAGCGAAGGTTCCTCGTATTTGTTTTATAAATAAATTAGACAGAACTGGCGCATCTTTTGAACATTCTTATGCCACGATTTTAGAACGTCTTACAAAAAAAGCTGTTCGAATGCAAATACCGGTTGGTCTTGAAGAAAAACATGAAGGAGTTGTGGATCTTTTGACCATGAAGGCATATTATTTTGAAGGTGAAATGGGAAATAAAGTTATTGAAAAAGAAATTCCGGAAGATTTAAAAACTGACGCAGAAAAATATCACAATGAGCTTATTGAAAAAATAGTGGAACAAGACGATGCAATAATGAACGAATACTTTGAAGGAAAAATTCCTGATATGGCAACCCTTAAAAAACTTTTAAGAAAAGGAGTTATAAACAACGAAATCTTCCCAGTTTACGCAGGATCTGCATTAAAAAACAAAGGAGTGCAATTAGTGCTTGATGGAGTTGTAGATTATCTTCCATCACCACTTGATATTCCTCCAATCGGTGGAACAGATCCAAATAATAATGATGAACCTATCGTAAGAAATGCTTCAGATGAAGAGCCTTTTTCAGCTCTTGCATTCAAAGTTGCGACAGATCCATTCGTTGGACAACTTATTTTCTTCCGAGTTTATTCTGGAACATTATCTTCAGGAAGTTATGTTTACAATCCTCGTACAAGAAATAAAGAACGTATCGGAAGAATTTTGCGTATGCATGCGAACGACAGAGAAGAAGTGAAAAAAGTTTTTGCTGGAGAAATAGCAGCAGCGGTAGGACTTAAAGATACAATTACTTCAGATACTATTTGTGACGAAGAAAAACCAATTGAGTTGAATAGAATTATTTTTCCTGAACCAGTTATTTCACTTCGCATAGAACCAAAAACAAAAGCTGACCAAGAAAAAATGGGTATGGCTTTAAACAGACTTGCTCAAGAAGATCCTACTTTTAAAGTTTCTACTGACCAAGAAACAGGGGAGACAATCATTGCGGGAATGGGAGAACTTCATTTGGAAATTATTGTTGATCGTATGAAAAGAGAATTTACAGTTGAAGCAAATGTTGGTAAACCACAAGTAGCTTACCGTGAGACAATTACAGGTAGCTCAGACGCAGAAGGAAAATATATTAAGCAATCAGGAGGACGTGGAAACTATGGTCACGTTAAGATAAAAGTAAAACCAATGACAATTCTTACAAAAGAAGAAGTTGAAGATTTACCAAAAAATACAAAACGTTCCGATGCTTTTGAATTTATCAATACTATTAAAGGAGGAGTTATTCCACAAGAATATATTCCAGCCTGTGAAAAAGGATTTAAAGAAGGTCTTGATCGTGGAATTCTTGCAGGATTTAAAATGGTAAATGTTTCTGTTGAACTTTGGGATGGTAGTTATCACGAAGTGGACTCAAACGAAATGGCTTTCAAAATCGCAGCGTCTATGGCGGTGCAAGACGCATGCAGAAGAGCAAGTCCGGTTATTCTTGAACCTATGATGAAAGTTGAAGTTGTTACTCCGGAAAAATTCATGGGAGACGTTACAGGAAATCTTTCTTCAAAACGTGGAATTATTGAAGGTATGGAAGATCGTGGAATGAATAAAGTTCTTAAAGCGATTGTTCCACTTTCAGAAATGTTCGGATATATGACAGGACTTCGTTCTATGACAGAAGGTAGAGCATCATTCACTATGGAATTTGTTCGTTATGACATCGTGCCTAATAACGTGGCAGAAACTATAATCTCCGCTAGAAAATAAAATATTTGTATTCTTTTTTATATTGAGTTATAATATTAATATGAATTTTCTAAAACATATTTCTAAAAATAATTTATTTTTAATTCTATTTTTTGTTTTCTTGTTTATTTTTTCAGCGACAATAAATGTTTTTGCCACCGATTGGCCTTATGCTCCAGGAGCTACCCTTAATCCAGGTTGTCTTCCGGGTGCTACTAATTGTGTTGTGACTGGTGGTTGGGGTTTAACAGGAAATTCTGGAACAGTTGATGGAACAAATTTTATCGGAACAACAGATAATATTCCTCTTAATTTTAGAGTAAATAATGTGAGAGCAGGAAAGATAGATGGAACAGAAGCCAATACATTTTTAGGTTATCAGGCTGGAAAATCTGTTACATCTGGCGGAAAAAATACATTTTTAGGAGCATCATCAGGATATATAATTTCAAGTGGATATGAAAATTCATTTTTTGGTTATCAAGCAGGATATTCAAATACGATAGGTGCAGGAAATGTATTTCTTGGTTATCAAGCAGGGTATCATGAAACTGGAAGCAATAAATTATTTATAGACAATCAAGACAGAGGAAGTGAAGCGAATGATAGAATTAAATCTCTTATTTATGGAACTTTTGACGCAGATCCAGCTAATCAAGTATTAACTG